>JADKHF010000006.1 GCA_016721865.1 Nitrosomonas sp. | reverse complement strand
TCGAACACCTGAATAAGAAAAAAGTGGGTACAGGTATTTAAAGACTCCGGAACCAACATAAAACTGGAAGATATACTTAATTGGAATCCAGTTTATAAACTTAACTTAATTTAAAAACGTTTCAACCCTCAAACATTGGTAGAAAACACCCATCGTATCTCAAGGAAGCGCTGATTAACTGACACCTATTTCTGGCTTAGAATTAATCAATACTTCCTTTATTTTTTGAATTAGGAATCCCCCGAGAAAGTAATGGATTTTTTGCCAGTTTTCTTAAATATCAAAAACAAAGCGTGTCTAGTAGTAGGCGGCGGTGAAGTCGCTACGCGCAAAACTCTGCTCTTGCTCCAGGCTGGCGCCCAGGTTTCTGTGGTATCGCCTAAGCTGGATACAACACTGAAAGAATACCTCGTGCATGGAAAAATCAAATTTTGTGCTGAATATTTTCAACCCCGGCAGCTGAAAAATATTGTTTTAGTTATTGCCGCGACAAATGATCGCACCACGAACCAATTGGTTTCTGAAGCAGCCCAGCAACGGCAAATTCCTGTCAATGTTGTCGATGATCCGGATTTATGTACCTTCATCATGCCTTCCATCGTTGATCGTTCGCCGCTGTTGATTGCTATATCCAGCGGCGGCCAATCTCCTGTACTGGCCAGATTGCTTCGCGCCCAACTGGAAATTATGATACCAGTCGCCTATGCACGCCTGGCGGCAATTGCCGGCAAGTTCCGCCAGTACGTCAAACAGCATTTGACGCACCCGGAGAAACGACGTATTTTCTGGGAAAAATTGCTGCAAGGCCAATTTACTGAAATGGTACTGGCTGGAAAGGATAATGCGGCACAAGAGTATCTGCGGCAATCCTTACAGCAAGAAAAAGACGAATCTCCACAAGGCGAGGTTTATCTGGTTGGTGCCGGGCCGGGAAATCCTGATTTACTCACTTTCCGGGCCATGCGTCTGATGCAACAGGCCGATGTTGTCGTTTATGACCGCCTGGTTTCACCTGCCATTCTCGATATGGTACGTCGGGATGCCACCCGCATTTATGCCGGTAAAGAACGTAACCGCCATACATTAGAACAAGAATCCATCAATCAACTACTGGTACGTCTCGCTCAAGAAGGTAAACGGGTGCTGCGGCTTAAAGGTGGCGATCCTTTTATTTTTGGTCGCGGCGGCGAAGAAATCGAGACCCTGGCCTCCCACCATATTCCTTTCCAGGTTGTACCCGGCATTACTGCTGCCTCAGGCGTGTCAGCATATGCAGGTATTCCGTTGACGCACCGCGACTATGCACAATCCTGCATTTTTGTTACCGGCCATCTGAAAAACAACAGCATCGAACTGGACTGGCCCTATCTCGCAAGGACTAACCAAACCATCGTGATTTATATGGGATTGCTGGGACTCCCTCTTCTATGTCAGCAATTGATTACCCACGGCCTGCCAGATTCAACGCCTGCAGCGATCGTTCAGCAAGGTACGACGCAAAAACAAAAAACTATTGTTGGAACATTACAAACACTGCCTGATCTAGCTGCAGCTGCAAATCTGACTCCGCCCACGCTGATCATCGTTGGAGATGTCGTCCAACTACACCAGAATCTTGCCTGGTTTGAACCGGCTGAAAAAACCTTCCAAGCACAAATCATTTCAGGGATAGCAACAGACAGGGATAAAACACAGTAAAGTCATAGTAACCATGAACGACATTAATAATGTGAAATCAAAATCCAGAATCAGTTTTTTGACAGTCACTTGAATGAGGCAACAAGCTGGTATTGGAATCATTATTCTGATTCTCTGAAACGCATCGACAAATCTATCGCTTTAATATTCTTCGTCAGACTGCCAATGGAAACCCTGTCTACCCGTTTCAGCCACTTGGCGCACGTTCTGCAGGGTAATGCTTCCCGATGCTTCCAATATGACCCGTTCACCAGTTTTCTGGCGAGTCAGTACAACTGCATCCGATAACTGAATCAAAGTAAAATTATCTAACAACACCATACTGGCACCGGCTGACAGCGCCTCTTGTAATTCTTGCAAAGATTCCACTTCAATCTGGATAAAAACCCCTACTGGAGCAATTTCCTGCGCTTTCCTCAATGCTGATTTTATTCCGCCCGCTGCAATAATATGATTTTCCTTGATCAGAATCCCATCATACAAGCCAAAACGATGATTGATGCCCCCGCCACACTTCACTGCATATTTCTGCGCCAACCGTAGCCCGGGCAATGTTTTGCGTGTATCCACAATGACGGCCTGTGTGCCTGTTATTGCATCGACAAAATATTTGGTCTGTGTCGCCACGGCAGATAATAATTGCAGAAAATTCAATGCAGAACGCTCTGCTGACAACAAAGTACGTGCATGCCCTTTTATCTCACATAGCTTTTGTCCCGCTTGAATATTATCTCCATCCCTGGCGCACCAATTGAACGTGATCTCGGGCGTGAGCGCCAGAAAACAAGCTTCAAACCATTGCGCACCGCACAATACCGCATCTTCCCTGCTGTACACATCAGCAACCAGCTTTTTCCCAAATGGAATCAGTAAGGCAGTCAAGTCGCCCGCACCAATATCTTCCACCAGTGCCCGCTTTACATTGTTGTCAATTTCATCGCGCAAATCATTCAATTATTTTTACCTTAATCTTCAATGGCCAAAGAAATTATAATACACCCGATTAACGCCACAGTATTTAAGTAGCTTTCCAGGATGCTCACTTATGCCATTTGAACAGATAATTCATGCAGCCCCATACCTGATTAGGAGATTAAATGTCCAGTGCGATTGATTTGATTATTTATAGTATTGCCACTATGTTGGGTCTTGTCATCGTCGGCATGGTCGTATTCTGGTTTATTCAGGATGTAACACAAAAAAAACATTCTGTGCTGCGTAATTATCCTGTCATTGGACGGCTGCGTTATGTTTTTGAACGGCAAGGTAAATATTTCCGGCAATATTTTTTTACCAATGACCGGGATGAGATGCCGTTTAATCGCGCCACGCGGGGTTGGATATACAAAAATTCCAAGAACAAAGGCAGCCTCGTCGGTTTTGGCTCTACCAATGATTTACGCCAGCCTGGTTCGATTATTTTTGTCAATGCCGCCTTCCCGATCCAGGAAGAAGATCAGCTACCAACACCTTCACTACATATCGGCCAAGGTTATTGCGAATATCCATTCGAAGCCAAATCCATTGTCAATATCAGCGGCATGAGCTATGGCGCAATCTCAAAACCGGCTGTGCGCGCGCTATCACTTGGTGCCGCACAAGCGGGTTGCTGGCTGAATACCGGTGAAGGCGGACTGTCCCCATATCACCTGGAAGGTGGTTGTGACTTGATAATGCAAATTGGCACCGCCAAATATGGCATCCGAGATGAGAGCGGCAATTTCTCACCTCTGCGTGCAAAAGAATTGAGCAAGGTTGTAAAAGCATTTGAAATCAAGCTTTCGCAAGGTGCAAAACCCGGCAAAGGCGGATTGCTGCCTGGCAATAAAGTAGGTAGCGAAATTGCCGCCATCCGCGGCATTCCTGAGAATCAGGATTCCATCAGCCCAAATCGCCATAAGGACATTAACAATATTGATGAACTGCTTGATAAAATTATTTATATCCGCGAACTTACCGGACGGCCTGTAGGAGTCAAAACAGCTATCGGCGGATGGAATTTTATTAACGAATTATGTGACAGCATCAATCGTCGGGGACTTGAATATGCACCCGATTTTTTGACTATTGATGGGGGCGAGGGCGGCAGTGGCGCAGCACCGCAGACATTGATTGATCATGTCAGCCTACCTATCGCAGAAGCATTGCCACGTGTGGTAGATTCATTACTCCAATCCGGCCTGAAGAGTCGCATCTATATCGTTGCTGCGGGGAAATTGGTGACTTCTGCAGAAGGCGCATGGGCGCTTTGTGCTGGTGCCGATTTTGTGAATACTGCGCGCGGCTTTATGTTCTCGTTAGGCTGCATTCAAGCGATGCGCTGCCATCTCAATACCTGCCCTACTGGAATTACAACTCATGATGCGCGCTTGCAGAATGGTCTGGTGGTTGAAGAAAAATATCTGCGCGTTGCCAATTATGCCAGGAATGTTAACAAAGAAATTAACATGATCGCCCACTCATGTGGCCTGCACCATGCACGGCAATTTAAACGCGAGCATGTACGTATCGTTGAAACAGCGGGTAAAAGCGTGGCACTGAATATTCTTTATCCCTACCCAGAACCACCCAAGAAAAAAACATGAACCATCTGAACCAGATATCATCTTCTTGATTTTCCAATCTTCAAGCGATTAAATTCATCAACTTTCTTTCATAATCATTTCTGTATTGGGAAATACAGTATCCAGGCGGTTTAATCCGCTCTTGAAATTTCGGCCCTATCCCCCACGTAGGCATCAATAACTTACTATGAGAGAATTTTATGCGTTTTGATAAATTAACTACTAAATTCCAGCAGGCGTTTGCTGATGCACAGAGTATTGCTGTCGGTCAGGATAATTCAACCATTGAACCACAACATCTACTATTAGCATTATTGCAACAGGAAGATGGCAGCACGCTTTCCTTGCTTCAACGTTCCGGAGTCAATACCACCCCACTGCTGGAGAATGTAAAGCAAAGCGTTCATCGTTTACCTAAAGTAGAAAACTCAGAAGGGGAAGTTGCTATTTCCCGTACGCTGAATAACCTGCTTAACTTGGCAGACAAAGAAGCGCAAAAACGCAACGACCAGTTTATTGCGTCAGAAATGTTTCTTCTGGCAATTTTGCAGGACAAAGGTGAGATCGCTGTATTGCTTAAGCAACATGGCGGCAATTACACCGCACTAGAAAAAGCCATTAATGCAATACGAGGCGGAGAACAGATCAGTAGCGCAGAAGCCGAAGGTAGTCGTGAAGCTTTGAAAAAATATACACTGGATCTTACGGAACGTGCGCGTCAGGGCAAACTGGATCCAGTCATCGGACGTGACGATGAAATTCGTCGCGCGATACAAGTTCTACAACGTCGCACAAAAAACAATCCCGTTCTGATTGGTGAACCAGGTGTAGGTAAAACCGCAATTGTTGAAGGCTTAGCCCAGCGCATTATCAATGGTGAAGTACCTGAAAGCCTGAAAGACAAACGCGTTCTCTCTCTGGATATGGCCGCACTGCTGGCAGGTGCGAAATACCGTGGTGAATTTGAAGAACGCCTTAAGTCGGTGCTGAAAGAACTTGCGCAAGACGAAGGTAAAACCATTGTATTTATTGATGAGCTGCATACCATGGTGGGAGCAGGAAAGGCAGAAGGCGCAATGGACGCGGGTAATATGTTAAAACCTGCATTAGCACGCGGAGAATTGCACTGTGTCGGCGCGACCACCTTAGATGAATACCGGAAATATATTGAAAAAGATGCTGCGCTGGAACGACGCTTTCAGAAGGTATTGGTGGAAGAACCCACCGTAGAAGCCACGATCGCAATACTGCGCGGTTTACAGGAAAAATACGAAGTACATCATGGCGTGGATATCACTGACCCCGCTATTGTCGCTGCCGCGGAATTATCCAATCGTTACATTACCGATCGCTTTCTGCCCGACAAGGCAATTGACTTGATTGATGAGGCTGCGGCGCGCATCCGCATGGAAATTGATTCCAAACCGGAAGCGCTGGATAAGCTGGACCGGCGCCTGATACAACTCAAAATTGAACGGGAAGCAATCAAAAAGGAAAAAGATGAAGCATCGCAGAAACGTCTGCAACTACTCGAGGAAGAAATAAAACAGAAAGAACGGGAATATGCTGACTTAAATGAAATCTGGAAAACTGAAAAATTCCATGTACAAGGCTCCCAACAAATCAAGGAGGAAATGGAAAAAATTAGGCTGGAAATAGAGGCGGCTACCCGTAAAGGGGATTGGCAAAAAGTCTCAGAATTGCAATACGGCCGTCTTCCGCAACTTGAAGCGCAATTGCAATCGCAACTTAACGATCAAAAGCAAAAATCCGGGGGAGCTGAACCGGGTGTTAAGGCCGCACCCAAGCTGTTACGCACTCAAGTCGGCGCAGAAGAAATTGCAGAAGTGGTATCGCGGGCTACCGGTATCCCTGTGTCTAAAATGATGCAAGGTGAACGTGAAAAACTGCTGCTAATGGAACAAAAACTACATGATCGCGTGGTCGGTCAGGATGAAGCCGTACGCTTAGTATCTGATGCAATCCGGCGTTCTCGCGCTGGATTGGCTGATCCCAATCGTCCGTACGGATCTTTTCTGTTCCTGGGACCAACTGGGGTTGGAAAAACTGAGCTATGCAAGGCCTTGGCTGGTTTCCTGTTTGATTCTGAAGACCATTTAATCCGCATCGACATGTCCGAATTTATGGAAAAACATTCGGTAGCCCGCCTGATTGGAGCACCGCCGGGTTACGTCGGTTATGAAGAAGGCGGCTACTTAACTGAGATTGTACGCAGAAAGCCCTATTCCGTCATTTTGCTGGATGAAGTGGAAAAAGCGCATCCGGATGTATTCAATGTATTGCTACAAGTTCTTGATGACGGTCGTATGACTGATGGTCAGGGACGCACTGTTGATTTTAAGAATACGGTTATCGTCATGACATCCAACTTGGGTTCGCAAATGATTCAGGAAATGTCTGGAAGCGAATATCAAGCGATCAAGCAAGCAGTGATGGGCGAAGTAAAAACACATTTCCGTCCGGAATTTATTAATCGCATTGATGAAGTTGTGGTGTTCCATGCCTTGGATGAAAAACATATTAAATCGATTGCTAGAATACAATTGCATTATCTGGAAACACGGCTGGCTAAATTGGAAATGAAACTTCAAGTCAGCGAAGCAGCACTCGCAGCACTTTCTCAAGCTGGTTTTGATCCAGTGTATGGTGCTCGCCCTCTAAAACGCGCCATCCAAGCGCAAATTGAGAATCCGTTGGCCAAAGAGATTCTGGAAGGCAAATTTGTTGCAAAAGATACCATTGAAGTTGATTACAGTGATGATAAGATCAATTTCTCTAAATTAAATGGATAAGGTTTAAATATCGATAGATTAAAGTGTGGCATCTAAGTTAGCAGCAAGAAGAAAATATGCTGGAATACATAGTGAATATGCTTAAACAATACGAGATTCGGGTAAAATGATTTATTTTTACTGGATAGCTTGTTATGTTTAAAGGTAGCTTGGTTGCTATCGTCACTCCAATGGATGAAGCGGGCGGATTAGATCTAGAACGCTTCCGATCTCTTCTTGATTTCCATATTGACCAGGGTACCGATGGCGTTGTGGTAGTTGGCACTACGGGTGAATCTCCAACTGTAGATTTTGATGAACACCATCTATTAATGCGCACCGCAGTTGATCATGTCGCTGGGCGCATGCCGGTGATTGCAGGCACTGGCGCCAATTCAACACGTGAAGCAATCGATTTATCGATTTATGCAAAAGATTCAGGTGTAGATGCCTGTCTTTCGGTTGCTCCCTATTACAACAAACCTACTCAGGAAGGGCTGTATCAGCATTTTAGAGCAATTGCAGAAGCAGTAGAAATTCCACATATCCTATATAACGTTCCGAGTAGAACAGTTGCAGATATCCATAACAATACCGCACTACGCCTGGCACAAATTCCCAATATCATTGGTATTAAAGATGCGACGGGAGATATTGGGCGAGGTTCTGACTTATTGTTACGCGCACCGCCTGGATTTTCCATCTATAGCGGAGATGATGTCAGTGCGCTAGCGTTGCTTCTCTTAGGCAGTGATGGTGTCATTTCAGTTACAGCAAATGTAGCACCCAGAATGATGCATGAAATGTGTGTCGCTGCATTCTCTGGCAATCTGAATACTGCACGGGCACTGAATAATAGGCTGCTGCGTTTACATCTTGATCTGTTTATAGAGGCTAATCCAATTCCAGTGAAATGGGCTGTTGCACAAATGAGTTTAATAGGTTCCGGAATCCGCCTGCCACTTACGCCATTATCTGCTCAGCATCATCAGCTTATTCGAGAAGCAATGCAATCAGCCAATATCCATGATTTGAAGGAGTAAGATGTCAAAAATGAAATGGCGAAAAGTAACCATACCATCTCTGGTATTGGCGCTTTCATTGACAAACACAGGTTGTAACCTATTCCCTGAAACAAAAACTATTGATTACAAATCAGCAGGAAAATTGCCTGCTTTAGATATACCGCCCGATCTCATCCAACCGGCAATTGACGAGCGCTATTCAATCCCTGAGCTCAGTTCATCAGGTAGCGCAACATTTTCAACTTATAGTAGCGAACGTGGCGGACAACAAAATGCTGGCACGCCCTCCTTTTTACCGGCATCGGTTCAGAGCGTGCATATTGAACGGGCAGGAACACAACGCTGGTTGGTTGTACCTCAGTCTCCTGAAGTCGTATGGCCGATAGTAAAAGAGTTCTGGCAGGAACTGGGTTTCTTAATCAAAATGGAAGTTCCGGAAGCAGGAATTATGGAAACTGATTGGGCCGAAAATCGCGCCAAGATTCCACAAGACATTGTTCGCACTCTCCTCTCCACCTTTCTGGATAGTATTTATTCAACTGCCGAGCGTGATAAATTCCGTACCCGTCTGGAACGGAATGAAGCAGGCAGCACAGAAATATATGTCAGCCATCGCGGCATGATTGAGGTTCTGGAAGGCGGCGGCCTTAACCGGACAATCTGGCAACCTCGACCAGCTGATCCTGACCTGGAAGCTGAAATGTTATCGCGTTTGATGATGCGCTTTGGTGTAGAAGAAGAAAAAGCCAAGCTGGAGCTAACCACTACGGGTAAGAGCACTGCTCAGGAACGCGCCTACATTGACCGGGAAACAGGAAATACTCTCATCATTAATGAAGCATTCGATAGATCATGGCGACGTGTCGGCCTGGCACTTGATCGTATTGGATTTACTGTTGAAGATCGCAACCGCGTAGATGGTATTTATTTTGTGCGTTATCTTAATCCCGATAAAGACAGCAAGAAAAAAGGCGATGATGATGGAATTCTGTCAGGAATTATGTTCTGGCGTAGCGGTGATAAGGATGATGCAAAAGCTGCAAAATACCGCATACAAATTCATGATACAGGGACCAGCACCAGTAAAGTCACTTTGTTAAATGATGACGGAACAGCAGTAAGCTCCGCCACTACAAGTCGCATTCTGAAGCTTTTACAAGAACAGCTCAAATAGTAAGAAGGCACAAGGTTCAGGAAATAAATCTTATAAATAAAAAAACCGCCTCTTCGGGCGGCTTTTTTCTTCAGACGAAGAAATTATTTTTTGCTTTCTGCTTCCTCGCCGCTAATAATCTTTTCATAATTTGCTTTTTCAGTTTCAGGCAATGCTTGACTTGGTTTTCCACCACATGCAGATAAGATTAAAGCCAATAAAATTGCAGCCAGAAGTGTATATTTCATCATGGAATTTCCCTTATAAAAAGTTCTCAAAAGTAAGTCTGGCAGTATATAACGAATTAAATTAATCATTCAAGCAAGCTTTACTAGAAATTTAACAAGCTTATGTCCGCCTTCCGGATTATTAATCATTATTGGAATAAGTAAAAACGCCACATATTCCATATGATTTGATGGTTTATGCAAAATCATTTTTCATAATTGCGCTTAGTATATTTTCATAAACCCAAATTTTGTTTCATCAGTCTCAAGCTAATAATCTCGTTTTCAAGGGGATTAATAGCCCAAATAAGACTACTTTGTGTCATCAGCAGGTTCTGAATCCCTAGGTGCATAAGCTGATGGAGGTGGTTTATCCATAGGATAGCCATCAAGACTTTTTTTGCCTTCACAAGCAGTTAACGTTAATACTGCAAAAGCAGCAGCCAAGAGTGAAAATTTAATCATTTGTTCTCCCATATCCTTTTCTTTAGTTTTAAATGAAATACCATAATCAAGCAGCTAAATTATACAATTTTGAACCGAGTATTCAAACCATCACGGAACTTAAAAGACTTCACTCAAAGCTTTTCCATTCACAGATATCAAGCGGCCAACTCTCATCAACACGATAGATAACTCATTATAAACAACACATTAATTCATTGCATCAAAAAAAACCGCCCTTTACAGAGCGGTTTTTTTATAAAATTAGAAAAATTGTTAAACTTCAAGAATAGACAGACACCTTATTTCTCAGGTGCGCTTTCACGCTCCTCCATGAAGCTTGGAGGATATTGACCTGGCTTTGGCTCACCACATCCGACTAGAAATGAAGCTAAAAGAGCAGCAATTAATAAAGAGTATTTCATATTCTAAATCTCCTATATTCAAAATATATATTGACGAAAGATTAATAATGTAAAACAGCTCATCGGCCATTCATATCAGAAAGACCACAATCTTAATACCAGAATACAATAATACTGTCTAGAGAAATTCAAGAAAATTTATAAAATATCGAACTATCTGAAACTTCAGATTGCCTGATTTTACTTACGATATAACCACTAACATACCATTGATAAAGGATTCTTCCCGTCTCTTCGTCGATATGAGGGGATGGAGGAAATTCCTGGTTGTCAGCAAGCTCAAGCAACGTTTTGAATGCATTGCTGCCCACTAGATAGACTTCACCATTTATAAAAAACTTATTGTTGCCACTTAACATTCTACTTTTCAAGGCAAGCTGCACACCATTTTTCTTAATCTGTTGCAGAAATAAACGTGGTGACAGCGGTTTCAAAGGTTGTTCAAAAAAAACATGCGGTTTAGGTTCCGAAAGATAGATACCCAAAAAATTCTCGATATCATCGCGATTCCATCTAATTTTCTTCAATATCGAAATTACCTGGGATTGCATTGCCGCACTGATCTTTGATGGATGAGATTGCAATTGTAATCCAGGATCAGAATACCAACCTTCCGTTTCAATTTTATCTTGTAGATAAACAAGAAATTGTGTCATTAATTCATAATGACTGGGTGCACGAAAACCAATGGAATATGTCATACAATCATCTTCAGCAATTCCGTTATGCGCATATTTAGGCGGCAAGTAAAGCATATCACCCGCCGCCAGCACCCACTCTTGCTCTGGTTGAAAATTTCTCAGAATTCTAAGTGGTGCATCAGCAATGAATCGATCATCCTGCTGTGCAGATATCTGCCAGCGTCGAGATCCCATTCCTTGCAATAAAAACACATCATAGGAATCAAAATGTGGTCCGATTCCACCACCATTGGGTGCGTAGCTCACCATCAAGTCATCCAGGCGGGCATGCGGGATAAAACAGAACTTCGATAACAAATCACGAGCTGAAGGTAGAAAATGATTCATATCCTGTACTAACAGCGTCCATTGCTTTTTAGGCAGTTTTGCCAAATCAGAGCTACTGAGTGGACCATGCTTAAGATGCCATTTGCCATTTCTTTGGATAACAAGGCGGGATTGCGCATCTTCATGACACGCCAGTTTCATCAACTCATCGCGCGTTAACAGGCCACTGAAACCGGGCAATGCATTCCTTACCAACAGAGGTCGCTTTTGCCAGTAATCACGTAAAAAATCTTTAGGCGTAATTCCTCCCAAACAAATCATCTTTATTTTATTAATGTTTAATTCCCCACAATTCTTCTAACCGTTTATCCCGTCCGCAGTTGTTTCGATAATACACATACCGCAGTGGATTCTTCATGTAATAATCCTGATGATATTCTTCTGCGCGATAAAATTCCGTCGCTGGTAGAATCTCCGTGACAATCGGTTGATTAAATCGCCCGGAAGCTGCTAGGATCTGTTTTGTTTTTTCTGCCAGTTCCTTTTGATCGGAATCGCGGTAAAAAATCACACTGCGATACTGTGAACCCACATCGCAAAACTGTTTGTTGGTTGTCAGCGGATCTATCGTTAGCCAATAGGCAGCCAGTAATTTGGAAAAATCAGTTATTGTATTATCGAAATAAATTTTCACGGCTTCAACATGCCCAGTTTTTCCAGCGACCACTTGATCATAAGTTGGATTTTTTACGAAACCGCCAATATAACCAGAAATAGTCGAAACTACGCCCGGTATTTTGTCAAAATCAGATTCAGTGCACCAAAAACAACCCCCGGCAAAGATTGCTGTCTCTAAATTTTCCTTCGGTATTTGGAAAGTCGCTGACTCTGCTATTGACTCATCTATCGGTTGACAGGCATTCAATAGCACTACGAACGGCAATGCAATCATAAAATTCTGTTGACCAGTCAGCCTCCACATAGTCTCAACCTCTGGGTTCCGGTAGTTTATCTGTTTTCAGTACAAACTTTAATGCCAATCCATTATTGCACCAACGCTCCCCTCTGGGTGGCGGACCATCTTTAAAAACATGACCCTGGTGCCCTCCGCACCGTGCGCAGTGATACTCAGTCCGCAAAAAAATTATTTTAAAGTCGCGCTTAGTCCCAATATGCCCCAGAATAGGTTGGGTAAAGCTCGGCCATCCGCTTCCACTTTCATATTTATACTGACTTTCAAACAATGGCAAATAGCATGCGGCGCAAATAAAAATTCCTTCCCGGTATTCATAATTCAATTCACTACTACCGGGTTCCTCGGTATGTTCTTCAAATAAAACCTGGTAGGCCTCTTTTGAAACCAATCCGCGCCATGCTTTATGTGGTTTGTTGAGTGGTTTGATTAGCGTCTGCTTGATACTATTTGCAACCGCTTGTGTTGATAGTGAAAATGAGAAAAAGGGCAATACAGTAATTACACTGATCCCTTGGAGAAAGGTGCGTCGTTTCATGAAAAATTCCTCATATAACTCATGCAACCAGATAACTTCATCGCATAAAAAACTCAAGCAAGCGTTCAAGCTATTTTTATCCAGTATTTGAGATGCTTATCCAAAATGGACATTATTTTGATTACCTCCGCCATGCAGATTTATCTATAAATCCTGTATCATCACGGTTTTAAGATTATATCTTAGTCCACATGAAAATCACTTTTCTGGAATTTGAGAAAAATATTGCAGAATTTGAATCAAAAATAGATGAATTACGCTTTGCTCAGGGCGATTCCGCGCTAGATATCTCAGCTGAAATTTTGCGTTTACAAGCAAAAAGCCAATCACTTACGAAAAATGTTTATACAAAACTGACACCCTGGCAAATCTCACAAGTTGCCCGGCATCCACAACGCCCCTATACGCTCGATTACATAGAACATTTATTTACTGATTTTGAAGAATTGCATGGTGATCGCAATTTTTCCGATGACCATGCAATTGTTGGTGGATTAGCACGATTTAACGGTCAGACCATTATGGTAATTGGCCATCAGAAAGGACGCGACACCCGGGAGAAGATTTACCGAAATTTTGGGATGCCCAAACCCGAAGGTTATCGTAAAGCACTCCGCTTAATGCGCCTGGCTGAGAAATTTTCTATTCCGCTCGTTACTTTTATCGATACACCAGGAGCATATCCCGGCATTGATGCAGAAGAGCGTGGTCAGTCAGAAGCCATCGGAAGGAATCTTTATGTTCTGGCGGAATTAAGAATTCCCGTTATCTGCCTGATTATTGGAGAAGGTGGTTCTGGAGGCGCCTTGGCAGTAGCTGTCGGTGATGTCATACATATGTTGCAATATGCCACCTACTCCGTGATATCACCAGAAGGTTGCGCTTCTATCCTATGGAAAAGCGCGGACAAAGCACCTGAAGCTGCAGAAATTATGGGTATTACTGCTGACCGGCTCAAAGCAATGAATTTAATTGACAGTATCATAACCGAACCAATCGGTGCCGCGCATCGTGATTACCCAGCGATCATGCAATCGGTAAAAACTGTTTTACAGGAATCACTCCGCAAACTTCAGGATCATTCTATCGAAACACTATTGGAAAAGCGTCTAGATCGGCTTATGACATATGGCTCATTTAAGGAAGTCAAAGTCGAATAGCCTTCTATGTGATACCGAAGAAGTATTACTTGCACATATTAAACAGGGCAATCACTTAACCATTGCTTTGAGCGGCGGCATCGATTCCGTAGTATTACTGCACTCACTTGCTACGTTATCCAAGCAATTGCAATTTACGCTCTCTGCTGTGCATGTCAATCATGGTATCAGTAGCAACGCGACGCTCTGGAGCAGGTTCTGCTGCAACCTCTGCCACGCATATGGTATTTCTATCTACGTCGCCTATCTACAAATCAAAAAAGAAACCGGCATCAGTCTTGAAGCGATCGCTCGAGAAGAACGTTATCGCATATTCAGTCATATGCAAGCCGATTATGTGGTATTGGCGCAGCATCTGGATGATCAAGCTGAAACATTACTATTACAATTATTTCGTGGTGCAGGCGTTAAAGGATTGAGTGCGATGCCAATTGTCAGAAAACAAGCTTCTGATGCTGCTCCACAGATACTCCGCCCACTGTTAGATGTCTCCCGTAACCAAATTGAAGCGCATGCACGGCAAAACAAATTAAACTGGATAAACGATGAAAGTAATGACAGCATCATTTTCAATAGAAATTTCCTTCGCCATGAAATTCTGCCCATATTAAGAAAACGATACCCTAATTATCCCAAAACATTATCGCACCAGTCGTCATATCTGAAGCATCATTACTGTTGGGTGAATTGGCTGAAATCGATAGTACGTACTGCCTTGCTTCGGGGAAACTTCAAGTTGAAAGTCTACGCAAACTGAGTTTGCCGCGCGCAAAAAACCTTCTACGCCACACTTTGTTACAGCACAGCGTCATCCTTCCCAGCACCGCTAAAATAGAAAACATTCTGAATCAAATTTTATCAATAGGCATGGATAACCAATTCCACATCTGTCTGGGTGATATTGAGATTCGTTGTTATAAAGGCGCTGTTTATATTTTACCCGAAAAAACTTTTCCTCAGGAACCGAAGCAAATTATATGGCATGGAGAATCGTATCTTGAACTGAAACATTTACGCGGTGTCATCTGTTTCACACAAGTACAGAATCAAGGTATTAGTCAGCAAAAAATATTAAATAAGCCGATCACAGTACGTTTGCGTAGCGGCGGAGAACGCTTCAAACCTGC
This sequence comes from Nitrosomonas sp., assembly GCA_016721865.1. Lineage (GTDB taxonomy): Bacteria > Pseudomonadota > Gammaproteobacteria > Burkholderiales > Nitrosomonadaceae > Nitrosomonas. The sequence continues at coordinate 146,870 of JADKHF010000006.1, read as the reverse complement.
TTGTAACCGCCCTCGAAGAAGTTTAAAAAATCTATTGCAGGAAGCAGTTATCCCACCGTGGGAAAGGATTGCCATACCTTTATTATTTTATTGTGAAAAACTTATATGGGTGCCGGGAATCGGGATCGATTGTGAATTTCAAGTAAAATCGAATGAAATAGGGATTTTACCCACTTGGAATCCTGAGTAAATAGAGCTTACTCAATAGGTATAAATATCTGATTGGATATTAAATAGTCGGCCCTGAAATATCCACAAGCAATTGATATTAAATATTAATGCACTGTTTCTTAATGATCATAACGACCGGAAATGTTAAAATATCCATGTGTTTTCTGGTCGAAATGGTGACGCGAATTCAATTTTGAAGTGCAACGCCTAACGCCCCCCCCCCCCCCCAGGGGAAAAAAACCCCCCCCCGCCGCCCCCCCCCCCCCCCCCCCCCCCTTCCGGCCGCCCCCGCCGGGGCCCCCCCGCCCCGCCCGATAAGAAAAAAATCCCGCCCGGGGGCCCCCCCCCCGCCCCCCCCCCCCCCCCCCCCCCCCCGCGCGGCCAGATAAGCCCCCCCCCCCCCCCCCCCCCCCCCCCCCCTCTTACCGGCCCCGCCCCCCCGGCCCCCCCCCCCCCCCCGCCCCCCCCCGCCGGCCCGGGCCCCCCCCGGCCCCCGGGCCGCCGGGCGGCGCGAAGCCCCCCCCCCCCCCCCCCCCCCCCCCCGGGGCGCCGCCCGCCGGGAATGGCCCCCCCCCCCCCCCCCCCCCCCCCCCCCCCCCCCCCCCCCCCCCCCCCCCCCCCCCCCCCCCCCCCCCCCGCCCCACCCCCCCCCCCCCCCCCCCCCCCCCCCCCCCCCCCCCACCCCCCGGGGGCCCCCGGAACCCACCCCCCCCCCCCCCCCCGCCCCCCCGCACAAAATTTCCCCCCCCCCCCGGTCCCCCCCCCCCCCCCCCCCGGGGCCCCCCCCCCCCCCCCCCCCCCCCCCCCCCCCCCCCCCCCCCCCCCCCCCCCCCCCCCCCCCCCCCCCCCCCCCCCCCCCCCCCCCCCCCCCCCCCCCCCCCCACCCCCCCCCCCCCCCCCCCCCCCCCCCCCCCCCCCCCCCCCCCCCCCCCCCCCCCCCCCCCCCCCCCCCCCCCCCCCCCCCCCCCTCCCCCCCCCCCGCCCCCCCCCCCCCCCCCGTCCCCCCCCCCGCCCCCCCCCCCCGGGCGCCCCCCCCCCGGCCCCCCCACTCGCGGCCCCCCCGCCCCCCCCCGTGGGGGGCCCCCGGCGCCCCCTCCGGGGGGCCGCGGGGGTTCCCCCCGGGGGGGGGGGGGCCGCCGCCCCCCCGGTGGTTTGGTGTAGCACACCGTCTTCCCGAAGAACACCTGAAACGGGGTTCTGAATCCAAGTACTTTGCGTGGCCGATGGTTGAGTCTATCCACCGCCCATTGCACTTGTTTCTGGGTAACTTCAATCAATTCCATCCCCTTGGGAAAATACTGCCGAAGTAGCCCATTGCTGTTCTCGTTCAAGCCACGCTCCCATGAACCTATTTTCCTCAGTTGATTCCTGTAAAATTGCCACAAACTTATCGTTGATGAGGGTTTTCGGCTGAATGGGAGGCTCACCCGCTGGGTAACGGTATCCGCAGTAAATACTCTAACCCCTTAAATAATTGCCGTCAAACACCATAAGCGCATCCACACGGAACAATATCAGGAAATACACAAATTCAGCGGTTAACTTGAATCGTAAGGCTACGCCAGGCAATTGAAAAACATCAAAAAATAATCCAGAAAATACTTGACATGGGTCTTTGAAAATTCATTTTTTATGGTTACATAAACAACAATAAGTAACGGAATCCCATGAAAAATCGATTGACCCCACTCACTGATGCACAGACACAAGATACGGTACTTGAACAATGGTTCTGGCCTTTGCAAGAGGCCTTGATAAAGTGCGTTATCCTGAAAAAGTGTTTGCTACACTCACGATGCCAGCTTTTCTTTTATTGGGCTGTTTGCGCCAGCTTCAATCGCAAGACTCACTTCGCGAACAAGTCCAATCTCTGGCACATTTAAATCGTGCGCATCAACTGCCATTGGCTCGTTCCACCTGGTCGGATGCGTTGGCATCAAAAAAACGCCGCCACATTATTCGCGAGAGATTTCCTCACTTAGTAGACCATGCCCGAACTACTTTGCCCGAACGGTTTGTCGATATGCCCAATCTTGGCAAAAGAAGCCTAATTGCGATTGATGCCTCTTACCAGAAGGAGTCGGCACACTATCATCCGGTCTACCCAAAGTGCGGTGGAACCGACAACCCAAAAGGACATCTATTAATGACGTTTTATGACTTGCGAAAAAGTATCCCTCTGGATGTTAAAGCAAAAACAGCCTCCATTGGTGAAATGCGCGTCATCAAACAAGCGCTTGATGACAATCGAAAATGCCCTGTACAGTGTTGACAGAGGCTTTATTGATGCACGGTACTGGGATGCCCGCAAACAAAAATATCAGGCGACAATGATCACACGATTTAAAAGCATTATCGCCTACACCCCAGTTACATCACTCCCAATTGCAAATCTGCCCTGCAACGAAGGCGTGATCACAGATAGGGAAGTGACATTAAGGTTATCCAAACAACGCTGGCGGCGTATTGAATTTATCGGGCCTGAAGGAGAAGAATATGCCTGCTTGACGAACGACTTTAGTTTAAAGCCGGGCGAACTGGCTTTTATCTACCACCGGCGCTGGAATGAAAAAAAAGTTCCTTGATAACTTCAAGCATGATTTGGCCGGTGCTAAAGCCTGGGGAAAAACCCCAATAGCCATTGAACAACAAACCATCATCGGACTTAGCACTTACTTGCTAACGCGTTTATTTTTGGACCAACAGTTCGAAGACCTGGCGCTAGAAAATGGGAATACGACGCAATCTAATAAGCATCAAAAGAAAATAGAAACCTATAAAAAGAAGGCGGCATTCGCTTGAGAGCATACTGGCAACAGCTGTCGAAGATTCCAATTCAAGTGTGGCGGTTTTTTAAACAGAGCTTACTCAAAAAGTATAACTAACTGTTTTAATTGAATAGTATTTCATATTTTGGTAAAATGGTGCACATAAATATGTGAATTAACACCAAAAACCGTGCACTATGATTCGTTATATCAGCCAAAAGCAACTGCCCCTCGAAGGATTTGATACACCACCGGGCATGATTCTTGATCCCAATAATCGCTGGGTAAAACTGAGAGATTGCCTACCGTGGGATGAGTTGTCCGAGAGTTACTATAAGACGTTATGTTCAAGACTAGGCCGCCCAGCCAAAGATGCCAGAATTGTGATTGGAGCGGTGATTATTAAACATAAATTATCGATTTCAGATGAAGAGACTGTTGAACAGATTCGAGAAAATCCGTACCTGCAATATTTTATTGGTCTGAAAGGTTTTCAAGCGAAGGCGCCCTTTGCGTCATCATTACTGGTTGAGATACGCAAGCGCATGGGTCAGACGGTATTCGATGAATTTCATGAGACGATCATCGAAACGGTTGAACCTAAGCGGACAAAGAAGTCAGTCAAAGCAAGTGATGATGATGATGACAACGACGATGATGTATCAAATAGCGGTGAGGTAGGCAGCTGCGACACGGGTACCGCAATGGAAGCAGAGCAATCTTTGGCAGATGAGCCGCCGCGCAATCATGGCAAATTAATACTGGATGCCACTGTTGCAGAGCAGGCCATACGCTATCCGACAGATCTTGGACTGCTGAACGAAGCGCGAGAATTGAGTGAGCGTATCATTGATGAACTGCATGCCAAAAGTAATCGTCCACAGAAAAAGAAGCCGCGCACTTATCGCGAGATTGCCAGAAAAGCCTATCTCAGCCTAGTCAAGCTGAGACGGCCATCCAACAGAAAACGCCGTGCCGGTATCAGGCAGCAATTGCAGTTCCTGCAGCGGAATTTAAATCATATTGAAGCGATGCTGACGGAATATCCGCTTGGCACGCCCATACCATTACCCAATTGGTTGTTGCGCCGCTACTGGGTATTGCCCCATCTGTACCGGCAACAATATGCAATGTACAAAACCAACACCAGACGTTGTGATGATCGCATTGTCAGTATCAGTCAGCCGCATCTTCGGCCCATTATCAGGGGAAAGCAAGGCAAGACAGTGGAATTTGGCGCCAAAATAAGCGTGAGCTTGACAGGCAAAGGGTTGGCTCATGTCGACAAGCTGCACTGGGATGCGCAACATGAAGGCCATGATCTTCAAGCGCAAGTTGAAGCCTACAAAAAGCGTTACGGCCATTATCCCGAAGTCGTCATTGCCGACACGCTATATGGCTCACGTGATAATCGCAGCTATCTGGAACGCAAGCACATCCGCTTCGCAGGCAAACCACTGGGACGTCCACCAAAGACTACACCTGAAAACAAAGATGAATTAATGCACCTGAAAGCGCAACGTCGACAGGAATATCGCGAGCGCATTCCAATTGAAGGAAAGTTTGGCCAAGGAAAGTATGGTTATCGGCTCAACAATATTCGAGCCAAGCGCGCTGATACGTCTGCCGCATGGATTAATAGCATCTTCCTGGTTATGAACCCCTGCTCATCTTGGTGCGGGTTTTTATTTGTCTGAGGAATCTTGCTGACAAAATAGCATTGTGGGTGACAAAAGAGTGCAGGCCCAGAGAAATTCCGTTTGCGCGTGCCTGCCAATTCATCTCAAACCGGAATTCTTACTTGGCAGCGCATATCTGATCGCTGAATTTCTGAGTAAGCTCTAAATAATTGAAAGAAACTGCAGATGGCAATTGATGATTTTTCCCTCGCCTGGTTTAATCAAATAATCGGTTTTCTATCATCCCTTAGTGGTTCGGATTCAAGAATTAACCACAACAATTAATATTTAGTAGCAAATTTGGCGAGTTTAATATTGTTACAAAACAAAATATTAAATAGTCGTCCCTGAAAAAGTATCAAACAACAGTTGTTCTGGAAAAGCCACCCGAGAAAACGGTTGCTTACTAAAATGCATGCTCCGGTAGTTTAAATTTCCATCAAGGAATCCGATAAATTTGCAGTTTTTGCCACGGGAAAAAGAGCCAAAAAATGGCCAGCAGCCATTGTTTCAGATTCCAGGCGGCGGCAGCCATCAGCAGGTTGATGCGATCGCCGATAGCGCCTTTCAGATAGTTCCTTGCCATTCGATAATCCGACTTCAGGTGGCCGATAATGGGTTCAATCGCGGCACGCCTCCTGCACTGTTTTCGCTTCTTGTCTTTCTGGTATCGGGTATCCTTCTTGAGTCCTTTTCCGGGCAAAATGATCTGGGTTCCATTGACTTCACGTTTGCCGCGGTAGCCGCGATCGCATACGGCTTGCTTGGCTGCTTTCCCGCGCGAAATCTCAACATGACGCAGGATTTCGGGTAACGTATTGCTGTCATGCAGGTTCTGTTGGTGACTGACTACGCCAACAATCAGATTACCTTTTGCTGTACTGGCTATCGATGCCTTGCTGCCGTACTCATATTGTTTGTGGTCTTTCCCCTTGGCGACACAGTAAACTTGCGGTTCGTGCAATGAGTAGATCTTGTTCTTATCGTTTTGCTGTTGCCGTAATACGCGCTCATACAACAGAAAGTCCCGTTGATAGCATTCAAACAGACAGTACTGCGGTAATTCTCTCCTGAGCTCCCGCATCAAAATACCTGCAATGGTTCTGAGGCGCTTCAACGCGCGTTTGGCCTTGGCTCTTTTCTTCACGTGCCGGTAGTGCCGAATATCCAGACGCAGTGACTTCACTTCTTTGACGAAAGTGCGCCGCTGTGAAATACCGTGGGCGGGGCCAATCTTGTTAAGGCGATTGATAATCTTGATCGCTAGTTTGCTATCCGTTGGGTACGTGATGTTCTTCTCATGCACCGTCGTGTCAACATGAATCACATCTTCCAGCGCCGATTCCCCATGCAAACCAACGCTCATTCGAAAAATCTGCTCTACACCTTGCGCGCCTATGCGCTTGCGAAAATGTACCAGCTCCGTGCTATGACATGGCAACTTCTGCTGGAACTCTTTCATGCCGCAAAAAGCCTGGTAATAAGGATTGCGCTTCCACTGCAATACTACCGATTCGTCACTCAGATTCTCTAACTGCTTCAGTATCAATAACCCAACCATCAACCGGATCGGCTTACTCGGCGCACCTGTCGCTGCTGTGTAATGAATGGAAAATGATTCCTCAAATTCTTGCCACGGTATCGCTGCTGCAAGCTTCAGCAATGGATCACTGGGATCAAGCTGCATCAGAAAATCTGTTCCAAACAAATTCGGTTGATGAATCGTACTGCTGCGTCTTAGCATTTTTAATCACCATTTCGACCAGAAAACACATGAATATTTTAACATTTCTGGTCGTTATGATCATCAAAAAACAGTATATTTATAACTAATATCAAGTGCTTGTAGATATTTCAGGGCCGACTAAGTAAAAAATCCTTATCATCTAAAAGTCAATACATTCTCAGATAAAATGCCAAGTATTATTTGGCTAAATCGCTTAGTAAACAGATCAGACAAACCTTCTTGGGGTGTAAAATCCACTAACGTCTCAGCTTCAATAATCTCGTGCTACATATTCCGCATTACCCATCTCATCAGCAAGCCCCAATTCAATACTTTTTTGTCCAGTCCACACTATGCCACTAAATATTTCTGGTACGTTCTTTAAACGTTCACCTCTTCCCTGTTTCACGACCTGAATAAACTGTTCATGTATTTCACGTAATAATGTTGTAGCATGAGCAATTTGCGCAGGATCCAAAGGAGTAAAAGGATCCAAAAAACCTTTGTTTTCTCCCGAAGTAAGCAAACGTCGTTCAACACCTAATTTCTCTAAAGTTCCAGTAAAACCAAAGCCATCCATCAAAACACCAATTGAACCAACTAAGCTTGCTTTATCAACAAAAATTTTATCTGCAGCTGCAGCAACATAGTATCCACCAGAAGCACAAATATCCCCTACTACTGCATAAAGCGGTACTTCAGGATATTTAGCACGCAAACGATAAATTTCATCATTTATATACCCCGCTTGAACTGGGCTTCCACCCGGGCTATTTATGCGCAGTATGACTCCTTTTGTATTTTTATCTTGAAATGCAGATTGGAGACTAGCGTTTATTTTATCAGCACTACTATTACTATCAGCGACAATTACACCTCGTAAATCTACCAGCGCAGTATGTTTTTCAGCAAGCCGTACTTTCCCATCACCTATCCAGCCTAGTGCAAAGAACAACAAAATAAAAAGATAAAGAAAAGTTAGCAACTTAAAAAAAATCCCCCAGGTCCTTGTCCGTCGTTGCTCACGCAACGTTGCAAAGGAAAGATTTTCTAGCAGATTTCTTTCCCAATTTTCTTTCTTAACTTCTGGCTCATTCATAGCGGTGCACTCACAAATTGGAAATCAGATGAAATAATCTGCCTGTGAAAATAATCATTTCTATAGCAATGCTTATGATATATCAATTGTAATAATTATCATTTTTACTGTAAGGTATCCATTGCCTAGATCTATCGCCAAGCAATTCTTTGAAAATGAATCAATAAAAAAAGCCCATCATCATTTTGATGAAGGGCTTTTATAGAGTGCCTGGCGGTAACCTACTTTCACATGCGAATGCACACTATCATCGGCGCAGCTTCGTTTCACGGTTCTGTTCGGGATGGGAAGAGGTGGGTCCAAAGTGCTATGGCCGCCAAGCGAAACTTGGCAATGAATAATATTAAACGAAATAATATTATTCATTATTGGAAAAGTAAATTAGATTAAATATTCTCTATACAAAACTATAAAAATAATTATTAAAGTTATAGGATCAAGCCTCACGGTCAATTAGTATCGGTTAGCTTAACATATCACTATGCTTCCACACCCGACCTATCAACGTCGTAGTCTTCGACGAACCTTTAGGAGGGTTAAACCCTCGGGAAGTCTTATCTTGAGGAGAGTTTCCCGCTTAGATGCTTTCAGCGGTTATCTCTTCCGCACATAGCTACCCGGCGATACGACTGGCGTCATAACCGGTACACCAGAGGTGCGTCCACTCCGGTCCTCTCGTACTAGGAGCAGGTCCCTTCAAACTTCCAACGCCCACGGCAGATAGGGACCAAACTGTCTCACGACGTTTTAAACCCAGCTCACGTACCACTTTAAATGGCGAACAGCCATACCCTTGGGACCGGCTACAGCCCCAGGATGTGATGAGCCGACATCGAGGTGCCAAACTCCCCAGTCGATATGAACTCTTGGGAGGAATCAGCCTGTTATCCCCGGCGTACCTTTTATCCGTTGAGCGATGGCCCTTCCATACAGAACCACCGGATCACTAGGACCTGCTTTCGCATCTGCTCGACTTGTCAGTCTCGCAGTTAAGCACGCTTATGCCATTGCACTATCAGCACGATTTCCGACCGTACCTAGCGTACCTTCGTACTCCTCCGTTACAATTTGGGAGGAGACCGCCCCAGTCAAACTGCCTACCATACACGGTCCCCAATCCAGATAATGGATCTAGGTTAGAACCTCAACAACATCAGGGTGGTATTTCAACGTTGGCTCCATGAATTCTGGCGAATCCACTTCAAAGCCTCCCACCTATCCTACACAAATGTTATCAAAGTCCAATGTAAAGCTACAGTAAAGGTGCACGGGGTCTTTCCGTCTAGCCGCGGGGAGATTGCATCTTCACAAACATTTCAACTTCGCTGAGTCCCAGGAGGAGACAGTGTGGCCATCGTTACGCCATTCGTGCAGGTCGGAACTTACCCCGACAAGGAATTTCGCTACCTTAGGACCGTTATAGTTACGGCCGCCGTTTACCGGGGCTTCAATCAAGAGCTTGCACCCCATCATTTAACCTTCCGGCACCGGGCAGGCGTCACACTCTATACGTCCACTTTCGTGTTTGCAGAGTGCTATGTTTTATTAAACAGTCGCAGCCACCATTTCATTGCAACCCTATTCTGCTTCACGCGCGAAGCGCTACACATACAAAGGGCACACCTTTTCCCGAAGTTACGGTGCTATTTTGCCGAGTTCCTTCTCCTGAGTTCTCTCAAGCGCCTTAGAATTCTCATCCTACCCACCTGTGTTGGTTTACGGTACGGTCTTTATTCAACTGAAGCTTAGTGGCTTTTCCTGGAAGTATGGTATTACTCACTTGGCGTTCCTAAGAACGTTGCGTTATCACGTCTCAGCTTAGTCGCTCGGATTTGCCTAAGCAACACGCCTATACGCTTGAACCGGGACATCCAACACCCGGCTGAGCTAACCTTCTCCGTCCCCACATCGCATTGAACAAAGGTACTGGAATTTTAACCAGTTTCCCATCAGTTACGCATTTCTGCCTCACCTTAGGGGCCGACTCACCCTGCGCCGATTAGCGTTGCACAGGAAACCTTGGGTTTTCGGCGAGGGAGTCTTTCACTCCCTTTATCGCTACTCATGTCAGCATTCGCACTTCCGATACCTCCAGCAGCCTTTACAAATTATCTTCACAGGCTTACGGAACGCTCTCCTACCATTTACATTAAAAATGTAAATTCCTTGCTTCGGTGTACAATTTAGCCCCGTTACATCTTCCGCGCAGGACGACTCGATCAGTGAGCTATTACGCTTTCTTTAAAGGATGGCTGCTTCTAAGCCAACCTCCTGACTGTTTATGCCTTCCCACTTCGTTTCCCACTTAACTGTGTCTTGGGGACCTTAGCTGAGGGTCTGGGTTGTTTCCTTTCGACACCGGACGTTAGCACCCAATGTCTGTCTCCCACGCTCGCACTCTTTGGTATTCGAGTTTGCAATGGTTTGGTAAGTCTCAATGACCCCCCTAGCCATAACAGTGCTCTACCCCCAAAGGTGATACGTGAGGCACTACCTAAATAGTTTTCGGAGAGAACCAGCTATTTCCAGATTTGTTTAGCCTTTCACCCCTACCCACAGCTCATCCCCTAATTTTTCAACATTAGTGGGTTCGGACCTCCACGAGGTGTTACCCTCGCTTCATCCTGGCCATGAGTAGATCATCTGGTTTCGGGTCTACACCCAGCAACTAAACGCCCTATTAAGACTCGCTTTCGCTACGCTTCCCCTATGCGGTTAAGCTTGCTACTGAATGTAAGTCGCTGACCCATTATACAAAAGGTACGCAGTCACGGAACAAGTCCGCTCCCACTGTTTGTATGCATGCGGTTTCAGGATCTATTTCACTCCCCTTCCGGGGTTCTTTTCGCCTTTCCCTCACGGTACTGGTTCACTATCGGTCGATTAGTAGTATTTAGCCTTGGAGGATGGTCCCCGATCTTCAGACAGGATTTCACGTGTCCCGCCCTACTTATCTCAATCTTAGTTCCACACTTGAATTTTCATCTACAGGGCTATCACCTACTATGGCTTAACTTTCCAGAAAATTCGATTAATTCAAATGCTAAATATTGAAGGCTTTTCCCATTTCGCTCGCCACTACTCTGGGAATCTCAGTTGATTTCTTTTCCTCTGGTTACTTAGATGTTTCAGTTCTCCAGGTTCGCTACACTTAACCTATATATTCAGTTAAGGTTGACTCTTGCTCAATCAGTTCTTTTTTTGTTGAAAAAAACTGATTAAGCAAGAGTCAGGTTTCCCCATTCGGATATCTCCGGATCAAAGCTTGTTTGCCAGCTCCCCGAAGCTTTTCGCAGGCTTCCACGTCCTTCATCGCCTGTAATCGCCAAGGCATCCACCACATGCACTTATTCACTTGATCCTATAACTTTAATAACTTAATATTAATATTAATATTATAGGTATTTGTATGTATTGCACTTTTATGCAGCATAAAGATACAATCTAACCCATTGCATTTTATTTGTACTAGCAATTGAATACATTACTAAGCAAAAACAAAATACTTTACTTTTCCAAATTTTTAAAGAACAAAAATTTTTTTTATAGGCGTAATTATCTTATACAATATTATTTGCCAAATAATTTTTCATTATTTATTAAGTTTTAATTGTATTAAGAGATAATTTGGTGGAGGTGAACGGGATCGAACCGATGACCCCCTGCTTGCAAAGCAGGTGCTCTCCCAGCTGAGCTACACCCCAATTATTCTGGTGGGTCTGGGTGGATTTGAACCTACGACCCCACGCTTATCAAGCGTGTGCTCTAACCAACTGAGCTACAGACCCTTGTATGAGTCTAAGCACCATCCGTCAAAAAAGACGAACACTCAGTACAACTCATGGCTCTTAGCTCTGCCTATAAACAATCGATAGGTTGTGGGTACTCAAATAAGATTTCTCTTGAAAGGAGGTGATCCAGCCGCAGGTTCCCCTACGGCTACCTTGTTACGACTTCACCCCAGTCATGAACCTCACCGTGGCAAGCGCCCTCCTTACGGTTAGACTACCTGCTTCTGGTGAAACCCACTCCCATGGTGTGACGGGCGGTGTGTACAAGACCTGGGAACGTATTCACCGCGACATGCTGATCCGCGATTACTAGCGATTCCGACTTCACGGAGTCGAGTTGCAGACTCCGATCCGGACTACGACGCGCTTTCTGAGATTAGCTCCCTCTCGCGAGTTGGCAACCCTCTGTACGCGCCATTGTATTACGTGTGAAGCCCTACCCATAAGGGCCATGAGGACTTGACGTCATCCCCACCTTCCTCCGGTTTATCACCGGCAGTCTCATTAAAGTGCCCAACTGAATGATGGCAATTAATGACAAGGGTTGCGCTCGTTGCGGGACTTAACCCAACATCTCACGACACGAGCTGACGACAGCCATGCAGCACCTGTGTTCAGATTCTCTTTCGAGCACACTTTCATCTCTGAAAACTTTCTGACATGTCAAGGGTAGGTAAGGTTTTTCGCGTTGCATCGAATTAATCCACATAATCCACCGCTTGTGCGGGTCCCCGTCAATTCCTTTGAGTTTTAATCTTGCGACCGTACTCCCCAGGCGGTCAACTTCACGCGTTAGCTACGTTACCAAGTCTAATAAGACCCGACAACTAGTTGACATAGTTTAGGGCGTGGACTACCAGGGTATCTAATCCTGTTTGCTCCCACGCTTTCGTGCATGAGCGTCAGTGTTAACCCAGGGGGCTGCCTTCGCCATCGATGTTCTTCCATATCTCTACGCATTTCACTGCTACACATGGAATTCCACCCCCCTCTGCTACACTCTAGTTCTGTAGTTTCAAACGCAGTTCCCAGGTTAAGCCCGGGGATTTCACATCTGACTTACAGAACCGCCTGCGCACCCTTTACGCCCAGTAATTCCGATTAACGCCGCACCCTACGTATTACCGCGGCTGCTGGCACGTAGTTAGCCGGTGCTTCTTCTGTCGATACCGTCATAGATTATGATTATTAGTCATAACCTTTTCTTTTCGACTGAAAGAGCTTTACAACCCGAAGGCCTTCTTCACTCACGCGGCATTGCTGGATCAGGCTTGCGCCCATTGTCCAAAATTCCCCACTGCTGCCTCCCGTAGGAGTCTGGGCCGTGTCTCAGTCCCAGTGTGGCTGGTCGTCCTCTCAGACCAACTACTGATCGTCGCCTTGGTAAGCCATTACCCCACCAACTAGCTAATCAGACATCGGCCGCTCCAAAAGCATAAGGTCTTTCGATCCCCTACTTTCCTCCTCAGAGATTATGCGGTATTAGCACATCTTTCGATGCGTTATCCCCCACTTCAGGACACGTTCCGATGTATTACTCACCAGTCCGCCACTCGCCACCAAGTGCAAGCACTCGTGCTGCCGTTCGACTTGCATGTGTAAAGCATGCCGCCAGCGTTCAATCTGAGCCAGGATCAAACTCTTAAGTTCAATTCTGTTAAAACTCTCGCTTGACTATTTTGATGTTGATTAAAAACCAACATCAAATTTCTAGCGAGTACTTATTACTTTTTAGGATTCTATTTCAAATCCTTCTTCTCTATTAAGTACCCACACCTATCGATTGTATTTTTTAAAGAGCGCTACTTTTTATTGTGTTGCTAAGCAGCGAGAGGCGAATTATACAGACTCCATCTTGCTGGTCAAGACATTTTTACACATTATTCTTATAAGATGAATTCTGCTTATTAATTATCCATGAAATGCTCTTAAATACAATTACTCGCCATTTTTTTGTGTAGTTTTTATTTGATGCCTTGTTTGAGACTTGCCTCAATAAAGTTATTGAGATCTCCATCTAATACACTTTGCGTATTCCCAATTTCTAAATTTGTTCGTAAATCCTTAATTCGTGACTGATCTAACACATAGGATCGAATTTGATGACCCCAACCAATATCTGTTTTAGTTTCCTCTATGGCTTGCTTTTCTTCATTTCTCTTGCGTAGCTCTGCCTCATATAATTTTGATTTCAGCATGGCAAGTGCATCTGCTTTATTGCGATGCTGTGACCGACCACTCTGACACTGTACAACTATACCCGTCGGGTTGTGGGTAATGCGGATAGCAGAATCAGTTTTATTTATGTGCTGTCCTCCTGCACCCGATGCGCGGAATGTATCTATTCTTAAATCCGCCGGATTAATTTCAATCTCAATGGCGTCATCCACTTCAGGATATACAAAAATGCTCGCGAAAGAAGTATGGCGACGATTACCCGAATCAAATGGTGATTTTCTTACCAAACGATGCACGCCAGATTCTGTGCGTAAATAACCATAGGCATATTCACCGGTTACTTTTAAGGTGGCGCTTTTAATACCAGCAATGTCTCCAACTGATTCTTCCAGAATTTCAACACTCAGTCCTTGCCTTTCACAATAGCGCAGATACATGCGTTCAAGCATGGCCGCCCAATCTTGTGCTTCCGTTCCTCCAGAACCCGATTGAATATCCACAAAACAATTATTTGGATCCATTGGATCAGAAAACATGCGCCGGAACTCCAAATTTGCTATTGCCTTCTCCGCATTATTAGCATCAATTGCTATGCTTTCTAGCGCAGCCCCGTCTGCCTCATCCTTTGCTAACTGAAATAATTCTTGAGCATCATGCAATTGTTGCTCCATTGCTTCCAATGTAATGACGATTTCTTCCAGTATTTTTTTCTCTCGGCCTATTTCTTGTGTACGTTTACTATCATTCCAAATCGCCGGATCTTCAAGAAGCCGAGTTAATTCATTCAGCCGGGTCTGTTTAGTATCGAAGTCAAAGAAACCTCCGTAATTCATTAGCTCGATTGCCCAGATCCTGAAGATGATTTGCAACTGCATTTATCTGTTCTGCTTCCATAATTTCCCCCAAAAATTTAATTCTTAATTATACCTATTAGTGCACTGAGATCATGAGTACCTGCTGCTAACTCTTGTAAGTCTAATGATTCCTGTGTACTCAGGAAAAAGTTTTATGTTAATTGTTCAACTTTCTCAAACTATCATTCAGTAAAAAAATTATAATCGTTAACTAATAAGTGAACGATTGATACTTTCTTCATATTCCAACCAGTTTTCTTGTTTTTATAAACTCAATAATGTCAAAGTTTTTTGCATTGATTCCAGCAGCAGGCTCAGGCGCACGTATGGGCAATGAGCTTCCTAAACAATACCTATCCTTGAACAACAGGCCTATGATTTATCATGCAATAAGTACGCTATGTCAGAACCAGTACATTACTCGGGTATTTGTCATACTTGCCCCTAATGACAATGAATGGTTCAAGCATGATTGGTTAGAATTCTCAGAAAAATTAGTTGTATTTAGCTGCGGCGGCTTAACTCGGGCAGATAGTGTACTTAATGGCCTTACAGCAGCAAAACAAAAAGATCTGGTAGATACGGATGATTGGATATTGGTACATGATGCTGCTCGACCTTGTTTAACTTCAACCCAGCTGGATAAATTAATCAGCGAATTGGCCATAGACAATGTTGGTGGATTATTGGCAATACCTGTAGCTGATACTTTAAAACGCAGTAATACTGAGAATCGTGTGTCACATACTGAATCCAGAGAAAATTTATGGCAAGCACAAACTCCGCAAATGTTTCGCTATGACCTGCTCACCAGGGCACTCCGCAACGCGACGAGCATTAATGTGACGGATGATGCCAGTGCTGTTGAGGCCTTAGGATTTCATCCAAAACTTGTACCTGGTGATGCTTACAATTTTAAAGTAACCTACCCTCAAGATCTGGCTTTAGCAGAATTGATAATACAAAAAAGGAATAATCCATGAACACAATGAGAATAGGACAAGGTTTTGATATACATCAATTAGTTGAAGGCCGTCAACTGATTATTGGCGGGGTAACTATTCCTTACGAAAAAGGATTGCTCGGCCATTCTGATGCGGATGTATTGCTGCATGCAATTTGTGACGCACTCTTGGCGCCGCAGCATTGGGAGACATCGGCAAACATTTTTCTGACTCTGATCCACGCTTTAAAAGTATTGATAGCCGCATTTTATTACGCAATGTATACAGCTTACTGGCAAACGATAGTTATCAAATTATCAATATTGACGCAACCATTATTACTCAATCCCCAAAAATGGCACCTCACATTCCTGCGATGATTGCAAATATTGCGCAAGATCTCAAAACGCATACTAGTAACATCAGCATTAAGGCTAAAACAGCCGAGCATTTGGGTGCTATTGGCCGGAAAGAGGGTGTTGTGGCAGAAGTCGTCTGCTTAATTAACCGCACGAAAAATGAGATTGACTAAAAAGGGTACCGGTACAGAAACAAAAACTATTCGAGTATTTTTTGCTATTTTTCCTAATAAATTTGTACAAAAACAATTGGCTAATCAAGCCGAAATACTCGAACCTATTTGCGGTGGCCGCAAAGTCAGAACACAGAATTTTCACCTTACATTGCTATTTCTAGGAGATGTAAGCACTCACCATGCTAAAACTCTTCTACAGACCATGAAAATCATATCAGCAAAAAAATTTGATCTTAGTTTAGACAGAATCTGCTATTGGAAACGCAATCAAATTATTTATATCCAGGCAAAGCAATTCCCTAACGAACTGTTCTTTCTTGTTGATTCACTGAAGATTGCATTGTCAGAAGCCGGGTTCTTTTTTGACAAATACACTTACAAACCACATGTTACGCTGATCAGAAAAGCAACTCAGCCAGCAGAAATCAATCTTAATACCCCCATCAAATGGCATGTGAATGAGTGGTCTCTTATCCAATCCAAACAAACCAGTAGCGGTATTGATTATGTCCCACTGAGTCAGCGGTGCTTGGAATAAGCTGATACTGATTCAAGAATTCATTCTAAATAACTATCACTCAACTCAAACATACTTGATCCATTCAACTCTTGCAACCCAACTATTTTGAAAATTCTAGCCCTCGATACTTCTACTGAATTCTGTTCTGCTGCACTGTACCTGGATGGCAAAATATTCAACAAGGAAATTCTTGCTGAGCGCAGTCACTCTGAAATTATTCTGCCTATGATTAAAGAACTGCTCGAAGAGTCTGCACTTGCATTGCAGCAATTAGATGGCATCGCTTTTGGCGCAGGCCCAGGTTCTTTTACTGGCCTCCGCATAGCTTGCGGCGTCGCTCAAGGTTTGGCGTATGCAACCAATCTGCCTGTTATAGGAATTAGTACACTTGAAGCAGTGGCACAAAGAATTGAGAAACAGAAAATTATTGTGGCACTTGATGCTCGTATGGGCGAGATTTATCTTGCCGCTTATCAGAAACTAACAAATGATGACTGGAAGGTTATCAGCCCGCCGACCCTCTGTTCACCACAGCATGCGCCCTCAGTACCGGGCAGTGGATGGAATGGGTGTGGTAGTGGCTTTGATGTCTATCACAAGGAATTATCAGCACTGTACATGGAAAATATTCACCAGATTCATTACAAGCTCCATCCCCAGGCTGGCGAGATAGCACAACTTGCGCTACCCAAATTTACCGATGGCTCTATTAGTGATCCAGCTGATGCAACACCTGTTTATATTCGTAACAAAGTAGCATTGAAGGAAAATGAACGTTGAACATCACATTGCAGCAGACAATCGAATTCAGAAAAATGGATCCAGCAGATCTGGATCGTGTCATCCTGATAGAGCGAGAAATTTTTCTTTTTCCATGGTCGCCAGGAAATTTTTCAGATTCAATCAAAGCCGGTTATGTGTGCCAAGTTCTGGAACAGGCTGGCACTATTTTCGGTTATGGAATCATGATGATGAGCCCTGAAGAAGCACATATTCTCACCATTGGCATCGCCACAAACTGGCAAAAGAAAGGTTGGGGTAAAAAGCTGCTCCAACAATTTATTCAGTATGCCAGAGGAGAAAATGCAAAATCAATATTTCTGGATGTAAGGGAATCTAATCACGGCGCACGCGGCTTTATAAGCTAATGGGTTTCCATCAAATTGCAACGCGCAAAGGTTATTATCCAGCCATGTGCGGACGTGAAGATGCACTTGTCATGCAACTGATGTTATGAATACGCCGCGCAGACAAATACTCAAAGAATTGAATCTGTTGCCGGTATGGCAGCAGAAATCAGGCCCCCGGAAACAGAATCAGTTGCTTGAATCACAATCATCCGAAGTCAGTCAGTTAGTCTCCGCTTGATCCTGCGAAAGACTCACAAAAGTGCCACGAAAATCCCTCAAATGAATTGGGATCAACTTAGATTAGCGGTATCCAATTGTACTGCCTGCCCTTTATACGAGAAACGAAATCAAACAGTATTTGGTGTCGGCGATGAAAATGCGGATTGGCTCTTTGTAGGCGAAGGACCTGGCGCAAGAGAAGATGCAACTGGTGAACCTTTTGTAGGACAGGCCGGTCAACTGCTTGATCAAATGTTGGCAGCTATTAAGCTGAACCGTGGCCAGCAAGTCTACATCACCAATATCGTAAAATGCCGTCCACCCAATAATAGAAATCCCAGCGCCAATGAAGCTCGTCAATGCAAGTCCTACCTGACGAGGCAAATTGCTCTGATCAAACCCAAACTTATTGTCGCATTAGGGAAAGTTGCTGCACAGAATCTGCTTCAGTGTGAAGACAGCATATCCAGCTTGCGTGGAAAAGTACATGATTATTCAGGCATACCCCTGATTGTTACTTACCACCCTGCCTATTTATTGCGTTCCCTCCCAGAAAAAGCAAAAGCCTGGAAAGATTTATGTTTTGCCCAGTCAACTATGCAGTCAATAGAATAAGCTGTTAATTTAAGCTCTGTGGAATACATTTGCTGCGCGCGCCCTGTGACAAGACCAAGTGAACCGCAAGCTCATCTGTATCAATTCAGCATGCGCAGAGAGTTGGGTTGCTTCTCGTGAACATCAAGTTTTAAAACAAACCCCTAAAATCACTTCACGCTTTTTCAGATCGCTCAATATTTCCATACCACCCTGGATAACAACACTGGGTTGTGGGTGATTAAGTTCTGTGACCATTTGCTGCAGCAGAACCCGCCCGGATTTGTTGTTATTCCTCATGATCAGTTGCATCAACTTAGCCGTCACGGAATTGATCTCGATAAAACGCACATCGAAATTAGCATCGCGATAAGCTACCAGATGGGTATGAATTTCACCGGCTTCCTTAGGCTGAAAAGCCGGACCAATTCTATGAACGGGAAATCGATAACTCAACGACCAGGCGAAGGGAGAAATAACAGGTATCCCCTCCAGCAGATCGCCATGAGTATCTATTTTTTTTTCGTCAACTTTCTCATCCAATAAAGATAGCGCCAATTCAACCCACTCATAGTGAGCAAGTTCCAGCATAAAGGGCGGATCATCAGAATGAGGTCTGCGTTCATGTTCCAGATACTTCAGAAACTCACGCGGCATTTCCGGAAACAAAGGGGTATGCGACAGGTGGTTAGCAAAATAATCCCGGATCAAGGCGTGCCAGTGTTCATCCGGCATAATTTGACGTAATACCGGATAAGTGTTGGCCATAAAATCTTCCACATTGTTATAAAACAGTTCGCGGTAGATTTTCATTCGCCGTTCTTCGATAGCTTCAGGGCATGGATTCTTCTCCGGGTTACGGATATGCGCTGCAAAAGCATATTGCTGCCGCACAAAATCGGGGCGATCAGCCGTGTCGTATATGGTCACTGTTTTGATCCAGCCATTTCGCTTGTAAATAACATCAGCGCCATGTGTATCTACTATTAAATCCTCGGCTTCTTGGTAATGTCCGGCAACATGGATATAACGAATTCGCTCGGCTGGCAGTTTCCGGAGAAATATCCCGGCATCGTATCCATGGTTAATGCTATTCACATATATATTATTGACGTCTAACAGCAGATCACAATCCGCTTCCTGCAATATGGCATTGAGAAAATCAATCTCTTCCATTTTCTTGCTAGGTGCCACATAGTAGGAAACGTTTTCCATTGCAATGCGTTGTTCCAGGACATCCTGGACACGCCGGATGCGCTCCGCGACATAATGCACAGCTTCTTCAGTAAAGGGGATTGGAAGCAAGTCGTACAGATGACCGTCGTCACTGCAATAACTCAGATGTTCACTGTAATACCGGATCTGGTGCTCTTTCAGGAAGCGTTTCAGCCGTTGTAGAAAGGCTTCGTCCAATGGCGACGGTCCGCCGATTGAAAGTGACAATCCGTGGCAGATAAAAGGAAATTTTTCAGTCAATCCACGAAAATTTTTTCCGTGGCGTCCGCCGACACCAATCCAGTTCTCCGGAGCAACTTCCAAAAAATTAACCGGTTGCGTGGTTTGATCCGCAAGCGAATTCATTAACGAACGCCGCAGACCAAGACCAGCGCCATGAACAGGATAATACTTACTGTTCATGGATTGTACGAACTACTTTTTAGAACCGCATTTACCTTCACCACATTTACCTTCTTGCTCAGTTTTCTTGCCGCCGCATTTGCCTTCCATATTTTGTTTCATATCATTCTTGCTACCACACTTGCCTTCCCCGCATTTGCCTTCTTGAGGGGTTTTCTTGCCGCCACACTGACCTTCTTGGTCTGATTTATTAGTGCTGCTCGCATCAGCAAGCTGCATGTAACCACTGGATAATTCATTCAGGGTAAAAGGATTCATATTGTTATCAGCTGAGAGATCACTGGCAGCAAGACTGGATACAAACACTGCGCCTAGTGCAAGTGAAATAGGCTTCATTGATTCTTTTGACATATGGCTTTCCTAAATATTGATCAATTTGGTAACGCGTGATAATAACTCCAAATTCAAGCGAAGTCCTTCATTTCTTTACTACCCCTAACAATTCACACAACCCTTTCACCTCAGAGTAAAAAGCTATGTTTTGATATTGACCAATATCTACAGTTTTATCGGATTAGCTTCAGTCTGTTATCTATCTTGCTTTTTTTGCATGCTTCTCTCTGATAAACTCAGCAATTCAATAATTATTATAAAAATTGCCTGAGAATTGAGGAGTCCAGAATGTTTGACAAACCCAACCAACTCATTTTTTATATCAATGTAACACTCATTGTTTTCGGTGTATTGGTAGCACTGCTGACTGACTACGTTGTAATTGGGCTAATATTTGCTATCAGTGCATCGTTACTGGTCTATGATCAATTCAGACAAAACAAATCCGCATTTACTATCGCCGATTTAAGAAAGAAACTGACTATCCACGACACGGGCGGCAATAAGGCAACGTTGACACAAACTCAAATGACAACTGCTTGTCATGTTGATAATTCGGAATATTGGTTTAAAAATATTCGCGTGATGGGCAGTATCAGTAACTTCAGAGTCAATGATAGCGATCCGGCTGAAAAAATAAAAGAAAATGGAAGCTATCGGATATGCATGAAACTTCCACCTGAGTTAAAAGTAGTGAATGGTTCAGATCTGACTCTATCGTATGAATACGAAGATGCTTTCACACAAACAGAAGGCATTCTTTCCCACGTCGTTGATAATGACACGCAGCGATTGCATCTAACTGTTGATTTACCCTTGGGACGCTCCATTTCGTCAGCCCGGTTTTTCTGCAGACATGATGATGTAGAAGAAGCGCTTTTACCGCCTGTTGTCACCGGACAAACCAAAATTGAAGCCAATATTAGCAACCCAAAGCTAGGTGCAGAGTATTGCCTGCAATGGAACTGGTCAGATGAAGCCTTTATTAAGAAAATAAGGCGTCTATTCTAAGTTGGAACTACTCACTTTAATTTGGTTGGGGTGAAAATGCATTTGGTTTATTCTGAATTGAAATTGAGAAATAACCGGATTCCAAATTAAAACCAACCCGGATAAAACAGATTCCAACTTTGCCTACTGATAGCGCACACACTAATATACCGTTTTGAATTTACTCAAAGCCCTCGCTGCTGTCAGCAGCATGACCTTCATATCGCGTATTCTCGGCTTCCTGCGTGACGTCATCATTGCACGGATTTTTGGTGCAGGAATGGTCACCGACGCTTTTTTTGTTGCTTTCCGCATTCCCAACCTGTTAAGGCGGTTATTTGCCGAAGGCGCATTTTCACAGGCCTTTGTTCCCATTCTAGCCGAGTATAAGAACACGCGCACTCCGGAAGAAACGCGCGACCTGGTTGATCACATCACCACACTTTTAGGCATCACGCTCTTTCTCGTCAGTATCATTGGAATCGCGGCAGCACCCCTAATCATTTATGCCAGTGCGCCCGGATTTTCTGCCAATCCGGAGAAATTCAACTTAACCCTTGAACTCTTGCAGATTACATTTCCTTACATATTTTTTATTTCCTTGGTTGCTTTAGCAGGCGGCATACTCAATACTCATGGCAAGTTCAATGTTCCTGCAATTACACCGGCACTATTGAATTTATCATTTATCGGCTGCGCACTGTGGCTCACACCTTTACTCGATCCGCCGATTCTCGCGCTGGCTTGGGCAGTGTTTATCGGTGGTATATTACAACTCGCTTTCCAAATACCCTTTCTGCTGCGCCTCAAACTATTACCTCGCATCCGTTTCAGAAACCCTGATACCGGTGCCTGGCGCGTGATCAGATTAATGGGTCCGGCAATCTTTGGTGTATCGGTGGGCCAAATTAGTTTGCTTATCAACACTATATTTGCCTCACTCCTGATTACCGGCAGTGTGTCCTGGCTTTACTATGCCGATAGATTAATGGAATTTCCTGCGGGTCTGCTGGGTGTCGCATTAGGCACGATTCTGCTGCCATCACTAGCACGGCATTACAACAGCAACAGCACCGAAGAATACTCCCGCTTGCTCGACTGGGGCTTGCGAATGACAATACTGCTGACCTTACCGGCAGCCCTGGCATTGGCATTATTGGCGACGCCATTAATCACGACGCTTTTTCACCACGGCGCATTTACTGACCATGATGTATGGATGACGCGCGAAGCATTAATTGCCTATAGTGTGGGATTACTTGGATTAATTCTGGTTAAAGTGCTGGCGCCTGGATTTTATGCGCGTCAGAACATCAAAACACCTGTCAAAATTGCTGTCATCACGCTGATTGCCACACAACTGATGAATCTCGCCTTTATTATTCCCTTCAAACACGCCGGGCTGGCGTTGGCAATCGGTTTGGGAGCTTGTCTTAACGCAGGGTTGCTGTATTACAAGTTACGCAGTCATAAAATTTATCAACCGCAACCAGGATGGCGCATTTTCTTTCTAAAAATACTGACCGCTTTGATGATTATGGGCATTGTGTTATGGTTCGCAACGGGCAGTGATGCTTCTTGGTTAATCGACTCGGCCATGGTGCGTGCCGGACGATTAAGCTGGATAGTTATTCTTGGCGCATTCAGCTATTTTGCCACATTATGGCTACTGGGATTCCGTATCACAGACTTTACCAAGCAGCAGGCGATATAAGATTAATAATTAATTATGCACGACGTTTCTTGTCATTTTCAATCAATGCATACGCTGAATGATTATGAATAGATTCAAAATTCTCTGACTCAACAACATAGGCATCAATTCTTTCATCATGGTTTAGCACTTCTGCAATATCTCTTACGATGTCTTCAACGAATTTTGGATTATCGTATGCCTTTTCAGTCACATATTTCTCATCAGGCCGCTTCAGAAGACCATAGAGTTCACACGAAGCATTATTCTCTGTAATCCTGATAACATCTTCAATCCATATAAAACTATTCGTGCGTACAGAAATTGTGACATGGGAGCGTTGATTATGTGCGCCATAATTCGATATCTTCTTAGAGCACGGACATAAACTCGTGACCGGAACAACAACTTTCATGGTAAAAAAATACTCATTATTTTTAATCTCACCAATGAATGTCACTTCATAGTCCAATAAACTTCTTACCTGTGAAACAGGTGCTGATTTATTGATAAAGTAAGGAAAAGTCATCTCAATATGGCCAGAGTCAGTTTCCAGCTTTTCGATCATTTCCCGCAAAATAGCTTGAAATGACTCTACAGAAATTTCCCGCTCGTGACCATTGAGTATTTCAACAAAGCGGGACATATGCGTACCTTTAAAATTATGCGGCAAATTCACATACATGTTAAAAACCGCCACGGTATGCTGCACCCCATCATCCTTGTCGGCCACAACTACAGGATGACGAATGGCCTTAATCCCTACCCTGTCGATCGCAATGCGCCGGGTATCAGGCGAACTTTGCACATCGGCAATGGGCAAATCTATCTGTTTATTCATGTTATTTTCTCCTATTTGAATAGGAGTCTCTGGCAACAATTGAGTTCCACACTCGCCAACTCCCAGTCAGGATTAATACTGTTGAAGCAAGAATAAGTTTAAAGCTTAATCAGACAGTATTGACCGCACTGATTGGATAATACCATTTTTGTCCAGTCCGCAATCTGCAAGCATTTGTGCATGATCGCCCTGATCGATAAAAATATCCGGCAGCCCTAGTTGTAACACTTTGACACAAATCCTCTGACTGTTGAGAGATTCTGTAACGGCGCCACCTGCCCCACCCATCACAGCATTTTCTTCAACAGTAACCAGCAAGTCATGACTTCCAGCCAAAGATGCCACCAGATCATCGTCTAGCGGTTTGATAAAGCGCATATTGGCCACTGTTGCGTTGAGTTCTTCAGCAGCCTCCAAGCATGGCGCCAGCATACTGCCAAAAGCCAGTAAAGCAATTCTCTTCCCCTTTCTCCGGATTTCACCGCGACCGATGGGCAATGTCTGCATTTCCTTTTGCACTTTCACGCCAGACCCAACTCCTCTGGGATAACGTACCGCCGACGGCGTATCCAGTTTAAAAGCAGTATACAACATCTGCCGGCACTCATTTTCATCCGCAGGTGCCATGACGGTCATATTCGGAATACAACGTAGATAGGACAAATCGAAACTACCTGCATGCGTAGGGCCATCCGCTCCCACCAGACCAGCCCGGTCAATGGCAAATACAACTGGCAGATTCTGTATAGCCACATCATGAATTAATTGATCATAAGCACGTTGCAGAAAAGTTGAATAAATCGCCACTACCGGCTTTAAGCCATCGCATGCCACACCTGCCGCAAATGTAACCGCATGTTGCTCAGCGATACCGACATCAAAATAACGTTCAGGATATTCCTGTGAAAAACGAACCAGTCCGGATCCCTCGCGCATTGCCGGGGTAATGCCTATTAAACGGGGATCCTGCGCAGCCATATCACACAACCAGTCACCAAATATTTGTGTATAGGCGGGCTTTCCTGCTGATTTAGCAACAATTCCTATTTCCGGATCAAACTTACCCACACCGTGGTACAGAATGGGGTCCTCTTCAGCCACCTTGTAACCGGCGCCTTTACGCGTCACCACATGGAGAAACTGCGGGCCATCGAGGAGCTTGATATTATTCAGCGTGGTAATTAAAACATCCAGATCATGGCCATCAATCGGGCCGATATAATTAAATCCGAATTCTTCAAATAAAGTGCCTGGGGTTACCATACCTTTGACATGTTCTTCGGCGCGTTTTGCCAATTCCAGCATAGGCGGAACGACACCCAGCACTTTTTCGCCAGCACGCCGCGCCGTGGCATAGAATCGCCCCGACATCAACTTGGCCAGATAATTGTTCAATGCGCCGACCGGCCGTGATATCGACATATCGTTGTCATTCAGGATAACCAGCAAATTGGCATCCATCACACCGGCATTATTCAACGCTTCAAACGCCATCCCTGCACTCATGGCGCCATCACCAATAATGGCGATTGCGCGCCGATCCGTCTTATTTAATTGCGCAGCGACAGCCATACCGAGTGCGGCACTGATGGAGGTACTGGAATGAGCGGTGCCAAATGCATCATATTCGCTTTCATCGCGGCGCGGAAATCCGGCTATCCCGCCCTGCATGCGCAACTGACTCATGCCACTTCGCCGACCGGTCAGAATTTTATGCGCATAGGTTTGATGACCAACATCCCAAACAATCTGGTCATGCGGTGTATTAAAAACATAGTGCAGCGCAATGGTTAATTCGACTGTGCCCAGATTGGAGGATAAATGCCCACCGGTTTTCGCGACCGATTCAATGAGAAAGCTTCGTAATTCATTAGCAAACTGCGGTAATTTCTTCTGATCCAGTTCACGTAACTGGGAGGGGAAGCTAATGGTATCTAACAATGGATACATTCAAAACCTGAAAAAAAAGTAATGGAGAAAAAAACTTAGAATTTACGTTTAATTATAAAATCGGTTACTTGACGCAATCGTAGTGCAGCTTCACCAAAGCTATCTAAAGCCTGATAAGCGTCATGCTGCAATTTCTCCGCCAATTCCCGCGCTTGGCTAATACCTAGAATACTGACATAAGTGGGCTTATTATTCTCAGCATCTTTACCGGCGGTTTTACCCAATGTGGCCGTTGTTGCCTCGGTATCCAGCAAATCGTCAACCACCTGGAATGCCAGACCAACGCATTTGGCGAAGTGATCCAATTTACCCAACTGATTATTATCTAAACGGTTATTACAACGAGCCCCCAGCATCACCGCAGCACGAATCAATGCGCCGGTTTTATGGATATGCATAAATTCCAGCTCTGGCAGATTCAAAGTCTTGCCAACACTTTCCAAATCAAATGCCTGCCCCCCAGCCATACCCCGGGAACCGGTAGCTAACGCCAATTGCGCAATCATTTCTAATTGCGTACCCGGCTCATCAGTCAGACGTTTTTCCGCCAACAACTCAAAAGCCAGGGTCTGCAAACTATCACCCGTCAGCAATGCAGTAGCCTCATCAAACTCTACATGGCAAGTAGGTTTTCCGCGCCGTAGAATATCGTTGTCCATGCACGGCAGATCATCATGCACCAAAGAATACGCATGAATGAGCTCTACCGCTGCAGCAACAACCGTCACGCGTTCAACATCTGCAAGCGCAAGCTCTCCGGCTGCGAAAGACAACAGCGGACGTACCCGTTTTCCTCCACCCAGCACAGAATAGCGCATTGCTTTATGTAATCGCTCAGGAACGCAATCCGAAGCAGGCAATCTCGATTCCAGGAATGTTTCGATACGTGCCTGACAACTACTGGTCCAGTTCTGAAAATCAGCGCTCATCGCTGCCAGATCCCGTGAAATCTTTTAACATACCGGCCTCAAGAATGCGCACCTGCTGTTGCGCACCTTGCAGTTTATTCTGACAATATTGCAATAACTCTGCTCCGCGTTGATACGCTGAAAGAGAAGCTTCCAGTGACATTTGACCTGCTTCCATGGCCGCCACTATTTTCTCCAGTTCAGCTGATGCTGCCTCAAAACTCTCTGGCTGAGATGAAGCAGCATGCTTAGTTGATTTGGTCATAAATACTTAGCCAGCAAGAATACAAATATAAAAATAGATGGTTTTTACAAAAAAGCAGATAAAAATAACGCAATAAGCAGTGTCAGGTCAATTCAAATTTAGTAATAACCATCCCCGCCTCTTTCTGGACCTGCTGAAGAGCATCTGAAAAACCGCCTGTATCACAGGCCGCATTTGATTGCACGTGCTTTAATCAAAATAGACTTCCTGCACTTATATTTCCATAACCGGATTACAATTTTAGCTGTACAGAACAACAATATTGATCCATGGCACTTACTATGGCAAGATACGAGCCTTGGCCGGGCTATTTAGATCAGGTAAATTCGATTTGTTACAAAATAAAGTCATTGAAAAAATCGCCATTTGTCTGCTTCATAGTGACAACCGCTTATTTCGGCAGTATCCCTGGTAAAGGTTCTCGATACTCGAACCCATTCTGTATTTTCTAATATACTTAAATTGAGACAACCTTGAACGAAATCATTGATCAAATCTCCGGATATTTTGAAACCGTGCCATTATGGCCATTTGTCTTATTTGGCCTTTTAGGGTTGGTGGCTGTATTTGTTGAAATTCTTAATCGCAAGCGCCGTGCCGATGCAATTGATAACTTCCGCTATACGATTGAAACAGAACTGGCTGACATGTATCCCCAGCATAAACGCTGGCCTAAGAATATCAACACCTACCTCTGCTCCCGGCTGCCTGGAATGCAGCAAAACTTTGAAGTTTTAAGAGTATTCCTTCCTCAGGATCGTCTGCTCAGCTACAATACGGACTGGAATAATTATTGTGATTTCTGCCGGAATATCACTGATGAGAAAATTGCCGCAGCTGAACAACCCTCGTCATCGGATCAATTCGCGGATACAAAACAATCTACGAATCAAGAACCAGATCCCAAAGAAGTTTTTCATAAGCTTGTATCGGATTTGTTGAAACATACGCACATATAAATGCTGCCATACTTTTTCGATGCAGTGTACTAACAGAATTACTGATTAATCCTATCTCAGATAGTTTAGCGAACATATCAATCCAATCACTTGCAATCCAATGCATTTTTATCAAAACCATTTCTTTCATCTGCCATGAGCGAACACGATAAGCCGGCCAGTCCCAAAGTTACGGTGCGCCCGGTGATGTCTTATCGTGATATGAGCAAATTTATTGATGTGCCCTGGCGCATTTACGCCAATGACCCCATGTGGGTTCCGCCATTACGACTG
Organism: Nitrosomonas sp.; assembly: GCA_016721865.1. Lineage (GTDB taxonomy): Bacteria > Pseudomonadota > Gammaproteobacteria > Burkholderiales > Nitrosomonadaceae > Nitrosomonas. The sequence continues at coordinate 118,812 of JADKHF010000006.1, read as the reverse complement.
GAGCGGCGATTTCATTTCTCCCGCTTCAATCCTTTTTTCAAGCATGGACAATGGCAGGCTTGGGTTGCCTACCAAAACGGTCAACCGGTTGGGCGAATCAGTGCACAAATTGATTCACTGCACCAGGAACGTTACGGTGCAGACAGCGGTCACTTTGGCCTATTGGAATGTATCGACGACTCAGAAGTATTCGCTGCGCTGATGCTGCATGCGGAAGCGTGGCTGGCTTCCCGGCAAGTGCATCATGTCAGCGGGCCGTTTAATCTTTCCATCAATCAGGAATGCGGTATCCTGGTGGATGGATTTGACACCCCCCCTGTGGTCATGATGCCGCATTCTCCCCGCTGGTATGGCCGCTTGCTGGAAGAACAAGGTTATCTCCCGCTCAAGGATTTACTGGCGTACTGGATCGACGTCGATTATAAAATGCCCCGTGTCATGCAGACCGTGATTGACAAATTTTCTTCCCACATCAAATTAAGCTGAAGTCAATGGCGAGCCTGCGGCATTTATGGTGGTTTTACCCAATCTCAATGAAGTGCTGGCGAAATTAAATGGAAGCTTGTTTCCATTCGGCTGGCTCAAGCTGATTAAAAGCATCAGGAACAATGAGATACATACATTGCGCATACCGTTGATGGGCGTACGCAAAAAATTTCGCAATACTCCACTGGGCTTGGCATTGGCTTGCCTCGTCATTGATGCGCCACGCAAAGTAGCCTTCGCCCGCGGATTGCAAGGGGGTGAGCTGTCATGGATACTTGAAAACAATACTGCAATGCGTGCAATTCTCGACAAGATCGGCAGCAAGCAATATAAACGCTATCGTATTTATGGAAAAACATTGTGAGCGCGGATTCCTATCCAGCACCCAAGCGATTCACCGCACTGGTTCTGGCTGCTGACCGCACCAACAAAGACCCAATCACGCAACATACTGGCGCAGCCTGCAAAGCTTTTGCCCCCGTTAATGGTGTTCCGATGATCATCCGCGTTCTGGATACACTGGCGGCTTGCGATTTGGTCAACACAATCATCCTTTGCGGCCCTCCAGAATCCCTGCACACGCATTGCCCGGAATTAAAGCACCGCATTGCTTCCGGACAAGTAATCTGGATACCCAATCTGGATTCTCCCAGCCGCAGCGCTGAAAGTGGTCTGAAGCAAATTTCAAGCGATACGCCGGTATTATTAACCACCGCTGATCATGCCTTGTTAACACCCGGCATGGTACAGAGTTTTTTGCGGGATTCCCTTGCAACACAGTGTGATGCCACGGTTGGTTTGGTCAGACAGCAAGATATCGCCGCCGCATTTCCAGGCTCCAGGCGCACTGTTATTCGCTTACGCGACGGTGGATTCTGCGGCTGCAATCTGTTTACTTTCAACCCGCAAGGACGCGCATTGATCAGATTCTGGCGGCAAGCCGAAGATTTGCGCAAACGCCCCTGGCGATTAATCGCACAAGTACTCGGATTCAAAATGGTGTTGTCGTATTTGTTTGGATTTCTAACACTGCAACAAGGATTGCAAGCCGTTTCTGAAAAATCCGGTGTAAAAATACAAGGAATCATGCTGGATGATCCACGAGCCGGTGTGGATGTCGATAAAATCGAAGATTTAGTGCTTGCCGAATCCATACTCAAGCGAAAGGCAAATAATTCTCACAGTGACAATCAATCTGTTGAATGATCTGCCGCCTGCTCCCTTGAATGATATTCGCTACGCCATCAATTGTTAATCAAGCAGATTCATGAAATTAATTGAACGGTACATCGCGCGCGAGATCTCGCTGCCTTTCACGGTAGTCATTCTTATTCTGGTCGGTTTATTTGCCAGTTTCAGCAGCGCACGGCTTTTGGCTGGAGCCGTCACTGAAACTTTGGGAATCGCCGCCCTGCTGAAACTTGTATTCTTAAAAACACTCATCGCACTGGAAGTTTTAATCCCCATCGCACTCTATATTTCGGTCATTATCGGTCTCGGCAGACTCAACAAAGATCAGGAACTGAATGTAATCCGTTCTATCGGTGTCAGTGGCACGCGCATTGTTCTCACCGTACTGACGGTGGCGATACCGGTTGGTATTGTTAGTGGCATGCTCTCATCCTATGTCCGTCCTTGGGCTTATGCGGAAAGTTACATTCTGGACGCGCGGGCAGAAGCCGAATTAAATACAAACCGATTTCAGGCCGGACGTTTTCATGGCAGTGAACGGACAGGTAGAATCGTTTATGTGCGCAGCAAAGATGACACCACCGACAAGCAAATGCAGCATGTTTTTCACTACATCAACAAGCCGGACGGCAGCGAAATTGTCATTGCCAAGCAAGCTCGTCAGATTCAACCATCAGAAGCGGAACAAAGACCACACATCCAGCTATCCGAAGGTATGATTTATCAATTAACCCGCACAGCCAGCATTGATGATGTCATCCAGTTCAAAAGCATGACTTATTTTATTGATAGTGACTATGCTTTGAATTACCGGCGCAAAGCCGCTGCCACAAGAACGCTTTGGGAATCCGATCAGCCGCGTGATATTGCAGAATTGCAATGGCGAATTTCCCGCCCGCTCGCTACGATCCTGTTGGCTTTAATTGCAGTGACATTTATTCGCAGCACGCCGCGCCAAGACAAAACGGATCGCACGTATCTTATCGCAGCACTCGTTTTCGCCGCCTATTATAATTTTACCGGACTGGCTAAATCCTGGGTCGAACAAGGTGTCGTTGGCAGCATACCCGGGATTTGGTGGCTATATCTACTCATGCTAGTAGCACTGGGCATCTATGCGCTGCTATCATCAAGACAAAGACAATTCTCACACCCACGATGATCATTTATCGCTATATCGCTTACCAAGTGCTGATCGGCTTCATGATTGCCGCTTCGATTCTGCTTCCATTATTCAGCTTCTTTGATTTATTAGATCAACTGGATAATGTAGGCAGAGGCACTTATCGCGTCAAAGATGCATTTCTCTTCACGGCGATGCTGTTGCCACGCAGATTTATTCAGATCGCACCTTTTGTTGCTTTATTAGGCACAGTCATTGCGCTTGGAAAACTGGCCGTAAATTCAGAATTAATTGCTATGCGCGTTGCTGGACTTTCACCGCTTCGTATCAGTCTTGCGCCATTAGGTGTCGGCATTGTACTGTTGCTGAGCGTCGCGATTTTAGAGCAATTTGTGGCGCCCCAGCTGCAACATAAAGCGATTACCTATCGGGCTATCGCGCTGGAGCAAAGTGCTGAATTAGGTAAGAACCTGGGAATCTGGACGCGCAACGAGCAAAATATCCTGCGCATTGGCCACATGTTACATGCCAAAAGAGCAGCAGATATTGAAATCCTGCAACTGGACCAGGAAGGTTTCTTACTCACACATACCTTGGCGCAATATGCGGATATTATCGATGACGATAATTGGGAATTAAGTAACGTCGTTGTCAGAACATTTAAAGACAATCAAATTCTAGCAACCCGCACCAACACATTAAGCTGGCCATCTTTTCTTAATCCTGAAGATATTCAAACACTCACAAAACCACCCGAAAGCCTGTCACCACTTGAATTAGTGCGGCATGTAGAATTTCTACGCAGCACCGGTCAGGATGCGGATTCCTACGCATTGGCGTTATGGCGAAAAGTTGGCAGTGCGCTGATGACGGTAGCCATGCTGCTGTTATCCATTCCGTTTGTATTTGGATCGATCCGCACTGGCTTAAGTAACAAATTGGTATTTGCTGCACTGATCGGTATTGCCGTTTACCTGCTCGATCAAATTATTGCCAATGCCGGTCTGATATTGCGCTTAAACCCTGCATTCATCGCGCTTGTCCCTGGATTACTCATGATCATTCTGGCCAATGTATGGTTACGCCGGACTTTTTAACACTAATCTGTTATTGTTGTCACAAAACATCTAAAATGCGTAGCCTTTCCTAATCCATCGCACATCACGTTAATAATTTAATCGTTAACCCTGTTCAGACAGAGTCCGATATCAATCACACATGCCGACTTCAACATATATTTATATTTTTGGTGAAAGTGAAATAACCATTTGGGGATTAACGGGCCAAGTGCGTTTGCAGCGCATGTTGCAAACACACGAACACATCAAGCTGGTTGACGATGTTGAAAAAATTCCTGCAAGCGCTACCGCTTTATTTTTGAATTCTAATTTTCTATTTGACGCCCGGGTGTTGACTGCATTGCTCGGGACTGGACAAGAGAATCGCCTTATACGACGACGAAGGCTGCCCTGCGGCGATACGCACCGATGGCAATCTGGCACCGCGAATACTCAGGAATCTTAACAATAATAAAGCCAGAATTATAAATTCGTGTTGCTGACCATTCCGCGTATCGGTTTGAAAGATCTGAAAATAGATTTTCAGCAAAATCTGAAAAGAAAGACCCGCCCTATATTTTACCTGTCAGCGAAGCCAATCGTCCGTTACTGGAAAAAGAGCTGTTCTCCGGATCGTACAAGGGCGTAACTGATCTGGTCACTAAATGGCTGTGGCCGCTGCCGGCATTCTGGGTGACGCATTATTGTGTACGTCAGGGCTGGCAACCGAATCACGTCACCTATCTCAGCATCGTGCTCGCCATTCTGACGGGATTGGCATTCTGGGGCGGATTTTTTGGCATTGGCTTGGTCATGGGTTGGTTCATGACCTTTCTCGACACTGTGGACGGAAAGCTCGCACGCGTCACGGTGACTTCAAGTCGCCTGGGGGATGTACTGGATCATGGCCTGGATATTATTCATCCGCCACTGTGGTATCTGGCGTGGGGGGCCGGTTTGGCGAGCACCCTTACGCCAATTAGCGGCTTGGAAACAATGATGTGGCTCATGTTTCTCGGTTATGTGGGCGGGCGCTTATGCGAAGGCGCATTCCAGTTTTGGCTGGCACATTTTGATATGTTCATCTGGCGCAAGCTGGACTCCTTTAACCGGTTGATTACAGCCCGGCGCAATCCGAATCTGATTCTACTCACGTATGGATGGGTGACTGACCAACCCGATTTCGGGCTGCTGTCAGTCGTCGTGTGGCACGTAATCTCAACAGCGATACTGACATGGCGCCTGGTAATCGGCTGGCAGACCAAACAGAAGGAGGGATCACTGAAATCCTGGCTACAGGATATTGATCCAGCACGTGACCGGGAAATATGGGCAGTCAAAATATTTACACGCGCGCCGATCAATCTGCGAAAACCCTATCCCCTATCATCCCATTAAGCTACGCTCAGCAACGCCCAATGACATTACAAGCACGGATTGATCGACTAAAAACCGGAGCAGCCAGAATCGGCTGTCTGCTCAATCCAATGGGAGGGCAGGTACGTAAACGCAACCTGGCCATCCGGCAGGCGCTGGATGCAATACCTGGCATCATTGTCTGCGAAGCAGCTGATGCGATCACTTTCAAAACCGCGATTGATCAACTGATACGAGCAGACATCGATTTACTGGTGATTGTCGCCGGCGATGGCACGACGCATGCGATACTCGGCCATCTGTTCAAATTATTAGCACCCGAAGAATGGCCGGTGCTGATGATCATACCGGGCGGCACTACCAATATGACGCCACTGGATCTCGGCGTGCATGACAAGCCTGAGAAGGCATTACACCGCTTGCGTAATTATCTGTCAAAGCCATCATTGCCTAAGCTGGTGCAACGCCCGGTGTTACGAATCGAACAGACTGGAATGAACCCGATTTACGGCATGTTCTTTGCCGTGGGGCTCGTTGCGCGCGCGGTGAAATTTTCGCGCAGCCCGGTCAAAAAACTGGGAATCACTGGCAGCATTTTTACTCTTGTGATCACACTGCGATCGATCATCGGCATGGTCACCGACTTGATAATTGGCCGCCAGCAAAGCGAGTGGGCGCCGGTCAACATGACAATGACGGAAGCTAACGGACGAATCCACCAGGGCACTTATCTGTTTGCACTGGTCAGTGCATTGGATTGCTTGTTACTCAACATCCGCCCGTATTGGGGAAAAGAATCCGAACCGCTGCATGTCACACTGGTCGATCAACAACGCAAGCGTCTGTGGCGTTCATTATGGCCATTACTATCCGGCGGCGGCCAGGTTCTGCAGGAAAAAGACGGTTACTATAGCCATAATACCCATTCCCTGACCTTGCACATGGACGACGAATATATTGTGGACGGTGAATTATATCGATCTGTAAACCCACATAAACCTTTGCGAATTTCCGCGACGGATCCCGTAACATTTTTAGTACCTGAGGACACTGCCATTACCATGACTAATAACCCTATAACCGCATCCGCCGCGCAACTGCCGGTTCGATTGATCAACGAAGTTGCCTGGGAAAGCAACAAGGCGGTATCTCCTGATCTCGTTCCTCTGGTGGATGCACTCGTCATGCGCTTCGGCGCATCACTGGATGCCGTGATTCTTTATGGCTCCTGTCTGCATTCCGCCATTAGCCTGGATGAAGGCATTGTCGATCTGTATGTCATCGTTGATAGCTACTACAAAGCTTATCCCGAGCGTTATCTGGCCAATTTAAACAGCTGGCTGGCACCCAATGTCTTTTATCTGGAAGTAGCGCATCAGGGAAGAACCTTGCGCGCAAAATACGCCGTCATTTCTACCAGTGATTTTGCGCGTGGCGCGCAATTCTGGTTTCATCCATATATCTGGGCGCGCTTTGCGCAACCATCGCGGCTGCTCTACTGCCGTGACGATTCCGTGCGCGAGCGCATTTATGCGGCATTGGCGCATTCCGTCGTCACCTTTTTAAAATCTGGCGTACCGACACTCGAAGCAAACATACTCGATGTCGAAGAAATCTGGACGCGCTGTCTGATGCTCACCTACGCCGCAGAATTACGCGCAGAGCGGGAAACACGCGCGCGCCATCTGGCGCAAGCCAACCTGAGTGCCTTTACCCGCCTGACAGAAGTGGCAGCCCCCATGCTAACAGGAATACTGGAGAAACAGGAAAATGGAAAATATCGCTGTCTGACCAATCCAAAAACGCAGCGGCAGGCGCTCTGGCGCTGGCGTTTTCGCCGTTGGCAAGGACGCATCCTGTCCATTCTGCGCCTATCCAAAGCCACGCTCACTTTCAACAATAGCGTCGAATACGCTGCCTGGAAAATAGAGCGGCACACAGGTGTACGCGTGGAAATTACCCCGATGCTGCGCCGTCACCCCATCCTGTGGGGTTTAAAAGTGGCCTGGCGGTTGTTGTGGCGGGGGGTGTTGCGCTAAATCCAATAACTTCGTAAGAGATGACAAAGATGAACAACCTACACACTTCAAACATGAACTATTTGTATCGTTTACTCATTCTTTCCGTATTCTTGATGCTGACGGCTTGCTCCACGATGTATCTCGAGGGTCTGGAAAAAGTCGGCATTCCGAAACGCGACGTGATGGTATACCGGGTGGAAAAAGCGCGTGACACGCAGGAAGAAACCAAAGAACAGTTCAAATCGGCGCTGGAACAATTTACTGCCGCCACCAACTTTAGCGGCGGCGATCTTGAGGCTACTTATAACAGGCTAAATGATGCGTATGAAGCCAGCGTCGGTAAAGCCGAAGAAGTCAGAAGCCGCATCGCCGATATTGAAAGCGTCTCTGAAGCATTATTTACCGAATGGAAAGAGGAAATCACGCAATACAGCAGCGCCGCCCTGAAACAAAGCAGCCAGAAGAAACTCAGCACCACGCAAGCACATTACCGCCAGTTAATCGCTTCGATGAAACAGGCGGAAGCCAAGATTGAACCGATCCTCACCGTGTTTCACGATCAGGTCATGTTCCTCAAACACAACCTCAACGCACGCGCCATTGCTTCACTCAAAGGAGAATTGGGCACGATCAAATCCGATGTATCCGCACTGGTTGCTTCCATGGAGCAATCGATCAATGAAGCGAATGCGTTTATCAGCACGATGGAAAAATAAACCATCTCAAGAAACCCCGGAATAACTGTCATTTCGGGCGCAGCGAGAAATCTATAGTGTTATTGCCAAAGATTCCTCACAGCGTTCGGAATGACAAGCCGGGCTTATTCAATAGCCCATTACGATACAGGCACATCTGTGGCACTCAAACCCACTATCTACAAATTTAAAATTGCGCTGACCGACCTCAATCGTAATTATTACGACACGCTCAACCTGACCATTGCCCAGCACCCATCCGAAACGCTCGAGCGCATGATGGTGCGCATGCTCGCGTTTTGTATCAATGCACAGGAATCCCTATCCCTCACCAAAGGATTGAGTACCGCAGAAGAGCCTGACCTATGGGCACATACCCCGGATGGCCGGATTGCGTTATGGATCGATGTCGGAGAGCCCGCCCCGGATCGAATCAAGAAAGCCACGCGGATCGCTCAAACCGTCAAGGTATATAGTTTTAACTCCAAATCAAATGTCTGGTGGATGCAGGAAAAAACAAAATTCAACGAACTGACCGCAGCCATTTTCCAGTTTCAATGGCAAAACATTCAGGCACTAGCCAAATTGGTACAACGAACGATGGATATTTCTGTCACGATTACTGAGGAATCGGCCTATGTGGCGGCGGAGTTGGGGGAATGTGAGGTAGGTTGGGTGGTGTTAAAGATTTATTGATATCAGCACTTTTTGCAAGCTTTCCCAAGTTGATAGCAATGTAAGCAATCATTGGTTCTGCGGCCAATTGACCACTGTCATTGGTATTGAGCGCTTGCCTGCAAGCACTTCAATTAAACCAGCGCGAAGTGCTTTTTGTTCTTCTTCGATGTTTCCGTGTGCCACAGGCGAATATGAAGAGTTTTTGATATGAGTTTTATCAAAATCGTAATCAAGCACTTGAGCCATTTTGTGTAAAAGCTCTACAAAAAGATCGATGCGCCTAACACTCCATTGCTCAGGAGCAATACTTTTATCACAAAGCAAATCCAAATATTCTTTCCACGCTTCGATAACCGCTTTTTCATTATTATCGCCTTTGTCGAACTCGAGATCGATTCGATTTAGCGCAACAACATGATCCAAAGACACAGTATATGCGCGGGTTGCCATCAATGTTTTAAATACTTCTAACTTGCGTTCGCGTTCTTCCTTTTTGTTGTCAAGGTGGCGAGTAAGCTGCACCGCAATGATTGGGCCTAGTAGAACGGCTGCGATCATCAGCCAATCAGCTATTGTCATTGTTTCCTCCGAAGTCATTGAATGCTAATTAAAGTTATATAATTTTAAAAAGAACACAAAGTATCCTCAATCAATACAAACCGTCTCAGCAATATGCCGGAAAATTGAGTTGGCCGAAAAACCAAACCAATCCCGGGATTCATCATGATACGCGCCGATTACCATGCCTTTGGCCTCCTTATCCGGATACAACAGCATCGTGATTGAACGGGCTTTGTGATAGGTGCAGTCAAATTCATACAATGTTTTGACCGCGTGGTGCCCGCCTTTTTGGGTTTCATCGTAGCTGGATAACACCCAGATTCTTCGGAATTGGCCGTTTTTCTGCAGGGTCTCAGGGTCAAAGTAATGCGCTTCGCCGGGTTTGGCAGCAGCGTCCGCTTTAATCCACTTGGCCTGCACAGTTGCAACAGCCATCAGCAGAATTAATACCATTAAACTTTTTTTCATAATTAATCGCTATCATTGGCTTGTTCAGTCTGTTTTTCTTTCCTCAGAATTTCCAGGCAATGGATAATCCGTATCGGCTTCGTGCCATTCTGCAACAAAGTCACAAAAGTAAATCATTTTGCCATTAAAGTGTTCCAACTGCTGGTGTTTTGAACTATTCTTAGCATCCATCCGGGCCTGGTGATGTTAGGTTCTCTATCGCAGTTTCTCAATGGAATAACACGATGGCGTGCTCGTTACAAATTTGATGATGGCTGAAATGAAAGTATATCCTGTGCAGAAACTTCGCATCGCCTGGCCTGGGAGCCTGTCGGACTCCTGGCACCGAAATTTCTTGTACTCAATAAGTACTGGCAGTCAACAGCTTTATAAATAGCTTTAATCTGGAGTTAAATATGGAAGAACTGAATCAAGCCTGGATCATGTTAAAGCTTGGCGGGATTATTATCGTGCCACTGTCTTTACTGGCGGTCATCGCTTTGGCAATTATGCTTGAGAAAGCATTTGTTTATTGGCGTTACGCACGCCTTTCCAGCGAGTTGCTTAATCTTGTGGAAACGTATGGTTTCAAATGGAATGATCTGGAAAAGATCCTTTCCGGATTGGATAAGCGTCATTATTACAAGCGTTTCTTTGAAGTGGTCATTTCCAACCGGCATAAACCGGCATGGTGGACAGAATCCCGTGCCGCCGATGAAGCGCAAATCATTGAAGAATCCTTGTCGCGCCGGCTTTGGGCTTTGGAAACCATCGTAACAGCCGCACCGCTGCTTGGATTGGTGGGAACCGTGATCGGTATGATGCGCGCCTTCCAGGTGATTGGCAGCGAAGGCATTGTTAACCCCGCGGCGGTCACAGGCGGTGTTGCAGAGGCGCTGATTGCAACCGTGGTGGGCCTGGCGATTGCGCTGGTGGCATTGTTTGGATTCAATTATTTTTCCCGTTTGCAATCGTTGACATTGGATGAAATGGAGCGCCTGGGTACGCGGCTGATCGATAATATCCGTCTGGATCAACAGGATAATACCCATGAAGCTCCGTAAAACTCGCACAGTTCATAAAGGTAAGATAGAGATCATCCCGATGATCGACGTGATGTTTTTCTTGCTGGCGACATTCATGCTGGCTTCTTTATCGATGCAGAAACTGGATTCATTGCAGGTCAATCTCCCTGAGGGCGAGGCCGAAAAACTCAGTGCTGAGAAACCTGTGACGCTGACGCTGACCAAAGACAGCAAAATCTTTATCAATCAGAAGGCTGTTACGCTGGAAACGCTGGCCACGACACTCAAACCGTTACTCGCAGATTCAAAACAGAAGTTGATTGTGTCCGCAGATAATGAAGCGCCGCAGGGCGTTGTCGTGCAGGCCATGCTGCGTGCCAGATCCGCCGGTGCTCAGCATTTTCTGATTGCCGTGAAACATAAGTAGCGCAGAAAAGAATGGCAAGCTCCAGATCGACAGAAATTCGCCTGTGGTGGCCATTACCACTGGCTGCGCTCGTCTGGTTGTTGCTTATCTGGGGACTGGGGTTTTTCTTGTCAATACCTGAGGTAGAAATTGAAACACCACTACCCATCGCCGCCAGCTTTATTGATTTAAACGAAACCGAGGATGCCAAAAGCTCACTGCCTGCTTCTCCTCAAACTGCGCCAACACCTCCGCAGGAAAAACCTGAAGCTGTGGAGGAAGCGAAACCGGCACAGAAATTACCTCCGCTTCCAGCGCCAAGTCCTCCGGCACGGTCACAACCCAAGCCCAAAGCAGCTGAAAAACCCAGCAAACCCAAGCCAACCCAGCCTGCCAAAGACAAGATAATCACCAAAACGCCGCCAAAGCCTGCCCCCGATGCGGCCACGGATCTATCCGATTATATTAATCAGGCCAAAGCACGCCGCCGCGCCGAAGGGATTTTTGATAATGAAGATATGGCGGCAAACACCGCCGCGCCGCCCTCCGTCGATGAAATCCGCATGGCCAATGTCAGACGCAATCTCCAGACTCCCGGCACCAGTGGCATATTTCAAATTCTTAGAATAGGCCCGCGCACGGCTGAATTCTCATTCCGCGCCTGGACAACAGGCCAAAGCAATCCCCGGCTGCAAACGATCCAAGTAGATGCCGGACCGGATGGCAATGTTGAACTAGCCATGATTCGCCGAATGATCCAATTAATTCGTGAACATTACAAAGAAGATTTCAACTGGGAATCACACCGTCTGCACCGTGTTGTCGTGTTATCCGCACGCGAGAAAGACTCAGCGGGACTGGAAGATTTTCTGATGCGCGAGTTTTTTATTAATCCGGTACGTTAGCCGTACTTTAATCAGTCAAGACCGGGAATCTGGAATTCATTCTGATCAGCCGATAAACCGGCATGCGTGAAGAATTCTTCGCTTAACTTTGAAACCGGAACATCCTGGCATTCCAGATTGGCAATCAATTGGTTGTTTTTCTCAACGGCAACGCCGTCTTTTGCTCCCCAACCCTTACCGATCGCAGTATACACAATGTAATGGTGTTGCCCGTTGATAAAACGCAAATAACCGCCGCCACCGCCCGCAAACATCAGGGTTCGCGCTTGAACGGATTGAGCAGCCGGAGCTGGTTCTGTCAAATCCGGGAATGCCAGTTCGAGCGCATCTTTTTGCCCGAATCGATACTGCAGATAGCCGCTGCTGGCTGAAAAATCATTGGAAGCACACACTGAAACCATTTTTTTACCGAGCGAGCAAGAAAATATAATTTGTTCCTGCGCATGACAAAGCGACTCTGTTGCCCAAACCGGCAAGGCGGTCAGCGCGAACAGACCGCCTGTTCCCATGTATGCAATTACACTCAGCTTCACGGCAGCTTGCTTCAAGTCAACAGTGAAAATAATTTTTAAAATGTTTGATCCGATCTTCTAAACCGTTGTAACCGCCGTTCACTACTTTAGTTATTTTTTTTACCACGTCATCGCTTGATCCTTCATCGGCCAATTGATTGAGTGAACGAGTATTCCAGAACCAGGCGGCAGAAAACAACGGATATTTTGAAGCCACCAACTCAGGATTATTCAGAATGTCATCGCTGACAGCTTGCGCAAACTTGTTGTAATTATCCTTTCCGGTCAGTTGAATATAACCTCTCCCCCGATATTTGTAGCCCTCTTTGCTGGCTTCGTCGCCATTGCCCATTCTGCCACCATAAACCCGTGATGCAATTTTTTCAGGCTGGCGTGCATAACTATCCGCCAGATTATCGGGAAAATATTTAGGAAATACTTTTCTCAGTCCCTCAGCAGAATAATTCAAATTCTCCTCTCTTGCTTTAAACTCGGCACTTTCATGGGCACATTGCGCGAGAAAGTGTGCCAGGCGCAAAGGGGTATTAATGAAAAAGTTCTCCGCGCAATCAGGAATTTGATCGAGCACGGTATCCGGAATTTGGGTTTTTAATCCATCTATTGATAACATCACGCCCCCTCCAATAATTTAATAGAGTTAAATAATCTACCCAAGTACAATTGAAGCATAAGCGCCAATAATATAATAGCAATCTTTAAAACCACAGTTTTCAATGTCTACGATTAAACCGCTTCCCGAGTTATTGATTAACCAGATCGCCGCCGGTGAAGTGGTCGAACGACCTGCTTCGGCACTCAAGGAGATCCTGGAGAATAGTGTTGATGCAGGCGCAAAGAAAATTACTGTGCAGCTCCAGCAAGGTGGCGTCAAGCAGATTCGCGTCATGGATGACGGAACGGGCATCGCCAAAGAAGAATTGCTGCTGGCCTTGACACGCCACAGCACCAGCAAAATCAGCACGCTGGAAGATTTACACAAAATCACCAGCCTGGGTTTTCGCGGTGAAGCGCTGGCGAGTATCGCCGCAGTATCGAGACTGACATTAGCCAGCCGCCGCCGGCAAAGCCATGCCTGGCAGATACAGGTCGATGGCAAATCCGTCTCGAAACCGGAACCTTCTGCATTGACGAGCGGAACGGCTCTGGACATCAACGATTTATATTTCAATATCCCCGCACGGCGCAAATTCCTAAAATCGGAAGCCACCGAGCTTGCGCACTGCGACGAGGCCTTCAAGCGTATTGCGCTGTCCCAGGCCGGTATTGAATTTGTTTTACAACATAATGGTAAAGTGCGCCGCCACTTACGTGCGGCAAGTTCAGCGCAAAGAATCCAATCGGTATTGGGTGAAGAATTTGGCCAGACCGCTGCATTTGTCGACGAGCGCTCGGCAGACATCTATCTGCATGGCATGGTGGCGCTACCGGCCTATGCACGTTCATCACGAGATGCACAATATTTTTTCGTGAATAACCGTTTTGTCAGCAACAAACTGATTTCGCACGCCTTGCGCGAAGCCTATCGGGATGTACTGCATTTGGACAAACACCCGGCTTTTGTTCTGTTTCTGGACATCGATCCGGAAAGCGTCGATGTGAATGTGCATCCGACTAAAACAGAAGTCCGTTTCCATGAATCGCGCGCGCTGCATCAATTTATTTTTCATGCGATCAACAAGGCACTCGCTTCACCTAACAGGGAAACGAAAACCGAAGAATCCATGCAACCAACCCGGTCATTCCCTGCCTACCCCAGAACCAGTCACGCACAACCCGGCACGGTGTCGCAACCGGCAAGCTTTTATCGCACTTTGTTTGGTATGGAGACTAATTCCTATCAACCGGCACCGATAAACACAGCGCCTGTCACACCAGTAGAGAATTCAGGACAGTTCGCCGCTACGGAAGAAAAACAGGATAGCCACCCGCTCGGTTTTGCGCTGGGGCAACTGCACGGCGTTTATATTCTGGCACAAAATACGCGCGGCCTGGTGGTGGTGGACATGCACGCCGCGCATGAGCGGATTATGTACGAGAAACTCAAGCAAGCGCTCGATAATCATGCCGTACCGATGCAACCGCTGCTGATTCCTGTGACTTTTCACGCCGATGGCCTGGAAGTCGCTGTGGTCGAGGAAAATCAAACAACGCTTGACCAATTGGGTTTCGAAATCGCAATCCTGTCGCCCACTACGCTGGCAGTACGCGCAGTCCCGGCCACATTGCAGCACGCCGACATTGCGCAATTAACGCACGATATCCTGCGCGAGATCCGGGAATATGGCGCCAGTCAGATTTTAACCGCCAAACGCAACGAAATTCTCGCCACCATGGCCTGCCACGGCGCAATCCGCGCCAACCGCAAACTGACCATCGAAGAAATGAACGCCTTGTTGCGCGAAATGGAAATCACCGAGCGCGCCAACCAATGCAACCACGGCAGACCCACCTGGTTTGAAACCAGCTTGGCTGATCTGGATAAGCTGTTTATGCGGGGAAAATAAAAATATCCCTTACTACATGCTCTCGCGCAGTTCAATCAAAATCTGATCAGCTGCATCAATCCGGATCATCCCTAACCTTGGGTACTCTATGTCGATAATGGCATACACAGTAATGGTTACCATCGCAGCAAATAAGATATGATGTGACAATCTATGCTGATTGCTCCTGGCCATGCCATAGCCCCCAATATACGAACAGCCGAGCGCAAGCACAATCAGTAACACGAAGACAATCGCTGGCGGATGTGTCATCGCGTGCATCTTCTGAGTCGCAGTGATATCGATCATTGCATTCATTGCGGGAAGGAGCACAACACAGTTAACTGGATGGGCCTGCATAGTACAAGCTGTTACCGCCCGGGTCCAAATCTCATTTTGCAGCACCACGCCTGCTGCCCATTCCTTTTTTGCAGCTTCCAGGTCGGGAAGCTTCTTGTAGACTTCTAACCGTGAATCCAGATATTGACGGAACAGTTCTCGCAATTCAGACCGGGCATCGGGAGCAACCATATCTAATCTAAGATAAGCGGTACCAATCGCATTGGCTTCCTCGGCGATGAGCTGTCGGCGCTCGTCGAACCGTGTTGCTGCGCCTGAAAAGGTAAACGCAACCAGCAAACCAAATAGAGCAAAAATGGCAGATTCCATCAGTCCAGTACCTGCCTTACCCTCTTCTTCTGGATCCTTCATTATTCGGCGAATGCCTATGCGCCGACCAATTTCCTGGAACAGGAGCATGCAGAGAAACAAACTAATAACAACTATGATGAGGCCAAGAGGGTGCAAGTAGATCATAAATTTTTCTTTTCTTAATGGATGAATCGCTCTGATATGACTATGATAAATAGATATGATAAATCCCACAAATAGTCTGTAACGAATCTGGGGGATTCGAGTATGAAGTACAACTTCTTCTGCGAACCATTCACGCAGAATAAATCAGTTTCTCCTATAATTTAAAGAACACGTTAACGATTGTGGTATATCACCATTAACGTTAAGCTACAACTGATGCAGGCGGATTAAATCGTTCAGCAAGAACTAAAATTTCTTTTTCTTAATATAAAAAAGTGAAAAAGGGTAAACACGATGAGTACAGATAATCAAGATGCAAATTCTGAGAAGAAGGTTTCTCATGATTGCTGGGCATGGCTTCCGGGTTGGATAAAAGCTAATCCACTATGGGCTGCTGCGCATATTTTAAATTTATTCGCTGCTGTTTTTCTTTACTTTGAAGAAACGAGCGGCATGCCCATTCTTCCAATCGTTATATTTATGTGCATCATTTTCGTGCAAATCTATACCGATCCGATCAAAGCGATTCCAGCCGATGCTGACCAGAAGGCAAGAGCAGACTTAGAGGAAATCAGATCCGGGCAAAGAAATGAATGGATGATATTTGCATACAGTTTTATGTTGATATCGCTTTTGTTAACTTTCTATCCATTTATCAATCCTCTTCTCAATTTTACTGAAAAAACTCAGACTGAATCTGATGAAACAGCGCAAATCGAATCTACCGAAGAGAACAAGACCAGACCTGATGAAGTACACTATCTCAACACACTTCGAGAGCGGCCGATTGCTGTATTCATTGGTTGTTCCTTAGATAAAAAGTCGGAGAATTTACGTTGCGAGCCTAAAGATGAGGTTGTAACCAACTCGAAAGATGGAAAAAAGGATCAATCTCAGGAAGCCTCATCAACAAGGCGTGTCACAAACAATAAAACTCAACAAACTTCATCAGAGGGTGTTGGTTATGCATGGGTTATCAACATCGGTGGATATATCAAACAGTGCAATCAAGAAGTTAACAACGACGAATACGGAAAATCGATTACCTGCGAGGTAAAAGATGGATTACTCATTCCGCTCTATTTTATTATTATGGCTTTGATGGGAGGCAGCATCAGCCTGACCAGACGGCTTCCGGAACTCCAGAAGCAGGCCGGTTCAGAGCATATCGGCACCGAGAAGCAGCCAAAATTATCGCAATATGAATTTCGTGAGCACTTGATATTTCAAATGGTGCAATTTATTTCAGCACCTTTTCTTGCCATACTCGCTTATTATCTTGTTGATCCAAGTGATACGACCAGTTCAGTCGCTTTGGCATTCACCGCTGGATTCGCATCAGAATCAATCTTACTGATGATTCGCTCTGTTGCGAATAAAATTACCCCGGAAACTGGCGCTGAGCAACAGTATGGCGCGGTTGCCGGTGTTGTGACATTAAGCGACAAAGGCGCTGGCTCAGAAAAACCTGCACAGAAAGTCGAAGTATCTTTATCTGAATCACCGCAAATTCAGTCGATCACGGATGATAAGGGTTTCTATATGCTCGGTAATGTGCCAGTTGGCGAGCATAGTATCAGTATTAAATTCACAACCAAGGTAAATGAAAAAGAGGTGGAAAATCAAAAAAAAGTCACGGTAAAAATTGAACGCCCACAGGCTATCGTCAAGAAAAATGTAACGATCGAATCGGAACCGGGGCAGTAAGGACTGGGTTTGTTGATTTTTTTGCTACAGCGCAACTTATTATATTCATCAGTATAAGGAAAGGAGAGTTTTATGAAAACACGAACAATAGTTATGATTCCGGCAATTATCGCGGCACTAAGCGGTTGCGCATCAATGACGGAAACGCAACGCGGCACGGCCGGGGGATCTTTGATTGGCGCTGGTACTGGCGCTGCGATTGGCGCGCTCATCGGTGGCGGAAAGGGCGCTGCAATCGGCGCAGGCTCAGGTGCGGTATTAGGGGCCGGCGCGGGCTATCTGTGGTCGCAAAGAATGGAAGAGCAGAAGCGGCAAATGGAAACTGCTACCGCGGGTACCGGCGTGCAAGTCTCACAAACTGCGGACAATCGTCTCAAGCTGAATATTCCCAGTGATATCTCTTTTGATTCCGGAAAATCCGATATCAAACCGGGCTTCAGACCGATCCTCGATAACTTCGCGACAAGTTTGCTGAATAATGCGGGCACAGCCATCACGATTGTGGGTCATACAGACAACACCGGCAGCGATGCGATTAACAATCCTTTATCCGTTAACCGGGCTGCCAGCACGCGCGATTATCTGGTCAGCCGGGGTGTAGCCATCAATCGTATCCAGATTGATGGCCGCGGTTCCCACGAGCCAGTCGCAGCAAATGACACGCCTGCAAATCGGGCAGAAAACCGTCGTGTTGAAATCTTTGTGACCGAACTGCAAACATCCCCGCAAACGCCTCCTGCAGCATCCACACAATAAGATTTGGTTTACAGACGCACCACCGACAACGCCGGGTGGTGCGTCTGTATACCATGCACAGCAACGCATTCAATTTTGACTAGGAGCCTGTCGGACTTAAGCGATCGCAGCGAGCCAAGTGGGAGAACGAGTGCAGATTTTCTCAATTTAGAAGCGCATAGCGAGACTATGCAATGAAAAATTGAGGAAATATGAACCGTTTCACATTGGCGCAGTAGATTGACCTTAAGTCCGACAGGCTCCTAGCCATATAACTGCCGCTTCAGGCCACAACGATCCAGTATGGTGGCACTGATTTCCTCAATCGAAATGCGTGTCGTATCCAGAAAGGGAATATTGAATAGATGGAATAGCGATTCCTGCCATTGAATTTCCCGCTGGCATTGCTCGAGAGAAGCGTATTGGCTGTTCGGACGGCGTTCTTGCCGGATGAAGTGCAGTTGCGCTGCACTGAGCGTCAGTCCAAACAATTTGCTTTTGACATTTTCCAGTACCTTCGGTAACTGCTGAGAGGACATATCTTCTTCCGTCAACGGATAATTCGCCGCGGCGATGCCGTATTGCAGCCCCAAATACAGGCAGGTGGGTGTTTTACCGGAACGCGAGACACCAATCAGAATGATGTCCGCTTCTGCAAAATTCTTCGGATTGACGCCGTCATCATGCGCCAGCACGTAATTGATTGCGGCAATCCTTTTGAAATAGGACAAATGATGTTGCAAGCCGTGCGAGCGCCCAGCCATGCGAGCAAAGGGCTGGTGCAATTCTTCTTCAATGGAACGGACAAATGTTTCAAAGAAATCGAATATGCGACAGTTCGCATGTTTGATGACTTCCAGAATTTCCGGTTTCAGCAAAGTACTGAACACCAAAGGCCGATGTCCATCGCACTCGGCGGCGTGATTAATCTGCGCTAACACGGCTTGGGCATTCTCAATATCATCTAAAAAGGGAACGTTGATCGTCTCCCATTCGATTCCATCAAACTGAGTCAGTAAACTGTGCCCGAGTGTTTCCGCCGTGATACCGGTACGATCGGATAAATAGAAAACAGTCCGTTTTTGCTTGGTCATGATGGCTTATTCATTTTCGCCAGATTCAACCATGTTTCCATGACGGAATCCGGATTCAATGACAAGCTGCTGATCCCTTGCTCATAGAGCCAGGCGGCAAAATCCGGGTAATCCGAAGGTCCCTGTCCACAGATACCAATATATTTCCCTTGCTTGTGGCAAGCATCAATGGCCATTTTCAGTAATTTCTTGACGGCTGGATTGCGCTCATCGAACACATGAGAAACCAAACTGGAATCACGATCGATACCGAGCGTGAGCTGGGTCATATCATTGGAACCAATGGAGAAGCCATCAAAGTACTGCAGAAATTCTTCCGCGAGTAACGCGTTGGAAGGAATTTCGCACATCATGATCAAGCGTAAACCGTTCTTGCCGCGTACCAGCCCTTGCGATGCGAGTAACGCGGTCACTTGCTCTGCCTCTTCCAGCGTGCGGCAGAAGGGAATCATGATTTCGACATTGGTCAGATCCATGTCGTCTCGCACTTTGCGCAAAGCGCTGCACTCGAGCTCAAAACAATCCCGGAAAGCCGCTGCAAGATAACGCGATGCGCCCCGGAAACCGATCATTGGGTTTTCCTCCTGGGGTTCGTAGCGGCTGCCTGCAAGCAGATTCGCATACTCATTGGACTTAAAGTCGGATGTGCGCACAATCACAGGATGCGGATAGAAAGCGGCTGCTAACGTGGCAATGCCCTCGACCAATCTTTCCACATAAAAGTGAACGGGGTTTTCATAACCCGCAATACGGCTGCTAATTTCAGTTTTCAGATCATTGGGCAAATGATCAAACTCCAGAAGCGCTTTGGGATGAATACCAATCATGTTGTTAATGATGAACTCCAGCCGAGCCAACCCGACGCCCTGATTGGGGATGCGGGAAAATGTAAAGGCATGCGACGGATTGCCCACGTTCATCATGATTTTTACCGGCAAGTCAGGCAATTGGCCGGTATCCGCCGTAGTATGCTCGAATGACAGCAGCCCTGCATACACATAACCCGTATCGCCTTCGGCACAGGAAACCGTGACCGCCGCGCCATCTTTGATATGCGCCGTAGCATCACCACAACCGACCACGGCAGGAATCCCCATTTCCTCGCAATAATGGCTGCGTGACAGGTGCGGCCGCCGCGATTGGTAACAATCGCAGATGCCCGCTTCATAATCGGCTCCCAGTCCGGATCAGTCATGTCGGTAACCAGTACATCGCCGGACTGAACTTCATGCATCTGATCGGTGCCCATGATCAGACGGGCTGCTCCCTGGCCAATTTTATGTCCAATCGCCCGGCCTTCTGCCAGCACTGCTCCCTTGTCACTGAGTTTAAATCGTTCTATGACCTGGTTGGCGCGGCTTTCAACGGTTTCAGGGCGAGCCTGCACGATGTAAAGCTGCCCATCCAATCCATCCAGCGCCCATTCAATATCCATTGGGCGGCCATAATGCTGTTCAATAATCAAGGCTTGACGCGCCAATGCCTCCACCTGGGCATCCGATAACGAAAAACGCATGCGGCGATCGGCTTCAACATCGCGCGTAAGCGTGAGCGCATCGCTGGCGCCTTTTTTATCGCCATAAATCATTTCAATGGCTTTCGTGCCTAAACGCCGGGAGAGAATGGCCGGATGGCCTGCACTCAACCCGCGCTTGTACACATAGAACTCATCCGGATTGACGGTGCCCTGCACAATGGTTTCACCCAGCCCATACGCAGCCGTAATAAAAATCGCTTCGCGGAAACCGGATTCGGTATCCAGCGTGAACATCACACCACTGGCGCCCAAGTCGCTGCGCACCATTCTTTGAATCCCGGCGGACAGATATACCTTATCATGCGGAAAATGCTGATGCACGCGATAAGCGATGGCGCGGTCGTTATACAGTGACGCGAACACCACTTTGATCGCTGCAATAATCTGCTCCAGCCCGTGAACATTCAACAACGTTTCCTGCTGACCGGCAAACGAAGCATCGGCTAAATCCTCAGCCGTTGCTGATGAACGCACCGCAAAGGAAATGGCATCATTATCACTGCCTGCCGCCAGTTTTTCATAGGCTTCTGACACCGCCTGCAAAATAGTATCCGGTAGCGTGGCATCGAGCACCCAACCGCGAATTGTTTTACCGGCGGTGGTCAGCGCATTGATATCATCAATATCCAATTCATCCAATACATGATTGATACGATCAACCAGTCCATTGGCAACCAGAAACTCCCGGTAAGCCTCTGTCGTGGTCGCAAAACCTGCCGGCACGTTCACACCAACCTGCGAAAGGTGGCTGATCATTTCTCCCAGCGAGGCATTCTTACCGCCAACCAAGCCTACATCGTGCATCGTCAATTGATCAAACCAGGCGATATATTCAGTCATAGAAAACTCCTATCAATAAATCCGATGATACCTTATTCGTTTTTTAACAAAGGACAATATCCGGAAATTGCATGGCGGCATGATAAATCATCTAGGTAATCGGATGCCTGCCGCAAATACTCCAAGAACGTCTGCGCTACAATCGACAATTGCTTGCCGGATGGGTACGCAAAGTACCAATGCCGTTCAATTGGAAATCCTTCAACATCAAGTATCGCAAGCTGCCCCATCGGCGCATCAAGTGCCAGGGTATGCCGAGACAAGACGGCGATACCCAATCTACCGACAATAGCCTGTTTAATCGCCTCATTGCTGCCTAATTCCATGCGGACTTTCAATTTATGACCATGTTCTAAAAAAAAACGTTCTGTCGCCATTCTCGTTCCAGAGCCCGGTTCACGCATGATAAAGGGTTCATCGCAGATGCGCTTGATGCTGATCTTTTTTTCGCGAGACAATGGATGATCGGCGGATGCCAGCACAACCAGCGGGTTGTCTAAAAATACTTCCGCTACGGCATCAACAGCATCCGGAACTTGCCCCAAGATATATAGATCGTCTTGATTATTGCTTAATCTTTCCAGAACCCGCTCGCGATTCGTCACTATCAATGCGACGTCTATGCCAGGGTATTCCTGGCAAAACATCCCCAATAAACGTGGCGTAAAATATTTCGCGGTAGTGACCACCGCAAGCCGCAATTTTCCCGACTTCAAGCCTTTCATATCCGATGCGATCATTTCAAAACGGGAAAAATGTTCAAAAATACCCAGGCAGGTTTGATACAGCTCTTTTCCTGCATCGGTCAGATAGATTTTTTTACCGATTTGTTCAAACAAAGGTAGTCCAATCTCATCCGTCAGCTTCTTGATTTGCATTGATACCGTTGGCTGTGTCAGGAATAACTCTTCGGCTGCGCGAGTAAAGCTTTTCAAGCGAGCAATCGCTTCAAAAACTTCAAGTTGCCGCAAAGTGCTGTGACGCATGAGTCTCTCCTCTTATTATCGATCTATAAAAAATCTATCATAGATATAAATCTATCACAACCATATAAATATTTGATTGTCATTTATGGTTTAAAAAAACTACTATATTTTCACCCGCTGATGTCTACTTCCTAACTAAAGTTTATAGCGTGGTTTTTCAATAACTTATAATTTCGAAACATGAGAAGGAAAACTTATGGCGTCATTCCGTAGAAACCATGAAATGCATAAATAGTTATATTTAAGAATCTGTTTGTTTAACAAGCAGGAGGCTCCGGCGTACATTCCGTCATCCAAAATGGAGGATTAGTCGCCTGGGAAGCCTGTTGGTTGAGCGTGCAAAGATGTGTTGGGTGTTGGCGGAACGTAACGACCAAAGACACGGATGTCATACGCGCTGTTCTTTCGCATCACGCCTCAACCGGGGGTAGATCATGAAGAAGCAGCGGCAGCGGTTGCAGGTGAGTCTTCTACGGCGACATGGACCGTGGTATGGACTGATCGGCTAACTGCGTGTGAACTCTATCGTGCCAAAGCATACAAGTCTGAGCTTGTTCCCAATACAGGTCCGGGCACTAAAAACGAAGCGCAATACTTTGCTTATATCGCCTATGATATCGATCTATTTGAAGAAGGCTCGATCGCAAACTTAACCGCTTCCATTATCGGTAACGTATTTGGTTTCAAAGCAGTCAAGGCATTGCGCCTGGAAGACATGCGCATTCCCGTTGCTTACCTCAAGACCTTCCAAGGTCCTGCAACCGGTATCGTGGTAGAACGTGAACGTTTAGACAAATTTGGTCGTCCACTGCTTGGCGCCACGACCAAACCAAAACTGGGACTTTCTGGACGTAACTACGGTCGCGTTGTATACGAAGGACTAAAAGGTGGTCTGGATTTCATGAAAGACGATGAGAATATTAACTCACAACCTTTTATGCACTGGCGTGATCGTTTCCTGTATTGCATGGAGGCAGTGAATAAAGCATCTGCTGCTACAGGTGAAGTCAAAGGGCATTATTTGAATGTTACGGCCGGCACGATGGAAGACATGTATGAAAGAGCCGAGTTTGCAAAATCTCTGGGCTCAGTCATCGTCATGATCGATCTGGTGATCGGTTATACCGCGATTCAGTCGATGGCAAAATGGGCGCGTAGAAACGACATGATATTGCATCTGCATCGTGCGGGTAATTCGACCTATTCACGCCAAAAAAATCACGGCATGAATTTCCGTGTGATTTGTAAGTGGATGCGTATGGCTGGTGTCGATCATATTCATGCAGGCACCGTTGTGGGCAAGCTCGAAGGTGATCCGCTGATGATCAAAGGTTTTTACGACACCTTGCGCGATACACGGACTGAAAAAAATCTGGAACATGGATTATTCTTTGACCAGGATTGGGCTTCTCTCAATAAAGTAATGCCAGTTGCTTCCGGCGGTATTCATGCAGGCCAGATGCATCAGTTGCTCGATTATCTCGGCGAAGATGTGATATTGCAGTTCGGTGGCGGCACGATTGGACACCCTCAAGGGATCCAGGCAGGCGCAACGGCAAACCGTGTAGCACTCGAAGCTATGGTTCTGGCGCGTAATGAAGGCCGGGATTACGTCAAAGAAGGTCCGCAAATTCTTGCCGATGCTGCCAAGTGGTGCACGCCGCTCAAACAAGCGTTGGAAACGTGGAAAGATATTACCTTTAACTACGATTCTACGGATACCGCTGACTTTGTGCCATCCGCAACTGCGAACGTTTAATCATTTTAGGAGCAACAGTTATGATGACCAATCCAGGTAACATCGTCACACAGGGGCAGTTTTCTTTCCTGCCTCCGTTGACCGACAAGCAAATTTCAACACAACTCAAATATGCGTTGAAAAATGGCTGGGCAATCGGAATTGAATATACGGATGACCCGCATCCACGTAACACGTACTGGGAAATGTTTGGCAATCCTATGTTTGACTTGAAAGATCCGGCAGGAATTTTGATGGAAATTAATAGCTGCCGCAAAACTTTTCCAAATCACTATATCCGTGTGACTGCGTTTAACTCAACACGCGGCGTGGAGAGTCCAACCATGTCATATATTGTCAACCGGCCTGAGAAAGAACCGG
Organism: Nitrosomonas sp.; assembly: GCA_016721865.1. Taxonomy (GTDB): domain Bacteria; phylum Pseudomonadota; class Gammaproteobacteria; order Burkholderiales; family Nitrosomonadaceae; genus Nitrosomonas. Next base: position 93,989 of record JADKHF010000006.1, on the reverse strand, counting down.
GTTTTGGTTTAGTACGTCAAGAAGGTGCGGGGCGGAGTATTAGTTATACCATTCACTCCTATGCGACCGACAAACCGGAAGCTGAACGCTACTAGCAGCAAGCCATATCGCTCTCTTCCTGAAGAAGAGAGCGATTGCTAACAACGCAAATGCGGTCGCTTAATAAGTTTTTTTGCATTCAACAAAGGGTCCTAATTATTAAATTAATACAATAGATATATGCTGCCAGTATCTATCCTATAGAGATGATCAAACATGTCTAAGCAAACTAAACACTTAACATCGACTCAAGATACATCGATTGATTTGGATGCGGAGTTCCAAGCATCTAATATCCAGGAAGTGCTGGATAAACTAGATCGGGAGTTGATTGGTTTAATCCCTGTGAAAACTCGCATTCGTGAAACCGCAGCCTTGTTGCTGGTCGATCGCGTTCGCAAACAATTAGGATTATCTGCGGGCGCACCCAGTTTACATATGTGTTTTACTGGAAATCCTGGCACGGGAAAACGACGGTAGCCATGCGTATGGCAGAAATATTACACCGCCTGGGCTATGTACGTGAAGGGCATCTGGTTTCGGTAACTCGAGATGACTTGGTCGGTCAATATATTGGACATACCGCACCAAAAACAAAAGAAGTAATTAAAAAAGCGATGGGAGGGGTTCTTTTCATCGATGAGGCCTATTATCTTTATAAACCAGAGAACGAACGTGATTATGGCGCAGAATCGATAGAAATTTTGCTGCAAACGATGGAAAACAACCGCGAAGACTTGGTTGTAATTCTGGCAGGTTATAAAGATCGCATGGATAAATTCTTTCATAGCAATCCCGGCATGCGCTCGCGCATAGCGCACCATATCGACTTTCCGGATTATGGTCCTGATGAATTAGTCGCGATCGCTAAGTTAATGTTAGAAAGTCAGAATTACTGCTTCAGTGCAGCCGGGGAAGAGGCGTTCGGGAAATATATCCGACTGCGTATGAAGTCAGAGCATTTTGCCAATGCGCGCTCAGTTCGTAACGCGCTTGATCGTGCTCGGCTGCGGCAGGCAAATCGACTATTTTCCGGAACAAAGAAATCATTATCCAAAACCGATCTCATCACATTAGAAGCGGAAGATATTCTAGCGAGTCGTGTTTTTCTTGAAAGTACCTTGGATAATGAATCCAATACAAAAAACAAAAAATAAAAATTACAATATCTTGATAGCGATGGAAACGCTGACTCTCCCTTGGCGAATTTTCCCTAAAACGATCGAAGCGGCTTGTTATAACCGCGGGCGGCTTGCGCTGCTACGCTTAGGCTATCCACTGCGAATTCCATTACAGCAGCATCGTGGATTAGAGGTCATTCTAGACAAGGCCATGTGGCTATGCATAGATAGCAATACAGAGGATCAGCCCATTTTGGCATGGCGCGAGTTTCAGATTCGTGGACGACGTGGTTTACACCTACCTGTTTCTTGTGAATTGTGGCTTTACCATAGCTGTGCAGGTCTTATCATGGGGTCAGCTCTGGATGATTTGGATCAGGCACTTGAAAAAATTATGCATTGAGCTAATTTTTTCACACCCCTAAATTTCAGAGGATAAAAATGCCACTTGTAGATATGCGCGATATGTTGAATCATGCTTATCAAAATAACTACGCAATCGGTGGTTTTGGACTGGTAAGCCTGGATTTCTTGGAAGCTATTATCATGACAGCCGAGTTCTGTCGTTCACCAGTCATTCTCAATCTTTCTGAGCCGCTCTTCCATCAACAAGATTTTAGCCTGATCATGCCGGCTGTCGAACGAGCTGCACATCACGCCAAAGTGCCGGTTGCTATCCACTTTGATCATGCAAAGAAACATGACTCCATCGTTCAAGCGATTAATCTTGGTTGCAACAGTGTCATGCTGGATGTTTCTTCAGAAACATTCCCAGTCAATATCACTCAAACCAGCCGTGTTACAGAAGTAGCTCATGCCTGCGGCACAGCAGTTGAAGGAATACTCGGTTTTGTAGGCGGTGTGGAGGGAGAAAATGCAATCAATAACTTGGGAGAGGTCGTCTATACCTCTTCAGAAGAAGCTAAAGTGTATGTTGAACGGACCAAAATTGATTTCCTTGCTGTTTCCGTTGGCACAATCCATGGCCGCCAGCCCAATCGCAGCACTAAATTAGACTTCAAACGTCTGAAACGCATTAACGATGAACTCGGCATTCCACTGGTGCTGCATGGCGGAAGTGGATTAGTTGAGGAGCAATACCATAAGCTGATTTTAAATGGTGTTGCTAAAATTAACTGTTACACGGAACTTTCCGATATCGCTGCCGCAGCAATTCGTTCCAATAGCCAAAAAAACAACAAAAAGGGCTATATTGAATCATTGCACGGTGTTAAAGAAAGCCTCCAAGAACAAATCAAATTGTATATGCATCTCTGGGGATCAGCGGGCCGCGCAGCGGAAGTTTTGATTCAGTGCCGCCCTTGGCAGTCTGTAGAACAAATCATTATTTGTAATGTTGAGAGCCGTTATCTACAGCAATTTGATACGCTGACTGAACAGGCACGTAAAACTTTAATGACAATTCCGGGTGTGCGCCAAGTTTTCTCAGGTTGGGCATTAACAGAACCGGGGCAATATCGCCTTTGCTGGCGAATCCAACTGGCACACGCAGATGTTATCAATAGTTACCAATCTCATCCGCACTATAATGCTTTCTATAGTCAAATATCCCACTCGACTGATCCTAAAAAGATCAACACTACTTTTGCCGCAACGCGATCCAATACAAACCATCAATTGAAGGAATCTGTAACTGCATAATCTATCCTTAAACTCCATGGCGTCAGAGCTATAAGCAGCAATTGCAGCATGTCCAAGATTAAATGCACGGATGTAACGCCAAGTTGGCCTAAGCAAAATGGCCAAACAATTTACGCTTCATTTACCGACAACCCTTCACCCCGGTCTTTTTGTACAACTCTACTTATTAACGAGGAAGCGGTTTTAGGCCAGCGTGCATTGCGGAATCGATCTTTGCCCAACCACATCAGGCACACCTTGTCGGACTGGTTCCCGCCAAGAATTTGATAAGCCTCATCATCTTCGCCGACGTAAAAACCCACATGACCTTTCCCATTGCCGCGCACCCAGTGGATTCCCAGTCAGTACTTCGTGCTGCAATGTCGTCCCAACACAATGTGTAACAAAGAGCCCGCACCATGGAATGTCATCGCCGACATAGTTGATATCAAGATCCTTCGCCCAATCCATAATGACAGGATTATTCTTATCGCCAAGCACTTCCTTCGTACCCATCAAGTGCTTGGCTTCTTCAAACCAAGGAAGGAGTAGCTCAATGACCGATGGAACATCCTTGAAGAGGGCTGTTGTGGTTTGCTGGTCTACAATACCATCCACTTCAAGACCTTGTTACATTTGAAATTGTCTGACTGCGGCAATGGTGTTGCGTCCCCAAATGCCATCAATCGCGCCCGGATCAATACCTTTGTTTCTCAGTGCTTGCTGAATCTGTGTAATTGCATTGTTTCCCATTATCCCTCCGCGATTCATCATGAATTCAAAGCGGATTGAGCAAATAATCCAGCAATGGGATTATGCAATATTTTCCTCTGTTATTGCTACCGCTTATTTTCTTATCAACTCAGATAAATGATTGAGCAATTCATCCTCTTTATAAGGTTTACCAAGAAATATATTAACTCCCAGATCCTTGGCAATTTTCCGGTGCTTTTCCGCAGTTCGTGAGGAGATGATAATCATCGGGATATGGGCCGTTTCCGGGTTCGCGCGTACTTTTTCGATCAACTCAAAACCATTCATTTTAGGCATTTCCAGATCGATCAGCATGACATCCGGAACGCTGTCCTGAAGAATTCCAATTGCTTCCTTGCCATTTTTCGCAATCAACACGTCGCAACCTTCACGTTCCAGCAGGCGGCAGGTTACTTTGCGTACCGTCAATGAATCATCCACCACCATGATGGCGGGCGCCTTGATGGTTTTCTTTTGAGTGGCAGTTGTTAATTCTGCCAGGGGGGTGCTGAGAACTTTCTGAACATCGCTGCGTTGTATCAGTTTCACCGGATTCAGGATTAGTATGACTTCGCCATCGCCGGTAATTGTAGCGCCTTCAACACCAGGCGCATGTGCAAGCTGTGAACCGATGTTCTTGATTACTACCTCGGTGTTACCGATCAGTTCATCAACATGCACTGCAAGATATTGTGTGCCGCTGTGCAGGAATAACACTTGGCTGTGCCTGGTGATTTCAGGAATATGACCGGGTTCACACAGTAAATGCGACAGATGAGAGAACAAATATTTTTTTCCATTAAATTCGATCTGACGATCCTGATAGATTGTTTTAAGCGTATCGAGATCGAATTCCCGGTTATGTTCGACAATAAAAGCAGGTATCGCATAGATTTGTTTCCCGGCGCGGACCATGAATGTCTGTGCAACGGACAGCGTAAGTGGCAAACAAATCGTGAACGTTGTTCCCTGGTTGGGAACAGACCGAACACTGATGCGGCCACCGAGCATCGAAATCTCATTTTTGACGATATCCAGACCAATTCCGCGACCGGCAATTCCGGTGATGGAATCAGTTGTTGACAAGCCTTGGATGAAGATCAGCGACATCGCCTTGTCATCATCCATTATTTCATTTTCCTGGATCAAGCCAAGCCGTTGCGCTTCCTCACGAATGCGCGGCAAATTCAGCCCACGGCCATCGTCACTCAGGGTGATGATCACTTCGTTGCCTTCCTGACGCAGGTGGATAGCGACTTGTCCTGTTTCAGGCTTTCCTGCTTGTTGTCTTAGCAGTGGTTCTTCGATGCCGTGGGCTATCGCATTACGCAGCAAATGCTCCAGAGGCGGATTAATCTTCTCTAATACACTGCGATCAATTTCTACTTCTGCACCCTGGATTTCCAGATTGGCTTTTTTACTCACATCTTCCGCCACTTGCCGGGCGATACGATAATAACGTTCGGCATAATTACCAAAGGGTATCGTACGGATTTGCAGCAAGGATTGCTGGAGCTGGCGGTTAATCACGGATTGCTGCACGACCGCTTCTTCAGCGACAGTTTGTGTTGTCCGTAAGCTTTTTTGCACGGTGATAATGTCATCAACACTTTCAGCCATTAGTCGCGTCAATTCCTGGAAGCGGGAGAATCGATCAAATTCGAGTGGATCAAATGCAGGCTCACTTTCATGCTGCTGCGCAAGATGCGATTGCATTTGCGTTTCCGCCTGAATCTCAACTTCGCGCAACTGATCGTGCAGGCGATGCGTGCTTTCAGTAAGATCCTGCAGCGATTGTTTAAAATTGTTGAGCTGCGCCTCAATTTTGGAACGCAAAATGCTGGCTTCTCCGGAATCATTCACCAGGCGATCAATCAACTCGGAGTTAATACGCAAAATGGTTTTTGACTGAGGCAGCTCTGTTTTTCGGGCAGAACATCCAGTAGTTCAGTCGTATCCCCAGCAGTATCTGGAACAACCTGATTTGCCGGAAGTGGAAGTACGTCAATATGCTGAAGCTGTTCAATCTTGCCGCTGATGGCGTCAAATTCACTTTCCAGCTGATCAAGAGCGGAATCGGAAATATTGCGTTCACGAAAAGCCGTTTCCACATGACTTTCCATCGCATGGATCAATTCACCAAGCTGTAGCGCTCCCGTCATGCGGGTGCTGCCTTTCAGGGTATGTAACAGTCTCAGTAACGCGTGTTGAATATCCTCGTCTTGCGGCAATATGCGCCAGGCACGCAATTTACCGCCCATTTGCGGAATAATGTCTTGCGTTTCTTCAAGAAACACATGAAGCAGCTCGGGATTGATCTGGTCAATTGCTTCGGAGGTAAGCGGCACAGGTTGTTCAAACCTTGTTTTTGTTCCGCTGGGCGAGGAATCCGGAAATACAGTTGGATCTTGCGTTTCGGCTTCAAACGATGCGTCAATATCAGCTTGGCTTTCAGCCCCTGCGGCTGACTCTGCCCGCTGTACTTCAATTGCTTTCTCACCAACTAATAGCTCTCTTGCTAAAAGCAACAATTCACCAGAATCAACCTCGGTTGCACCCTGCTCGCGCAAATTCCTGCACCACTTACCGTAGGTTTGATGCGTGCGAGTGATTAAGTTTATTAATGGATCGGAAACCGGTCTTTTTTCAGTTAACCAATGATTCAGAACTTGCTCCAAGCGCCAGGCAACTTCACTCATTTCCTCCAGCCTTACCATGCGGCCGCTGCCTTTGAGTGTATGAAATCCGCGCCGCAAGCCGGCGAGTGATTCGCTATTGGTTGCATCGATCCGGCACTTTTGCAGTTCACTGGCAATACTTGCCAGCACTTCATCCGCTTCTTCCAGGAAAATATCGAGCAATTCCGGATCGACACTGGCACTTGCCACTTCAACGCGTGCTGTATCCGGTTTTGCCGCGGCAGTTGGCTCAGAAGCAGCCGTTTGCGCCGGTAGCGGTGCGCTTGCAGAAATCGATACGATCTGGAATAACTTGACCGCTTCATCGACAATCTGGTGACTCTCGGGTTGCCCGCTTCTGAGCGCTTCTATAAAGAAACCCAAACTGCTTAATCCATCCACCAGCAGGATCTGTTCTGCCTCCACTATTTCATAACCCGGATTTAACAGTTTTTCGACCAGGTTCTGGCAAAGATGCAACAAAGTGTGCGCACGTTCCAAATCCAGCATGACCAAAATACCGGAGATTTGCTTGAATAAGCCGGGCAGCATGGTCATTTCCGAACGTTTCCCGGGCTCAAAAAAGAATTTATCCAGAATGGTCTCGATTTGTCCCAGATTGGTCAGAATTTCCTGTGCAACCTGCGCCAGTAATTCTTTTTCCTGTGATCTACTTTCTAACGCAGCATATGCTTTAGCACGTGGCAGCTCGCTGACATTAACGTCGCCTGCAGTAATGCGATGCAGGCGGACGGCAATCACATCGATCTGCTGCGATAAATCCGGAGGTGGTTTGTTAAAGTCATCGATAATACTTTCAACCAGTAACAAAGCAGTCGCCATTTCCATGGCCAGCTCTTCACTTGCCTCCTGAGGCTGATCATGTAAATAAGTAACAGTGCTGCCAATGGCATCGATTAATTTCACTAACTGAGCACATCCGGTTTGCTGCGCCTGATGGTTGAGCCAATCAATGTATTCAAGTAACGAGGCCAAACTTTCCTGGTGCCCCGCACAAAATTCACGCCAGATATCATTAGCCTGCATCAGTGTGCTACGTAGCCGATCCAGAACGGGGCGCAGGGTTTCCGACTGTTCAAAAGTCAGCGTATCCGGATCTGCCGTCTGACCGGGCCAGGTATAACTGCTCTTGATATCACGGATTCGCTGACTGGCTGATTTGCTGTGCGCGATGTGGTACAGCAATTCACGCATTAGCAGTGAAGGATTGCCGGGGATTCCAGCAGCAAGGTGACGAATGGCTTGCTCAATCTTTCCGCACAGGCGGCGCACCGGAAGATCAATTTGATTGTCTTCCAGTTGCAATAAATCCTCGAGAAAACCAGAAGCCACCCACCAGAATGCACGTTCTTCCGTGGTTCCTGGAAATTCCTCGATTTGATTGACTGTTGCAGCCATTTGCTGCAAGCCGTCTTTATTTGATGGGGCACGCAACCATTTCAACAGACCAGCCTGATATTCGGCACCCAACTGTTTGGCTAAAGATTTACCCGTTAAGGCGTCAATATGCGCTGATTCCGCTTTTAATGCCGGGTTGGCCGTTAATCGAGGGAAAAATAAATCACTCTCGGGCGCATTCTCGAAACCATAAACCTGCATCAACCCCCGATAGGCTGGAAACAAGCGCAACGGATTTTCCTCCGCACCATCAATCAGTTCATTCAGATAGTAAAGCAATGCATTGGTGGCGTGTTTCAGCGCGTCGAAAATCGGTGGGCTGGGTTCGATTTTCTTGCTGATAAGCGCAGCGACCAATTGCTCCATTTTCTCAGTAACGATGGTAATGCTGGTTAATCCCAGCATTTCAAGCAAGCCGTCCAATTGATGAATATAATTCCGGCAGTCTTTGATCAGGATGGAATTACCGGGATGTTTGCTATAAACATCCAGATTCTGGTCAATCAATGCAAAGACCTGATAAATTCCTTCCTTGATTCCGATAATCGAAGAAATATTAAGTTTTGGTTGCGCGCTCATTGTTAAGTACCATCAATCCGTATTGAAATCAAAATGGCATCACACCCTAAAATTCGATACAGAAGCTTTAAGCTCAGATGCAAAACCTGTGATCTGTTTAATTGACCCAGTGGTTTTCTGCGTCCCCTCGGTATTCTGCCGGGTAATATGAAGAATCTCTTCCATATTTGCAACCACCTTATGCGCTGCACGTGTCTGGGTATTGGTGACATCAAAAATATTGGCAACCAGTTGAGCAAGCTGCTTTGAAACTTCCTCTATTTCTTCCAGAGCCCGCCCGGCCGCATCGGCGCGTTTTGCGCCTTTTGCCACGCCGAGCGTACTTCTTTCCATCGCCGCGATGGCATCTTGTGTATCGCCTTGAATGGTAATAATTAGTTCACTGATTTGTTTGCTGGCTTCTGCTGATCGCTCAGCCAGACGTTGCACTTCTTGCGCAATCACAGTAAAACCATGCCCAGCCTCACCTGCGGCTGTTGCTTGAAGCGCTGCATTTAAAGCCAGAACATTCGTTTGATCGGTGATATCAGTGATCAATGCGACAATCTCACCGATTTCCTGTGAGCTCTCTCCCAACCGTTTGATCCGCTTTGAAGTGTCCTGAATATAAACGCGGATTTCATTCATTCCAGCGATGGATTCACGTACTGCCGAGGTGCCTTTTTCCGCAGTAGCCAAAGATTGTTTGGCTACTTTAGCGGATTCCGTTGCCATATCGGATATATTACTGATGGATTCCGTCATGCCTATTACTGCAAGGGTAGTTTGTTCAATTTTTGCCGTTTGCTGTTGTGCTGCGGACAATAGTCCCGATGAAACATATTGCGCCTGATTAGACGATTTAACAACCAGTGCGCTGGCCTGATTGACCTGTTCTACCAGTGTGTGTAATTCCTCAATCGTGCAATTGATGGCATCGGCAATTGCACCGGTCATATGATTCGTGATATCCGTGCGGACGGTCAGGTCGCCATCGGCGATTCTTTTCATATCGTCCAGAAGCGTCACGATGGCCTTATGCGCTTTCTCAACTTCATTTCTGCTTGCCAAATCTTGATAATGTGCATTCTGGCGTACTGCCCGGATGAAAAAAATGAATGCAAGAACTGCGCATGCGCCGAATGTATAAATCAGCGCATTGAATAAAGATGCAGTATGCCTATTTTGCTCTTGAATTTCACTATTAAGCGCGCGCGTCATATCCAACATGACTTCACTGTTGTTCGCAACTTCATCCATAGCCAACTGGGTAGTAAAAGCCACAGGCATCTCTTTTTGGATCACCTGCAGGTGATCATCAAATTTTCTCAGCAGGGAATAAACATGTGACAATAGATCCTGAATAATCTCATCCTTGTTTGATGCCGCCCCAAGCCCATTATTCCCCTGACTTAAAATTTGGATAATCGCTGAGATTTGTGCGTGATCCTGAGCAATCTGCGTGGTAATTTCTGTCAGCGAAAATTCATTGGGGAAAAGCGTTCTGACATTCCTGGCTGCAGTGCGCGCATGCATTTTTATGGACTCCATCGTGCGTATTTCCTGCGACAGATTTCCAATCTCTACCATGCGGCTAATTAATTCCTCGATGCGTCTGGCCAATTGACTATGCGTGATATGGATTGCCTGGATGCTGCTGTTTAGCTTGATCGAAGATTCCTTATGGTTCAGAATCAGAGCGAGCTTTTTATCCTCATGCTGCCAGAATTGATGGTAAGCATCAAGGCTTAATGAAAGTTAATGGTCTGCAGCTGGAACGGTCTTGTCCTGGCGATAGACGCCGCCTTGGGATAGAAGTGTAATATACTGATTTAAATGATATTGACTATCCTGCAACTGAGTAAACGCATCCGCATTACCCATGTGTGCCTGTTGCGCGGCTTTTGACAGGCGCAAATGCTGCATCTGTAGTTGTGCGACCAATTCCGGTTGAGTCGTATGATTCCTGGCTTGCTTTACACTGATAGTCAGTGTAATCAGGAGAAACACGGTGGAAAGTATTAAGATAATGCCCATTATCCAGCTATTGTTTAAAATGGAAATATTCTTAGGAATACTTTTCTTTGCCGGCAGGGTAATAACCGGCAGTTTCTTTCCTATGGCAACCATTCTGGTTGTCAATCCAAATTTAGAAAAATTATCTTTCATTGTTTTCTCCAGCTTTGATGAGGGCTTGTCTGGGTATTCAGGTTTTTTGATGAAAGAAGACACCAGACACGATTGTTGTCAGGTGATAGATTAATCGCTGAAGCGTAGAGTTGAAAACAGGATAAGACCTGTGAAACAAGGTCTTTTAGGAATTTATTGCATTTTATACAGGCACATTCAAGAACAAACCACAACATGAAAGCGATCGCAAAGAAAAGCGAGTAGCGACATACATGCGACGCTTTAAGTTAGAACGGATGTACTCATCCGTTCTTTGCAACAAGCAAATAAAAAACAATAGCGCCTTAAGGAAACTCTGGATAACTCAACTTTGTCATTCCGAACGCAGTGAGGAATCTTTGCGGATCAGTATCATAGATTTCTCGTTACGCTCGAAATGACAGTTATTCAGAGTTTCCTTAATATCCGTGGCGCTCGCCAGCCACCTTGCGCCGACGAACCATAGCACCCATCAAGCCCAAGCCTGCCAACAACATGGCGTAGGTTTCGGGTTCAGGAACGGGGGATAGCAAGAAGGCGTGTCCCCATTCAATACCTAAATTGCTATTGCTCGCCCTTCCAACAATCGCGCCGTAATCGTTGATACCGGCTGCTTCTATTAACACTCAACCGGCACTCACCAAGGCGGGATCCAACAGGCTATTCAGGTCAATCAATGAAGTACCATTCCACAGCGTTGCATGTTGGGAACCGTCAGCCAATTCGCTCCAACCTACAATTTGTCCAGAGTTGTTGAGCGCAAGCGCTTGACTATTTGTACCGCCCAAGGTATCCAAGTCGGTTAAGGCAGCGCCATCCCAGAATGTAGCATGCTGAGCGAAATCACCCGCGAGGTAACTCCAGCCGGCAATTTGCCCGGCAGCGTTGATAGCCAATGCATTGCTGTCAATACCGCCGAGCGTGCCAAGATCGGTAACCGAGCCACTGTTGACATTCCACAACGTAGCATGGCTGGCGGTATCGCCGGTTGTGAAACTGTTTCCCACAGCGAATCCGGCATTATTGATACCCAAGGCTTCACCCGTTTGCCCGCCAAGCGTATCCAATACGGTAGGTGTCGTGCTGTTGTTCCAAAGGAGTGGTTTGTAGGCTATTTTATCAGGAGCCACCGCGGCCCCGACCACTTGACCAAGGTCGTTAATGCCTTGCCCTACGCTCCAGAATTCGTCTTTGCGTCCCGCCAAATCTTCGAAATCCGTTCGAACGCCAGCAGCACTCCAGGCCGAGGCAAAAAACCAGAAAGCGCGGTCTGCATAACCACCTGTGATAGCGCCTGAAGAATTAATGCTCCAGCCACGACTATCTAAATCGCTGGTGGTCACGGTAGCACCATCCCAGATCGTAAGAATTTCCCCATCATCCCTGGTAGGGGTTCCGCGGCTATTTCCACCCGTGATTTGTCCAGCGTTATTGATCGCGAGCGCGTTTGACCAGGGCCCGCCTGCGGTGCCAAGATCATGGAAGGCATAAGGGGTCGCATTAGCCTGGCTGACAACCAGAAACAGGATGCCAGCCGTAGCCAAACCGGCAAGCTTGATGCTGGAATATCCGATCGTTTTAGATTTCATATCTTTTCCTTTATGAAGTTGGAATGGATGAATCCATTCGTTTGACACAATAAGCAAATAGAGTGAAGGTAATGGCTTATCCTTGAAGCTTGCCAATCACCTTGCGCCGACGAGCCATCACACTCATCAAGCCAAGGCCCGCCAACAACATGGCATAAGTCTCCGGTTCGGGAACCGCGGAAACTACCGAGAGGGTGCCGCTGATGCCCAGGAGCTTCGCCGCTACGGACTGGCTGGCGTAGTCACTACCCCCCACGAATACAGTGTAATCGCCCGCCGTCAGGTGAAAATTTTGTGTAACCATACGATCAAGCAAACCGTCGCCGCCGGGGATGATCCCCGTACCATAATCCTGATTGCCATCATAAGCGTGACCAATGTAGCTGAAGACACTTGGTGGAATGTCCGCCAGGTCAGCTTCGTTAGTGATCCTCCAGTCATGCAATGCCCTGAATGCACCTTCAGTGATGGCTCCCCCGCTATCCGTGTTACGGAGAAATACTGACCCATCCGAGTAATCGTGATCCGGCCCGCCTGGAGAAGATGGGGCATGCACAAGACCTTCCAATAGCGAGAATCCCGGGGTGAGTCAATTGCGCCCGCCACCGGCGACCGCCTGCTCGAATGAGAGCTGGACATCGGCCACGCTGGTCAGCGTGAACTGATAGACGGCTAGCTTGTGCGTATCGCTCCAGTCGGCATCGGTGCCGTCGATCCAGCCGGAATTGCCGGAAACACTGGTCAAAGATGGATGATGTTGCCCCGATAGTTCCATCGAAAGTGCCAAAATTGAGCGGAGACATGTGCGCTACGGCAGGCACTGAGGCTAACCCCGTGCCCAATCCAGCAAAAATCAATGCATATTTAAGTGAATTTTTCATGCGTTTTCTATCCTTTTAAACCTATGTTTAAGATAAAGCTCGCCCTGTTCAGGCAAGATTACGATGAGTATTTAGAATGAATGATCCCATTCATTCAATAGCATGACTGAGTCCATTCGTTCTTCACAATAGTCCGATAGGACTATTGACTTCAAATCATTTCCAATTGGGTTATGTGGATGTGCAACCCACTGGAATCTCATATTTCACATAAAACCATGACTGGATAATCCTAAAAACCATACAGGGACGAAGTAAAGCGTGTGATTTTAGAGGCACGGAGATAAGGCGTAATGATGCGAAATGGTTTTCCATTCCAGAGAATTGCAATGCTTCCATGCGACAGAATCATGCAGTTCAATTCGTAGCGGATTCAGCTAATGGAAGTAATAGCCACTCATCACTCATGGAAGAATTTCCTGGAATCTGCATTTGTTATTTATTCAAGCGGTCAATCGCGATTTCCAGGCTTGACTGGCAAAACAGTTGGGTATTGGACGGATTTACGTGCAGCGGGACGGCAGAAGGCGAAAGCAAAGATGCCGGTTTAGCGATAGTAGTCTGGTCTGGACAAACCTTGGCAATAGCCTGCATCCGATTATAAACATCAAGTTTTCTGAAAACACTCTGCAAATGATTCTTTACCGTGCTAGTGTTTAATTGCATAAATAGTTATATTTAAGTAATCTCCTGTTTGTTTAACGTAAGCAGGAGGCTCTCATGACACGGGTAGCAGCAAAGGTAACATGCAGCGATCAGGATCGAAAAGAATGGACTGGATCTAGTCGCACTGATCAAGCTCGTTTGGTCGAGCGTGCAAGATTGTTGGGCTGTCTGGCGGCGAACGAACGCCGTGCGGCGCACCGGTAGCGATGTGGCGCAAGAGATTTATGGAGGGCGGCATCGCGGCGTTACTGACCGAGCGCGCAGTGGCAAGCCACCTCTACGATGCCAGCGACTTGCGCGATAGAATACGCAAACAGCTTGAACTTACTCCACCCGAAGGGCTTCAGTTGGGACGGAAGAACGCTAGCTCAGGCACTGGGCGTGTCAGATGACGCTATCTGGCGCATTCTTCGCAAGGGCATTCAACTACGGCGCATGCGTTCTTGGTGCGTGAGTACTGATCCGGAATTCGCGGCCAAAGCAGCAGATGTGATAGGCTGTACCACCACCAACGCACTGGTTCTGAGTATTGATGAAAAGCCATCGATTCAAGCCTTAGAGAAAAATTGGCTACGTTCATACCAGCAGCGGAAAAATCGTGCGCGGAATCAAAAGCACGTACAGACGTCACGGTACCGTCAATTTATTGCCGCGCTGAACGTGGCCACTGGCTAATCCAATCCAAGGTCACGGCAGTCAAGAAGCGTCAGACTTCCAGGCCTCTCGATGACGTAGTGGCTGAGGTGCCTGTCAACCAAGAAATTCACGTGATCTTGGACAACTACGCAACCTACAAGAGAAATGATGACTGGCAGCCGTCATCCTAACGTCCACTTCCACTTCACACCTACTTCAGCAAGCTAGGGGCGTTAACAATTAAGCCAGCCATATCATCGAGCTAGCCAAATATAGCATGGCTTGATAGTTTCGTTTTAATCGTTCATACCGTGTTGCAATTCGGCGAAATTGCTTAAGCTTCTGAAACAGGCGTTCGACCAGGTTTCGTTCTTTATAAATTTCTCGATCATACTCCCGCTGAACTATACGGTTTTGTCGAGGAGGAATTACCGCTACTGCACCTGACGCTTCAATGTTATTAATAAGCTCGTCACCGTCATAGCCTTTGTCCGCTAAAATATAATCGGCGTGAATCTGCTCAATCAGTGCGTTTGCCTGGCCGTACTCCGAGGCTTGTCCTTCTGTCAGTCGCAGTCTAACAGGTTGCCCAGGCATCAACTGCTGCATGTATTTTGGTACTCAGACCGCCTCTTGATTTTCCAACCGCCTCTTCCTGTTGTTTTTTTTGGGGAGCACCATGCTGATGCAGTCGAACAATCGAACCGTCGATCATTAAATATTCAAAGTCGCTGGCCTCTGATAAGGTCTTGAATATCGCTTCCCAACGGCCCTTTTTAGACCATCGATTATAACGTGTGTACACGGTATGCCAGCTCCCCAGAGCTTGCAGATCGCGCCATGGTGCGCCTGTGCGGCAAACCCACAGTACGGCTTCCAGGAACAAGCGGTTATTTCTCCCTGTTACCCCGCAATCACTGGGTTTGCCCGACAACAAGGGTTCTATTCGTTTCCACTGCTCATCAATCAACACATTCCTGATCATCATTAATTCACCTTCATATTCAATCTATTGGTAAATTATTGCAGAAATTACGTTAATTGTTAACGCCCCCTAGCTTAACCAAGTAGAAATTTGGTTTGGCATCTTTACACGCAAAACACTGAATGGGGCAAGCTTCCAAAGTACGGAGCAACTGACGCAAGCCATCAAAGCGTTCGTGAAACACTACAATAAAACTGCTGCGCCGTTTGTTTGGAGGAAGCGCGAGGTAAGAGGTGCTCAACTCAGAAATACAATCGTTAACTTATGCAATTAGACACTAGCACTGATCTCGAGAATGGAAGCGATCTCAGAATTTGTTTTGCCCAGCCTGACCCAGTACAGTATTTCGACTTCGCGCATGCTCAATCCGTAATTTATACTACTTTGCAGCAAATCTGCCGAAGGGAGCATAGCCTGATGCTGACGAACCAGAGGCGTGATCCGGCGTAAAGCGGTATCAAGATACGGCAGCAGGCTTTCCATAACGCGCAGTGTAGTGTCATCGAAACTATCCTTCGAATTGAATAGAATGTACAGACAATCCTGACCCACGCGCTCGTCACTGACGCCGTGTACGAGCAAAGATCGCATGCCGCGAAATATTTCGTCAGTAGCAGGCGGCTTGCAATCTTCGGACTGTGAATCCTGAGCATCAAGGCTTTGCCTGTAAGGCACTTTGCCCAGCTCAATCCAAAAACCATGAAGTTCCTGTTGCAACGTTATCAGTTTTTCCAAATGTAAAAACCCGGTTCTGATCCCTGGCAATGCGGAAACAACATCGTATTCAACCTGGTTCGCATCCGTGCGAATCCAAAGTGCGAGCATGATCTTATGTGGCAGATAGTGCTGCAAATCTCCCTGCAACCATTTCAACAGATCGCAATGGCTGCGCACGGCCATCCCCTTTCGGATGATTCTGAAGTAAGTCTCTAAACTCCCATCAAATGTAGAGGGTAAAAAATTCATGTAGAGCAGCCTGCCAGAAGAGTATTTCTATCAGTTCAAGGTAGTCCGAAACAATTGTTTGATGGACGACCGAGTGAAATCGCTCGCAGCACAACATAATCCTCTGATATCGGATCAGGATTATCGCTATTCCGGCCGCGAATTAAGACCGAAAAATGAAATTGCGTGCGCTCATGAGTCGTGAGCAAGAAATGTAGGTAATGTTCACGGCAAACCATGAAAAATGAAGAAGTCCGGGAACTTATTACGCCATCCATTCAATCGCTCCCCTGCATTGTTATGGGAATACATCAATGGCGTCAATGCGGCAAATTGTCACAGCCTATCTATAGGAACAATGGATTTTGCTCCTATAAACAATGAACCATTCGCGATCTGGTCACGTAGTTCCAGTGGTATAACGATTAACCCTAATTTCCTCAGTTGGAATTTAGGATGAAAATGGCTGTAATCTAATACTAATGGTTCCAGGCCTTAAATGTTAACTGCTCCTCAGTTACAGCAAACAAGCCGAGAGCAAGGCGTGACAACACTTTCAGCATTTCTTTATTATTTCACTAAAATCTCACCTGATTGGTGATGTTATGTATCTTTCAAAGAACCTTAAAATAGGGCTCTTGAGCAATTTAAGAGTCTTCAACTGAGGAATTTAGGTTAATATTTCGATGGATATCGACCGAGCGAATCTGGGGGATTCAGGTAAAACGAATAGTCGAATTGTATATTATTCTAGACAACGTAATTACTGTTCAAGCGGATATTTATTAGCGGAATTCCAGTCAATTCTTCCCTGACCGGCTGTTTAACCCATTGATCAAATCCGCTACGAAGTGGAGTACCTGATTAATGGAATAACGCAATAACGCAATTATCAGTTGACTTATATGTAATCAATGAGCATTGAGTCTGATTGTATTACCCAAGAAATAACTTGTAGGCTGGATTTCTGGTCTCGTCCCAATAGCGATAACCGAGTTGATTAAGGAATGTTTTAAAGTCAGATTTTTCTTCCGGAGGCACCTGGATTCCGATCAGCACACGACCATAGTCGGCACCATGGTTACGATAGTGAAACAGGCTGATATTCCAGTTATGGCTAAGGTTGTTCAGGAAATTCATCAACGCACCGGGACGATCCGGAAATTCGAAGCGGTAAAGAATTTCATTCTTGACCGCATGCGCTCTCCCGCCGACCAAATGACGAATATGCAGCTTGGCCATTTCGTTGTTGCTCATGTCTTCGGTGGCCAGACCGCTTTGTTTTAATTCGCTGATCAGTTTCTGGGTTTCTTCCTGATTGCGCACCGATACGCCGACAAAAACATGCGCCACTTTCGGATCGGAATAACGATAATTAAATTCGGTAATACTTTTTGCACCCAGCAGATTACAGAATTTCTTAAAACTGCCTGGTGCTTCCGGGATCGTCACTGTCATCACAGCTTCACGTTGCTCCCCGATTTCCGCGCGTTCTGAAATATGGCGCAAACGGTCAAAATTCATATTCGCGCCGGATGCAATCGCGACCAGTGTTCTATGCTGGATTTTTTCGCGCGCCACATACGCTTTCAGGCCTGCGATGGAAAGTGCGCCGGAAGGCTCCAGAATCGTGCGCGTATCTTCAAACACATCCTTGATTGCTGCGCAGATGGCGTCGGTATCAACCAGAATCACTTCGTCAACCAATTCGCGGCATAACCGGAAGGTTTCCTTGCCGACATACCGCACCGCTACACCATCTGCAAATAAGCCCACTTGTGCCAATTTGACACGGCGGCCGCTTTGCAATGAACGGTACATGGCATCCGAATCTACCGGCTCGACGCCGATAATCTTGATTTTCGGATACAGCCTTTTCACATAAGCCGCTATTCCGGCGATCAGCCCACCGCCGCCAATCGGCACAAAAATGGCGTGAATATTACCCGTATGTTGGCGCAAGATTTCCATGCCGACCGTTCCCTGCCCGGCGATCACGTCCGGGTCATCGTAGGGATGAACAAAGGTGGCTTGCTCCTCTTTTGCCAGCGTGACAGCATGCTCATAGGCATCGTTATAGGAATCGCCATACAGCGATACCGAAGCCCCTAGCGCCATCACCGCATGCACTTTGATTTGCGGCGTCGTAACCGGCATCACGATCGTAGCGCTACAGCTCAATCGCTTGGCAGCTAATGCTACACCCTGCGCATGATTACCGGCAGAGGCGGCAATCACGCCGCGATTGCGCACCGCTGGCGATAGCTTGATCATTTTGTTATACGCGCCGCGCAACTTGAAAGAAAAAACCTGCTGCAAATCTTCCCGTTTCAATAACACCTGATTATGGATGCGCTCGGATAGATTGGCGACATGCTCCAACGGGCTCTCGATCGCAACATCATAAACCTGTGCGGTCAGTATTCTTTCAAGATAATTTTTTTTCATAACGGAGGATAAGTGAATCCAGGCAACATTTTAATCTTTAATCTGGAACCGCAAAATTTTATCATGATCAGGGATTACATAAATTTTCTTCCAGTCATGGGAAGCCCGGTCATTTTATAATTGCCGGTTCAATCCAGAAAAGACCGTTTGACTTATCAGAGTCCGGTTTGTGTCACTTGAGAAACCAACTGAATTAAAGAAAATGATCCAGCAGTTTACGGCTATGACGATCAAGTGCCAAACGATCACGGATCCGAAAATGAATACCACAACTATCTGTAATCATTAACGATGATGCAGTTAGACGGCGGATATCTTCTTCACCTTTGAGTATAAAAGTAGAGTCACCGCGATCCGTTTCAACTTGCCAGGTATTCGGTGTAACAAAACTGGAGACCTTAAGGACACGCCTGATCACAGGCATAAATTCACGACTCGCAAGCTCCGATTCAATGAGCGCACGGTAATCTTCCGGCAAATCAGCCAACCGCTCAATCCACAACAACTCATGGCCATGCGAATCAACCAAAGCAATGCCCTGATCTGGATCAGTAATCGGAAATGATCGTACCGGCACTACACCTTCCTGCACCAGACCGGATTGATCGGTAAAAACCAATCGCCCGTAGGAATTACGGCTTAATTGATATTCAACCGCGCCACTCATTTACGTTCCCCTGCAGCACTATGCTCCGCAACGGAGACAGTTGCGCGATCCTCAGTATCGACATTTCGCGCTTGCGCCAGATACAAACGATAGTAATAGCCTTCGCGTGCCATCAATTCGGCGTGATTTCCAATTTCGACGATTCTACCGCGATCAAGAACAATCAACCGATTGGCCTCGCGCAAAGTCGATAAACGATGCGCGATAGCAATCGTTGTGCGGCCACGCACCAAATTGTCCAATGCCTTCTGAATGTCTTTTTCAGTTGTGGTATCGACCGAAGAAGTCGCTTCATCCAGAATCAGAATACGCGGATCAATCAATAGTGCGCGAGCAATCGAGATACGCTGACGTTCACCGCCAGAAAGCGCTTGACCACGCTCACCCACCAGCGAATCGTAACCATGGGGCAAGCGCAGAATAAATTCATGAGCATGAGCCGCGCGAGCGGCAGAAACAATTTCCGCGCGTGTTGCATCCGGTTTACCATAGGCAATATTTTCCGCGATGGTGCCATAAAACAGAAAAGGTTCCTGAAGTACCAGCCCGATATTTTTGCGATACTCAGCAATCGGTAAAGAGCGTATATCATGCCCATCGATCAGAATCATGCCTTCGGAAACATCGTAAAAACGGCAGATCAAATTAACCAGGGTACTTTTCCCGGAACCACTGTGGCCAACCAGGCCAATCATTTCGCCGGGTTTGATAATCAGATTGATGTCACGCGTAATGCTGCGCGTTCCATAACGGAAACCAACATTGCGCAATTCGATTTGACCCTGGATTGCCGGCAAATACACAGGATTGGATGGTTCCGGAACACTGGAGACATGATCCAGAATATCAAAAATACGCTTGGTACCCGCGGCGGCTTTTTGCGTGATGGAAACAATACGACTCATCGAATCAAGTCTGATATAAAACCGGCTAATATAGGCAAGAAAAGCCGTAAGCACCCCGACCGTAATTTCATCATTAGATATCTGCCAGATACCAAATATCCACACTACCAGCAAACCGATTTCTGTCAGCAATGTGACCGTTGGTGTAAATAATGACCACACCCTGTTGACGCGATCATTAACCTGTAAATTCCGCAGGTTTGCGGCATGAAAGCGTGCCGCCTCTCTTTTTTCCTGAGCAAATGCTTTCACTACTCGAATGCCTGGGATAGTATCCGCAAGTACATTGGTCACTTCAGCCCAGATACGATCCCCTCTCTCAAAACCAATTCGCAATCGATCACGAACAAGATAAATCAGCCATGCGATGATCGGCAGCGGAACAAGCGTCACAAGCGCCAGCCACGGGTTAATTGAAACCAGAATCATGGCTGTCATACCAATCATAATGACATCAGTGGCAAAATCCAGCAAATGCAATGAAATGAAAAGATTGATACGATCGGTCTCAGAGCCAATTCGTGCCATCAAATCGCCGGTACGTTTACCACCAAAATATTCCTGTGAAAGATTAATAAGATGCTCGTAGGTTGTCGTGCGTAGATCAGCACCAATACGTTCCGAAACCAGTGCCAGCATATACGTTCGCGCCCAGCCCAAAGCCCAGGCAAGCACCGCTGCACCTAGCAAACCCGAAAGATACAGCGTCACCAAATCGGCATTGATCGGTTGACCGTTCTGATACGGTATCAACACATTATCCATGAGTGGCATGGTTAAATAGGGTGGCACCAACGTTGCAGCGGTACTGCATAGGGTCAACAAAAATCAATGAGCAGGCGCCCCTTGTAGGGCCTTGCGAAGCGCCACAAACGCAACAATGTCCAGGGGGAAGGCGGTGTATGGCTTTGTTTGTCGCAGACTGGGCATTCCTCCTGTTCAGAGGATAAAAAAGCAGCACAATTCGGACATTGAAACTGTGTATGCTCAGATACCGGCAGTTTACCGGTAAGATGATAGGTAAGCTGCTGCGTAAAGCATTCGATCAGTCGACTGACTGCTGTGTCGTTGCCTAAACGGTAACGCCAATTCGCAAGCCGTGCATGCGTATCAAACAATTCAAGGCAACCGACACCTGCGTAATCCCGTTGCGTCAGCAATAAGCCTTGCTGATAACGCCATTCTTGCCAAACCTCATCGTCTGCCATTTTGGCTAGCAAGCGTTTATCGGTCACTACTACGATACAGGCAGAAAAATGGAGTTGTGTATTTAGATCGATTTCAAGCCAGGCAAGTACATTTTCTTCAGCGGTTAATTGTGACGAAAGTGCTTCGACCCAGATTGATGGGAGATTATTCAGTGATAAATTCTGGATTTGCTGCATTCGCTAAGCTGCAAGAAAAAACAAGATAGGAATTTCTCTAGAAAATGAGGGGGCTGCGCAATCAATTGCCAAATGGATTGCTCACAGCATTCGTTGACAGGTTACAGCTTCGCTTCAACATGGTTTTATCATGCCCGCAATCAAATAAGCGCGTATTCTATACTAGCTGAGAATCGACAGTACCAAGGTTTTAGAACTTCTTCCAGATCCTGTCAGAATTGGAATTTCTCGCATTCATACCTTTACAGATTGATTTAATTACTTTTACTCTCTGATATACAGAGTTTTCTTATCTTGCACGCGCCTATTTTCACTGCTCGAAAATCCACGAATCCCAGCGCTTTATTTGTGATTAGATCACGCTTCTGCTGCGGTTTTAATTCTTTCTGCAAAGACCTACCGGATTCAGATAAGACATCAGAGAATAACAAAAATAATCCGACAATAATTAATGGACACCTCTAAAAATTCAAAATCCCAATCAAAACGAGGCGTGAACTAAAATGGTGACGCAGCATATGTCAGATATTTAAGGAAACATTTTTTGCGAGCAACAAAGTGTTGTAACGAAATTTGGATTTTTAGAGATGCCCTAATACGGGTCCCTAATGCATATTTTATAATACTTTATTTATTTTTTTTTTTTTTTTATTTAAATGAAGCGCCAAAATGAGATTTTATATTTGGTTTTATGTTTCTGTTTTTTCCAGACACTACACTAATTAGAGTCCAACCACTCATCAATCTCATTATCAATACGAGCATCTGTCGGCAGATCATCTTCAGCCAGTTCAGGTTCATCATCAATAGCAGCATCCGTCGACACGTCATCAGCCAGTTCAGGTTCATTATCAATACGCTCCTCTGCCGATAAGTCATCAACCAGTTGCAGCACATTGTCAATATAAGTATCTATTGATAAATCATCATCCAACTCAGGCTCATTATCAATATAAGCATCTGTCGGCAAGTCATCAACCAGTATCGTGGTATCTACAGCTGACTTACTTTTTTCCAGGAATTGCCAATATGTTGCGGACACCAGAGCAAAAACAAACAACACTAGCAATAGCAATAACAGCTTTCCGGTTTTAAAATGCTCGCCATGCCCCCGTAAACCGAAGTACCATTACCTGAATTAATGATCTCCAATGCAGGCTGGCAATTTTCCAAAGCCGTTCGACGGGCAGATTGCAACCGATACAACGTACTCTGTTTAATTGTCTCATTAGCACCGACGTCTAAATATCTGGCAATCTCTTTTCCCAGCTCTTGCTCGTTCATAATTTCACCCCTTTCTCTCTGAGAATTGTTGCTAATGCATGAACTGCCCGCGAGCAATGGGTTTTTACACTCCCTTCCGAGCATTTCATAATTATAGCCGTCTCCGCTAAACTCATTTCTTCCCAATAACGCAGCATGAAGGCTTCGCGTTGACGTGGCGGAAGAATTTCCATCGCTTTCTCTATCAAACCAATCAGTTGCGCTCTCTCTAGCTGTGCGTCAGGTTCTTGAGAAAAATTGGATTCCTGTTTTATCTGCAAAGTTTCGAGAATATCGAAGTCTTCTTGGCTCTTGTCCTGATCATTGGGCGTGAACGCCGAAAACAGTGTAGTCCATAATGAACGGATCTTTTGTCGTCGATAATAATCGCGAATGGTATTCTGCAGAATACGCTGAAACAAAAGTGGTAATTCTTCCATCGGCTTAGAAGCATATTTCAGCGCAAGCTTCATCATAGAATCTTGCACAATATCCAATGCCACATGTTCATCATGAACCGCAAAAATCGCTTGTTTATATGCACGCCTCTCGGTTTTAGCCAGAAAATCTGAAAGTTCTTGTCGAGTAGCCAGAATTGCCAACCTTTAAGTATTTAATTAAACGTAATTTGAAAAGTTAAAGCTAACTTGTGCGCAGTTTTTTAAAAAAAAAGAAAAATATCACAATGACAGCTGAAACAATATTAAATTTCTGCAAGAATAGTAGATGGATTTCATTTATCCTGATGGCAGTTTAAGTCAGATTATCCAATATCAAGGCGGGCACGCAATGATTTTATAACTATTCTACTTATATTCTTCTAGGATCCTGTCGGACTTAAGCAATCGAGCGAGCCAGATGGGAGAACGAGTGCAGGTTTTATCAATTTAGAAGCGCATAGCAAGACTTTGCAAAGAAAAATTAAGAAAATATGAACCGCTTTCCCATTGACGCAGTAGATTGACCTTAAGTCCGAAAGGCTCCCAGAATAAAGCACATATTGTTTAACAACCAACAAAAATTCACTTTTATGCAACAACGAATAGTCAATTGCCCTCAGTGTGGTAAGTGTGTAGTCTGGGAACCAGCCAGCCGGTTTCGCCCATTTTGTTCTGAACGGTGCAAAACAAACGATTTGTCGCAGTGGGCTCAGGAATCTTATCGAATTCCTGAACCAGAGAAAAATCTGGAAGATAATAAAATAAATGAGCCTATCTAATGGATGAGTCGATTTATGAGAAGAATCGCCAATTACAGCGCAAACTGGATCATCTAATCAAACAGGCCAGAGCCAATGAAAAAAAACAGGAATTATATGAAACTTTTGGTTTCGAAATCATCGGGGCCAATACACCAAAACAATTGCGCGAATTACTATTATCCCAGACCATAACGCGCTTTCAGCTCTTGGATGTGGTGTTATGTCTCATCGATCATCATAGAGATACCGAGCGCTTATTTTTTGATCACGATGAAGAGGCTCGGCTGAATTTTGAGAATAAATTACTTATTCTTGATACTTCAAAAGATGCGGAAATCATCCAATCGTTGATCAGCCAACCGATGTTGGGTACTGAAGTATTAAAAAAATACAATTGGATGACGGTCAATTTAAAAAATAGAGCTCAAATCAGAAGTGCTGCATTCTTGCCACTGCTGCGCGGTGAGCAAATCATCGGTGCATTATTGTTACTAAGCCATGACATTAATCGCTACCAACAAGGTGTTGGAACGCTTTTTCTGCAGAAACTGTCAGCCATGACCGCTGTTGCAGTAGAAAATTGCCTCAACCAGCAAAGAATCAAAGAAGTCAGTTATCAGGATGTCTTAACACAGGCTTATAACCGTCGCTATTTCGATCTGCGTTTCAAAGATGAGATTGCCAGATGCATCCGCTGGGATGATGATCTGATTTGCATGTTTCTTGATGTTGATCACTTCAAAAATGTAAATGACACCTACGGGCATCAAACCGGTGACTTGGTGTTAAGGCACATGGTCAGCTTAATCAAAGAACAGGTCAGATCCTGTGATATTGTGGCTCGTTACGGCGGTGAGGAATTCGTCGTCGCGCTGCCTACGACAACATTACAGGCTGCTCATGAAATTGCTGAACGTCTGCGCCAGGCGATTTGTTCCACAACCCTGAATTTTAATGACAAACAATTCAACGTATCGATTTCAATCGGCATGGCCAGCTTGAGAAGCTTATTAACCGCGCAACCACCCGATGCCGAATTTATCGGCACAGCCCTGCTAGATAGAGCAGACAAAGCATTATACGCCGCCAAAAATGGCGGCAGGAATCAGGTAGCGGTTTACACCAATCCTTTACCTCATGAATTGATGGAATAATCCATTAATCGTTTTTCCGTTACATCGTATTTTTTAATTATTTGATACCGCGCATCATGGCAATGCCGTGCGCGCCCATTTCCTGTGCTATCGGCAAATCTTGCGGACGTAACCCGCCCAAAGCATAAACCGGCAATGAATAATCACGAATCAGCGTGGCAAATCTTCTCCAACCCAATGGAGATAGCCCAGGATGGCTGAGTGTTGGCTGCACCGGACCCAACACGACAAAATCAAACCCCAGTTGTTCAGCCTCAAAAAGTTCTTCGGCATTATGACAGGATGCGCCACATAATCCATATTCAGGATCAGGACGGCACGGCATTCCCATCAGTTGAGATGCGGTAAAATGCACACCATCGGCACCAATCTCACGAGCCAGATCCGCATCACCGTTTATCAACACCCTCGCTTGATAAGACTGCGCAAGAGCGAGTACTTGCATGGAAAATTCCCGCAGCATATCTTTCGCCATTTGTTTCTCGCGGATCTGAAGCAAACGCAGGCCATTCCGCAATGCTTGTTCAATCTGCTTCATTGCAGGTTCAATCCCGATCTCAGATGCTTGGGTAATAGCATAAACCGGCGGCAACAAAAGCGCTTGTAATATGGGTCCGTTGGCAGGCAGGATGGGAGATACTTCAACCTGATATGGCAATTGCCAGAACAACCCCTGATTTTCCCTCGGCAAGAGCCTGCCTTCCCATTCCACCACACGAAAAAAATGCAATCGCACCGTTGCATGTGGATAGGCAAACACACGCGTTACCCAGGGATAGGCGTTACCAACCTGAATCCCCAACTCTTCCCACAACTCGCGCACCAGCGCGTGTAATAACGATTCGTTTGGCTCAACCTTGCCACCAGGAAATTCCCAATACCCGGAATATACTTTTCCACCAGGTCTGCGCGTCAGCAAAACCGGCCATCCGGCCGTGTAATGACGGCTGCGACGACCTCAACAACTGGGATTGATCCCGCGACAGGAGTGGAGAAACTGTTCATTGGCTATGGATTATCACGAACCGATTTTTGCCTGCCGACCCGATCCCGTGCAAACTGCCAAGCCACCCGTCCACTGCGTGAACCACGCTCCAGTGCCCATTGCAAGGCTTCTGTACGCACCAATGCGGTCATTTCATTGACACCAAAATAAGCCAGCCAGTAACGCACGATTTGCAGATATTGTTCCTGATCGAAAGGATAAAATGACACCCACAAGCCAAATCGCTCCGACAATGAAATTTTTTCCTCAATCGCCTCACTCGGGTGCACTTCCTCACCAATGTGCCGCGTATCAAGATTATCGCGCATGAACTCTGGCACCATGTGACGACGGTTGGATGTGGCGTAGATCAGAACGTTATCGGATACTGTAGCGATGGATCCATCCAGCACCACCTTGAGGGCTTTATACCCCGGCTCATCGGTTTCAAAAGACAAATCGTCGCAAAACAAAATAAAGCGTTCCGGGCGCTGATAAATCTTTTCCACAATATCATGCAGATCGACGAGATGATACTTTTCCACTTCGATCAGGCGTAACCCATTCTTTGCATATTTATTCAGCAGTGATTTGATCAGCGAAGATTTTCCCGTGCCGCGCGCACCTGTCAGCAATACGTTATTAGCAGAAAAACCCTGCACAAACTGTTGCGTATTCTGATCAATCCGTTGCTTCTGATCGTCAATCCCGCACAATGCATCGAGTGTAATCCGATGCGGATGCGCAATCGACTGGATATACCCGGCATTACCTTGCCTGCGCCAACGAAAAGCAGTTGCCGTTTGCCAGTCAGGTTCCGGTTGTGTAGGCGGCAGAAACCTTTCCAAGTGGTCGAACAGTCTTTCCGCCCGCTCATAGAACTTGTCTAAATCATTCATGGGATATATCGGCTTAGCTGCGATAGCTCGCATTAATCTTAACGTAATCATAAGAAAAATCGCAGGTCCATACGGTGGTAGAAGCGGAACCGCGATTCAGCACCACACGGATGGTAATCTCGGCTTGATTCATCACGCGCTGACCGTCTTCTTCGCGATAATGCGGTGCTCTGCCGCCTTGTTCCGCAACCAGCACATCATCCAGATACAGTTGAATTCCGCCCACATTAAGATCATCAATTCCGGCATAACCAATGGCAGCCAGAATACGCCCCAGATTGGGATCCGACGCAAAGAAAGCGGTTTTAACCAACGGCGAATGCGCAATGGCGTATGCCACTTTGGCGCATTCATCCGCATTTTTCCGGCATCTACCTGCACGGTAATAAACTTAGTCGCACCTTCACCATCACGCACAATCATTTTGGCCAGATCGGCGGCAACCAGGGTGATGGCTTCCTGCAACTGGTCAAATTCGTTGCTGTCTTGATGGGTAATTTCTCTATGACCCGCTTTTCCGGTTGCAATGACTATAAAGGCATCATTAGTGGACGTATCGCCATCCACCGTGATGCGGTTAAACGAATGATCCGTCGCATACTGCACCAATGTCTGTAATAAAGCCTGGCCGATGGCCGCATCAGTGGCAACATAGCCGAGCATCGTTGCCATATTCGGACGAATCATGCCTGAGCCTTTGGCGATTCCGGTAACCGTCACTATTTTGCCATCAATCAGCACCTGTCGCGATGCCGCTTTCGGCACGATGTCCGTCGTCATAATCGCCTGTGCCGCAGTAAACCAGTTATCCGCCTTGCAATTAGCCACGGCCGCAGGTAATCCTTTGATAATCCTGTCCACCGGCAACGGTTCCATGATCACGCCCGTTGAGAATGGCAGTACTTGCTGCGTCGTGCAACCGGCTAATCTGGCTAATTCAGAACAAGTTGTCAGAGCATGCTGAATCCCCGCATCGCCGGTACCGGCATTGGCATTCCCAGTATTCACCACCAATGCACGAACAGATTGCGCCAAATGTTGCTTTGCCACAATCACCGGCGCTGCACAAAAGCGATTCTGTGTAAAAACACCGGCAACTTGAGTCTCTTCATCCAGCAAAATCACCAGCAAATCCTTGCGGCCGGGTTTTTTAATACCAGCTTCGGCAATGCCAAGGGTTACGCCTGCAACGGGCAATAAATGTTCGGGAAGTAAAGGGGGAATATTAACGGGCATAGTAAATAATCAAGGTTATTAGAATGCCGCTATGCTACCGTATCTTGGTTGGTTTTTCAGGAATACTGAAGATATCCGAACTTTTTTATTGAATGCATCCGGCACAGGGCGCACCCAATAAAAAACCCCGGTAAACCGGGGTTTTTTATTTATTGATACTCGAATTTATTCAGGCACAATATTTGAAGCTTGTTTACCTTTAGGTCCTGTTGTTACATCAAAGGTAACGCGTTGAGCTTCGCGCAATGATTTAAAACCATTGCTATTGATTGCAGAGAAGTGTGCAAATAAATCTTCCCCGCCGTTGTCTGGAGTAATAAAACCGAAACCTTTAGCGTCATTAAACCATTTTACAATACCTGTTGCCATGTTATTTCCTTAATAATTAAAAATTTACGTCTATGGTAATCCATAGTAGCCATCGAATATCAAGGAAAAATGGTCAACCAAAAGCATCACAATTTAATAACTTGAATCCAAAAGACATAGATAAGATACACGTTTCCTGAAAAAGTTCAAGCATTTATTTATAAAATGCGCATGACGGGCAAATATCTCCAGTTACAGACGTTTCTAATAGTTTGATAATAATATTAAAGTAAAATTTATTAACGTATTTAAGTCTTCCATTAGTCTTCTAATAACCAAATTAACCACCTCTTTCCGCATGCTTTAACAATGCATCCCGGGTTCTGGCGGGTTCAAACACCACATCAAAACACCAATGCCCAAAACCACCCTGCTCATTGACTGCTTTAATCCAGGTTTCCATCGCAGCGCGTTTCGCCCGGTTTTGCTCGCTATCGACACCTTTCACCTCGAGCACCAGCGTTTTGCCGTTATTCAGGCGAACTAAATAATCCGGAATAAAATTGCGCGAAGAGCCGCGCCACAGATAACGCACTATAAAATCCAGGTGATCATTCTTCACCCATGCAACCACCTGCGGCACTTTCTCACAAAGATCCGCCACGGCTTTTTCCCATGCGCTGTCGTAAACCACATGGCTAATCTGCGACTTTTCAGTGGCGAGACAAGGCCGCGTTGTCAACCAGGAACGCATTCGCGCTGTAGAGCCTATGGGATTCAATTCATCAAATATCGCTTTAAGTTTCTCGGTATTTTGCGCGCTGACAAACCGGCTCACATGCGCAACCACCGTATCCATATTCAGTGCAAACAATATCTGCTTGCGTATCGGGTCTTGATGCCAAAGGCTGGGAATATCCAGTTTGTCACTGTCGAGAAACGCTTCCACGATACGAATCAGTTGCACCGCAAGAAATTGCTTATCGCCACCGAAGCTATCCGCACTTTGTAAATACAGCTTTCTGGCAGCACGGAAAATAAGGTTTTGCAGCCTGAAATCATCCACGGCTTTTTCCAGATCAATCTCAGAAACCATCGATAGATTCGCAAACCCGGTGAGTGATGGCGCCACTTCCGCATTGAGCGGCGTATTCATCGGATCGAGTGTCAATGGCTGAACATTCTCCCAATCCATAACCAATTCCTGCTTCAGCACGGCATCAATGCGTTGAATATTGGGCCATCGAATCTCAAGGTGATTACGGCCTGGTTCGACCTGTATGCGCACACTCGGTTTAGGCGGTGGCGGTGCTTCTCCTTCTTCCCCCACATCCTGAAAGATCGACAGCGGCACGCCAAAAATATTGACATATTCCGGCAAAAACAAGCCCTGCTCATCCATATCATGCGCCACACGCCGCAAACCCCGCCCGATCACCTGTTCACACAGCAACTGGCTGGTGAATGCACGCAGCCCCATAATATGCGTCACATTCGCGGCATCCCATCCCTCGGACAGCATGGCGACCGAAATCACATTGTGCAGCTTTTGGCCGGGTTGGTCGCGCTTGCCGACCGTGTCCACCAAAGCGCGCAGTTGTTCCTGCTGCTTCAATGCCAGTAAATCTTCCGTTTTATCCGAGGGCAAACCGGCTGCTTCGATAATTTCCGTCAAGCGCTGATCATAGTCTTTGTCTTTGGTGACAGACTCCCCGCGCTCCGCTTTTTCCAGCACCCTGGAATCCACCCGCAACGTTTGATCCGGTGCCTGAGTACCCTTAATCAGGCAGTCACCGCTGTTGAAAAATCTTTCAATACGCGCTGCCGTCTCAGTCCGGTTGCAGACCGTTAATAAAACCGGCGGAATTTCGTGCCCGCTCTTGCTCCATTCCTGCGCCGTCAGTTGCCAATCATAAGCCAGAATGGCATAGGCTTTTTGCACCAGATCCGGCAACGGGTCAGTGGCATTCGCTTTACGGTTTAAATCCTCTCTGACTTCTTCTTCGCGGTATAAATGATAGAGCTTGCTGCGATAACTTTTCGCATTCGGCATCGCGTCATCACGCACGACAATGCGCGGCGTTTTGACCAAACCCGCTTCAATCGCATCATTCAAACCAAAATCGGAAATCACCCATGCAAACAACCCCGCCTCAGTATTCGTCTTGCCCGTCGGTGCAAATGGCGTCGCCGACAAATCAAAACAGCGGCGGATGCGCCGGGTTTTATGGATGCGATCCAATCCCTCAATCCAACGCGTCGCCTCATCCAGATCGATACCCAATTCTTCCGCTTCTTTCTTGCTGACTTTCATTTCCGCGCGCTGGCGGTAGGCATGATGCGCTTCATCATTGATCACCACCAGATCCTTGCACGCCGCCAGCTTGCCCAATACACGGCGGGCAAAGGCTTCATCGCTTTCCTTGCCTTTCTTAACCACGGATCGCTCCTACTCTTTCAGCGGCATCAAGGTATGCCAGTTTTCAATCAATAATTCGACTTGATTGAGCTTTTGCCGCATCGCCTCGTTCGGACACAGGCGGAACTCATCATAGACATTCTTTTCATCACCGGGATACAGCACCTGCAAGCGGCTTTTTACCGTCAGCCCCGGCGCCACGATGAACACCGCCTTGGAAAAACGCGTATCTTTGGGGTAATGCAGCGCATTCAAAGTTTGCCAGGTGATGATTAACGCCATCAGCGGCGTCTTGCCCGATCCCGTGGCCATTTTGCTACAAATGCGCTCCCACGGCCCGCCGTCGCCTTGTAAAAAAATGCCTTGTTTATAATCTTGCGGCGCTTCCAGCCACCAAATCAGCGATTCGATCGCTTCCAACTGACAAAAATAAAAAGGATATTGCCGTGGCCCGCCAACCCAGCATTTTCCCTCGCCGTCCCATTCGCCGCGCTCACACCAATGTTCCAATAATTGCCGGGTAACACTGGTCACGCCGGGCCAACCGGCATCACGCCATGCATCCACGCGTTCGCGAATAGCGTTGACCAGCTCCAGCTTTTCGACACGCCGCGTATTGGTGCGTGTGTCATACAACTCATACGCCGCGGGCCGCCGACCTTGCGTGACCGTTAATAACTTGCCGTTCTCGTCCTGTTCCCAATAACGGATAGGTTTCTCGTACGGCGAATTGATAATCAGCGAGGATGGCGTTTTATCAGGCATCAAACGGACATCCGATCCAGATTAATCACTTTGAGCGATTCAATGCCGCGGTCATCGACGATTTTCACCGCAATGCATTCGTTCTCCCCGGCCTCAAACGGCAACGACACCGTGCCATGGAACTGCTCCAGCAACTCCTCGTTGAGCTCGGCGCGAATATCCTTGCGCAGCTTGTTCCAGCCATCGCCACTTCCGGCCATCGGGAAAAATACCTGGCGCGGAAACAACGAGCGGTTGTCGTAATCGGTATCCAGCGCCCACATGGCGATATTCTTTTTGCCGCCGGACTTCAGTTCGCCGGTTTTGGTATCAAAATAATCAAAGCCGCGCACTTCCACCTGATAGTACCCGGTCTTGATCTGCTTGACGATCACATCCGGTTGCCCCATCAGCCAGAACGACTCGTTGCTGGCGCGCCCTTTCTTCAGGTCTTCGGTCAGCAAATCGGTATTCATCTGCACTCTCAGCGCGGTAATGCCTTTGATCGTATCGATATCCTTCGCGGCTTCCGGATCGATATGCGGGTCGTATTGCCAGGCGGTTTTTCCTTCCACGCCGTCCGAATGCGTATCGACCATGCCGACATGCGGATTGTTGGCGCGTTTATCGTCATGGCGGTAACTGAGCACTTCGGAGGACTGATTCTTCTCTTTTCGTTGATCCGGTGTGCGTTTCCCAGAGGATTCTTTTCCCGGCATCGCTCTACCTGGCGATGCTTCCTGCAATTCGAGCGAAAATTCATCATCCAGCATAGTTTCTTGCTGCGCTTTCTGGCTTGGTCCGCTACCTGCCGCCTTGTCGTCCTTAGTTGCCATAATTGGGTACAATTTCCTGATGAGCGATTGTCCATGTTTCCACACTTACTTTTCCGCGAGCGTCCCGCCAAGCCATCGCACTATCCCTGCAACAGATTGTTCACTTCAGCCAAATCAAAATATTCCGGGTCAAAACCACTGTCGATATCCCCTGCTATCCATTCCAGCATACTTTCGTGTTCCGGATGTTCAGGATCCGAAATCGCATCCAGGAACATCGTATAACCCACTACTCCACCAATATCCTCAGGCGGACAAGCCCCGCTGCCTTTGAGACACACCGGCAAAGCAACGCCTGTTTCAAACGGCAGGATTTTTTCCAGAACGACTTCATGCTCCCAGCCATCACCAAAATCATAAGTATAGTTCAGCTTATCCCTTTCCTTCTTTAATACCTGATCAAGCCGGCATTCGGCTTCATCCAGAATATCCGAGGGGAAATCCGCATCCGGCACGCCATAACGATCGCTTCCCTTAGAGAACTCGTGCATATGGGAATCGGTCCATCCCATCACAATTTGCAAAATATCATGCACATCTTCCAGGCTGACTGTGCTCGCTACTAAAAACCTGCGCCATATTGGCGGACGAAAACCCTTTAGGGTAATTTTAAGTTGATAGATTGACCGTAAGGATTTTGTTGCCGCGCGTGTTCCCATCTCAATTACTCCCGAACAAAATTAATGATTGTGCCGGTATCGTATAAACACCGAACTTGCTGCGTTGCATACTTGCCCACAGCACTGCTTAAGGAACCTCTGAATAACTGTCATTTCGAGCATAGCGAGAAATCTATACTGTTGATTGCCAAAGATTCCTCACTACGTTCGGAATGACAAAGGTGAGTTATTCAGAGATTCCTTAAGTAACCGCTCATTCGGATTGTTACTTAGCCGCTGTGAAACAACAAGTTTTTTATTATCGCCGCATTGTTTCAGTAAAAAAGCACATTATTTCGGTTGATACAGCACACTGACAGCCCACTGCTTTCAATTCATACCTCTGTTAGAATCCGGTATCCGGAGTTGCACCGAGGGAATCCTGGTCATGGCACCTCCATTTCTCGTATTGATTGATAAAATCAACAATCATTTCTTTTTTGGCAACAACCCTATTTCCTATGAATGCTCCTTGCCCGCTTGATAATGTTCGCATCGTTCTCAGCCACACCAGCCATCCCGGCAATATCGGCGCGGCTGCGCGGGCGATGAAAACGATGGGATTAAGCGCGCTGTATCTGATCAATCCCCGGCTTTTCCCGGATCGAGAGGCGGATGCCCGTGCGGTGAGCGCGCGCGATATTCTGGATAAAATTAAGGTTTGCACCGAATTGGATGAAGCGTTGGAAAATACCGTGATGGTTGCAGCAATGACGGCGCGGACACGCGATCTTTCGCATGATGTGTTCAATGCACGGCAGGGTGCACGGAATTATTGCGTTATGCGCGACAGCAGCCGGTCGCATTGTTGTTTGGCGCAGAAACTTCCGGCCTGACCACCGCGGAGGTGAATAAATGCCAGATCATTATTCATATTCCTGCTAACCCGGAGTTCAGTTCACTGAACCTGGCGAGCGCTGTACAAGTGATGGCGTATGAGTTGCGCATGGCACTGATAGAAAACGAAGAGCCTGCATCCCCAGTCGGATCACCGGTCAGTTTTAATGATCTGGAATTATTTTATGCGCATCTTGAGCAGGCGATGATTGCCTGCGATTTTCTTGATCCGCAAAAACCCAAGCTGTTGATGCAGCGCATCCGCCGTTTGTTCGCACGGGCACGGCTGGAGAAAGAGGAAGTACAGATCCTGCGCGGCATTCTGACGGCATTGGGGAAGCGCTGGTAGCACCAAAGTTTGCCCCCGAAGGAAATCCCGAATAACTGACACTGGTCATTCCGAACGCAATGAGCAATCTTTGTTGATTTCTCGCGGTGCTCGAAATGACAATCAGTCAAATATTTTTTAGTTTTCCTTAATCAAAGTGCCCACACCTTGATCGGTCAATATTTCCAGCAACAGTGCATGTTCCACCCGCCCATCAATGATGTGGCAGGATTTTACACCCTTCTTGACGGCATCCAGAGCGGATCCAATCTTGGGTAGCATGCCGCCAGATATGGTGCCATCGGCAAATAATTCATCCACTCTTTGCGCGGTCAAGCCGGTCAGCAGGTTGCCATCTTTATCCAGCACACCGGGGATGTTGGATAATAAAATCAGTTTTTCCGCCTTGAGAATTTCAGCCAGCTTACCGGCAACCAGATCCGCATTGATATTATAGGATTCACCTTCGGCACCCACACCAATGGGTGCAATGACCGGAATAAAATCCTGCGTATCGAGCAGCGCAATGAGCGAGGGATCAATCGATTCGATTTCGCCAACCTGACCGATATTGATCCATTTTCCCGCTGTCTCGCGATCTGCCATGAGCATCTTCTTAGCGCGGATAAAAGCACCATCCTTGCCCGTTAGACCGACGGCTTTGCCGCCGTGGCGATTGATCAGACTCACGATGTCTTTGTTGACCGATCCGCCTAATACCATTTCAACCAGATCCATGGTTTCCGCATCGGTCACGCGCATGCCTTGGATAAATTCACCTTGCTTACCGACACGCTTGAGCATGTTGTCGATCTGCGGACCGCCGCCATGAACCACCACCGGATTCATACCAACCAGCTTCAACAGCACGACATCGCGCGCGAATCCATGTTTGAGATTTTCTTCCACCATGGCATTCCCGCCATATTTAATCACAATGGTTTTGCCATGAAAACGTTGTATATAAGGCAGTGCCTCGGACAGAATTTTGGCTTTATCTTTTGCTACAGCGTGGGAAGTCGACATGATTCTCTCAATCACTTATCAAAAATTTTTTAATAACGTATCGCAGATGGTTCAGACCGGAAATCATTCGCGCGCAATCTGCAGGAATTTTTCATCGTGGATCAATTCATACAGACTTAATTCTCGCCATAGCCGCCCTTCTGTGTCTTTATAATTGGCAGTAACACCCTTAGGCATTTTCTTTTTGGCAGATTTTACCGGTGAAAAATCAGACAAATTTCTGATGCCGAGCATACTGTTGACTATGAAACCACCAAATATCTTATTCCCTGGAGAAACGAGTAATATTCGTGATTTCAAGTTGAATGCCGTTGGAGCGCCGCCCAGATAAACACCCAGGTCCGTTATTCCGTAGAGATTCCCGCGTACATTTGCCAAACCAAGAAACCACGGTTGCGTTAACGGTACATGTGCTAATTTGGGTATCTGTATAACCTCACTGACTTCAGTCATGGGTATCAGATAGCGGTCTTCTCCCACTGCCACACCGAGCACTGTGGAAGAAGATTCATTCGTACCCGCACTTTGTATTTGCCCGGTTAATGTTTGTTGGTATTCTTCAATGCTCATAATGCCCGTTAAGTCACTTTGTATTGCTGTGTTTTAGGCAATTGATTATTCGTGATCTGGGTATTTTACTGTATTATCAGGCATGAAATTTTGAATTCTGTGGAGTAAATTAAATGAAATATCTCAATCAAGCCTGGCTAACTCTTTTTTTAATCTTCCCTTTTCTGGTTGGTTGTGTTCCGATGTTTGCAATTGGTACGGCAGCAGGAACCGGCGCATATATATCCGAAGATCGCAGAACCAGTGGTATGTTCATTGAAGATGAGGGCATTGAACTAAAAGGGGCGCGGCGTATTTATCAGCAATTTGGTGATAAAGTGCACATCAATATCACTAGTTATAATCGCATGGTACTGTTAACGGGAGAAGCGCCGACAGAAACCATCAAGACGGATATTGAGAAACTGATCATGGGTGTTGATAACGTGCGCAAGATATTCAATGAAATTGCTGTTGGTGGGAATACTTCGCTGACTTCCCGCAGCAATGACACCATGATTACTTCGAAAGTTAAAACTCGTTTTTTAACTGAACGCAAATTTCAGATTAATCACGTCAAGATTGTGACAGAGAATGAAGTAGTGTATTTGCTCGGCGTCGTTACTGAACAGGAAGCCGATAACGCAGCTCAAATTGCCAGCTCCACGGCTGGTGTAAAAAAAGTCGTAAAAGTTTTTGAATATATAAACTAGCTTCATGATACCAGCTAATTTGATAGCTGATTTGTATGGCGCATTTCCTCCCGATCGCTTTTATACCGATCCGGTCGATTGCTATTCATACGCCTATGATAACAGCCGCAAAATATTTCCACCTGACGCCGTCCTGTTTCCCCTAACCAGCGAGGAAGTACAACACATCGTTGCACTATGCAATCAATATCAGGTTCCCCTTATTCCTCGTGGGCGTGGGACGGGTACAGCAGGTGGTAGCTTGCCAGAATTTGGCGGCATTGCATTGTCCATGGAACGCATGCTCAACATCATTTCAGTCGATCCTGCGAATCGTGTCATCGTGGCCGAGCCTGGGGTACTAAATCAATCCGTACAGGATGCTGCCAGGCCCTATGGTTTTTTCTGGCCGCCTGACCCTTCGAGCGCCATGTTCTCAAGCATTGGTGGAAATATTGCCACCAGTGCGGGTGGCCCTCACGCAGTTAAATATGGCACGACCCGGGAGCATGTTTTGGGCTTGAAAGCCGTTACCGGCGCGGGTGATTTCATTACCACCGGCTGCTACACCACTAAAGGAGTTGTAGGATATGACCTTACACGGCTTTTGATTGGCTCAGAAGGTACACTGGCAGTGATTACCGAAGCAACACTTAAACTCACTGCCTTACCCAGTGTAGTTGCAGGCATTACAGCACATTTTCATGATCTTCCAGGTTGCACGGCCGCTATCGTTAAAATTATGGCACTGCCGCAACTGCCAAGCGCACTTGAATTTCTGGATTCCGGTTCATTGAATTTGATACGTGGCCGCTATCCGGACATGCTGCCAGCGGACACAAACGCCATGCTGATGATTGAAGTCGATGGTTCCAGAAACGACATCACCGATTCGTTATCTGCAATTCTCGAAGCATGCAGAACCAACGGATTGATTCATGCCAGTCAGGTAGACGATACCGCTGCACTGTGGCAAGCCCGCAAAGCTTTATCCCCTTTATTACGTGAAATTGCACCCAAGAAAATTAATGAAGATGTTGTAGTACCTGTGCATACGCTGCCTCAATTTCGACAAGGTCTGACAGAATTAAGTACGCAATATCACCTACACAATGTAAATTTTGGTCACGCCGGGAACGGCAATATTCATGTCAATTTACTGATAAACCCTGATGATGCGGAGGAAGTGGTGCGAGCTGAACGCTGTTTGGATGAAATTTTTGACTTAGTTATTACGCTTCGAGGTACATTATCAGGAGAACATGGAGTCGGTAGCGAGAAACGTGCATTTGTGACTAAAGAAATCGATCATGTGACACTGGATCTAATGAAAAACATCAAGCGGTTATTTGATCCCAATAATATTCTTAATCCTGGAAAATTATTTCCTGAAACTTAGCCAATCTGAGAACTATGTTTAATTTGCGCTTGTAATATGCGACGTACATATCCTCATCATATATTACAAGCGCAATGTTTCTGATAGTTAATACTTAAATTCTAAACAAAGAAGTAATGATCTACTAACAGTGCTACGAATAACAGTGCAAGATAGAGTATCGAATAACGGAATGCTTCCCGTGCCAATTGATCACTATAATTGCGGTAAATTTCTATTGCGTAGTACATAAAGATACCATTTAACACTACCGAACTTGCCAGATAAATCAATCCACTCATTTGAGTGATATAAGGCAGGGTTGTCACAATACACAGAATAATTGTATACAACAGCACATGCAATTTTGTAAATTGGTCACCATGTGTCACTGGAAGCATAGGCATACCAATCGATGCATATTCATTTTTTCTGTACAGCGCAAGCGCCCAAAAATGGGGCGGTGTCCAGGCAAAGATAATCAAAAATAACAACAGAGCATCCGCAGTAACTTCGCCTGTAACCGCTGCCCAGCCAAGTACAGGCGGCATGGCACCTGATGCGCCCCCTATTACGATATTTTGTGGTGTAAGTGGTTTCAAAATCACTGTGTAAATAATGGCATATCCTACGAATGTCCCCAGTGTCAGCCACATGGTAAGCTCATTAATCCAGTGATACAAAATGAAAAGACCCAGCCCTCCGACAATCATTAGAAAAAACAGAGTTTCTGGAACACTCACTTTTCCTTGGGGCAACGGTCTTCCTTTTGTTCGCGCCATAACAGCGTCCATCTTCTGTTCTACCAAGCAATTTAATGCAGCAGCAGCTCCGGCCACAAGCGCAATACCTATCGTACCGAAGATCAGGATATCTAGGGGTACTGCACCGGGTACTGCCAGAAACATACCGATAACCGCGGTAAAAACAATCAGCGATACAACACGCGGTTTAGTTAAACGGTAGAATTGATTAATACGCGTTGCTGTTTCATGCCAAGTCATACTAGTAGACATGTCTTTGATCTCCTTTATTCATTTGCATTGAATATTTTATATACAGATTCAAGCAGATCTAGTCTGCAGGAATATTAAAGTAATCTTAATGTTCTAATTGCGAAACATGTAACAATCGTTTTATGTCATGACCCATTTTCGTACCATCTACGTTTTCTGGAAAACGCATCATCAAATTACCAATTGGATCAATCATGTAGATATGTTTTGTTTGTATTTCTTTTGTTTCAATAAAACCAAGAATCTCACTATCCTTTGCATTGACAAATAATGTGCCTTCAAACTGTTTTACTAATTCCGCATCTGGAACGACATCGTCGTTCACTAGCCATAACCGTTCTATTCGATGCTTCTCTTTTCCCTGAACTAAACGAACTTGGCGCATAAAATATAATTTTGCCTGACAAGCTTCATCACAGTGCCCAGAATCAACTGTTACCAATATCCATTTACCATGCAGATCCTTCATGCGAAGAATCGTATTATCAGCCTGGTTTGTACCATTACCTGCTACTTTAACAATCGGTATCAAATCACCATAGTGTTTGCTTTCTGGTCTATATTCCAGAAAATATAAGGCATAAGAAATTACAACCGGAGCACACATTAATGCCAACAGTAGTAAAAATTTACGTCTGTTCGATTTTTGAATTTTTTCGTTTAACATTCAACACTAAGAAAATAATTACTGCGGTTGCCGCTAATAAAAACCATTGAACTGCATATCCTAAATTTTTGTCAGCACCTGAATCCGGCCTAGTCCAATCACGTATCAAACCATCTTCCGCTTGATTTTTTTGTAAAATCATCAGGGGTTGCATTTCTTGTCCTGTTTCCTCCTGATAGCGCTGCAGATTAAAGTTATCCCAAACCCTTCCTTTTGTTACCATTTCAGAGAGCTTTAATGTTCGAAGTTCTGGTGCTACCACTAATCCATTTACTTTAACAAAACCATTAATATCATTTACATACGGCAATACTGATCTATCATTTCCCGTTGCAATCCAGCCTCTATTGATCACAACAAGTAGCGCACTATTCAAAACCCTAAGGGGTGTAATTACGTGATAACCTGCAAGTCCCTGATGAGTTTTATTATCCAGAAAGATTGTGTATTCCGTAAGATATTCGCCCTGTACTTCAACTTCTCGATACTGAAAATCTTCTAATTTGACTAGAGTAACTGGCAATGTCACTGCAGGTTGCTTTGCATATTGCTCAAGAAGTGCATGACGCGCATTTTTTTCATCTGCACGAGATAATTGCCACTTACCCAGCTCAATAAAAATGATTACAAATACTACGGTAACTAAAACTGCCCATAACTTTGGTTCAAAGCGGTATCCCAATACAATCATTTTCTGTCTGTATAAATTTTGATACTCGATTGACGGCTAACTTTAGGAAAAAACATCCTATATTATTAGTCAGCTTTAGAGAAAAGTTAATTGATCTTCTTTTCTTAATTTAAGAAACAAAGATTCCAGTCTTTTACACATTACTAGAAGTTTTTTTTCTAGCTATTTTTCATTAGTGTAAAAACTGGAATCCTTTTCTATACTACCTGTTTGTTTTTACATTAAATAAACAAAAATAAACAGTCCTAGCCATACCACGTCAACAAAGTGCCAGTACCAAGCTACGCCTTCAAAACCAAAGTGATGTTCAGGTGTAAAGTGCCCTGCTAAACTACGGAAGTAGATTACTGTCAGCATAATTGCGCCGACAGTTACATGGAACCCGTGAAATCCTGTCAACATGAAAAAGGTTGAGCCATAGGCTCCCGTTGTCATCTTCAGATTCAGGTCATTGTAGGCATGTATATATTCATAAGCTTGGCAGCCTATGAATAAAGCACCTAAAAATATGGTCGCAAGTAACCATTTTTTGAGACCATCGCGTCTGTTTTCTTTCAGTGCATGGTGTTCCAGAGTACAGGTGACGCCAGACAATAATAGTAACATCGTATTGAAGGCAGGCAGGCCCCAGGCGCCCATTGGAGTAAATTGCTCATGTACTCCAGGTCCTGCTGTCGGCCAGGTACCATCATAGGATGACCAGAAGCTATTTCCTAACACTGAACTTTCTTCTGCCAACCAAGGAATGGATAAGTTACGCATATAAAACAATGCGCCGAAAAATGCGCAGAAGAACATCACTTCAGTAAAAATAAACCAGCTCATTCCCCAACGAAAGGACAAATCTACTTGCTGATTAAACTTTCCGCTCTCACTTTCTCTTGCTACAGTCCCAAACCATCCAAACAACATATAAATCAGGATGGCAAAACCTATTGCAAGAAGGCCATAACCAATCTCTATTTTATTAAAGGTTAAGGCTGCACCAGACGTCATGCATAATAATGCAGTTGATCCAATTATTGGATATGCTGATGGAGCTGGGACATAATAGTGCCCGGATTCTTGACTCATTCTTATCTCCTCCTACTTATGATTATTCAATTTCTAACTGAGAACAAATTTAACCACTAACAAAACACCAGTTACAAACAGGATCGCTCCAATAATCCCACCTATAATTACATGGACTGGTTTCAATATTGCCGCATCGTTTTCAAGATCACTTTTTTTACGAATTCCCATAAAGGCGGACATGACTGCTTTTGCAATTTGCCAGATACTTGCACTGGCTTGTTTGTCATTAATTTTGTCCACTCCTTTAGTTTCCTTATTTTTTGACCGCGCTTACGCCGTCAGGTAATTCAAAAAATGTGTATGAAATAGTTACAGTCTGTATATCTGCTGGCAAGCTTGGTTCAATCACAAATTGCACTGGCATCTGCCTGGTTTCATTTGGCTTGAGAACCTGTTTTGTAAAACAAAAACACTCAAATTTTTTCAAATGTTTATCCAAAAAACGTGGACTATAACTGGGTATTGCTTGCCCGTTAATTTCGCGATCTGAATCATTTGTAATTTCGTACATCACATTGACTGGTTGACCTGGATGAATACGAGCGCTGGATTGGAGCGGTTTAAATTGCCAAGGCAAACCTCTTGTGTTGGCATCAAATTCAACTGTTATCCAACGCTCCTCATCCACCCAGTTATCTTTAACCAGTACGTCCGGTTGCAGCAGATTATTAATTCCCGTTACTTCACAGAACTTCTCATAAAATGGTACAAGAGCATATCCAAAAACAAACATTATCAATGAGAAAACCAACAACTTTTTCATCATTACTATATT
This sequence comes from Nitrosomonas sp., assembly GCA_016721865.1. Taxonomy (GTDB): domain Bacteria; phylum Pseudomonadota; class Gammaproteobacteria; order Burkholderiales; family Nitrosomonadaceae; genus Nitrosomonas. The sequence continues at coordinate 51,763 of JADKHF010000006.1, read as the reverse complement.
TATTTCTAATTCCTTATCTACCATTGTTTGATAATAACCACTAAATAAAGAGCCAGAACTGTAATTAAAAGAAACATCGCTGTTCTGTATTTCTTACGCTTTAACTCTGCTTCTGTTTCTTGTGACATACGTTTCTCTTACTGTCTTTATTTAACAATCGGTGGGTTTTCAAAACTATGGTAAGGCGCAGGTGTTGGCAAATGCGTCCATTCCAAAGTTGTTGCACCATCCCACGGCAACTGCGGTGCTTTTTCTCCACTACGAATGCAATTAATCATAATGTAGAGGAAAAGGAGTTGTGTCAGTCCAAATCCAAAGGCGCCAAGACTAGAAATCATATTAAAATCAGCAAATTGCAAATTGTAATCTGGAATTCTACGTGGCATACCAGCTAATCCCAAGAAATGCTGGACAAAGAATGTCATGTTAAAGAAGAACATAGATAACCAGAAATGCCATTTACCTAGTGTTTCGTTATACATGCGACCGGTCCATTTCGGTATCCAGTAATATGCGCCTGCAAATAAGGCAAACAGTGATCCAGACACAAGTACATAATGGAAATGTGCAATCACATAATAAGTGTCTTGAACTTGTATATCAATTGGAACAATCGCACAGATCACACCACTAAAGCCACCGATTACAAATAAGAAAATAAAACCGATTGCAAATAGCATTGGTGTTTCAAATGTCATTGATCCGCGCCACATTGTAGCGGTCCAATTAAATACTTTTACCCCTGTTGGCACTGCGATCAGCATTGTTGCATACATAAAAAACAGTTGCCCAACTGTAGGCATACCCGCTGTGAACATATGATGCGCCCACACTACACAAGATAAAATCGCGATCGATGCAGTTGCATAAACCATCGATGAATAGCCAAACAGCGGTTTACGTGAGAATGTAGGAATAACCTCAGAGACAATACCAAATGATGGCAGAATCATGATGTAAACTTCTGGATGACCAAAGAACCAAAAAATATGCTGAAACATCACTGGATCCCCACCGCCAGCAGCATTAAAGAAACTTGTTCCAAAGTGACGATCTGTCAACAGCATAGTTACTACACCAGCCAGAACTGGCATCACCAGAACCAACAGATAAGCTGTAATTAACCATGTCCAAACAAACATTGGCATCTTCATCAACGTCATGCCTGGCGCACGCATATTCAAAATGGTCGTGATGATATTAATTGAGCCCATAATTGAGGAAGCACCTAAAATATGAACTGCAAAAATCATCAGATCTACGCCTAAACCGCCCTGCGTTGAAAGCGGAGGATAGAATGTCCAGCCGCCCGCCGCTGCACCGCCTGGCACAAAGAATGAACCTACTAGCAGTGTTGCCGCTACAGGCAATAACCAGAAACTCCAGTTATTCATCCGCGCAAAAGCCATATCTGGCGCACCAATCATCAGGGGTACTTGCCAGTTAGCAAAACCCACAAAGGCCGGCATAATGGCACCAAATACCATTATCAACCCATGTAAAGTTGTAAATTGATTAAATAACTCAGGTTCCAAAATTTGAATACCTGGCTGATACAACTCAGCGCGAATTCCCATTGCCAATGTTCCACCAACCAGAAACATAGCAAAACTAAACCATAAGTACATCGTACCAATATCTTTATGATTGGTCGTTGTAACCCAGCGCATTATTCCACTGGGATGATGGTCATCATGTCCGTGACCGTGTGCGTCACCATGTACTGCTGCCATAATTATCTCCTTTTACTTATTTTCTACATGCATTGATGTTTTAACTGCAGATGCACTCAATTGAGCAGCCACCCATTTTGTATATTCATCTGCTTCCATCACTTCTACCACGATCGGCATAAATCCGTGATCCTTACCACACAATTCAGCACATTGCCCACGATAAATTCCTGGCGCATCTGCTGTAAACCATGTATCACGAATAAAACCTGGAATAGCATCCTGCTTAATACCTAATGCCGGTACCCACCAAGCGTGAAGCACATCATTCGCCGTTAAAATAATACGCACTTTTTTACCTACCGGCACAACAACGCGATTATCAACTTCCAGTAGATAGTTTTCACCTTTAGGTTCTTTATTTTGAACCTGTGCTCTCGGTGTCGACAATTTACTGAAAAAACTAATTCCTTCACCTTCGCCCTGGAGATAATCATAACCCCACATCCATTGATAACCGGTTGCTTTGATGGTCATATCCGGACTCGAAGTATCCTTCATTGCAATAACCGTCTTAGTCGCCGGAAATGCCATAACGACAAGAATAATACAGGGTATTACAGTCCAGATAATCTCTACTGTCGTACTGTGATGAAAGTTTGCTGCTTTGTAACCCAGAGATTTACGGTGCTTGAGTACAGAATAAAACATGACACCAAATACACCAATAAAAATAACCAAACAGATCCACATAACCCAGATATGCATATCATAGGTTTCTCTTGCGATGATACTTTGCGGCTCTGGTAAATTATATTTAGACCCTACCGCCATACTTGAATACATAGCGAGAGCCAAGACCCCCGCCAGGGTTGCTACTAATTTACTTCTCATATTCCCCCCCACATGATTACTAATTTTACAGATTTAAGGCACAACTATGAACGCCACAAACCTGAACGCTTAACTAGTCCAGCCAGCTTACGAAAGTCATACGTCAAAATTTTGCTTTGTTAAAACCACATCACGATTGACGATATTTACAATTCCTTGGCCGAATTTCCTTATTATCCGCATCTTAGATTTTCTTAGTAATAGATATCTTCTACATCCTAATTAATCGGACTGAAATTCTAGCACGCCAACGTCGCCCAAACAAGGAAAATTCATGATTTTTATAGCAATATTCCCCTGCTTTTAAAATGGTATTCTTGTTTAGATACTCATAGAAGACATTGCTTGAGTGCAAGATTTCCTATCTTTGCTACCAAGGGATTTACTCCATGCGAGAGGTTTCTTACAAACTTATAAGCCTGCACAACTTAAGCGATCGTAGAGAGCCATGTGGGAGAACGAGTGCAGATTTTCTCTATTTAGAAGCGCATAGCGCGACTATGCAATAAAAAATTGAGGAAACATGAACCGTTTCTCCATTGGCGCAGCAGATTGACCTTAAGTCCGACAAGCTGCCAGTAATTTTTTACCCCAGGCTTCCAGATCATCCAATATCCACTGGGCATTTTCATCGGTAATGCTTGCATTACGCAATAATCCAATTTGTGCTGAGAATTCGGCAAAGGTAATATTCGCTCCACCAGTGTCTTGTGTAAGGCGTTGCAAGCACATTTGATGCCATCGCCGGGATTCAGTCTTGCTCAATGTTTCCGGCCAGTTACGCGCACGATAGCGGAATAGGAGTTCTGGTAGCCGCTTATCGTAAAAATCAAATTGCAATTTTGCCAGTTCTTTCGGTCGGGCGCGACGTATCTGTGTCAATGATGAAGCATCCGCATTGTCCAGGAAACTATCATACAAAGCCACATCCACATCGCCGGAATGTTCAAACGTACAGCTGGTATAAGCTGTCGCCACGCGCTGGAAGAAATCCGGAACTGCGCACAATTTCTGCCAATGCCGGTAACACGCGTTCATATCGAGCGCGATGCGTTCGGCGGCTTCGGCATCCAGGGTATTACGAGGCGCCAGCGCCGGGCACTTATTAATTTTCACTGATTTGACAGGTAGCCGTTGCATGCCCTCGGGCAAATCGTCGTTGCGGGTGAATAGCAATTGACTCAGTTCGTCAGCATCCAACGGTAGAAACATGTCCGGATCTTGGCGCAAATCATAAACCAGCACACTATTGTTGTTTCCCGGCTCCATAATAAGTGGCATTACGAGCGAGGTACAGCCGGTTTTGGCCGGGTACATGCGTGTTGTGTGTAGAACTGGATTGTGGGTGGATAAATCAAGCTGGGTTGCAGCCTTGCGCTTATCGCGCAATTGAAAAAGCCAATCGTAGAGACGCGGTTGCTGTGTGCGCAGCAGGCGGGCCAATGCGATGGTTGCGCGCACATCGGATAAAGCGTCATGCGCAGACTCATGCAGAATAGCGTTTGCAGACACTAAGTCCTCCAACCGGAAACTGGGCTGGCCTTCTTCATGCTGCGGCCAGACAATACCAGACGGACGTAGCGCATACGTCATACGCACCAGATCAATGATATCCCAACGCGAATTGCCTTGTTGCCATTCACGCGCATAGGGATCATAGAAATTGCGATAGAGGGTAAAGCGCGTCACTTCATCGTCAAAACGCAGCGAATTGTAGCCGACTCCGCAGGTATTCGGTTGCGCAAATTCTGCATGAATACGCGCAATAAATTCCGGTTCAAGCTTTCCCCGTTCATTGGCTAGTTGCGGCGTAATTCCGGTGAGTAAGCACGCTTCCGGATGCGGCAGGAAGTCGCATGCTGGCTTACAATAAATAACCAGCGGCTCACCTATTTCATTCAAAGCCTCATCGGTACGAACCCCGGCAAATTGAGCAGGCCGGTCTCGCCGTGGATCCGCGCCAAAAGTTTCATAGTCATGCCAGTAAAGTGTAATAGACATTGTTTATTTTCAGCTTTGAAGTACCGGTTAAAACTTGCTTTGCAACTGACTCGGTGCGCAATTATAGTGGTATCTTACGTAAATTTTTTTAAATTAAATAGAAGGATAAAACAGTATGGTACGTAAACTCATCAGCTCAGGCTCTACATTTGAACATGAAATCGGTTATTCGCGCGCGGTAGTTGAAGGCAACTGGATTCTGGTATCCGGCACAACAGGATTTGATTACAGCAAAATGACCATTTCTGATGATCTATTGGAACAGGCTGAGCAATGCTTCAAGAACATTGAAGCGGCACTGAATGAAGCAGGATCGAACATGAAAGATGTGGTGCGCGTGACGTATGTGTTTCCTGACGCCGAGGATTTTGAAAAATGCTGGCCGATTATGCGCAAGTATCTGGGCGATGTCCGGCCGTCGGCCATGATGCTTGCTGCCGGATTATCCGATCCGCGCATGAAAATTGAAATTCAGGTGACGGCTTATCGCAGCGCAGAAATATAAATAAATTTGCTCCGCACGCCCTGCGCCGTAGTACCTGCGGCAAGACCACGGAAATCTTAAAGTTAACGCTGAACTTCTTCCCCATGTATATCCGCATTACGAGATCATACATGGTGATAGATCCACGCTCTATATGATTTCCGTTATTGCGCTGGCGGGAAGCCGGGTGTAGGTGCGTTTGGATTAGCTGCTGATGAAGATTGCGGTGCAAAAGGTGAAGCATTTCCCGTTGATGAAGATGGCGGCGCAAAAGGCGAAGCAGTTGGCGAAGTAGCATTCGGTTTTGACTGGTTCGATGCTGGGTTTGTGGAGTTGCTGGTGTCACCTGGCTTATAGGCAAACTTCCAATCCTGGTGGGTTAGCGCTTCCGAGAATTTCTTAAAATGCTCAGGAAATTTATCTTTTTTAATCGGCTTTTTTTCAGAGAGGCTATATACCCCGATAATTCGCTTATTAATACTTGAACTGATTAATGAGCTGCTACTTGACGCTGCACTGTCGGACGTTGAGTTATCATTGGGTGCCGGCGGACTATCACTTGATGCTTGATTATTACTGGGTGCTGAGCTATTACCAAGTGTTGGGTTTTTATTGGGTGTCGGGCTATTAGCAAGTGTTGCGCTCTTATTGGATGCTGAGCTATTGCCAGAAGGAGACTCTTCAATGAGTCCCCACTCGGCTGTGTTGGTTATCGGATCGGTGTAGATTTTCCGCAAATGGCGCTTGACGGCCGGGGTACGTGTATCGTGAAGCAAGTCTTCCAGAGATTCCGGATATTGTTTAGGTCCTGTGTTGTAATAAGACATGACCGCTTTACGGAATTGCTCTCCTATATATAGCAATTCAGCTTCTTTTTCCCGCAGAGACTTGGCTTGCCATACCTGTCCCGTTCCTGCCATGACAATCCCAGCCAAAGCAATAGCAAACAAAGCCCAGAGATAAACAAAACCATTTTCAAGTTGCGGCATACTATACCTCTGCCAGGAAGATTTGAACAAGCAGGAATCGCTTACCATTCTTCATAAAACGAGCCATCCGATGCGCGTCCTGAATAGCCACTGTGAACATCATAAACGCCTGTCTCAGATGGATTCTTTGGAGGTACTTCAATCCAGCTTTTGTTATTCTCAGTGAATGGGTCTATCGGGACGCTGCGCAAATATCTCTTATCGACTAATTCTTCCAGATCAATGGGATACTTTCCAAAATCGGAATAAAACTGATCGATTGCATCACGCATGATGCCGAGGTCCTGGCGGAGTACGGCTTCTTTGGCTTTATCGAGTGAACTGAAATAGCGAGGAGCGACAAGACTTAGTAAGGTAGCGATGATTGCCATGACCACCAGCAGCTCGATCAGTGTAAATCCCTTGCACTTCAGCTTTCCAGGCATATCAATCACCAATCCCGGTAAGGAATGCCATTAAGGCCTATGTCTTCTGAACGTGAATAAACATCAAAAACATCATCGCCTTCTTTGGGACTGTCCCATGGACTTTCGTAGCTACGCTTTCCCCAGGTGTCTACCGCCGGAGTCGCCGTTATACCGGCGACATCCAGTAGTTCAATGAACATGGGGTCCTTGGGTAAGCGGCGCATAAAATAAATAATCTTCTTATCCTGACTCTTAATATCCGGCACACCCATGAACAATTCTTCCAATCGGGGAGGATAACCGGTTTCATCTGCTTTCTTGGTGATACGTCCTTCGTCGGCAGCTTGCTTATAAGCATCAATGGCAGTGCGTATCTGCCGCAGGGCTACGCGTAACTCCTGCTCTTTTTCACGTTTGACCATGAGCTCGCGCAACGGCATTGCTGCTGTTGCCATAATGGCCATGATCGCCACAACAATCATTAATTCAATCAGCGTAAAACCCCTGTGCTTGCCAGAGATTCCTGGTGAAATCGCCATAACACGCCTATTTGATATTAACACTTGCGGATGGCGGTAGCGCTACTTCGACTGAAGCGCCATTTTCCGTGTCTTCTGCGGCAACATTCTGGACATTAATTTCTGTTGTGCCCGGGTTTGCTGCAATCACCTTGAAGCGTATCTGTGTCGCCAAGCCGGTAGGTAGGTCTTTACCCAACTTGATTGTGCGTGTACCGGATTTATCTCCGCCATCCAGCGCTTCCAACACACTGGCCTCGTAAGTTAATTGCAGGTCCGAATTAACAGTAGGTTTTGCACCAACCAACCGGACATTTACTGAAAATTCTTTATCCAGACCAACGTTGGTTGGTGCTTGCAGAGTAAGTGTCGCCGCACCCGGTGACGGGGGTGGCGGTGCGATATTGGCAAAAGGATTGGGTGGAGCTTGTTGATCATCCGATGGGGTGAAAGCATCCGACGCATTTCTTAGAGCACCGCGACCTGTTCCAACCGGAGCAATCGACAGTGATTGCGCGGTTGTTTTTTTGATTGAAACGGGTAATTTACCCGCCTCACTGGCAGTACCAAAATGATATTCATTTTCCAGATTGATTGGTTTTGGAATGTTCCGAACGATACGCGGTGTAATCAATAGCACAATTTCCGTTTTCTTCCGTTTTATATTTTGATTGGATGGCAATTGGTCAAGTCCGGGAATATTTATCAATCCCGCAATACCGCCAACTAATTTTGTTTCCTATTATCAATGAGTCCAGCCAATACCTGTGTTTCCGCATTTTCAATGTCAGAATGGTTTCCAAGTTCCGGGTTCCGACGATGGGAGCAGTTGCCCCACCTGGACCTGTTGCATCTCCTGTTTTCGTGCTGACTTCAAGAGTGATTTTCATGGTGACATCATCATTCAAACCAATGCGCGGCTCAACATCCAGCTTGATTCCCAAGTCGATAAAAGTCGGGGTTGAAGTGACAATAGAATTAATACCGGGTTGAACATTGGCCGAGAAAAATGGCTCCTTTGAACCAATGTGAATCTTCGCTTTTTCACGATTTGCTACCCGAATTCTGGGATTGGCGAGTACGTCTGCATTTGAGAGGGTTTGTTTAAAATCTATCACTACTTGGCTTTGCATCGTAAAGCTTTTAAGACCGTCAAATGTAAATTGATCGAGCGGCAGTGCGCCAGTCGCCCCAGGTACGGCACTATATGTGACTGATGTAGGAAGTTTAGGTCCTAGTAGAAATTCGTTATTGCGGTCAATTTCAAGTACTGCAACATCTAACACGACCTCCGGTTCGGCCATATCATTTAATGTGAGTAATCGCTCCACAAGGCGAATTGTTTCGAGCGTATCCCTCATGACAAACAAGTTCAATTGTTCATTGACATAAATATCTTTTGCTTTGACGATGCCTCTGATCATGGCGACCATTTGCTTTACATCCGTATGCGCTACATGAAAACTACGCACGACCAGTTCCTGATAATCTTTCTGCTTGGCAGGGGTATTCGGGTATATCAATACCGAGTTGCTATTGAGCACCTTATAGGTTAATTGATTGGTCATGAGTATTAGTTTAAGAACATCTTCAATCGTATTATTCCGAACAAAAATAGAAACTTTTGTCTCTTGTCGAATATCCTTATCGAAAACAAAATTAATACCGGCTGTACGCGCCATGATTTCAAATGCTGATTTCAGGTCTGTTTCCTTGAATTCTATGGTGAGTGGTGTTTTAAAAGCGGTTTCCAATGTTAATTCAGTAACTTCGGTGCGTACCAAGCGTGAATTGATCTCTGATCTCAATTGGCGAGCATGCGATTGTGCTGTATTCTCTTGCAGTACGGCATTGATGAGCGCTTCCGCCCCAGTGACATCATCGCGTGCCAGCAATTCTTTTGCAGTATCAATGGAGGCGATATGACGGCGTTCTAATTCGAGCGCTACCAAGCCTGATTTTGCGCGCTCATTGAATGGAGCTAGGTTCAATACACGTTGATAATTTTGCTCAGCTTTATTCAAATCGCCAGAAAATCTTGCGTTATCGGCATCAACTAATAATTTATCATTGATCTGGTCACGGCTACGTCTAAGCACCGTACGAATTTCTGCATTCTCAGGTTCCTCCCGCGCCGCTTCCTCGAGTTTTTGCAATCCACTTTCAAACTTGCCTTCAGTTATCCGCTTCTGCCCCTCATCAAATGCAATATTCCTGGTACCGAATGTTTTGTTATTAATGGCACATCCTGTCGCGATCGCAAGCAGAATGCTAAGAATAAGAATTCTCCAGCTTCTCATCAAAAATTTCCCGCTATTTTATTATTGATCGTGAGTGTCTGTTTTACATTAAGAGGCAAATAAGTCATTGTAATCGCATCATCATTGATAGAATCCAGGCGATATTCAGGATTAATCTTTCCGCCAATTTTAGTAATGTGATTTACTCCTGATTGAGAAAGAAACACCCATGTTTCATTATCTGTAATTGCCTTCCCGTTATATTTGAACGAAAGGGGAGGAGCTGTTGGCGCTGGAGGGGAGCAGAAGCTTTTGCGGCTTGCGCTACGGTAGGGGCTTGTGCCTGGAGATTGGCTTGAGGTTGCCTGGGTGCCCATGTGGTGGATGCAAAAGTTCTCCAGCCAAGGCGTTGAATTTTCTTTGCCCAAGTTTACTAACATCCAGTTGCCCAGCATTATTTTCCTGATTCTTTACCCGATCACCGGATGGTTTAACCGGTTGTATGGTATCTACTGGATCGATCAATGCCTCTTCCTCTTCAACTAACACAGCGGCGATCAATGTTGCAACCAAAGCGCCGCCTACAATCAATTTTCGTTTTTTTTCAGCTTGATCCATCTTGTTTATTTATTCAAGTAAAGATTAATTTCAAGACGAGCTTCAAGGTTTTCAGCGGTGACATTCTCACGTTTAATGGCGATAGCAGAAATTGCCATGGCAGGAACAGTCTCAAGCGCATCAGCCATAAAAGCACGTATTTGAGGATATCTGCCCTTTACCGGCAATATCATCTCATAACGGGCTAAACGTGCGTCATTCTCATTAATCAGGCGATATTCACTACTGCTGAGTTCTACCCCTTGTTTCTTGGCGAGCTGCACCAATTCACGGATCCAGAATGGTGATGAGTCGATACGCGGGAAGAAATCATAAAACGCTTGCAGTGCTTGATCGCCGCTCATTTGTTTTGCGGTTTCCGTTTCGCCAGGAATTTGTTTGGATAATGCCTGCATCTGAAGAATATCAGCGCGCTCTTTCAGTTTCAGCAAAGTCGATTCTTGCGGCAAAACTGCCGAGAAAAAATAGATGCCGGCGGCAACAAGCAAACCTAAACCGATCTTACCAATAATACCGAGGCGGCTCGCCTGCCAACGCAGCAGCAACGCCAGTTGATTTAATTGTGTTTGGAGTGTTTCAGTTTTCAAGAGACCTGAATCCATGCAGCAGTCAGAAGAAAAACAATCGGACGATGTGGATTATCTTGTTTTATTTTGTAATTTAACAAATGTACATTTTCAAAAGTCAATTCACGTTCCAGTGCTTCTACAAAATCGAGTAACTCAGACATATTCTTAGCTTCACCACTGATACGTAAGGTCCGGTTAGACACGGTTGGTTGCAATGATAATAGCGCAATTTCTTCAGTAGCTGCACGTTCGATTGAATCAAATAATGCTTCCCAGGGTAAATTAATTTGATCCAAAGTCGCATTGGCTTGGATAATTTCTTTGCGAATTTCCTGACTAAATTCTTTGACCCGTGGCGTTCCACGAGTACGTGGCGAGGTCTTTTGTTGTTGCTGTTTTTCCAAATGCTCGACGCGGTTAGTCCAATAATTCACTTCTTCAGTAAGTTGCCGGAATTGCAAAAGCACACCGGCAAGTACCAGCAATCCAATGAGCAGAACCGAGAAATCAATCCGCGGAGTTGACTGCCCGTGATCGGGAAATTTTAATCTTAAGCGAGGCATTCATTCATCCCGGCATAATCGGTCGGCACAGTTGGATAATGTGCCAATACAGGTATTTGCCCGATTTCTATCGGAACAATACTCCATCCACAGTTCTCTGGCAGTGATAAATCTGGATGCTCTGGCGCAAACAAGTGAACCAGCTCAACGGTTTCTTTATTTCCAGACAGTACCGCCTGCTGATCCAGCGCGGCGAGAAGCTCATTCGCCACATTCTGCAGAATTCGCTGATTACGTATACTGTGCCAAATTCCGTTTATCAATAAGGCAATACAAATCCGCCCGGTTTCTATCACAACAAAGTATATTTTGTTGCCGCTCAATAGCTTTTGCCAGCGATCATAAGCAGATGCCAAATAAGGCTCGGTTTCTTTCAGTTTAAATTGATAACGTACAGCCATCTCTTCCAGTCGTGCCATCAAATCGCGGGGAATTGCCGCACAAACAGCGCCGTTCAGCGGACTCCATTCACTGACACTGAGTATCCACGAATCAACACGTTCAGCATAAACTTCGCGCATACGGAAAGTGGCATAGGACTTAACTTCCTCCGGCGAGATTATTTCTGCTTGCGGCGGCAGCGCAACATAGCGGACAAAATGATTTGACAGCGTAACAGCAAGTTCCGTGCCAGCCGCATCCGCCAGTTTTTCTTCCAATTGGCGCAAGGCGGATTCCCAAATAGGCGCACCTTGAACAAGCTCACATATTACCGTCACTTTAGTGGCCTGCACTGACTTAAAACCACGCGCTGAACGAACCAGATCCACCCGTTCAGGCGCCAGAAAGACCTGAATCTGATCACGCCACAATCGTGACACGGTTCGCCTCCTCTAAGCTGGTTAATCCTTGCTTGACCATATCCAAAGCACCTTCTCTGAGAAAGCGCGTGCCATTATTTCTTGCCGCTTCTTTGATTCGACGTATCGGTTCTTGTGCAACGATAAGTTCCCGGATTTCATCATTCCGAATCAGAATTTCGGCAATCGCATTTCTTCCCCGATACCCGCTTCCCCGGCATTGACCGCAACCTTTTCCACTACGAAACTTAAATTGACTCACTTCGTCGGCGGGAATTCCGGATTCCGCAATCAGTGTCTCATCCGGGCGTTCATCCACTGCGCAGTGTACACATAGCAAACGTACTAATCTCTGCGCAACAATCCCGTTCAAGGCAGACACAAAGCTGTAAGGATCCACACCCATATGGGAGAAGCGTCCAATGACATCAAACACATTATTCGCATGAACAGTTGTAAATACAAGATGTCCGGTCAGTGCCGCCTGTATGGCAATTTGCGCTGTTTCAGCGTCACGAATCTCACCCACCATTATTTTGTCAGGATCATGACGCAGGATCGAGCGTAGCCCCCGCGCAAAGGTCAGCCCTTTTTTCTCATTAACCGGTATTTGCAAAACACCGGGTAACTGATATTCAATCGGATCTTCAATGGTAACAATTTTGTCGTGACCATGATTCACTTCAGATATCGCGGCATAGAGCGATGTCGTTTTACCACTGCCGGTTGGACCCGTAACCAGCAACATCCCATAAGGTTCCGAGCTAAGGCGGCGAATACTCGCAATGGCTGCCTGATTAAAACCCAATTGGTTTAATGTCAACCCTTCAATATGATCGGAAAGCGCTTGCCGGTCAAGAATACGCAAGACAGCGTCTTCGCCAAAAATACTCGGCATGATGGAAACACGAAAATCAATTTCCCGTCCCTGGATAGAAATCTTAAATCGGCCGTCTTGCGGTACCCGGCGCTCAGCAATGTCCAATTCAGACATCACTTTAATTCTAGAAATGACTTGTTCGGCCAAATCTCCGCCCTGCATGACACCAATGGATGTTAATACACCATCAATGCGGTATTTGATAGAGAGGGCGCTCGTTGTCATTTCCAGGTGAATATCACTGGCTTGGGATTTGTGCGCGTCATACAACGTAGAATGCACCAACCGCACAACCTGACTGGTGCCCGCGTTGATGCTCTTTAACGATAAATCTTCGATGCCGCTCTGTATATTGTCTAGCTCAGTGGCGGGTAATACCTGATCCATGGCGCGCATGGTTTTTTCTTGTTGCGCAAAAAAGCGGTCAGGTCAGCCGGATGTACCAAATACCATTCAACAGCCATATCAAAACGTTCTTCAGCCCATGCACGTAATTTGCTTGAAAATGGATTACTGACAGCGAGCAAATAGTTCTGGTCTCGACGAAACAATGCACACTCATGCATGATTGCTTCCGCGAAAGGCAACCGGTCAAATGCCGGATTCAAGGTATGGATTGCTTTCATTTCCAGCACTGGTATATGCAGTAGTTGCCCTAACTGTTGCACAAGCTCATCGGGAGTATAACCGCCGGTATCTTCCAGTATCTGGATAACAGAAATGCCTTGCTCGAATGCTTTCCGCCGGATATCAGCCAGGCGATTGATATCAATCGGTTGCTTGTTCCCGGATTGTATTGATGCTTCAATCAATTGATGCTTCCTGCCAATTCAAATATTGGCATATACATAAGAATAATAATACCGCCAATCACGATGCCGATGACCGCCATCAGTAGCGGCTCAATCAGCTTGGTTGTCCACTCAACCCAACGGGCAATTTCTTCATCGTGAAAATTACCGATTCGCTCCATCATATCTCCCATCAAACCAGTTCTCTCGCCAACGCGAAGCATGCGATTACCCACAGCGGTGGTTAATCCTTCCAGTTCCATCGCACTGGAAATCGTTTTGCCTTCACGAATATGCCTGGCCGCTGCATTAACGTTTGGCCGAAAATGAGGTTGCAGCAATCCGCTAACCATTTCCAATGCTTGTGTAATAGGAATTCCGCCACGTAACAGCATACCCAGTGTTTTGTAAAAACGGGCCAATTGATAAACACGCATGTGTTCACCAATCGCTGGAATGCGCCACAATAAGCGCATGACATTAGCGCGGAAAGCTGGCCGACTTACTGTGTAGATTGTCACAGCAAGCATGCCCGCAGTTGCAATGGCCAATTCCCAGCCTCGTTCATGGACAAATTGCCCCATTTAATCAATAATAATGAAAGCCAGGGTAAATCGCTGCCCATATCGTCATAAATGGCGCTGAATTTGGGAACAACAAACACTAGCAAAAAGATAGAAACCAGAAAACCAATAACCAGTAACAGCACAGGGTATATCGACGCACCGACCAGTTTTTTGCGCACAAAATCCATCTGTGTCTGGTAGGTAATAAATCGTGTTAAAGCTTCCGCGAGATCTCCGGTTCGTTCACTGGCACGCACAGTTGCAATATACAAAGGCGGAAATGCTTGGGGATACTCTCCCAGTGCCTGCGAGAAGGTTACCCCTTCATAAAGTCTTGCAAGGATATTCTCGATAATTTTGCGATTACCTGTGTCTTGCTCTTTCTCCAGCAAGGTTTCAATACTTTCTACCAGACTGAGTCCCGCGGTTTGTAATGAAAGCAATTCCTGGCTGAAATGTACTAGTGGAAAATGACTTTTCGATTTCAGCGAAAAACCTGAAAAGCTTCGCCGTATACTTAAAACCATGCCGCCTTGCTCAATAACCTGAAGACGAGCTTCCTCCTCATTGTTAGCTTCCAGTTCAAGGTACACAGTACCTTGTCCGGACAAAACTGCTTTCACTTCATAGCGCATTACTGGGATTTACCAATTTGTTATATCAGCTGCTTCACCCTCACCGCCCGGTTGTCCATCTTTTCCGTAAGAGAGCAAATCGAATTCCGCACGTTCGCCGGGATATTTATAGACATAGGCACGCCCCCAAGGATCCGCCGGCGGTAATTTTGAAAGATAAGGCCCCTGCCATCTTGATTCATTATTGGGGCGTGCGACCAGTGCAGTTAATCCCAGCTCGGTGGCTGGATAGCTCCCCACATCCAAACGATATTGATGCAATGCCTTTTCCAACGCATCGATTTGCGCTTGAGCCATTTTAATTTCTGATTTGCCGACTTGTGAAAAGTATTTAGGCCCAACATAGGCAGCCAGCAAACCAATGATAACCATCACAACGAGCAACTCAAGAAGTGTAAACCCACGTACGGCTTTTGCCTTTTGTTGTTTAACCAAATGCATCATATTCATCCTTTAACTTAAGAGATTTCCGATTACTTTATTTATGTATAAATAGATAGTTACCATCAAAAACTCACATGGTAAATCGCTTATATTACGGGGTCAAGACTGCATGTAGCATAAAATCTACAAATTCAAAACAGCTAGCGGCGAAGAATTGCCCACCACCGGCCGATATTAAGCAATGTTATCAGCGAGGCCGAAACATACGTCTAGGCTGCTGCGCGCAGGATTTTGCGTGCATGTGGCTCATCCCCTTGAATCAGGTATTTACCGTGCTCCAGCATCGGCAGTGCGCGCGCAAAACTCGCGTGCATTTCCATCGGAAGGGTAATCAAATGCACTACTGTTGCAACACCCAGTGTTAACAGGCCACCGGCAAAAAACAATGCGCCCGCGACCGGTGCCCGGGTGATAACTGTAATGACGGGAGCAATCATCAAAATAGCCGCACCCAATTTCTCAGCCAGAGCAGCTATTTGCATCAATCGCGTACGTAATTTTAGCGGCAAATAACCATCCCGATCCTGTATTGCGTGCCCCACCTCATGCGCAGCCACGGTAATTGCTGTCAACGACTTGCCATTAAATTTATCCGGTGTCAGACGAACAGATTTCTCTATCGGATCATAATGATCACCTTGCTCCGTCACCTCCACCTTGACCGCCTGTAAATTGGCCCAATCCAATAAAATTCGTGCCAGCTCTCCACCTGTACCCGGGTAACGATCTTCAGGGTAACTGTATTTCCTAAGGGTATGCTTGACCCAGTAAGACGGTCCTAGAATGAGTACTGTCAAAGCAATAACGAGTACTAAATAAAACATAATCCATTCGACTGTTTCATCAGCGCAAGGAGAAATCGCATAAAAAGTCAGGCATCCTGAATATATTTAACTCTTAATTCAGATACAAACTCGAATCATTGGTTCCGCAAGAAAATCGTCTGTTATTTAATATATGACCCAGAAATTTTTCTGTGAATCAGTCTAAAAAAACATCACAAAATGATGCTTCGCAATTCGGATATCAGCTTGAAAGTACAGCAGCACAAAGCACTAAAATTATATGATTACTCATAATACATTCTTTTGATTTATCGATCAGATCAATCAAATGGTACTATTTATACATTCAATTGTGTATTTTACCTGCTGAATTCAGATATAACCTGATAAAAAATATCTTGAAGTAACTATTATCGACATCCAACAAGTATCTAAAGAAATAATATTACTAATAATCATATGGATACTACTTCAGGTCACACTGAAGCAGCGATCTTTCAAAAGCAATACAACTTCAAATATTAACAGATTTTAGAAAAACGCATTCGAGGGCAACCAATGCAAGGAAAAAGCAGCAGAAAAAGCGCAGTTTATGCATGATAAATGGCATTTATTCCTGTTTCTACACCGCATCCTCTACCACAATTCCTTGAACATCTCTATAAGACCACAAGTTTTTGCTCTCCAAACTTTCGTCATTTTATAATAAACAGAAATCGGAAATGGATGGCGTGGAAGCAATCCAGCACATTCGCCAAGATTCACACCTGGCAGATGCGCCTATAGTTTTCAGCCCCCTCTGAAACTATAGAACATGATCAACAAGAATTCATGCGAGCGGGAATGAACGTTTTCCTGCCTAGACTTTTTGACTTTGGTCAGCTTTACCAGATTCTTGATCGCTTCTTGAAGAAGAAAAATAACACCGATCAGAAATATAATCTTTAGAATTTGGTACTTTACACTTTATCGTAGAGAAGCTGGTCAATCTACTTTACCGGAAAATGCAGAAAATAGATAAGGAACTGGACGCGCGCGGCATGGTTTGCCCATTGCCCATCCTACGCACCAAACAATCGCTGGCTGGAATGACCAGCGGGCAAACCTTGAAAATTGTTGCCACTGATCCGGGTTCCGTAATTGATTTTCAAGTTTTTGCCGAACAAACGAGGAATGAGTTATTGTCGATATCTGAATTCGACAAGGAATTTATTTTTTTTCTCAGAAAGAGATGATTGTAAAACTTCCCGTTAAGAATCCGGCAGCTTACTTTTTCCTACCGGCTAAAAGCATAATCACGAGGGCCGCCTTAAGCACTTGCAGGAAAACAAACGAAACCAAACCTGTTCCAAACAACGTTTTCAACCACCGGCTATGGTCATGCGGTCGATCAGAATCGATCCGCACTGTTTCGATCCGCGCACCACAATGTCATTACCGGTAGCCAGTATTCCCTGAAACATGTCTTTCAAATTTCCAGCGATAGTGATTTCCTCGACCGCGTAACTGATTGCCCCGTTTTCGACCCAAAAACCCGAAGCGCCGCGCGAATAATCGCCGGTCACCGCATTGATGCCATGCCCCATCAATTCCGTCACCAGCAAGCCTGTGCCCATTTTCTTCAACAACGCATCAAAGTCCATCGGTGCAGCATTCTGCATAATCAGATTATGCGTGCCACCGGCGTTTCCGGTCGTGCGCAATCCCAGTTTCCGGGCCGAATAACTACTCAGAAAATAACCCTGCACGATGCCATTTTCCACCACCTTGCGTTCGACTGTCGCTACGCCATCATCGTCAAATGCGCCGCTGGCCAGGCCTTTGTGCAGATGCGGCAATTCAAGAATCTGGATATCGGGTGCAAAAACCTGCTGTCCAATGCTATCCAGCAAAAAAGAAGATTTCCGGTAAAGATTGCCACCGCTCACCGCCGAAGCAAAATGCCCGATCAAACCGGAAGCGACCGGCGCTTCAAACACTACCGGCACTTCACAGGTGGTGATTTTCTTCGCGCCCAGGCGCGCCGCGCTGCGCATGCCCGCCTTTTGCCCGATGCTTTCCACCGCTTCCAGATCAGCGGCATCCCGCGAAACGCTGTACCAGTAATCCCGCTGCTTGCTGTCGCCTTGTTCAGCGATCATGGCGCAACTGATGCTGTGGCGCGACAGCGGATATCCTCCCATGAAACCCAGACTGTTGGCATAGATGAATTGCGATTCACTGACGGAAATCGTAGCGCCTTCGGAATTGGTAATGCGCTTATCCGCCGCATACGCCGCTTGCTCACAATTTTTTGCCAGGTCGATAGCGTCTTCAACGTTGATTTGCCAGGGATAATATAAATTTAAATTCGGATAGTCTTTTGCCAGCAGTTCCGCTTCGGCCAATCCGGCGCAATCATCGTCCGCGGTATAGCGGGCAATCGACAAAGCCGCCGCAACCGTATCGCTGATAGCTTGCGGTGAGAAATCCGAGGTACTGGCATGGCCACGCTTCTGTCCGATGTAAACCGTTACCGACAACCCTTTGTCGCGATTGTATTCAATCGTTTCAACCGCATCCTGACGCACCGTAACGGTTTGACCAAATCCATCGGAAACATTGGTTTCACAGGCGGTAGCGCCGCCCTGTTTGGCATGCAGCAAAATATCGCGGGCAATTTGTTGCAATGTGCTCAAGGGATAGGAGAATCGGGAATCAGAAACAGGCAGATTGTTCATAAATAGCGTTGTGACAGAAAATTTAAGCGGGATTGAAAATAAAAGCTTCGGTCGTAAAAAAACAAATCAAATGGAATAACATTCATGTAAAGCGCTATGATAGCAGCTTCTTGACACCGCATTACACAGGTTACCGTGCAAAACACCCCGGAAAACGATATCGAACAGGATGCTGCGCCGAGCAAAACGCAGCGCAAAAAAGACATGCATGCCTTGCAGGAAATTGGCGAGCAATTAGTAGAACTGGATTCCAAAAAACTGGCCGAGTTTGATCTGCCTGAAATTTTAATCGACGCCATCAACCTTGCCCGGCCCATGAGTAAACACGGCGCCCGCCGCCGGCAAATGCAATACATTGGCCGCTTGATGCGCGAAGTCGACGCACAACCGATTCAGCAAAAACTAGATTCCTGGCATCAAGCATCGGTGCACCAAACCGCTCGGCTGCATCAGCTTGAACGCTGGCGCGAACGCTTGCTGAGTGATGAACACGCGCTCACCGAATTCGCCCAGAAATATCCGGAAGCCGACTTGCAGCGTTTAAGACTGCTGATCCGAAATGCGCAAAAAGAAAAAGCGGCTGACAAACCACCCAAGAGTTTTCGATTGTTGTTTCAGGAATTGCAGATAGCGATTACCGAAGTTTGATGATTAGAAAGTGACCAAGCATCCTATTAAGCCGCGGGACGAGGATGCACTTCCTTTTCCAGCTTATCGCCAAGACTCTGTTCAGCCATCTCCAGATCATAGTGTGATTGAAGATTCATCCACGATTGCGGATGTGCACCAAAATATTTACCAAGCCTCAAAGCGGTGTTCGCAGCAATTCCGGATTCTCCATTAGGAAAATTTTCTAATGGAAGCCATTAGAATAAGTATAAGCGGCGAGGATTCTGTCCTTCGTGCGGTGGGAGGCGCATGGGGCAGATGGCTGCTCACCTGGTCGATCACATCATTCCCAATGCACCCGTGCGCCAATGGGTTCTCTCACTGCCAATTCCACTGCGGACTCTATTCGCTGCCCATCCGCATCTGATCTCACCCGTATTGCAGGTTATTTCCCGCACCATTTCAATTTTTTTGATCAAGCAAGACCGGATTGATGCGGCATGATATACAAACCGGTGCGATTACACTTATTCAGCGCTTTGGCCAGAATTTTATTCACCTTTTCCAAAGGTGGCGGTCACGCGCTGGAAGCCCTCGAGGCAAAGTTCTTGCTCAGTGGATTGCATGCCCCGGATTGTCACACAAGCCCGTCGCGCTGCAGTCCGAGGAAGCCGAGAAGATTGGCATGGGCAATGTTGCGGCGCTTGTCTTCCGGCAGGCCCGCGGCGAACTGTTCGAAGCGCGCCCGCACTTCGGCCATGCCGTACTCGGGCCAGTCGGTGCCGATGCAGATGCGGCGGTCGAAATGACGGAACAGAAAGGCCAGGTCGGCATCGACCGAACTGCCCGGAAACTTCATCAGCGTCATCGACAGGTCCAGCAGCAGCTGCGGGTTGTGCCGCACCAGCTGCGCATAGCGCAGCAACGACACATCGCCGCCATGCACCAGCACCACGCGGGTCTCAGGCGCCTCGCGTAGCATAGCCACCAGCGAGTTGAACGGATCGCCGTCGGGGTAGTGCTCGATACCACAATGCTGATAGGTGCAGAAGAACACCACCAGGCCCGCATCGGACGCGGCGCGCAACACGGGGCCGAGCCTGCCCGGCTGGCGCGTCAGACCCGAGAAGCGCGGATGGATCTTGATGCCGCGAAAGCCCAGCGCACGTAAGCGCTGCAAGGCCTGCGGTGTGGCGTCCTGCGCCGGGTCAAAGCCGGCGATCGGGATCAAGCCGGGTCGAGCCTCGCAGGCCGCGATGAAGGCCTCGTGACTGTAGCCCTCGACACCGGCCAAACCGATGGCGCAGGCGCCCAGCCAGCCGTCCTGACGCAGCTCGGCGTGCAGTGTCTCGAAGCGGGCTCGCGCTGAGCCGCCGCCCCCTGTGGCCAGCGAATCCAGCAGTTCATCCATGCGCTTCGGTCTCGATGCGGATGCAGCGCAGCGCTGCTTCGGCGCCTGCCGCGGCGGCGGCGTGGCTATCGGCGCTGACGATTACATGGCCGCAGCGCGCGGTGGCATCGGTCAGCAAGCTTACTCGGTCGCCTGGCCGGCAATAGACGTCGAGCTGCTCGACACCGGCGATGGCGAGCGCTTCGGCTACGCCCGTCACAGCGCACCTGCCCCGGTGCAGCGGTCAGAAAGCGGATTGCCGCGGCGCGTGGCGCACGACGCGGCTGCAGATCGGGCAAACGGTCCAGAGCTACCATAAGCGCGGCCTCGACCAGATCGACGCCGGTGGACAGCGGCACCAGATGGCTGCAGATGAAGCCTCCGCCCAGTCGTGCACCGGTCTCCATCAGCTGCGGTCCGCTGGCACTCAGGCGGATTTCGCTGTGGCCGGCGCTGTCGCTGATGCCCAGCGCCTGCACCGCGGCCAGCGCCGTAACAGACAGCTGCTCCAACTGGTCGAGTGAACACACGGTGGGCTGGCCATGCCCGAGCTCGACGTAGTGCGGCGCACCGCTGCTGAGTTTCTCGGTGATAGCGATGACGCGGTGCTGGCCGCGCCAGCTGAGTGTCTCAACCGAGAACTCCGGACCCTCGACAAAAGCTTCGACCATTACACCGTCGGCACGCGTTTGGCGCAGCGCATGGGCAAAGGCGGTGATCAGGACAGCCTCATCAGCATCGCGAGCAACGCGGGTGACGCCACGCCCGCCCTGGCTGAGCGCGGGCTTCATTATCGCGTCTCCGGGCAGTCGGCGCGCCAGTGCGATCGCCTGCTCAGCACTCGCCGCGTGATGAAACTCGGGCACGGGCACGCCGTGTTCGGCGAAGACCTCGCGCATCCGGTGCTTGTGGGT
This sequence comes from Nitrosomonas sp., assembly GCA_016721865.1. Lineage (GTDB taxonomy): Bacteria > Pseudomonadota > Gammaproteobacteria > Burkholderiales > Nitrosomonadaceae > Nitrosomonas. The sequence goes on along the minus strand of JADKHF010000006.1, from coordinate 30,273 downwards.
GGCCTGGTGTGCCGCCGTGGGCGTGAGCCCAGGCAGCGCCAGCGCGGCACAAACCTCGGCAAGTGCTGGGATGGGATAGTCAGCCGCCATCGTGAACACGCCCACCACGCCATGCTTTCGGCCGAGCGCGATCAGCCGCCCGATGTCGCCGAGGTCGAAGCTGTAGCGGTGCGCGGCCAGCGCCAGCCCTGGCGCCTGCGCATCGGGGTCGACGGCAATGATGTCGAGCCCCAAGTCCCGGGCCGCCCTGTAGGCCGGCACCTGGCCGCGGCCGGCACCCAGCAGAAGCACGCTGGCCATTGCGCTCAGGCGGCCGGGCGCTCGCGCGAGAAGCGCAACCTGGCGGCGATGTAGTCGCGCATCGAGCTTTCCATTTCCACGGCATTCTGACGCACCGTAACGGTTTGACCAAATCCATCGGAAACATTGGTTTCACAGGCGGTAGCACCACCCTGTTTGGCATGCAGCAAAATATCGCGGGCAATTTGTTGCAGTGTGCTCAAGGGATAGGAGAATCGGGAATCAGATACAGGCAGATTGTTCATAAATAGCGTTGTGACAGAAAATTTATGCGGGATTGAAATAAAAGCTTCGAACGTAAAAAAACAAATCAAATGGAATAACATTCATGAAAACGCTATGATAGCAGCTTCTTGACACCGCATTACACAGGTTACCGTGCAAAACACCCTGGCTGCATCAGCTTGAACACTGGCGCGAACGCTTGCTGAGTGACGAACACGCGATCACCGAATTCGCCCAGAAATATCCGCAAGCCGACTTGCGGCGTTTAAGGCTGCTGATCCGCAATGCTCAGAAAGAAAAATCGGCTGACAAACCACCGAAGAGTTTCCGGTTGTTGTTTCAGGAATTGCAGGTAGCGATTACTGAAGTTTGATTCTTGTAAAGAATGATTCCTGAAAATTGGATTCTGCTAAAAATAGAGCTGTTTTTAATGAATTGAAGTTAAATGCTGATTTAGAGATGGGTGGTTTTTTGCAGATATTTTGCTATTCTATAATTTATCTAATTTCAGTTGGATTTCATTACAACACCTAGCGCAGCAGGATTAAGCGTGGAATTGCATCACTGCCGATCCATACGATCGCATTCTGAGCAAATTGCTGCCCCAATGACCGCGATGTGTACAGATCCAGTCCGGGCACAAAAAAACTTTTTTCTTCAGGCCAAGCGCCAGTCGGATCAGTATTTAAACATTCAATGATTGGACAGGAATGACGATTCAGGAAATCCCTGAGCGATTCGTGTGCAGCACAATTTTCTTCATTGCTTAACCGCAGACTGTATGGATTATAGGCGCTGATAATGGCAGCGCAAGGTTGTTCGGTTGAAATCAGGAATTTTGCGAGTGGTTCTGAGTATTGATCAATTCGTAGGGAAATTGATTCAGGGCCAGTGCCAATCCGATAATTTGCGCACAGATAGCTTGCTATAAGATTCTTGGAAAGAACCGATTGAATCAAAATTATTTACCTTGCTAAGCAGCAGATCAGGTAATCAGGCTGAGCTGAATCTTGGTATTTTGCTATTCAAGTTAATGACTACTGTGCTCATGATCATGCGAGTGATCTTTGGCAGAGCTGATGAGATTCTCATATTGCTCAGGTGTCATCTGGCTCATTTTGACAACAAAGGCCGCCATCGCCCAGATCGAATCATCATCGTGACTAAGCCCCCAGGCTGGCATGGCAGTCATTTTTAAGCCATTCTTTATTACCCAGAAATGTTCTCTGAGGCGTTCTGATTTCTTGACTGGATCATCGACTGATTCGCGTTGATGGAATACAGGCGCTTGCGGATACAAACCGATAGACAGTTCTGTCGGCTTAAAACCGGGAGCCAGATGGCAAGTTATGCACATGGCGTTGTAGTGTTCTGCACCTTTCAGCAGCACCGCTGCATTATCCAGAGAAGGTACTTCCAGGTTCCTGGCGCGTGCTTCGATGGAGCTTTCACGTACCCATTCGATAATCTTTTCAGTGATACCCCAGTGTTTTTCTGTCGCTGCCATATTGTAAGCGCCGGATCCAAGGGCAATGAATGCCAGTATTAGTGATGCTAATATCAGACTAAGTAGTTTTTTCATTTTTTGCCTCAATAAATGATTGGATGTTAGTTTTCAATGGGGATGAATTTGCAATCTCTAAGTCATCATATTGAATACTTTCCAGTTTGGCTTGAATACTTGCGTGATCAAGATGCGGTGCGAACATTTCGATAAAATCGAAGACATAACCACGTATATAGCTGTTGCGGCTGATACCGATGCGTGTCGTGCTGGGTTCAAACAGATGGCTGGCATCTATGGATCTGAGATTTTTGTCCCGTTTGGGATCAAAAGCCATGTTTGCCAGTATACCAATACCCAGTCCCAGTTCAACATAAGTTTTGATCACATCAGAGTCAAGAGCAGTCAGCACCACATTGGGTTCAAGCCCCCGGCTTGCAAACGCCTGATTGATTTTTGAGCGCCCGGTAAAAGCAGAATCATATGTAATAATAGGATACTGATTAATTATTTCCAATGTTAGTTTTTTTATCTTCAGAAGGGGGTGCTTGGGTGGCACAACGACACATCGATTCCACTGATAACACGGCAGTAATATCAATTCTTGAAATTGTTCAATGGCTTCAGTGGCAATCGCAATGTCCGCTTCACCCGAAGTCACTAAAGCAGAAATTTGCATCGGACTTCCTTGCCGCAGGATTAATTTGACTTTTGGGTAACGTTCGGTAAAGCGCTTGATCACCGGGGGTAAGGCATAGCGCGCTTGCGTGTGCGTTGTGGCGATAGACAGTGTACCGTCGACTTCATTAGTAAATTCCTGCGCAATTTTTTTAGATTGTCGGCATCGCGAAGCATTCTGGCGGCAGTTCTTATGATCAGTTGTCCGGGCGGGGTTATTTGCACAATACGTTTACCATTGCGCAAAAAAATATCAACGCCAAGCTCCTCCTCAAGCATTTGTATTTGCTTGCTGATAGCGGGTTGGGAAGTATTTAATTTCTTTGCCGCTTTGGATAAATTCATATCCTGATTGGCGGTTTCACATACATAGCGAAGTTGCTGGAGTTTCATAAGTCGTGTCTGTTAATAATAAGTGATTATATCGATCTAACATAACATTATTTTGAATTATATAATTGTATTGTTATGATGCTACGGACTAAAAAAGGGAAATAAAAAGATAACTAAATAAAATTACCTATTAGGTTGTAGGTTGTAGGTTGTGTCAGGTTTCTTAATTGGCTACAGCGAGGCGTCAGAGCGAGCAAATGCTTTTTGTGATGTTCTTATTGCTCGTATTTTTTATATTTTGTCAGCCTCACCAACACTGAAACTAACTGTACCAGTTCACATCATTCTTTGTGAATGCGTGTATTGTATTTTGTTTGTGATTAGACGGCATAGATTGATTCCGGTTCCTTTTTTGATAGAATAGCAACATTGCTATATTCTCTGCCAGCAGCGGCAGGTATCAAACTGACTTTTTTAGGTTGGAATAAAACCGTACAGTATGATCTATGCGCAATAAATGTAAAGTGACAATTAAGAAGTTGTTCTGTGTCAGGATGATAAGGGGCTGTGATGGTGAGTTGCTGATTCATTGACAGGCTGCAGCAGCTTCCCATTAATGAAACAAAGGATTGATTGATGAGTACAAATATTGAGAATAAGCCTAAACAGGTCTCATGGTTTAATGGTTGTGGCGGGCGCGTTGGTGTTGTGGTGGGTGAGAGCGGCGAACATGCTTATATTGGTATGGCATTAAGGCATGACGAGGATGATGATGTAGACCATATTATGAAATATGGTGCCAAATTCCCCTTGGAAGCGGCATTATTGTTGCCTGTGTCCAAGCATTACACTCAATCAGACTCCTAGAAGAGCAGTTGAATTTCTGACTAATAATGATATTTTTGTTGCATACTTTACAAAGTAAGCGTCTTTGACTGAATATGCGGGGAAACTAAAAATGTATCGCTATGATGAATATGATCAGCAAATAGTGAATGAACGTGTCAAGCAGTACCGTGATCAGGTACGTCGGCGTCTTTCCGGTGAGTTGACTGAAGAGGAATTCTTGCCTTTGCGACTGCAAAATGGTTTGTATATGCAAATACATGCCTACATGTTACGTATTGCAGTGCCTTATGGCTTGATATCATCGAAGCAGATGCGCATGTTTGCCCATATTGCACGCAAATATGATCGTGGTTACGGGCATTTTACGACACGCCAAAATATCCAGTTTAATTGGCTAAAACTGGAAGATACTCCAGATATCTTGGCAGATCTGGCTTCGGTTGAAATGCATGCCATCCAGACATCCGGTAACTGCGTGCGCAATATTACATCGGATGAATTCGCTGGTGTGGCTCAGGATGAAGTGGTAGACCCACGTCCCTATGCAGAGATTCTGCGCCAGTGGAGCACTTTTCATCCGGAGTTTGCCTATTTGCCGCGAAAATTCAAGATTGCTATCAGTGGCGGGAAAGAAGATCGTGCCGCTGTCTATGCACATGATATTGGATTATCAGCCACAAAAAATGCACAGGGTGAAGTTGGTTTCCGGGTACTGGTGGGGGGAGGTTTGGGGCGTACACCGATCATTGGCAGTGAGATTTGTGAATTTGTACCCTGGCAGCATATCTTGACGTATGTAGAATCCATTTTGAGAATTTATAACCAATATGGACGCCGTGATAATAAATACAAAGCGCGTATCAAGATACTGGTAAAGGCGTTAGGGATTGATGAGTTTAAACGTCAAGTTGAAGCCGATTGGGCGGATCTCAAGGATGGCCACGGTACTTTAACCATTGAGGAAGTCAATCGCGTTGCTACGTTCTTTACTGATCCGGATTATGAAAAACTAACCGATCATGATTCGCAACTGAATGAATTCAAAGCGGATAGTCGTTCATTCTCCAACTGGATGTTACGTAATGTTAAAGCGCATCGTGTCCCAGGTTACGCGATTGTCGTTTTGTCATTGAAGAAACCAGGAAATGCTCCCGGTGATGCTACGGCTGAGCAAATGGATGCAATCGCAGATTTGGCGGAGCGCTATAGTTTTGGAGAATTACGCGTCACGCATAAACAAAACCTGGTTTTGGCGGATGTCCGGCAGAAGGACTTGGTTCGTTTATGGCAAGAGGCAACCGCGCATGAGCTGACTGCGCCCAATATCGGTTTGCTGACAGATATCATCAGTTGTCCGGGTGCGGAGTTTTGTACGCTGGCCAACGCACGTTCCATACCGCTGGCGCAGTTGATTGCCGAGCGTTTTGAAGACTGGGACTTTCAGCATGATATCGGTGAGATAACACTGAACATCTCGGGTTGCGTCAATGCCTGTGGACAGCATCATATCGGCAATATCGGCATTACCGGGGTCGAGAAGAAAGATCACGATGAGTGGTATCAGGTATCGCTTGGCGGTGCTGAAGGTAACCTGAGTTCGATCGGTAAGATTATCGGTCCATCCTTTACATTTAACCAGGTGCCCGAAGTGATCGATCGTCTGCTTCAGGTTTATTTGCGGGAACGGTTGGAAGCTGAAAGCTTTATTGATACAGTACGCCGTATTGGTCATGTGCCTTTTAAAGAGCATGTGTATGCGACGGATTTTGTGGTAGAGGAAGAAGAAATTGTCGATAAACATGTTGTTGTTCCTGCGCAATATTCAGTTCCTTATTATTCGCCAAGGTTTTAGTCAAGATGATAATAAAAAATAAAACAATCGTTGCGGATGATTGGATTGTTCTACGTTTAAATGAACAGGAGTCAGCTGAAAATGTAGCGGTTCCGGAAGGTAAGATGATTGTTCCATTGCAAGTGTGGCTACAGCAACGTGATGCATTGCAGCAACGCGCTGAAATAGGTGTGTGGCTGAGCAGTGCTGAGCGGCCGGAGGATTTGAAAGACGATTTAAACAGATTTTCTGTGATTGCAGTTGATTTTCCAAAATTCTCGGATGGCCGCGGTTATTCAATAGCCTATAACCTGCGGGCGCGTCTCGGATATACGGGGGAATTGCGGGCTATCGGTGATGTGTTGCGTGATCAATTATTTTATATGCAGCGCGTGGGTTTTGATGCCTTTGCAATACGTTCGGATCGTAACATTGAAGACGCATTAAAGGGACTGACCGATTTTTCCGAAGTTTATCAAACTTCTTTTGATCACAAACTGCCATTATTCCGGCGAGTGCCGCGCAAGGGAAATTCAGCAGCGGACATGGTTAATGAGTGAGTTGCAAGAAAAAATTGAGCAGGTTGTTGCAATTCTGACCGAAACAGTGCGCGACTTTGCACCGGTCATATTTGCAAACAGCCTGGGTGCAGAGGACATGGTACTGACTGATATCATTAATCGGCATCAACTCGCTATTGATATGTTCAGTCTGGATACCGGGCGCTTGCCGCAAGAAACCTATGATTTGATGCAGACAGTGCGGGAACGCTACAAAACGACGCTGCGCATCTATTTTCCCAATGTAAAACAAGTTGAGGCCTATGTGGCCGAGAATGGCGTCAATGGTTTCTATCAGAGCATCGAGTTGCGTAAGGCATGTTGTCATATTCGTAAGGTAGAACCACTACGCCGTGCTTTATATGGTAAAAGTGCCTGGGTGACCGGGATTAGGCATGAGCAGGCGGCCAGTCGGCTGAGCTTGAAAGTGTCTGCTTATGATATGGACAATCGTCTGCAAAAGGTGAATCCGTTGCTGGAATGGTCTAACGCAGAGGTCTGGAAATATCTAAAGCAAAATGAAGTGCCTTATAACAAATTGCATGATAAGTTTTATCCCAGTATCGGCTGCGCACCTTGCACGCGTGCGATTACACCGGGTGAAGATATCCGTTCCGGTCGCTGGTGGTGGGAGACACCGGAAACTAAAGAATGTGGATTGCATACCGGCAAGATTATTCCATTGAAGTAGGCGTCATTGATAACAACGCCATGATTTTTTGCGGGCAAAGTGTCCAGTTTTTTTGCTTAAACTAAGTGTTGAGAGAAAGAAAATGAATAACCATCCCTTTACCCATCTTGATGCGCTGGAGAGTGAAGCAATCCATATTATGCGCGAAGTAGCGGCGGAATGTGCCAATCCGGTTTTGCTGTTCTCAGGTGGCAAGGATTCCATTGTTTTGTTGCGTTTGGCTGAAAAGGCATTTCGTCCCGGTCGTTTCCCATTTCCCCTGATGCATATTGATACCGAACATAACTTCCCTGAAGTCATCGAATTTCGTGATCATCGCGTCAAAGAGTTGGGTGAGCGATTGATCGTGCGCAGTATGGAAGACTCGATTAAAAAGGGCAGAGTGGTGCTGCGTTCAGAGAATCAGAGTCGTAACGCTTTTCAATCGGTGACGTTGCTGGATGCCATTGCAGAATTTAAATTTGATGCTTGTATCGGTGGCGCACGCCGGGATGAAGAAAAAGCGCGTGCCAAAGAACGGATCTTTTCTTTCCGCGATGAGTTTGGCCAATGGGATCCAAAAAATCAGCGTCCTGAGTTATGGGATATTTATAATACCCGAACACATCCCGGCGAGAATATCCGTGTATTTCCAATCAGTAACTGGACTGAATTGGATGTTTGGGAATATATCTCACGTGAGAATCTGGAAGTACCCAAGATTTATTTTGCGCACACGCGCGAGGTGATCCGTCGTGCAACAGGTTTGTTGCCTGTTTCACATCTGGTGCAACCGCAAGGGGGCGAAAGAATTGAACAAATGACGGTGCGTTTCCGCACCGTGGGTGATATGAGTTGCACTTGTCCAGTGGAATCTGATGCTGCTAATGTTGATGAAATTATTGCAGAGACAGCACTGACGAGAATTACTGAACGTGGCGCTACCCGCATGGACGATCAGACATCAGATGCATCCATGGAATTGCGTAAGAAAGAAGGATACTTCTAACATTGGCGCATAAGCAGTGGTGATTGAATGAACCGGCTCAACTATTCCAAACTAATTATTCCTATATTTTTCGGTGATACGAATTTCCAGAAGGCTCATAAATGTCGGCAATTGAAAAATTTTGTTTGATCAAACCGGGTTATTACGCTTTATTACAGCCGGTAGTGTGGATGACGGTAAGAGTACTTTGATTGGCCGCTTACTGCATGACTCAAAGTCTATTTTTGAGGATCAGTTAACCTCCATTACCAACACGACACGTAAGCGTGGTTCGGAAGGTGTCGATTTGTCCTTGCTCACTGACGGGTTACAGGCCGAGCGCGAGCAGGGGATAACCATCGATGTGGCTTATCGTTACTTCGCGACACCCAAACGCAAATTTATCATTGCCGATACGCCAGGCCATGAGCAATATACGCGCAATATGGTAACAGGCGCATCGACTGCCAATCTGGCGATTATTCTGATTGATGCACGTAAGGGCGTGCTTACGCAATCGCGCCGTCATGCGTACCTGACAAGTCTGGTGGGGATTCCTCATCTGGTTGTGGCCGTGAACAAGATGGATCTGGTGGATTATTCTCAGTCGGTATTTGAGCGCATTTGCAAGGACTTTGCCGCTTTTGCTGAAAACCTCAAGTTGCATAATATTACCTATATTCCCATGTCAGCGCTTAATGGGGACATGGTAGTTGAACGGGGTGATCATCTCAATTGGTATCAAAATTCCACGCTGATGGATTTACTGGAAAATGTATCGATCGAGGACGATATCAATCGTGACGATTTTCGTTTTCCTGTGCAGTGGGTGTGTCGGCCACAAACTAAGGAATTACATGATTTTCGTGGTTATATGGGACGAATTGAATCAGGTTCCATGCGAGTAGGCGACAATGTCACACTTCTTCCATCAGGTTTAACTTCGCGCATCAAAGAAATACTCAGGTACGAGGGACCCATTGATGAAGCGAGTGCTCCTCAATCCATCACCTTGACCATCGAAGATCATTTAGATATCTCACGTGGCGATATGCTGGTGAAAACAGGCGACACACCTCGGATTAGTAAAGCGTTTGATGCGATGGTATGCTGGCTTTCCGAACAACCGCTTGATCCCAGCCGGAAGTATCTGATCAAACATACAACTCGCGTTGTTAAAGCAATCATAAGCCGGATTGATTATCGTGTGGATGTGAATACCCTGGATCATGAAACAGTGAATACTTTAAATATGAATGATATTGCCCATGTTGGACTGAAAGTGCAGTTGCCGATTGTTTGCGACGACTATGCACATAATCGTGCGACCGGGTGTTTTATCATCATTGATGAAAGCAGTAATAATACGGTCGCAGCCGGTATGATTTCCCTTGCATAGAGGATAAGAACGAATCGGCAGCAGCGCTTGGCTGTGAGGATATTCAGGGATATTTTTTCAGAACCCATACCGCCGGATGAATTTATCAAACGGCTATTTGATTATGGAAAAATAAATCACAAGCAAGGATAAAGATGCAATGCTATGCACCAATTGCTAACAGTGGCTGCAAGTATTATCAGAAATAATAACGACATGTACTGGTGTCAGAAATAAATAATAAAATTTTGAATGATTGATTATGACAAAAATAGATGCCACGCCGCACACTCAACAAGAAACAATGACAGCTTCATCGAATTTTAACTTTGGCTTCACAATTACCGATCTCTATCGTCGTAGTGGTCTGGTAAAACTGGATCAAATATTTCTGGATTTTCTCCGTACCGGCGATGAAGCGCTGTATAAAAAGCTGGAGTATGCGCGAGCACATCCCGATGAATTGCTACCCAAAGATGATTCGGCACTATTGATTGAGATTGCACCTTGGCTGGAAGATTTTATTGCCCGTTTGTTTAACATTGAGACTGATGTGCAGCAGTTGGCTGAAAAGCATCATGAGCTGGCTCCGCTGTATTTTTGTAAACGGCAATTTGTTCAGCGGCGGGCCAGAGGAAAAGTCAGCGATGAAGAATTGATCGCCATAGATGGCTTGGCGCTGGAGAAAGAACTGTCGGCAGAATTTGGTGAAGTCTTCTCAGAATTGGTTTTCGCCACCAAAGTGACTCAATGGATGGAGGTAGAAGCCGAGAATGAGTCACGGTTGAACAAGGCGTTGCACTATGCGGCTTGGGCACTGAGGACATCTGCCGGACAACAGCATACGCAGCATGGAATTTTATTCAAGTCACCAGCGAAATTAGATTTTCAACATTTATTGTCGCTGGATACGGATGAATCAGCAGGATACCGCGTGCATCGGCTTGGGCATTTGCGTGAACGTAACGGCTTTGCTTTGACCGACACCGGTACTGATTTAATGGGTGCGCTGGATGAAGCCAATTATTGTATCTGGTGCCATGAGCAAGGTAAGGATTCGTGTTCCAAAGGTTTAATACAAAAATCCAAGTCACCGGATGAACCGCCTACCTTCAAGAGAAGTGAGTTGGGCGCTTTGTTGGCAGGCTGTCCATTGGAAGAACGTATTTCCGAATTTCACAAACTCAAGACGCAAGGCGTCGCAGTGGGTAGTCTGGCGATGATTGTGCTGGATAATCCGATGTGCGCCGGCACCGGTCACCGCATTTGTAATGACTGCATGAAATCCTGCATTTATCAAAAGCAGGAGCCTGTTGATATTCCGCAAGCCGAAACACGTACGCTGAAAGATGTGTTGGCTCTGCCATGGGGATTTGAGATCTATAGCTTACTGACACGCTGGAATCCACTGAATCTGCGCCGGCCGCTACCGAAACCGGCATCTGGCCGCAAGGTTCTGGTTGTCGGAATGGGGCCTGCCGGTTATACGCTGGCGCATCACTTGATGAATGAAGGCCATACTGTGGTGGGAATTGATGGACTTAAGATCGAACCGCTGGCCGAAGAGATCTCGGGTGTTAATCCGCAGGGCGAGCGCGTGCCATTTAAAGCGATTCTGCATGCCAGTACATTAGAAGAGAATCTGGATCAGCGCACGCCAGTTGGTTTTGGTGGTGTGGCTGAATATGGGATTACCGTGCGCTGGAATAAAAACTTTTTGAAACTGATCCGTCTGCTACTGGAGCGAAGAGAAGAGTTTGCCTTGTTCGGAGGAGTGCGTTTTGGCGGCACCCTGACGGCCGATAATGCATTTGCCATGGGTTTTGATCATGTTGCCCTGGCAGCGGGCGCCGGACGCCCTACCGTGTTGGATTTGCCGAATGGATTGGCGCGAGGCGTGCGTGCGGCATCGGATTTTCTGATGGGGCTACAATTAACAGGTGCTGCACAGAGTGATTCCATTGCCAATATGCAGTTACGCTTGCCGGTGGTGGTGATTGGTGGCGGTTTAACGGCTATCGATACGGCGACTGAGGCGCTCGCCTATTACCCGCTACAGGTGGAAAAATTTTTACAGCGCTATGAAATTCTATCCGCAGTGAAAGGGGAAGCTGCTGTTTGTGAAGCTTGGGATGCTGAAGAAAAAGAGATCGCTGATGAATTCATGAGTCATGCACGAGCCATTCGAGCGGAACGCCAGGCTGCGCAACAGGAAGGAAGGACGCCGGGCATTATCAATTTGCTGCAATCCTGGGGGGGCGCAACCATAGCTTATCGGAAACGGCTGACAGATAGCCCTTCCTATACGTTGAATCATGAAGAAGTTGAAAAGGCTCTTGAAGAAGGTATTTGGTTTGCCGAAGGTATGACACCGGTGCGGGTCAATGTGGATGCTTGGGGGCATACGCAATCGGTACGGTTTTCGGTGCAGAAGCGGGATGAAACTGGACAGTGGCATGATGCTGGCGAAGTGGAATTACCGGCGCGTGCCTTGCTGGTTGCTGCGGGAACTCAGCCTAATACGGTGTTGGCGCGGGAGGATGACAAACAATTTAAACTAAATGGCCGTTATTTTGCGGCTTGCGACGAAGAAGGCAATCCGGTGCAGCCGGCGTATGCCAATCCCAAACCTGAGACACCATTGGTGTTGCTGAGCCGCTACAAAGATAACCAGGATGGTCGTTTCATCAGTTTCTTCGGTGATTTGCATCCATCTTATTCAGGTAACGTAGTGAAAGCGATGTCCAGTGCCAAGCAGGGTTATCCGGTAGTGAACCGAGTGTTAGAGCGTGTGAATCCGGTATCGAAACAATCAGCGCAGCAATTTTTTGCGGCATTGAACAAACAATTGCGTCCAACCGTTTATAAAAGTAGAAAGACTTGCCCCCTAATATTGTCGAAGTGGTTGTGCATGCCCGATGGCGGCTGAACATTTTCAACCGGGCCAGTTTTACCGGTTCCAGAACTATGCAGCGCTGGCAACAGTTGCCGGAGATACCCGGCTTAGCGATGGAAGGACTTGCGCTGACAGGCGCATCCGTGGATATTGAACGCGGCTTGGTTTCACTCATTGTTTTGGAAATGGGCGGGTCGTCTAATCTGTGCGCGTTATTGAAACCGGGCGAGCCGGTTGTATTGATGGGCCCCACCGGCACGCCAACAGAAATTCCAGCGGGTAAAACCGTAGTGCTGGTGGGTGGCGGTTTGGGTAACGCGGTACTATTTTCCATTGGGGCAGCCGCACGTGCAGCAGGATCAAAGGTTTTGTATTTTGCCGGCTACAAAAAGCTGGTTGATCGCTATAAAGTAGCTGAAATCGAAGCGGCAGCGGATATTGTTGTTTGGTGCAGTGATGAATCCCCAGGCTTTGAAGCAACACGTCCACAGGATAAAAGCTACGTGGGTAATATCGTAAAAGCCATGGTTGCTTATGCCAGCGGTGAATTAGGCGTGCAACCGGTAGCGTTGGCTGATGCCGATCATATTATCGCGATTGGTTCAGACCGCATGATGGCCGCAGTAGGCCTGGCGCGTCATAACCAATTGAAGCCTTACTTAAAAGCAGATCATTTTGCCATTGGTTCAATTAACTCTCCGATGCAGTGCATGATGAAGGAAATTTGTGCGCAGTGCCTGCAACCGCATCAGGATCCGGAAACTGGAAAAATCACTTACGTGTTTTCCTGTTTTAATCAGGATCAACCGCTGGATCAGGTTGATTTTCCTGGATTGGCAACGCGCTTACGTCAGAATACGGCACAGGAAAAGTTGACAAGTCAATGGATCAGACATTGTGTAAACGACGTGGGATAAATATGCCGATCGGCTGAGTAATCAACAAACAGTACACGCAACAGCGATAGCGTTATTTTGGCAGTAAAATTCAGCATCATTGCGAGTAGTACGATAAATTCTCAATGTATCGAGTATTCGAGTATATATGCGCAGCGTGCTTGGTATGGCTCACTCATCGTTATTTTAGCCGGGATTGATTGTGTGAGTAGCCAGAGAGTCAAGCAGTATCAAGTTTTTCCTAATCCAAGTAATGCATTGCGTGCAAATTGATTTATAATTCGCAGTTCGTTAAAAGAATTAAGCACAATTTTAGTTTTTATTTGCAAGCAGGTTGGCAAGAAAAGGGAGATCATCAATGCATATAGGCATACCAGCAGAGATTCGCGGCGGAGAAACGCGTGTGGCGGCTACACCGGAGACCGTGAAAAAATATACTGCCAAGGGTGTTCATAAGGTTTCAGTGCAGTCAGGTGCTGGTGCAGGCGCCAGTATACCGGACTCAGCCTATCAAGAAGCAGGTGCAACGATAGTCACTGATGTGGCGGAGTTGTATGCGCAATCACAAATTGTACTCAAGGTACGCGGCCCGGAATCCAATGAATTGACAATGGTGCGTAAAGATGCTGTATTGCTGGGTCTTTTGTCACCACACCATAAAGACGGCGTAGATGCATTGGTACAACACGGGTTGACTGCATTTGCGATGGAGAAATTGCCACGTATTTCTCGGGCGCAGAATATGGACGTTCTGTCATCACAGGCAAATATTGCGGGCTATAAAGCGGTAATCATCGCAGCAAACGTTTATCAACGGTTCTTCCCCATGCTGATGACGGCAGCGGGTACTGTGAAAGCAGCGCGCGTTCTTATTCTGGGCGCTGGTGTTGCTGGCTTGCAGGCAATTGCAACTGCGAAAAGGCTGGGTGCCGTGGTTGAAGCTTTTGATGTACGGCCAGCAGTTAAAGAACAAGTGGAAAGCCTGGGAGCCAAATTTGTGGAAGTGCCACTCAGTGATGAAGAAAAAACCAGGGCTGAAACAGCGGGCGGCTATGCAACAGAGATGTCGGATGACTATAAGCGGCGCCAGGGCGAGTTGGTACATGAACGCGCGATTGCGGCAGATATCATCATTACAACTGCATTAATTCCCGGGCGTCCGGCGCCTGTTCTGATCAAGGAAGCAAACTGTGCAAGCAATGAAACCAGGTTCGGTGATTGTGGATATGGCGGTTGAGGCGGGTGGCAATTGCCCCCTGTCAGAACTGGATAAGACAGTCGTTAAGCACGGCGTGCATTTGATTGGCATTTCAAATCTTCCAGGATTGGTGGCAGCGGATTCCAGTACATTGTATGCACGAAACTTGATGAATTTTCTGAATTTGATGCTCGATCCAGAAAGCGGTGAACTTAAAATCGATCGTTCAGATGAAATTATTGCAGGGACATTGCTTTGTGCGGGCGGAGAAATCGTCAGTAAATCATAATCGACACCGAGCTCAATAAACACGCAATATCAATTGCTACGTGTAGAACGTACGGTTAACGAATTTTAAAGGAGTAATCATGATTGGTGAAATTGATCCATTTATTATCAATCTAACAGTTTTTGTGCTGGCGATTTTTGTTGGCTATCATGTTGTATGGAATGTCACTCCAGCTTTGCATACACCTTTGATGTCAGTGACTAACGCTATTTCTGGCATTATTCTTGTGGGCGCGATGTTAGCGGCTGGGCCGGCTGAGACGGATTGGGGGGTGTGGCTCGGTGCTGTTGCGGTAACACTGGCTTCAATTAATGTTTTTGGTGGATTTCTGGTAAGTCAGCGCATGCTGGAAATGTTCAAGAAAAAAGACAAAAAAGGAAACGCGTAAATGTCAGCAAATATGGTAGCACTTGCATATTTAGTGGCTTCAGTATTTTTTATACTGGCACTAAAAGGGCTAAGCTCGCCTGAATCTGCACGCCGTGGAAATTTATTCGGTATGGTTGGTATGGCAATCGCGGTTGCCACAACCTTGACGCTTACCCAGAACTGGCCTCTGATTTTAGGATGTATTGCAGTGGGTGGCATTATTGGCGCGCTTGTTGCGCAGCGTGTGCAGATGACAGCAATGCCGGAACTGGTTGCGTTTATGCACTCATTGGTTGGTTTAGCCGCCGTGTTTATTGCGATTGCAGCGGTTAATAATCCGGTTTCATTCGGTTTGCCAGAGATTCTCTCCGGTGGCAGTAAACTGGAATTGTTCCTGGGCACCTTTATTGGTGCCATGACATGGTCGGGTTCAGTGATCGCGTTTCTGAAGTTATCCGGCCGCATGAGCGGCACCCCGATTGTTTTCAGCGGTCAGCATATGATTAATCTGCTGCTGGCAATCATCATGATCGGATTTGGTCTGTGGTTTTTCTTTAGTGAAACAACAAACTGGAACGCGTTTATTGCAATGACCGCAATTGCTTTTATCTTGGGATTCCTGATTATTGTTCCTATTGGCGGCGCTGATATGCCAGTAGTGATATCCATGCTTAACTCGTATTCTGGCTGGGCTGCAGCGGGTATTGGTTTTTCTCTGGGTAATCCAATGCTGATTATCGCAGGATCACTGGTAGGCAGTTCGGGTGCAATTCTCTCCTATATCATGTGTAAAGCGATGAATCGGCCATTTCTATCGGTTATATTGGGTGGTTTTGGCAGTGATGGCGGAACCGCAGCCGCAGCAGATGATGGTGGTGTACAGAAGACATACCGGAGCGGCAGTGCGGAAGATGCAGCTTTCTTAATGGGCAATGCCGATAGTGTCATAATTGTTCCTGGTTATGGTTTGGCCGTTGCAAGGGCGCAGCATGCTGTCAAGGAATTGGCTGAGATACTGCATGAAAAAGGGGTTAATGTACGCTTCGCGATTCATCCGGTAGCTGGACGTATGCCGGGGCACATGAATGTGTTGCTGGCAGAAGCTGAGATACCTTATGAACAGGTCCTGGAAATGGATGAAATTAACAGCGACTTTTCAAACACAGATGTTGTGTTGGTGTTGGGTGCAAATGATGTGGTAAATCCAGCAGCAAATGTTCCAGGCAGCCCAATTTATGGTATGCCAATATTGGATGCGCATAAAGCGCGTACCGTTATGGTGGTTAAACGCAGTATGGCTGTGGGTTATGCCGGCCTTGATAACGACCTATTCTATATGGATAAAACCATGATGATATTTGGAGATGCCAAGAAAGTTGTTGAGCATTTGGTCAAAGCGCTGTGACGCACTGAAAGGTTTTTATTCAAACAGCAAAGGCGCAATTATTTTTAATAATTGCGCCTTTGTCCTTGTAGCGTTGATCCAGAATTGTTGCGTACAAAATCACGTTCCGCAAAAGGTTTGATACACACCTTCTGAAGGTGCCGGTGGAGTGCAGTAATCACTATATTCCGGTGCATCGGTGTATGGGTTTGTCACTGCCGCAAGCAGCCGATGCATTAGCGAGTAATCGCCTCGTTCAGAGGCCGCTGCCAGCGCCTCTTCAACGCGGTGGTTGCGCGGTATGATTGCAGGGTTGTTCGCCCGCATTAAACACAATGCAGACGCGCTGGGTTCAGATTGGATCGATAGTCTTGCCTGCCAGCGTGCATGCCATTCAACATATTCGGCGTCTTGAAACACGGCATCTTTGGGAAAGTCTTCGGAAGCCAGTGCATGGAAGCTTCTGGTGTAATCGGCCTTGTGCTTGTACATCCAGGTAAGCAGATCTGCAATGAGCTCGGTATCCCCAGCGTCTTCTGTGAAAAACCCCAATTTTTTCTGCATTCCCGCGATCCAGTGGGCTTGGTATATCTCCGGGAAAGCATGAATGGCTTGTTCCGCTAACGCCACTGCTTTTTCCTGCTCGGGGTGGATGAGCGGCAGCAATGTTTCGGCAAAGCGTGTGAGGTTCCATTGCGCCATGTGCGGCTGGTTGCTGTAACTATAACGGCCATGATAGTCGATTGAGCTGAATACCGTATCCGGATCGTACGCATCCATAAATGCACAAGGACCATAATCAATCGTCTCGCCGCTAATGGCCATATTATCGGTATTCATCACGCCATGAATGAAACCAACCAGTAACCACTTCGCTACGAGCGATGCCTGGCGTTCAATCACTCTATTTAAGAGCGCAAGATAGGGGTTTTCTGCTTCACTAAGACCCGGGTAATGGCGCTGGATAACATAATCAGTTAGGGTTTTAATTCCCGCTTTATCCCCAGTTCTCGCGACATATTCAAATGTACCCACACGAATATGACTGGCAGCTACGCGAGTAAGAATCGCGCCGGGGAGCATGGTTTCTCGCATCACAGACTCGCCGGTGGTCACAACAGCAAGACTGCGCGTGGTGGGTATATCAAGCGCATGCATCGCCTCGCTGATGATATATTCGCGCAGCATCGGTGCAAGCGCCGCACGGCCATCACCATGCCGTGAAAACGGCGTCTGGCCAGAGCCTTTTAGCTGAATATCATACCGCTTACCTGCCGGGGTGAGATGTTCGCCAAGTAATATCGCCCGCCCATCACCGAGCATCGTAAAGTTACCGAACTGATGGCCGGCATAGGCTTGTGCAATCGGTTGCATCGAGTCTGGCAATGCATTGCCGGAAAACAGCAAAGCGGCTTCTTCCTCGGATAGCGTGCAGAAATCCAATCCCAGCGATTCTGCAAGCGCATGATTTAATATTCCCACTTGCGGCGCACGCACTGGCACTGGGTGAAGCTGCGCGTAGAACGATTGGGGCAAACGCGCATAGCTGTTATCAAACCGCCAGCCAATGCGATCGTTCGCAGGCTTTGTGTTTGTTTTCAGTGCCATATCATATCCATTAAGTAGGGCATTATCCGTCAAGTCAGGCATTGTAAAGCATTAACCAATGAGACATTCGATTCGGGCATAGGTTTTGCGAAATCTTGTTAAAACCACAAGAAGTAAGCGGCTATTGCTGCCCAATTGCCATCAACTGATTCATTTCAGGGAATCTATTACAATCGTGATAAGGGCTTTAGCCTGCAACAGTTGTTTATAACAATAAGGCAGATAGCACACAATCGCCCGAAATTCGTGTTTAAAATGCCTTGCGCGGCAATTCGATCATGTTTTTTAGAACCGCTTCCTGTTTCAGCGCCACGTCAATACCAATAAAAAACACCTGGTTTTGCCTGTGATTGTTTCGAATCAATTGCATCACCCGATGTTCGATCTCCAGCCATTTCAGCATATAAGACTGAAAGCGATTGAGTGTCGGCGGATAGAATTTTAAAGAGAACTTAACCCGGATATTGCATGAATTGCACACACCCTCATTTGTCTCTTGATTCCACAAGGGATTTGTCTCAATCAGGTGTATGTATAACTACACCGCTTCTTCGAAAAATACCTTGTGAAACAGAAATTGATTGTTGCATCGAGCAAAACATTTGATTACAATAACTGCAACATTGTTGCGTTTATTTGAGTATGTTTAATGAGTTTCACACTACCGCTGAAGAGTTGATCCGGCACAGCGGCGGACGGGCAACGGCAGGCAGAATTGGAATACTGGCCATTTTACTGGCGGAACAACAAGCAATCACGCACCGGGAAATTGAACAGCGTTACCCGGAAGCATTGCAATTGGATCGAGTAACTTTATATCGCGCGCTCGAATGGCTTGCCGGAAAAAATCTGATCCACAAAGTAACCAGTGATGACCGGGTCTGGCGTTATCATGCCAACCGGGAATTGCATTCGCATCAACATGCACATTTCAAATGTACTCGTTGTGCGCAAATGATCTGCCTGAGTGATTTGCCGATTGATCAAAGCTGGCCTTTACCGATCGGTTATCGATTTCAAGAAATTGAGTTAACGGTAAAAGGCCTCTGTGCAGATTGCTGTTAAGAAATTCACATTACAAAGCATAAAAGGTCGTGTGATCTTCTATGATTACAAAATAAGTTTGAATTCTCAATGATACGCAAAAGCTTATTTCTGATTTTGACGTTAGCATTATTGTCTGTGCCGATCTTTTCGATGGCGCACACTTTTACGCATTTTTCGCAGATCGATGTGCTGAATGTCGATGAAATAGAAGATGATGATGACGCCATTCTTGATGAAATCTGCTTTGATTGTCTTGCGCTTACATCACTAACCATCATTTTGATCACTTCAGGACTTTCACTGAGTGATTCAGCGTCACATGTGCAGCAATCATTACTGACGGCCAGACTCCATTCTGACAATAAATACTTTCCTTATTATTCGCACGCTCCGCCACCCTTTTCCTAGCATTTAAGCTTAATCTGAATCAGATCTTGGATAATCCATTGATTGTCCTGACCTATTTTTATCTCAATGAATGATTAGCTTCATTCATTCCACTGAGTTGCATAACAAATGCCAATTCTAAGTCGGGAAAGCTATATGACTAATTCTGATTGCAATTTATATAAAATAAATTGGCCAGGTAAGGGGTGTTTATTTAAACTAGCGCCTCTTATCCTGTTATTTTTCCTGATGAATATACCTGATATTCACGCACAAAGTGCGAGCAAAAACATTGAGCTACCGAGCGTTGTTATTACTGCGCCTTCCGGAAGTTCAAGTGAATCGACAGGATTCAAGGCTGATAATGTATTACAAGGGGATCGCCTACGTCGAAATCGTGAAAGTAATTTGGGTGATACGCTATCTCATGAACTGGGCGTTGGTTCAAGCAGCTTTGGACCAGGTGCTGGTCGTCCGATTATTAGAGGACAAGATGGGACACGTGTTCAGGTGCTAGAAAACAGCCTTGTTACTGGCGATCTTTCAATTATCAGTCCAGATCATGCAGTAGCAACAGAAACCCTGAATGCTTCCCGCATAGAAATTCTCCGCGGACCATCCACGTTGTTGTATGGTAGCGGCGTATCGGGTGGTGTAGTTAATGTTTTAAATGAACGTATTCCTGATCGTGTGTTTAAGGCACCACAAGCCAACTTCGAAGGGCGCTTCAATTCTGCTATGGAAGAGCGTGCCGGTGCACTTAATGCATCGGGAAGCCTGGGTAAATGTCCTGGAATATCGAAGGTGCCAAAAGAATAACCAATGACATCCATATTCCAGGTCGCGCAATCGTGAATGATCCCAATAGTGAGGCCGGTTTTGTCAGAAACAGTGCAATTGATTCCAGTAATTTATCCGTAGGTAGTTCTTATATTGGTGAGCGTGGCTTTATGGGTATGTCTATCTCAAGATTAGATAATTTGTATGGCATTCCAACCCCTGAAGGAGCAAGAATTGATATGGGTCAGACTCGCTATGGTTTGGCCGGTGATCTGGATAATCCGTTAAAAGGATTCCAACAACTCAAAATGCGGTTTAGTTATAACGATTACAAGCATAATGAGCTTGAGCAGAGCGGTGAAATTGCAACTCGATTTAAAAATGATGAAATAGATGGCCGCGCCGAGTTACTACATTCGCCCATTGCTAAATGGCAAGGTGTAATGGGGATTCAATTACAAAATCGTAAATTTTCCGCAAAAGGTGAAGAAGCTTTCGTACCACCCAGTTTATCGCAATCAGTCGGATTATTTATGCTTGAAAAGCGTGATTGGCAACGTTGGCAGTTTGAAGTGGGGGGGCGTATTGAACATACTACACATAACCCGCAAGCAACATTGCTTCAAAACCGTGACTTTAACCTGTATAGCGTCTCCACCGGTGGCGCCTGGAAATTCATGGATGGTTATCAAATGGATCTAACCGCCACACGCGGACAACGCGCACCAAGTACTGTCGTACTCTATGCAAGTGGCATTCATGTGGCTACCAGCACTTATGATCAGGGCAATCAAACTCTGAGAAAAGAAACTTCCAATAACTTTGATATTGCGTTGCAAAAAACTGAAGGCATTATTACAGGAAAAGTTAATATATTCTATAACAATAACAATGATTATATTTTCCCGAAATTTCTTGACAACAATGGTGATGGCTTAGCGGATAGAGTTAATGACGAAGGTGTATTGGATACGAACGGCTTTTTTCTGGTTCAGGATTATGCGCAAACCCGTGCAAAATTTTACGGACTGGAATCTGAGGCCATTGTGACACTATTACCCGATATGCTGAATTTGCGGCTATTTACCGATATCGTCTATGGCAAGCTGAAAGATAACGGCAATATCCCGCGTTTGACACCGCAACGTTTTGGTTTTGATCTGGACTACAAGAAAAATGCATGGATAGCCAATTTTAACCTTACACGTGTGACACGCCAGGATCGTGTGGCTGCATTGGAAACCGAAACCTCTGGCTATACCCTGATGAATGTGGAAATGGGTTATCACATGAAACTTGCTAAATCCATGAACTATAGACTTTTCCTGCAGGGCAGAAATTTATTGGATGAAGAAATGCGCGTTCACACTTCTTTCTTGAAGAATTTCGCACCCTTGCCAGGGCGGGCTATTGTTGCAGGAGTTAGAGGTGTGTTTTGAAAATTGATCCTGCCAGTATTCAAACATGGGTGCGCTCAATAGTAGTCATGGAAAGACAAAATTTAGATTCTGAGCAAAGATCATGAATAGCATATTCTCAATGTAGCAAAGTTAACAGAGATGGTTGAGTAAGCGAGTGGAAATTTGTATTCCAAGAAAATTGCATCAAAAAAAAGCACACCAGTTTCATGGTGTGCTTTTTTAACTAACCTAAAAACTTATTTACAAGAGCGGTATAATCAATAATGCCACAATGTTAATGATCTTGATCAGCGGGTTAATCGCTGGACCCGCGGTGTCTTTATAAGGATCACCGACTGTATCACCGGTTACTGATGCTTTGTGAGCGTCACTACCTTTGCCGCCATAGTGTCCATCTTCGATATATTTCTTCGCGTTATCCCAAGCACCGCCACCTGTTGTCATGGAAATTGCAACAAACAGACCGGTTACGATAGAACCCATCAATACACCGCCTAAAGCTTGTGGTCCAAGAATCACACCCACTAAGAGCGGAATCAGTACAGGCAATAATGAGGGAATCATCATTTCCTTGATAGCTGCTTGGGTCAGCATATCCACTGCACGCGAATAATCAGGCTTGGCTGTACCTTCCATAATGCCAGGAATTTCTTTGAACTGACGACGCACTTCAATAACCACGGAGCTTGCGGCACGTCCTACAGCTTCCATCGACATGGCACCAAATAAATAAGGAATCATACCGCCGATAAACAGGCCGATAATGACCATGTGATTGGATAAATCAAAGGTTATTGCATGCCCGGCATGTTCCAGTGCATGCGTATAATCAGCAAATAATACCAAAGCGGCTAAACCGGCTGAACCAATTGCATAACCCTTGGTAACTGCTTTGGTTGTATTGCCAACAGCATCCAGTGGATCAGTTATAGCGCGAACTGAATCTGGCATTTCAGACATTTCGGCAATACCGCCCGCATTATCAGTAATTGGACCATACGCATCCAACGCCACAATAATACCCGTCATGGATAACATCGCTGTTGCAGCGATAGCAATACCGTACAAGCCTGCTAGTGAATAGGCCAACAAAATACTGATGCAGACAGCCAATACAGGTGCTGCAGTTGAACGCATTGAAACACCCAAACCAGCGATAATATTAGTTGCATGACCAGTGGTTGATGCTTCAGCAACATGCTGAACGGGTGGATAATCCGTTGAAGTGTAGTACTCAGTAATGACAACCATAAGCCCTGTAAGCACCAGCCCAATTGTTGCGGCCAGGAATATACGCATAACCAGCATGCCACCAGCTACTTCAGTTCCATCAATATCAAGAGACATATCGCCCATGAACCAAACAGTAACAGGAAGATAAGCAAATAAAGCAATACCGCCAGCTACTGCCAAGCCACGATAGAGTGCATTCATAATCTTGCCACCTTCACGCATCTTGACATAGTAGCAACCAATAATTGATGCGATGATGGAAACGGCACCTAACATTAATGGATAAATCACAGCGTCAATGGTATTCGCTGAAAATAGTAGCGCACCCAGGATCATGGTAGCGATGATTGTTACCGCGTAGGTTTCAAACAGATCAGCAGCCATACCTGCGCAGTCACCCACATTATCACCCACATTATCGGCAATAACCGCTGGATTACGTGGATCATCTTCTGGAATACCTGCTTCAACTTTTCCAACCAGATCAGCGCCCACGTCAGCTCCTTTAGTGAAAATACCACCACCCAAACGAGCAAAAATAGAGATCAGAGATCCGCCAAATGCAAAACCGATTAATGGTTTAATCACATCGCTAATCGGCTGACTGGGGTCAGCACCATCAAATAACGTAGCACAATAACCGGCGACACCCAGTAAGCCTAAACCTACCACCAGCATCCCAGTCACAGCACCGCCACGGAAGGCAATAGCAAGCGCTTCATTCAACCCAACAGTCGCAGCTTGCGCAGTACGTACGTTCGATTGAACTGAAACATTCATACCCAGAAAACCGGCAGCACCAGAGAGCACTGCACCCAAAGCAAACCCAATGGCCGTATCCCAACTGATCGCAATTGCAAGCGCAACAAATAGAACTGCGCCCACGGCACCAATAGTCATGTACTGGCGCTTAAGATATGCAGATGCTCCCTCTTGAATAGCAGAAGCAATCTCCTGCATACGCTGATTACCAGTTGATTGAACATAAATTCCCCTAATCCAGATACCACTGAATATCAGGGCTATAATCGCGCTACCTATTGCGATAATAAAACCGTTAGCCATAAAGAACTCCAATTAAAGTCAGACCATCAAAATCGTATGTGGAATCTTGGCCTAATTAATTCCACATTATTAAACACTTTCCTTGTCAAAAACCTAAATACACTCAGGACGTATTTTATATGTTCTTGCCCCTAGAATGTATTAAATATTAATGAAATTTAGATTGTTATATGACTTGCGTAATATTGTTTGACTCCATTACAACACCCGAGCAGTTTCAATCCAAATTATTCCTTAAATTTTGAACTCCCCCAATTTCTTCTCAACCGCTATATTTTTTAACCGCACATAGTCAGGCAATCCATTCTTATAAGGTGGATAATCTTCAACTTCAATCAATGGCGCCAGATATTCGCGGCATGCCTGACTGATACCGAATCCATCTTCACTGATATAATCAGACGGCATCATTTTTTCGACATTGGCCACATTAGCAAGTTTAGCCATGCCCACCGTCCAGCTATAAGGTGCATTGGATTGACGGACTATCGTTGGCATGACTGAGTTATGTCCTGCTATAGCATATTCCACTGCCGCTTTACCCATTGCATAAGCTTGTTCCACATCGGTTTTAGAAGCAATGTGTCGCGCAGCACGCTGTAGATAATCAGCCACACCCCAATGATATTTCAATCCCAGACCATCTTTGATGATATTTGCTACTACCGGTGCAACGCCACCTAGTTGGGCATGCCCAAAGGCATCGCGCAGTCCCTGATCGGAAAGAAAATTACCATCTTCTCCCTTGACACCCTCTGATACGACAACCGAGCAATATCCATATTCCTTGACATAGCGGTCCACTTTGGCAAGAAACTTTTCTTTGTTGAATGTAATTTCTGGAAACAGGATGATAATTGGAATCTCACAATCTGGACTTGAAGCCAATCCACCTGCTGCGGCAATCCATCCTGCATGGCGCCCCATCACCTCCAGCACAAAAACTTTAGTTGATGTTTTAGCCATGCTGGCTACATCAAAGCTCGCTTCGCGTGTGGATACCGCAATATATTTGGCGACAGAACCAAAACCAGGGCAACAATCAGTAATTGGCAAATCGTTGTCAACCGTTTTTGGAACGTGAATCGCCTGAAGAGGATAGCCAAGCGTGTCGGATAATTGTGAAACCTTAAGACAGGTATCCGCAGAATCACCGCCGCCATTATAAAAGAAATAACCAATATTATGCGCTTTGAATACTTCGATCAGACGTTCGTATTCGCGTCGATTTTGCTCCAAGCTCTTTAATTTGTAGCGGCAAGATCCAAAAGCACCTGATGGGGTATGCCGCAGTGCAGCGATCGCCGCAGCGGAATCAGCATTAGTGTCAATCAGATCTTCGGTCAATGCACCAATAATCCCATTGCGGCCTGCATAAACATTACCAATTTTATCAGAGTGTTGACGCGCTGTTTCTAAAACACCTGCTGCAGAAGCGTTGATAACAGCCGTAACGCCCCCGGATTGTGCATAAAATGCATTTTTAATTGCCATATTTTTTCTCCTAATTGATCAAATCGTAAGTAAACTATTTGTAGTTTACTCATCTGTACGCACAAAAACTCAGGTGCGACACATCGCGATCCTGAGTTTCCAATTCTGTTATATGAACCAAAGAATGCGGCTGGTTATATTTACTTTAATGCTGCAAAAATCAGATCACGTATTTCTTCAACCGTACCTATTCCAGCTATTTTGATATAGTGCGGCGCACCTATTCTCGCCATTTGCCGACCACTTTGAATAATAGTCAATCAACGGTTCAGTTTGCTCATGATAGACTTCTAACCGTTTTCTGACTGTTTCTTCCTTATCGTCATCGCGCTGTATGAGAGGCTCCCCTGTAACATCATCCCGGCCATTAACTTTAGGTGGATTAAAATCGACATGATAAGTCCGGCCCGAAGCAGGATGAACTCTGCGGCCCGACATACGCTTAACAATTTCACCATCTGCGACATCAATCTCAACCACAAAATCGATCGGAACACCGGCCGCTTTCATGGCATCAGCTTGCGGAATAGTTCGCGGGAATCCATCGAATAAGAAACCATTCACACAATCCGGCTGCGATATACGCTCTTTGACTAAATTAATGATAATATCATCAGAAACTAATCCACCGGAATCCATTATTTTTTTTGCCATAATACCCAATTCAGTGCCTGCCTTAACAGCACTGCGCAACATATCACCTGTAGAAATTTGTGGAACACCAAAATGTTCCTTAATATAATTGGCCTGAGTGCCTTTTCCAGCACCAGGGCCACCTAATAAAATGACTCGGATAGCTATTCTCCCTTTGTTACCAATTAAAATTTACTGCTTGCAGTGACGAATTTATATCTGCCACTTCAACGACATCGTACGATTATAGCGTAGGCGAGCCAGATACTCGAGTTTTTTACTGCCGTAATTTTTGGGAAAATAAACAACTTAGTAACAAGTTACGTTGGTTCGGTGCAGGTTATGCGATAATTTGATCGACTCTTCATAGGAAAAATCATGGACGAAAACAGAAGTAAAGCGCTTGATGCTGCTTTAGCCCAAATCGAAAAACAATTTGGCAAAGGCTCAATCATGCGACTGGGCGCAAACGATGTCGCCTATGATATACAAGTTGTTTCTACCGGTTCGTTGGGACTTGATATCGCACTGGGTGTGGGAGGATTGCCACGGGGGCGGGTTATCGAAATTTATGGGCCTGAATCTTCGGGGAAAACCACACTAACATTACAAGTCATTGCAGAAATGCAAAAAATGGGAGGAACCGCAGCTTTTATCGATGCTGAACACGCACTGGATCCACAATATGCGCAGAAAATTGGCGTCAATGTCAAAGAGCTACTGATATCGCAACCCGATAATGGCGAACAGGCATTAGAGATAGCCGATATGCTGGTGCGTTCCGGCTCGGTAGATATCGTTGTTGTGGATTCAGTCGCAGCACTTACGCCACGTGCAGAAATAGAAGGCGATATGGGTGACCCTCAAATGGGACTGCAAGCACGGTTAATGTCACAAGCTTTACGCAAACTGACGGCAAACATTAAACGCAGCAATACCATGGTTATTTTCATTAACCAGATTCGCATGAAAATCGGCGTTATGTTCGGCAACCCAGAAACAACGACGGGTGGCAACGCATTAAAATTTTATGCTTCTGTCCGCCTTGATATTCGCCGCACCGGATCGATCAAAAAAGGTGAAGAGGTGATTGGCAATGAAACACGCGTTAAAGTGGTTAAAAATAAAGTAGCCCCACCGTTCAAACAGGCCGATTTTGACATTCTGTATGGTGAAGGCATTTCTCGTGATAGTGAAATCATCGAATTAGGCGTATTGCACAAGCTTATCGACAAATCGGGTGCCTGGTATGCCTACAAAGGTGAGAAAATCGGCCAAGGTAAGGATAATGTACGCGAATACCTGAAGGAACATAAAGAGATAGCGCATGAAATTGAACAAAAGATTCGATCGATCGTAGGTATTGTTGATCAGGCCAGACCTGCAAAAGAGAAAATCGAGAAAGAAAAAACGGAAAAAGAAAAATAAACTGAGTGGATACCAGATCTCCTTTAGAAATCCGTGCGTTACGTTATCTGGCACAACGCGAACATTCTCGTTTAGAACTCGAACAAAAACTTTCCGCTCACGCACAATCATCCACACCGGAAGCTTTATCTAGCGTATTGGATAAATTGGAACAAAACGGTTTTTTATCGGCTGAACGAGTTGTTGAACAAGTTATACGCACACGCAGATCCCGGTTTGGTTCCCAGCGTATCGTTTATGAGCTCAAAGAGAAAGGCATTGATGCACGGTTGATTGCCAGTATATTGCCGACTCTTAGGAAAACTGAATTGGATGCGGCGTTAAAAATCTGGCAAAAGAAATTTGACCAATTACCCAATACAAGAGAAGAACGTGGCAAGCAAATGCGATTCATGATGAGTAGAGGTTTTTCCATGGAAGTCATACAACAGGTTTTATCACAAGCTGATGAGGAAAACAGATGAAAAAGCTGCTTGTGCAGACAATGTTCATACTGGCAATCCTAATAACAGGTAATCATGCCAGTGCTGATGAAATTGTATCCATCAATGACATCAACACATCGCCAGTCAATTTTGATGGCAAAGAAGTTAAACTGAAAGGCATTGCAAAAAACCCTACACGCCTGCCGCTGATCAATCTAAAATCCTATGTCTTAGAAGATAGAAGCGGGGAAATTACGGTTCTGACAGAATCAGATTTGCC
Organism: Nitrosomonas sp.; assembly: GCA_016721865.1. GTDB lineage: Bacteria > Pseudomonadota > Gammaproteobacteria > Burkholderiales > Nitrosomonadaceae > Nitrosomonas. The sequence goes on along the minus strand of JADKHF010000006.1, from coordinate 2,124 downwards.
ACAGATGAACGAAGAAATCACTATCCGGGTTAGAGTGAAAAGTCTGGCAATCATCAATGGCGAAGCATTAGGTTTGACGGTCACCGAACTGGAACGATACAAGCAGCAGCAGAAAATATGAAAAGCAGCGAAATAAGACAAAAGTTTCTTGAATTCTTCGAATCCCATGGCCATGCCATCGTAGTATCCAGCCCACTTGTGCCGAACAATGATCCCACTTTATTGTTCACCAACGCAGGCATGGTGCAATTCAAAGATGTATTTCTGGGTCAGGATACCGTCCTTATGTGCGTGCAGCAAGCTCGCAACGCTGTGTGCGCGCGGGCGGCAAGCATAATGATCTCGACAATGTCGGCTATACCGCGCGGCATCATACCTTCTTTGAGATGCTCGGCAATTTCAGCTTTGGCGACTATTTCAAGCGGAATGCCATTCAATTTGCCTGGGAATTTCTCACCGGTTCACTCAAAATTCCACGTGAAAAACTCTGGGTAACCGTGTATGCAGAAGACGACGAAGCTGCAGATATCTGGCTGAATGAGATTGGTGTCGAGGCATCACGACTGGTGCGGATTGCTACCATGGATAATTTCTGGCAGATGGGCGACACTGGGCCTTGCGGGCCTTGCTCCGAAATTTTTTATGATCACGGTCCGGATGTAAAGGGTGGCCCACCCGGCGCAGCCGATGCCGATGGTGACCGTTACATTGAAATCTGGAATCTGGTGTTTATGCAGTATAACCGTGACAGCGCTGGCACACTTCACCCGCTTCCAAAGCCATCGGTTGACACCGGTATGGGTTTGGAACGAATCTCTGCAGTTATGCAGCAGGTTCACAGTAACTACGAAATTGATTTGTTCCAAAGTTTAATTCAAGCTGCGGCGCATGTTACCCACACGAAAGATCTTTCCGATAACTCTCTGAAAGTCATTGCCGATCACATTCGCGCCTGTTCATTTTTAATTACGGACGGCGTCATTCCAGGGAGTGAAGGACGTGGTTACGTATTACGGCGCATCATTCGACGCGCCATTCGTCATGGTTATCAATTAGGACAAAAACAGCCTTTCTTTTATCAACTGGTAGAAGATTTAAGCAATGTCATGGGGCAAGCCTATCCGGAATTAGTTGCAGCTAAGGCACGTGTCGCAGCAGTATTAAAACAAGAAGAAGAGCGGTTTGCAGAAACACTGGAACATGGTATGCAAGTTCTGGAAGGTGCATTGAGTCGTAAATTAAAGTGCTCGATGGCGAAACAGCATTCCGGCTCTATGATACTTTGGTTTTCCGCTGGACCTGACCGCCGACATCGCCCGTGAGCGCGGCATTGGTGTCGACCATACCGGCTTTGAACAGGCTATGGCGCGCCAGCGTGAACAGGCACGTGCAGCTAACAAGTTCACCATGCAAGAGGGCATTGAATACCATGGCAGTCAAACCGCTTTCTTTGGTTATGAATCCCTGCAGCATGAAGGACAAGTATTGGCGATTTATAAACAGGGCAGCCCGGTTGATTTTATCGAGGCTGGCGATGAAGCCGTCGTTGTTTTGGACCAGACCCCCTTTTATGCTGAATCAGGCGGACAAGTCGGTGACTGCGGTGAGTTGCTGGCAGCTAATGGCACCTTTGCCGTAGCGGATACCCAGAAAATACAAGCCGGTGTGTTTGGCCATAAAGGCTTATTGCGCAGTGGACGGTTGGTGATCAAAGATACTGTGCTGGCAAAGGTTAATCCATTAACCCGCACCAGCACCGCAAACAATCATTCTGCCACGCATCTATTGCATGCCGCACTTCGCAAGGTGCTGGGCACTCATGTAACGCAGAAGGGTTCACTGGTGGATGCCAATCGCGCACGCTTCGATTTTTCCCATAATACGCCACTGACAGCTGACGAATTACGCGAAACAGAGCGCCTGGTTAACGAACAGATCCGGCACAACTGGGTCGTTGCGTCTGAAACCATGAAATATGATGATGCGATCAAACGCGGTGCCATGGCACTATTTGGGGAAAAATATTCTGATGTCGTGCGTGTCATCGGTATGGGCGAGTTCTCCACAGAATTGTGTGGTGGTACGCACGTATCGCAAATCGGAAAAATCGGCTTTTTAAGATTG
>JADKHF010000005.1 GCA_016721865.1 Nitrosomonas sp. | reverse complement strand
CAATCTCCTGTGCTTTCGCCAATGCACCGTTCATCCCGCGCGCACCCTCGGTTAATTTCAGTTTGGCGCCCAACGCAACCAGCAATTTACGTCGCTCCACGCTCATCGTCTCCGGCATTGTCAATGTCAGCGGAATTCCCCGCGCAGCCGCAACAAAAGCCAGCGCAATACCGGTATTACCACTGGTAGGCTCGACAATTTCTTTTCCGGGATCGAGCAACCCTCTACGCTCTGCATCGTCGATCATCGCCACACCGATGCGGCACTTTACTGAATACGCCGGGTTACGCCCCTCAATTTTTGCCAACACCAATGCCGGTGCACCATCAGTAACCCGATTAAGACGCACCAGCGGAGTACGTCCAATGGACAATGAATTATTTTCAAACCAATTTGCCATGATTTTTCCTTTTTTTGTGTGATGCCTATTCAGACGCACCATTTATGTCTCTTTAATCAAAGATAAATCCGCTCGGTTTAACACTATCCAACCAAACAGATTCGCCAAAATCATAAGGATTTGACTATAGCGCATTCATTCCCAGGCTGAAAGTACATACCCGATTATTTCAGCAATTCATCGGGTCATGAACATTGGCAGTTTTGCCCCAGGCGCGTTATCTGGCTCAGTATTATTGCGCAAGAAAGAAATTGCAAAACAGGATAAGGAAACTCTCTATAAGTTTGCTGTGAGCGATTTATATCGCGAGACTTCCGGGTAATCAATAACCCTTAAACCACACAATGGTGACATATACTGTGATTTGAACAGATCATCTATTCTGCACTTGAACGAAACCGGATTTCGTTTTAATTCCCGTCGTGATAATCTCTACGATGCAATTCTCAAATTATTACGTTTAAAGGCACTTTAACCGACCAGTAAGTTACTAATAAAGGAGAAAATCATGTCGTTACGCATCAACGATATCACACCGAATTTCACAGCAAAAACCACTCTGGGAACTATCGATTTCCATCAATGGATAGGTGATAGCTGGGCTATTTTATTCTCTCACCCCAAAGATTTTACGCCGGTATGTACCACCGAATTGGGCTATATGGCCGGTTTGGAAAAAGAATTTGCACAACGTAACTGCAAGGTAATCGGCTTGAGTATTGATCCAATTGATAATCATGAGCAATGGGCCAAAGACATCGAAGAAACGCAAGGTCACGCAGTTAAATTCCCGATAATCGGCGATACCGATCTGGCTGTCGCCAGTTGTATAACATGCTTCCTGCTGATGAATCAGGCACATCGGAAGGGCGGACAGCAGCAACCAATGCTACCGTTCGTTCTGTATTTATTATCGGGCCGGATAAAAGAATCAAATTAATGATGACATACCCGATGACCACCGGCCGTAATTTTAATGAAATTCTTCGTGTGCTCGATTCCATGCAATTGACTGCGCAATACAAAGTGGCCACACCAGTCAATTGGAAAAAAGGTGAGGATGTTATTATTGTGCCAAGTGTATCAAATGAAGAAGCAGAAAAACTTTTTCCACAAGGCTTTAAAACCATCAAGCCTTACTTGCGCACAACAAAACAGCCAGGCTGAACCAGATATTTGTGTACTACACAAAATCTAATCTACCGATACCGAATCGTTGCGTATCGGTTAGGTTAGTTAGATTGAGTAAATTTATATACCATGGCGGCACGACTTCTGACGCCCAGTTTATTAAATATGGTTTTAATGTAAGTGCTAACTGTAAATTCGCTTATATAAAGCTGGGCGGCTATTTGCTTGGTCAATAATCCATGACAGACCAGTTGCACAATCTGCAACTCTCGTTCGGTAAGATTGAACAACAATTTCCGATCTACCGGTTCCTGCGCTTCAAGAAAATTCATCTGTGCTTTTGCACAGCTCTCTTTACAGAGTGCGAACCATTTACCATCCAAACAGAAATGAACGATTTCATCCTGAACATACCGGTACTGCCTTGATCCTTTCACAGATTCAATGATAACTGGCTTTGATTGATCTTCTTTTAAAGCAACCAGTTTGCAGTGATATCCAGATAACTCAAATGATGCAATATCTTCAACGGCATTTCTGTTACTTCCCATTGCTTGAGCATCCACTGTGTCGCAATGATTGGGATCAGAAACTAATGAATTCGAGGTGTTGTTGCTGGGCTTTTTGGGCATATGGCCTCCAACATCAATTCGGTCTATTGAATATCGATCACTGATAAAAATGTTCAGAAAAAGATTCACGCTACATGGAACAAATATATTGACTTTGCTGATATTGATTGACAAACAAACTGAATTTATTATGGAATCGCCATGCAATTTCAATTCCGGTAGAAATTAGCGAAACTATAAAGAAGTAAAATAGTTCCCTATTAACCCGGATATTGCATGAATTGCACACGCCCTCACTTGTCTCTTGATTCCACAAGGGATTTGTCTCAGTCAGGTGTATGAATAACCACACCGCTTCTTCGAAAAATCCCTTGTGAAACCAATATCATTGATTGATCATCGCGCGAATTCATGCAATATCCGGATTAATTCAGCATAATATCAGTATACATAGCCGCCCGTATTAAAGGCAAGGTGTGGCGATGCAACAGTGTTCACATAGCGGTGTGCCGGATCACGTTCGATGAAAGTACGTCGAGCCTGCGGAATGACAGGATGGCGAATATTAAAAATCTGCGCAAGATTCGCACGCATATCTTGACGAACCTTAAGGCAATGCGCCGGTCCAGTCATCAGTGGCGTAACGCCGGGCCCATGCCCGCTTACTGTACTATCACCGTGAACTATGATACCGACTGTCACAAAACCTCTTTGATACAACGGCCCACGCCGGTTATCTGCGTGAGTGATCGCAACGAGATCACCAAAACGCAAACTGTCTAGCCGATATTTCTTACGCGCACGGGAATCTGCTAACTGAATATCGTAATCTCCGCGCCAGGCGCTGCTTTTACCTAAACCCGAACCCATGATTCCCGCCGGAATCAAGTGAGTAACCGGCACCTGTATGGCATGATCGGATTCCGTGATCCCCCAGCGCCAAAGTAAAGCCGGGCTAAGATTTAATAAAGCAATTTTACGATGCGGAATTAGCCGCATACCCATACCTACCGATTCAATCTGTATGCGATCGCCAATTTGTAAAGTACGTAAAATTTTAACCGGGAAGTCCACCAGAACATGATTAACACCGCCATGTTTACCCGTAACAATTCCCGTAGCACCGGCAGCCGGGCCAGTTATCACACGGGCTCGATTACCAACACACGCATAGGTAATCAGCGCGTTATTTGGGCCATCCCGCGGACCGATCACTTCCCGGTTGTTGTTGTGCAATGCAACGCCAGGCTCAATATGGTCGCCAGCCAAACCCACACAATGATCTCCAATCCTTTTGTTGATGACAATTCCGCCTGTGCCCGGTAACACTCTCGGTACGCCATCGTAGCCAATTCGATAGGGATTGGCGCGTGCGACAGGATGAGCAATTTGTCCGCTTACAGTGACCACCACCAGTTCGTCATGGTTGACGCGTGGATTTCGTCGAGATGATTGCATGGCTAAAACCCGTTTCTGATTAGCGTATCAATTAGGAAACTTGCTTGATTATTCTACAAGGTACCAAAACACCGTCGCATCCTTCCAATAATCATTGCAGGCATTCGCAACACCCGCTCCGGTTGATTCGTTTGAAAGCGCCAAATCCATTGACATAATGGGCTCGTTATCAGATAAGGATTTCTCCCATATCATCGGCGCAACGACTTGTACAATCGCAATCGGTGCCCTTTCACTGATTATGGCAGCACCGCCCCAAGCGAGCAAATCCCTTATCTGCTCGCGTTCCCGCTTGATTAATGTAGATGAATCGGTGGAATTGATGCACTTAATCGGAATCTTTCCCGATAAAATTGTCTGGCAGCACATCGGCCCTGAATCGTTATTGGAGCCAGCCAAAGCAATTACAAATCGTGAGCCCAATGCTGCGGCCAGAATCAGCGCATCGGCTGTCGCGTATTCAAGTGAAACCGGGCTGAATCCATCGGCTTCCGATTCACTGCCCATCATGGATTCTGCGAGCGCTTCATAACGCTGTATTGCCTCCCAATCGGTTTCCGAACCCAGCGATGACTCCTCCAATTTATCCCCCAGCCAGCGTAACCCGAGACCGGTAGTATCCCTGCGGGAAACGCAACGATTGCCAAATTTTAATGGTGTCACAATATTCACGAAATTGTTCCTGACTGTATTCATGAACTGCAGAACCGGTCCGTTTCGTGGCGCTATTGAGTGGCTGCTGTTCGATGAAATCACTGGCATCTAGAATTTGCCAAAAAGCGCGCGGCACCCACAATTCAAATAATTTAGCTAGCCGCAGAACGGTGAGCGGCGCTTCACGTGAAGCCAGTGCAAGCGCCGGATCGATGACACAAACAGGCCGCCGCTGCGAAACCGAAAGCGAAATATCTGGCACTAACATAAGCTGCTCCAATCACTAAGACATCATGCTGCATTCGGAACACCCAATACACTTCTTAATGCCGGCGTCACACCAGGGAATCCGCGACCTTCCGGTGTCATGCGGTAAGCTGCAATCCATGCTTCCGCATGTGCCCCCATTGGCCGCACCACTGATTGGAACAGAATGGGATCCACTGCTGTTTTAAAATCGTTATCCGAAATAAACTGGAGCACCCTCCGGCCGCTTTCCGCCATCTTCGCACGTTGCGAAGGTTCTGCCACACCACCCAAATACCGGTTTGAAACAATTTCCACGACATCCCATTTGGTATTGGCATCAAAGGCCTTTTTAATATCGGGAGCATCAAGCAGCTTCAGCACCTGGATTAGGTGATGCCCGACTTCCATCGCGAGCGAATACACATTACCGTAAGTTGAACGATCAAGCGCATAACGCAGATCAAGACCGATACGCTGAATTGTGCCGACGCTGCCAAATGGACGCTGATCAATCAGTTGTCCGCCACGAATCACTTCGCCGATGAGCAAATCACGGAAATATTGTCCCAGCGCCACCATAAATCCCACGAGCTGACGATGAAAATTACGGTTAACCACCGCACCCGCAGGCGCTTGCGCTGTGCCGTAATTGAAAGCCCTGCGGTATGCTACCATACGGTCAGCACGCGTATAACGCAGCGGCTTCCATTTTTCCAGCAAATATAAACCGCGCGCACCGGGACCGCGCTGAATACGCATCTTTCCCAAGCGGAACAGGCGCAATAGCACTTCCACCACCTCGAATATCTTCATGCGTTCATGTTGATAAATATAATAAAGTTCTGCAGCCGCATGAAGCTGGCTTGGCACCACCGAATCATCAAAATCCGGTTGTACATACGGATAAGAAATTTGATCAAAATCGACAGGGCCTTTCTCACCTAATCCAATCAAATCCATAAAGCCATCACGACCGCTATTATTCGCTGCATTCTTTAACAATTCATTAAAGCGATCTTCAAAACCATTCTCAAATTGCTGGCGTTGTTCGGGTGGCGTATTGGCTAGTTGTTCACGCAAAAAGGTTTCCCAAAGCCGTTGTATGGTTTCTGTTGTTTGATAACTCATCATCTAGCTCCTTTTCTCGATTGCATTACTTGGCTTTTTTGGGATGCAATGCATTTTCAGTTTCATCATTATCTTTAGTTTACTTGGATAGCAACATTTGTTTCAAGACGCATCTGTTGTCCAACTATCCAAGTAGTTTCGCAATTCAGTGCTCTTCTTTAATTTCTTTATATAAGATTGATAGCGACTTCTCATCAGAAGCAAGTCATTAAAATCACTATGCAAATCCGGATAATTTTTGAGGATACTGGCAATTATCAATTGGTTCTTGTTTTCTCTGCGTTTAGAATCTTATCACATAGCTCTCCCATGAAACACATTGAGTATCATAAACATCAGTCTCAATCTGAGTAAGCCGCAGATTACGTAGCGAGCAGTCGCACTTGGCTTCTTTACCGGTCGATCAGCTTGAAGTTGTATCAATCTATTAATGGATTTATCTATAGCCATAAGAGCGTCAACTTGCCCTGTACCAGCTTTAGCAACTTCATTCATTACAGAAGCAAATGATTCCAGTGTTTTATTTCCTTCCTCATGTATTTTATTTTCTTTCTCAAGAATATTAGCAAATTTAATCATAGTTCACCCCAGTAGTTAACTGCCGTTATTCTTCATTCATCGTCTTGATCGAACGTTAGTATCTTCAAGATTAAATGGAATGTTAAGTGTGAGTGAGGAACAATCGACAGATTTATTTAAATTTTGTCTAGGCCGAGCATCTTATTGATAGCAGTGCGGTAAGTTTCTTTAACAGCCCGTTTTCCCCAAAAATGCTGTCTGACGAAATGCAATCAAGCGCCATGCTCTCAATGAGTTGCTTCCAATTTTCTTCGGCTCTGTATTGACTACACAACTCGTTATGCATCAGTCTAAATAATTCAGACTTGGGATTCTCATTTTCAACGTTGTTAGTATCGTTTGGAATCAAATTTTGAGGGACTACTGTTCCAATAATCTTTCTCTTCATTTTTTATCGGACGCAATAATGCCCGGATACTCTGAATCTTTTATTAATTGGCTCATCAACAGCACATGAGCCAAGATTCAGGTCAGTGGAACTAACAGCATCCAGCATATAGCTATAGCTTGCAGCCCGTTGTCAGGTGCACCAACTCATCATTACCCACAGCATAAAGATCAATGGCTCTATCAATGTCATACAGCACTTTATCCAGTGCAATCTGGCGCCGCACTGTCGCTTCGGAGCAATCACAGCGCATTAAACAATCCAGTTGACTTGCCAACTTGCCCCGACAAATCAACAACTGTAACAGCCGCTGATCAGCTTTTCTTCATTATTACCATACAGTCCATAAAAAGAATCGGTGGCCGTGCGATACGTAGCAAGCGGAATCCGCCTGCTGGCTTAAATGCATCCACAAACAGTTGTAAAGCTTCAAGTAGTGACGAAAGAGGGGGAGATTTAGGCGTTACTGCATCATTGCAATAGCAATCAATCGACTGAAACGCTGCAAATCAATCTGCACGGTAGATCCCAGGGCACGCAGACCATCTGATGTACCTTGCGCAGTCCGACGAATCAATTCATCCATAATCCGGGCAAGCTCATTTTCCACCAACAACGAACGCAGGTCACCTTGCCCTTGCTTCTCCAACACATCAAACAGTTGGCGATAAGCATTTACCCCGCGTGGCCAATCGTTCTGGCCATAAGCTTGTTGTGTTGATCCTACAAGGTTACGCAACGCGTATATAACGGAATCCCGCCTAACCTGTAATTCTGTATGGGGAGTTTGCAGCAGATATCGCCCTCCCGCAAAACCGACGTTGGCCATAGCCTCGCCCATCATGACAAGTAATACTGAAGACACCTCATCCAAGCTTTGCGCCAAATTGCGGTAATTATAGTTAACTGATGGGGTAAGTGCTCCTACCAGCCTTGCCATACGCGCATAGTCACCTAATTGGCGTCGTATCGCAAACGTTTTATCACGCTGCCGTGGATCAAGCGAAAATCGCGCGGCAGATCCTGCTTCCTGTATCGCGCCGCGAATCGCATCCGTCCATCCCTGCAGCTCAGGCACGACATCCTTCAGCAGATTATTGGTCGTTAACTCACGCAGATCCATGTTGACATCGTTGACTGCCTGCTCCATATCAAGCGTAGTTGCAGTGGCGACCTCCCTGGTTGCAGGTGCAGAACTTGGTGATTGCAGAAATGGTAATCCTTTGGATTCCTGAGAAATTGCACGCGCCCGCCGCATCGGATTGATAGCGTTCCATCAGCGCTTCCGCAACCTGCCTGGCGTCATTCGGGTCACCCACCTTCAATTCTCGCCGGATAAGATTATCCAGCTCAAGGCGGCGGCTTGATTCGGTAGCCCCTGGTTGCAAATTGCCGGAATTTTGAAATACTGTAGTCATGATTTACCTCACGTTAGATCTTATGTTTTATGCAACTAAACGAAGTGGTGCATTTAAAGCCGGCTTCATTCGCGCATTACCCGATTGTTGATTGAGTAGATTGATCACTTGCCGTGCCAGTTGTTGCGGTGCAGCCCGCCCTGAAGCGAGCGCATAGGCCGCAGCGCTGACCAGGAATCTGGGCGGCAGATTCATCACATCACGTGATTGCCTATGAATCAGCGCGTTGGCACCTTCCCGGATAGCTGCCTGATCTTCCCTGGAAAATAAAATAATGTCGGCCAGTGCGCGATGCGCCAGATTACGACGTGTCTGAAAAGCAATTTCATCGACCACAGCAGGAATGACGCGCGATGCACTGCTGATCAACTGCGGTGGAATGCGGTGCCCTCCTTCCCTCTGGTACAGTGTTTGCCAGGTTCTGGTCAGTTGCTCGCTGTCCCTTGCAAACCCCAGGCGGCGTAGCATTTCAGCCAGCATTTGCACACGCAGATAGGCTGTCGGATGCGCACCGCCGGGACGATAAGTCATCGTACGAGGAACCGGTTGCGCCAGAAAATCGGCCATCCCCCATGCTGCAGCCGGACCTCCCAGCAGGATCGCCGCCAGATCGGCGAATATCTCCTTATGCCAGCGGCCATATACACTGGTTAGAAATGGATTCCGGGTCGATTGCAGCATTCGTCGCACGACCGCTTGCCGGTTCTCCTGCCAGATGCCCAAGTCCGCCTGAAGATTATGTGCAACTTCATGCAAGAATACCGACTGCCACGGCTGATCACGGTCCCAAGGTATGCGAATCAACGGAAACGGATTGGCTTCACCCAGCAACCGGCTCATCTGGATGCCACGGCGCATGGTAGCGGGAGAATAACCATGTTCCATATAACACACCGGTTTTAACAGCGGTCCCGAAAATATCCGCGGCGCTGCTTGACGTATTGCCTGATAACAATCACTTGCGATTGCATCGTGAGCGGCCAGCGAGGGACCAAAACTCGTACCCCGTTGCGCGAATACTTCATAAAACATGCCAAACAAACGGCGCGCACGATCAATTTCCCGTTCCACTAACGCGATATCAATCAGTACTCGCTGCAACGGCGCCTCCATCGCAGCCGATTCAAGCTGTTGAAAACGCCGCCGGATATCTTGCTCAGTTTGTGCCAGCCGCGCATTACTTGCCTAAAAATGCTCAAGCGAAGGCGCGTAGGGCATATCTTGCGGCCTCAAACCAACAAAGGCATTGTCGACTCGAGACAACCGGGACAGCCTTGCTTTTAATCCGGCAATTTTCGTCTGTAGAAATTGGCGTGGTTTCATGATGGGCAGCAACCTTTAGACGTCGTTGTAGTTTATTTAATTACCGCGAATGGTGATGGTTACCGGGCCGCGTAACCGAATCTGGCGAATACCGCATTGTGGACAGCCGCCCACGCCACCCACACCGCGAATTCTTGGTGCTATCACAGCAGTGGTACGTGCAATGACGCGTGCAGCCTGACCTCGCGGCGTGACGCGGCGAGCTGCTGCAACCAGAGGACGCGCTAAACGGCGTGCTTGTTGTGGACGGCGTGCTGCCTGTTGTGCCGCCCGTTGCACAACACGACCGACAGCACGCGGCGCAATGCGACGCTGCGCGACAGGCGGCGCACTGCGCGGACGACACGTGCAACCGTGCGTGCTGCAGCGGCTGGACCTTGACGTCGTGCAGTAGTCCTGACAGCACGTGCAACCTGGCGTACTACCGCGCGCCTGACCGGACGCGATGCTCGTGCTACTGCTGGCAATGCACGGCGGATAGCCAAACCGGCAATGATCGGCGCGGCGTAATCCATAGATTCCTCATCCAATCCATCAGCCAATTCATCGATGGCTTCGAACTCATCCGCGCCGTCAGCAAGCAGCCGCCCGGCCACATTGGCGATACGGCCAATCAATTGCGCTTGCGGAATGGGAATCATACTGGCAATCGGCCCGACGACTCTGGCAGCCTGACCAATACCACGACCCACTTGACCTGCCACGCGACCGACACCGCGCGCAATGCGGGCAAGTCGACGGAAAAACTCATCGCCATCACCTGCATCCAGTGCATCAGCGACCGCGCTATCCAGCGCATCCCATTCATCGCCGGCATCACTGGCGTCATAACTCTCATACTCATCGTAAGCATCTATGTCATCAAATTCATCGCCTTCATCATATTCATCCGCACCTTGTGCACCACCCAGCATTTGACCAATACCGCCAATGATCCGGGATAAAAACTCATCCCCTTCATCCGAGTCATCCAACTCATCGAACCCATCGGCTTCGTCATATTCATCTGCGTACATTGGCCTTGCTGCCCCTTCGGCATTGTCGTACATCAAGTCATCCATCACATCTGTGTCAAATTGATCCATGATTTGCTCCTTATTAAATGAAACTTGCTTTAAACTCGAACTATCGCGCTGTGATCGCCAGCTCGACCGGCCCATTGATCCGGAAACGCCGCGTCGTACCGCGAGCAATCGTATGCGTCTGCCTGCCGTGCCCCAAATCCGTCGGACGTGCTAATGGCTGAACTCTGTTTGTCGTGCTGCGCTGTGCGGCACGCTGCAGCACTTGAGGATTCTGCGCAACACGCCGGGCAGTTCGTGGCATCGCACGGCGGATTGTTTGCGCCACTTGCTGTGCCGGTACATTGCGGCGCCGGATGGTACGCGTCGTTGCTTGCGCCAACCGTGGCAATGCACGGATAGCACTCGGCTGACGGCTGCGCATTAATTCTCGGGCAGCTGTCGATATGCCGGATACCAGAGCCCGGCGCCCTGCTTGTGAAAGTTGCGCGAGTCCGCCAAAACCCAGGCCGCGCGCAGCTGCCCGGGCAGCCAACCCAACCATTGCAGGCAATGCCTCATCAACTCCTTCGTCTTCGTAGGCATCCGCAAGAAAATCAAATGCATCGAATTCATCGAAACCCTGGCCAAACATCTGACTCAACAAGCCAGCAATGTTTTGTGCAGCACCGCCAACGCGGCCTGCGACATTACCAACCGTATCAAGACGCTGCCCCAATGCTTGCGAACCCAATGAACGCGCCAGTTGCGCCGCAGCGCCGGAAATATTGGAAACACCGGTTGCAGCCTGACTCACACCACGCGCTATAGGCTGCGCTCTGCGCCCAGCTTGTGCCACACGTTGACCGGACCGTCCCAGCATCCCTGCAGCGCGCCCCAAACCGCCAAGAATCCGGGATAAAAATTCGTCGGTATCGACAGCATCAAGACCGTCAGCCAACTCTTCTTCAAAAGCGGCGAATGCATTACCTGGATTGGTTTCGGCGTCATAACCATCGCTGAATTCATCGGCAGACATCTCGCTTGCCAAATCATCGCCCGCTGTATCAAATTCATCACCCATGGCATCAACGAAGCTATCGCCTTCTTCAAAGCCTTCCGCACCCTGATCCATTTCATCCATTACGTCCTGATCGCTATCCATTTCATCCATCAAGTCTCTATCAAACGGCTGATCCATATGAACCTCCTTTACAAACCGGTTTGTCTCAGAATCAAGGAAGATTAGTGATTTATTGCTGCAAACGATTCTGTTACCGGATTGCTGTTTTCATCTTCCCCAATTCGATGGCTGAATCATAAGAGCCTGATAAGGTGATTACAATCGCTAAAAAATGGAAGCTTGATCGAACTAATTCATCAACGCTAATTGGAATCAGGTAGCTTAAATAGGGGGTAGAAAATGAATGGATACTTTCGCGTGCGTACAGACGATAGGCTATCGTCACCGGTTTTTTGATGAGATGTTAGTCTGGTTAATCTGAATGGATTTGAAACTTGATGAATGCGCGTTAGCTGAATGGTCGCCCGCTGATTTTGTTTTGCAATGCCTGCAGTCCGGGCAGGCGCCGCTTGTAGCCGGGTTCTTCAATCAGTTTTGTAATGGGGAAACTTCCGGCATGCTGCTTTCCTGGCTTTTCCCTTTGACAAAGAAGGATCGAAGGGGATTCTCTTTCCCCGCAATCAGCAACTGTAATGGTCGAATTGGCAATCCAATCCATCGTCACGACGCATCCGGCCGGATATGCCGCGAACAAAATCACGGTGTTCGTTGGAATCGTGGCTAGAGCCGATAAAAACCCTGGGCATCGATATGCTTCATTCTGGCGCTGGAATAACCAGCTAATACCGTTTACCAGCAATGCTATAAAAAAACATGCGGCGAATCAAAGAAGGTGCTTTTGATTCGCCGCTCGTTGAAAGTGGCATCAGCCCCACCTTCCCTTAAAAGCGCTGGAAGCTTCCTGGAATTGGCTTGAATTTACAGTAGACCGTTTAGTTCTTTTTCTTCAGAGCTTCACAATTATCGATAAAAGCTTGCCGTGCAGCTTCGTTATCTTTTAAAGCTGTGAGCGCTGTTTCCATTCCTCTTCCTGAACAATTTTCCGAACTTGCTTCGGGAACTCCGCCGCAACCGATCAGTGCGATACTTAGGCCAATGATACAAACGATGCTATATTTAAAATTCATCTAAAATTTTCCTCTATAAAATATTCACTATGGCTTGATGATTAAACTCGATTTCTCAATCGTGTGGCGTTGGCCCGGCCATTCGAACCTAACGGTATAATTCTACATGAATCCACATAGTCATAGTATTTCTGTCATGCTTTAGGCTGAATGGAGCAAAAGGAGATTACGGTCATGTCATGGAGCTTAAAGAATTGGCACCGAAACCATATTCTTCAGCAAGAAGGAATACCTGATTCGATCTGGCAGAAGCTGATCCAGTTGCGCTGTCTGAAGGGACTCAATTCTGAGGAATTGCTGCGATTGCGGGAATGTGTGACTTTATTCCTGCATCGCAAGCAAATTTACGGCGCGCACGAATTGGAGATCACCGATGAAATGCGTGTCACGATTGCGCTTCAGGCCTGCATTTTGATTCTGAATCTTGATCTGGATTACTATCAGAACTGGAGCCAGATTATTGTGTATCCCGGTGAATTTATTCTGGATTACGATTATGCGGATGAATTTGGCGTTGTGCACCATGTGCATCGAGCCGCATCGGGCGAAGCGTGGTCTGCCGGGCCGGTGATTCTTTCCTGGCAGGATGCGGCAGATACCGATACCCATCCCGGGCATAACGTGGTCATCCATGAATTCGCGCACAAGATTGACATGCTGTACGAAGGCGCCAATGGTTGCCCGGAGTTACACGCCAACATGAGCGCGTATACCTGGCATGAAGTATTCAGTAACGCCTATGTCAAATTCTGCCGCCAGGTCGATAAACGACATGAAACCATTATTGATCCCTACGCGGCGGAGAGTCCGGCAGAGTTTTTCGCCGTGTTGAGTGAAGTGTTTTTTGAACTGCCGCTTATCACCCAGCAGTATTTTCCATCCGTTTACGAACAACTCGCGCTGTTTTACCGCCAGGATCCGGTGCAGCGCTGGCGTTGATCCTTATGGGTACCTTTAAAAATTTAAAGTTCTAAACAAAACGAGGCGTGAACAAAAAATGGTTACGCAGCATATGTATGTTATGTAAGGAAATATTTTTTGCGAGCAACAAAGTATTGTAACGAAATTTGGATTATTAGAGATGCCCTTATGCCAGTTTCCCGTCGTTAATTGATGACAGCTTATTCACAGCCTCAAGATCAATTTCTGTGTATGCGCTGACGACAAAATCCGCTTTTTCTAATTTCCCGGGGTCATAGGTTGTACTGATCGCAATGCACCACATCCCGGCACTTCTTGCAGCGTCAATCCCATGCGGCGCATCTTCAATGACAACGCAATTTTCCGGCGATGACCGGAGCTGCTTCGCTGCATACAGAAAGATGTCCGGATTCGGCTTGGAACGGTATTCCACCTTGTCCAGCGGACAAATCTTGTTTCCAAACAGCGCCCCAAGGTTAAGACGCTGAACCACGAGTTTCAGCAGATCTTCATCCATTGATGTTGCAATACAGGTTTTGTAGCGGTTGCGAACGGATTCGTAGAATTCAAGGAAGCCCTGGATAAAGCAAGTTTCATGAATAAAAAGATCCCGTACAATATCTGCGCGCTCGTGCGCTAAATTTTCGGTATCCCCTTCAAACTGATACGCTTGCTTCATCACCTCAACCCCTTCGGCAAGCGTCCGTCCGGTCAGCAATGGTTTGATCCGTTCCCGGTCATAGACAAAGCCTCTCCGCCGCAGAAAAATTTCCTGCCCCTTGTCCCAAATCGCTTCCGTATCAATGACGATGCCTTCAGCATCAAAGATAATCGTATCAATCATGACACTGCGCTCAAATTGGCATCATTCATGTGATAACAGCATTTCAAAAAATGCTGCGTAATAGGACTAACCAGGATTAACCCATGCATCACGGTCACCATATCATTCCATACCATCCTATTTCTTTATTAAATTCGCAAGGCTGCTCAATAATTCTTTGAAGGTCTTTTCCTTAATAGCACCGTATGCCAAAAGAGCAACTAACATCATCACTACGAAAAAGCTGAAGGCCAGCAGATCGAATTTCTCGTTGATCATCAAATAAAAACCAAACCCTGAGAGCAGGGTTGCAAAGCCTATGATAACAGGACCGATTTTCCAGCCTGTAGACTCGGAGCGTGACTCGGGAATACGTGCAGGGAGATCCGGATATTCCTTACCTGCGTGCTTCTGCAAAACAGCCAAGGCAGGCAATGCTTTTGCTGTGGCCCAGGAAAACAATCGCGGTCCATAAAAAGCCCCGGTGTTTTCATCGATCTTGTCTTTAAGGCTATGCATGGCTTCATGCGCCAATGCACTCTTTTTATCATCCATGTTTTCCGATCCCAGCAGCAACTTCATCAACAGCGTATCTGTCATCACCATAAAACCATAACCACCAGTCTGACCATTTGCAACCTTGGTTTGGTCAATTTCCACCCATTCTTCTCTCAGCCTTATGGCTTTATCCGGGTTCCGCAGCAACCATTCGATCGCTTGCTTTTCCTGTTCCAAATACCTGCTTAAATTATTGTTGCGTGCAACTTGTAATACCAGTGCGGCATAAAGTGTATGTACTCCTTGCAGGGGACCCGGTTCGCCGAATGAACCGCGAACTTCATCTCCCCCGTCATTGTAGTAAGCATCTATCAAATGTTGCAGACTTTCTGTGATCTCGCTCTGGTAGGCGCCAGGATAAGCATCGTATGCATCCAGCAAGGCTGTCAGAGCGAAGCAAGTCGGCATCAGTGCATCCGGTTTATCGCGTGCATAACTCCATCCTTTCGTGTTTTCATCTCTGCGCGCAAGCAGCCACACCAACGCCAATTGCACAGGACCCTCATCGATTCCCTTACCCGCCTTGATGAGCGCCTGAATCGCATGGGAAGTACGCACCAAGTCCGGAATATCAATGATTTTACCCGCATCCGTGGTTAATTCCCGTGGCCATGAGCCGGCATCCTGGCCATCCAATGTCTGATGTTTCAGAAGAAAATCAACAGCGCCGCGGATTGAGCTGGTGCCCGCATGACAGATCCCGCTATCGATCAGAGCAATCATCGCCTCGGCAGTATTGAGCACATTGACATGCCCGCCGCGACGCTCACCCCATCCCCTGGATTCCTTATCCTGCTGCTGTTCCAGCCATCGGCCCGCATTATTGATAATTTCAGTGATCTGAGTCATGGAATCCCCTTCGAAATTTTTTGCCGCCAGAACCGGCACTCTGGTGACACACATTTGGCACATTGGCCACCCGAAATTTCCGTGCGCATGCGTGACGCCATGCGACAAAATGATGCTAAAAATTAACCCGCAGTATGGCAGGATGTGCCGATGCTGGAAAGTGCATCAGTCGAAGGATGAATTTTTACAGGGAATTTCCAGAACGTAATGCCTATATTCGCAATTTCCCACATGAATGTCCCGCAGTTGCGCATCTTCGACGCCGCCCTCAAAATAAGCGACAAATACCCGCATCGTTTCTTCATGGGCAACGATCAACAGGGTTTTATCCTGCTGCACTTTTAACCAGTCGATAAAACGCAAAACGCGCTGTTTGTGATCCAACAACGACTCACCGCCATTCACGCGCGCCCGGAGCGGATCATGGCTAATCGCTGCAAAATAGTCGGACACCGGTTTGCCTTCAAATCCTGATCGGATGTCGGCAAGATCCGCATGTACCGCAATCGGCACGGAATGGTAACAGTTCACGATATCCGCCGTTTGGCGCGTGCGCGGCAGCGGTGAAACCACAATGCGTTCAAATGCCACATCGCGCAGCGCCAACGCTGCCGATTGCGCCTGTGCCATGCCTGCTTCTGTTAAATGAACGTCCCGCCCGGGATCGTCGTTACACAGACCGAGGTCGTTATAGTTCGTGCGCCCATGGCGCATGCAGTAGATATTCATGGTCTTGTTCAACAGAATTTAAAAAGCTTACAGTGCATTGCAAGATGTGGTTTCTTGGCTAGGAGGCTGTTCGAGAATAGAGCAATCTACTGCGGAAAAGCTATTTTGGTCATATTTTCCGATTATTTTCGTTAAATAGAACAACTATTCGCCTCAAATAATCGAAAAATCTGTCTCAAAATGACTTCTCCTCGCTACGATCACTATTCTCGGACAGCCTCCTAGTTGACTACCAATAAGTTAGCAATTCTCAATTGACACGCCACACTTTCGATCATATAGTCAACAGCACGATTGAACAAGCGATTAAAAATGATTACAGCCAATGATCTAAAAACGAAAGGGATTGCCTGCCTGGAAGAAAGCCTGGCGGATAAAACGGAAGACATCATCACTGTGCGCGGTAAAGAATGTTTTGTCGTGATGAAAATCGAACAATATCATTATCTGCGTGAGATGGAATTGGAAGCAGCGCTTTACGAAGCAAGACAAGACATGGCATCCGGTCAATTCAGCAAAGATACGATCGATCAACATGTCGACGACCTGTTTTCTAAATGAGCTACACGCTCATCTTCACCGGCAGTTACAAAAAACGCGCCCGGCGCTTTGCACAAAAACACCCGGAATTAAAAGAGCCTTATCGCAATACCTTGCAATTATTGGCTTTTAATCCATACCATCCTTCCCTGAGAATCCACCCGTTAAAAGGCAAATTGTCAGCGCTGCATTCGGTATCGATTAATCTCAGTTACCGCATTACGCTTGAAATACTGATTACTGAAAAAGAAATTATTCTGGTTAATGTGGGGAGTCATGAGGATGTGTATCAGACGGAGTAGGTGCGCTACTTTGCGCCGCCACAAAATTTTTAATGCGCGGCCATTATGGCTTTCCTACCCAATCCAAATGCTGGCCGCACTAAAATACACTTCGACAGACGGCAATTCCAACTGCGTTCTCAGGGAATGAGGTAATCGATCAGGCGTATCCAGCGCCCATAGCAGAATATGCGTATCGAGCAGCAATCGCATGGTTAGCGATTCTCAGAGGATGGTTCGATAGCTCCATTCTGGAATTGCATCGCCACATCCTCGGATAATGCCGCATCAAAATCTTCCGGCACATTCAACTGCCCTTTGAACATACCCAGGCTTCGAGGGGCAGATAAGCTGTGCAGCGGCACTAATTTAGCAATGGGTTTCCCAGCTTTAGCGATGATGATTTCCTCACCGACTGAAGTTTTCTCAATAAATCGGGACAAATGGGTTTTTGCTTCATGGATGTTGATGGTAAGCATATTGGTATTTTCTTATCACAGGGATTAACTGGACTAAGTTTAGTCAAGTTAGCTTGAATTCCCAAGTCAAATCTAAATCTGTAATAGTTTTGAATGACACGATTGATGCGCCTCCTTGCGTTGGCACATCCTACCGCGCTATCTGCGTGAAATGGCATTAAAAGTCGCGCCCCTTCGTTCGCAAACAACAAATTGCTTATTTCCCGAACGTTTCCTTGTCGTAAATGGCTACGCCAACCCGATCGATATGCGCAATCAGGTCGACATTTTCAAGCTGGTGGTATTGCGATAAATCCACGGTATAAGGCAGCATCAAATCGTCAATCTGGTCTTCAATCTGCATGAATTCGGCGAATGAAATCTCGCCGCCTTTGATGGTCAGATCAATATCGGAGCCTGCACGGTAATTACCTTTGGCGCGTGAACCGTAAATCAAAACCAAATCGATGGCAGCATGCTGCGCAAAAACGCTGTTGAGTTTTTCCAGTGTGGTGGACGATAAACCAAATGCACGCTTCTGGGTCACGGCAGATACTTTTCCATTTCTGTTTTCAGCGTGACGAACAGCGGATAGTAGTTGCGGATGATCGCATCCACCAACAGCTCGGCGGTACGCTCGTCGTAGGTATGCGATGAGATATTGCGGCTTTGAATCATCGCCATCCACTGCTCACCATCGCCGATGAGTTCAACTTTAAACGCTTCACGGGTCGCGTCTTTTGAACCTTTGATATTTTGATTGCCTTGATCCCGCAAGAAATCTTTCAACATATTCCAAGCTAATTCATGGGTAAATTCGAATGCCTGGATGACACCCTGTTTTTCCAATTGGCTGAGTGCACGTTGTTTGCTGAGATCAACTGCGCTTTGCAGTTGCAGCAAGGCTTTTTTGTAGTTTGCAAATCGCTGCTGCCAGCGAATATCTGGATTGTCCATTTTGGGTTTATAGGTTAATTGAGAAGAATCCAGCAATCCGCCTGACTAAAGCAAGAAAAAGAATTCTTAGTTATAGACCTGATACTATTTTGTTCAGATCGTGGCTCGCTTCGCGATCACGATCTAACCTTAATCGTTCGGCATCACCGGCACGCGATCTGCTAAGTGAGATAAGCATCAG
Source organism: Nitrosomonas sp. (assembly GCA_016721865.1). Lineage (GTDB taxonomy): Bacteria > Pseudomonadota > Gammaproteobacteria > Burkholderiales > Nitrosomonadaceae > Nitrosomonas. The sequence goes on along the minus strand of JADKHF010000005.1, from coordinate 132,595 downwards.
CGTGCAATGCGTTATTCACCCATCCACCGAATCTCGCCGAGAGATTAATTAACTGTGCTACTTCCATTTCCATATCAAGCATCAGCGCTCGGGTTCTAGGGTTCAGACTCTTAAGCCTTAAAGAGCCTCTCAGGTCGATTTCATAGGCCATATGACTTATCGAATGACGGACGTGACGAAAGAGCTCGTATAGTTTTACTTCGTCAGGCTCGTTGCAAAATGAGAAGGTATGTAACACAACTTGGTGACGTTGAACTAGTTGATCGAATGAACTATAGCCATCGGAATCTATTTGCTTGAGAACGGAGCGAAATAGTTCCTCTCTCGCCCCTTTGTCATCGCTGCCACTTACCTTAAGTATTTCAATAACTCGCACTATTATCAAGTAACAAAAAGCAACGGTATTGGTCCCGCCTTCGAAGCGATGGTTATTGCCGATGAGTCCATTCTGTGTGCAGTAAGTCGCGAATCTCCTGTTGACTTCCTCGATCCCGTCCGGATGTTGTTGGTACTGGTCTACAAAGAATCGCAGCAGCAAGATGGAATTGTAGACTTCGATCCATTTACTTCTTGCAATGGATATTTTATTCAATGCTTACTCCTTATCTATTCATGGCACTTCGAATCCGTGGTGACGGCAAAGGATCGTTCTCATCGAGATAGGATACCGGCGCTGAACTATCAGTGATGCCTAACTAAAATGACGCAAATTATTGCGTCAAAAATTATACCTATCACTGCTAACTTCATAATCTCCCCTTATTTCTTAAGATAATACGTCAATTTAGGTTTCAACATATCAAGCCACAAATTAGCACCTTACGTTAAGGAAACTTTGAATAATCCGCATATGTCATTTCGAACGCAGAGAAGAATCTTTAGTAATCAACACAATAGATTTCTCGCTATGTTCGAAATGACGGTCATTTAGAGATTCCATTAACTATCCCGGCTTCCCATCCACCCTTTGCCGCCAGTAAATCGGCGCGTACTTAGCCGCCCAGAGTACAAAACAAATCAGCCAGACGAATCCTACAGCCACATACAAAATCGGTGCGATCACCGGTACGACATCTGCCAGAATTCTGATCACAGCCGTTGCCTGAAAGCCTAAAAATAACAGCCAGGTAAAGTGGTCCAGCTCCAGGGGACGGCCGGAATGCCCGAGTGTGACGCGTGATGCCATCGCTAAAACCATGCCGGCAAAAAAGCCGATGCCCAATGCATGCAGCGGTGCCAGGCCGAGCAGCAAGCTGCCTGACAGCAGGTAAATCAGACTTTGCACAGCGTATAGCGCCATCGACACGCCCAGCCAGGCAAACGAAACATGCAATACCGCCAGCAAGCTCACTTGGAAGCTGCGCATGAATCCCCAGTGGTACGATAAATAGGCTGCGCAGGCTGCCAGCGGGAAATCGACGATCCACAGGTAGGCGAACAGTTCCAGCCATTGCAGGCAGCCGTGCGTCACGATACCGGCGAGCATCAGCCACAGCATCCAGAACGGCCTGACCATCTCATAGTTGTCCAATACCCGACTGGAGAAAAACGGAATCATGCGGTGTGAAACCGTCAGCACAATCGGCAACAGAAAAAACCAGATCCCGGCATGGCGCGCAAAATCCAATACCGCTGAACTGTCGGTAACCAGCCAGAACAAATACGCCGCCACACCCAGCCAGCCCATGAGCAGCGCGGCACTGATTACCCTGGCATGACGCTTGTCCTGGGCGGGCGTGGTCAGCAGGATGCGGAATAACACATAAACTGCGACGCCCCACCCGACCAGCATGAGCTCTACGCCCGCAATAATGATTGCTTTGTGGGTCAATAGCCCGACATAAAACAACACCACACCCAGCACCATCAATACACTGGTGGCCATATATTCGTGTGGTTTTACTTTGTCACCGTTCATCCAGTTGGGGTATGTGGTAAACAAAAAGCCAAAAATAAAGAACGGGAAAAAACCATAGATCATCAGGAACGCATGCGCCCAGGTCGGAGCGATGCTCCAGGCTGTGGCTGATCCCGCAATGGCATAACGCCCGGTCAGATCAAACACCCACCAAAGCAGCGTCAGCACGCCTTGCAGCGCGCCAGCCAGAAACAAGCTGCGGTGCGGCGCAGCAGAAATATTATCGCGAACGGTCAGTGGTATGTTCATTCGAGTTCCCTATGAAACGTGCATTTCTTCATGGTTCTAACTATCTCTTTAATTATCCAACACAATTATTTCTCTTAAACCGGGTTATTTGCTATGATGCATGTCCTGCTTTGCGCAACGAATCTTCATGCTCAATATTGATCTGCATTGTCATTCCACAATTTCTGATGGTTTATTAACACCCGTTCAACTGGTCGAACGCGCCGCGCTACGCGGTGTTGAAACGCTGGCCTTGACCGATCATGACGACATCGCCGGGTTGACAGAAGCGCGCCAGACAGCCGACGCAAAAAATATCACATTTATAAACGGTGTGGAAATATCCGTCAGTTGGCGCGGCCGTACCTTGCACATTGTCGGATTGGACATCGATCCAGAGTATACGCCACTCATCGAAGGTCTGACGGCTATCCGCGCAGGCCGTTCGCAGCGTGCCGCAAATATCGCTACAGAACTCGACAGAATCGGTATCCACGGCAGCCTGGAAGGCGCTTATGCTCATGTGGGTGAACGGCGTTTGATCGGACGCACGCATTTTGCCCGTTTTCTGGTTGAGCAAGGCTATGCCAAAGACGTAAAATCCGTATTTAAAAAATATCTGGTGAAAGGCAAGCCGGGATATACCCCGCACGAATGGGCGACACTCAGTGATGCGGTAAACTGGATTTGCGGCAGCGGCGGTTGTGCAATCATCGCGCATCCAGGGCGCTATGATCTGGGTAAAAATGTACTCAATGATTTACTCGATGAATTTTGTGCGTTGGGGGGATCAGCCATTGAAGTGGTCACATCGAGTCACACGCCGGAACAGGTGCGTCACTTTGCGCAACATGCACAAAACAAGAATCTGATGGCTTCGTGCGGCTCAGATTTTCATGGTCCGGGTGAAAGCTTTTGCGACCTGGGGCAATTACCCGAATTTCCACAGGGATGCACCCCCGTCTGGCACCACTGGAAAAACACAATAGCAATCGAACTTGTATAATTTTGATAGACTGATTTAACACTCATTTAATCCTGATACAGTCCTTACTGTGGCCCAATTTTTCTCCATTCATACCGACACACCGCATTTACGCCTGATAAAGCAAGCCGTTGCAATCGTACGCAGCGGCGGAATCATTGTTTATCCGACGGATTCCTGCTATGCCCTGGGTTGCCATCTTGGCGATAAAACTGCGATGGCGCGTATCCGTACCATCCGGCAAGTGGATGATCGCCATCATTTCACGTTGGTGTGCCGGGATCTGGCGGAAATTTCCACCTACGCAAAAGTCGACAACAGCCAGTATCGATTACTCAAAGCCACGACACCCGGTAGCTACACGTTTATTTTACAGGCCACCCGGGAAGTTCCGCGCCGCATGCAACACCCGAAACGCAACACCATCGGCCTGCGCATTCCCGATCATCCGGTTGTTCTGGCTCTGCTGGAAGAACTTGGCGAACCATTACTCAGCTCTACATTGATATTACCGGAAGACGAATTTCCGCTGAATGATGCGGAAGAAATCCGCGAACGCCTGGAGCATCAGGTTGAACTGGTCATGGATGCCGGTTCCTGCGGTATAGAAATGACCACTGTGATTGATTTGACGACCGATGTGCCCGAATTGATCCGGCAAGGTAAAGGCCGTCTTGAGCCCTTTGGAATCAGTCATGGATGAAATTATTCAAGGCATTGCCATTTATGCCTTACCGGTCATTTTTGCCATCACCATGCATGAAGCAGCGCATGGTTATGTTGCCAAACTTTTTGGTGACTTCACTGCCTTTAACGAGGGACGCATCAGTCTCAATCCGATCCGACACATTGACCTCGTCGGCACTATCCTGGTACCGCTGACATTATTTGTTCTCAGTAAATTGACGATCGGCGCGGGATTTTTATTTGGCTGGGCCAAACCCGTGCCGGTTAATTTCTCCAATTTGCGCCAGCCCAAACGTGACATGCTGTGGGTAGCCGCAGCCGGTCCCGGTGCCAATCTGCTGATGGCATTCTTTTGGGCCTTGATGATCAAACTGGCCATTGCCATGCCCGAAAGCAGTTTCGCAAAACCGTTGGCGCTGATGGGAATTGCAGGGATCGAAATCAACGTCATCCTGATGGTGCTCAACCTGCTGCCGCTACCACCCCTGGATGGTGGACGCATGGCCGTCAGTCTGTTGCCACACCGCCTGGCTTACCCGTTTTCCCGAATTGAACCTTACGGCTTTATAATATTATTAGGGTTGTTATTCAGTGGCGTGCTGGGTGCTGTGATTGGGCCTGTGATTACTTGGGCTAAAATAATTATCGTGTCAATTTTTGGGTTATATATCTAACAACGTTTTACATTTAGGATATCAAAATGTTTGCTGATCGCGTTTTATCAGGCATGCGCCCCACCGGCAGCCTGCATTTAGGACATTATCATGGCGTATTAAAAAATTGGGTGAAATTGCAGCAGCAATATGAATGCCTGTTTTTTGTCGCGGATTGGCATGCTTTGACCACCCATTACGACACACCGGAAATCATCGAACAGAATGTCTGGGATATGGTGATTGACTGGTTGGCCGCAGGGGTAGATCCCTCGCAGGCGATTTTATTCATTCAATCCAAAGTCCCTGCGCACGCCGAGCTGTATTTATTGCTGTCAATGATGACGCCGCTCGGCTGGCTGGAACGCGTTCCCACTTATAAAGACCAGCAGGAAAAACTGTCTGAGAAAGATCTCAGCACCTATGGTTTTCTTGGCTATCCGCTGCTGCAAAGCGCGGATATTCTGATTTACCGTGCCAATCTGGTGCCCGTTGGGGAAGATCAGGCACCGCATCTGGAATTTACACGCGAAATCTCACGCCGCTTCAATCACATTTATGGCAAAGAACCCGGCTTTGAAGAAAAAGCGGAATCAGCCATCAAGAAACTGGGATCAAAGAAATCAAAATTGTATGCCGAGCTGCGCAACCTGTATCAAGAGCAGGGCGATGAACATGCGTTGGAAGAAGCCAGATCATTACTGAATGAGCAACAGAATCTCAGTCTGGGTGACCGGGAGCGCTTATTCGGTTATCTGGAAGGCGGCGGCAAAATGATTCTGACCGAGCCGGAAACGCTGCTCACCGAAGCCTCCAGAATGCCCGGACTGGACGGCCAGAAAATGTCCAAGTCATACAATAACACTATCAGCCTGCGCGAAGATCCGGAAAGCATCCGGAAAAAAGTCCGTACCATGCCGACGGATCCGGCGCGCGTGCGGCGCAGCGATCCGGGTGATCCTGTCAAGTGCCCGGTATGGCAATTCCATCTGGTTTATTCCGATGACAGCACCCGCGAATGGGTACAGCGCGGTTGCAAGAATGCGGAAATTGGCTGCCTGGATTGCAAATCACCTGTCATTGACAAGATTCTGGCTGAACAAGCGCCGATGTATGAGCGCATTATGAAGTACGAAGAAGATCCCACCCTGGTGCGCAACATCATTGCGGATGGTTGTGAGAAAGCCAACAAGCTGGCGGAAGAAACCATGCGTGACATCCGCGAAGCCATGGGACTCAGTTATTCCTGATAGACCTCGCAACCGGGCAATTGAACCGATCACCCAATGAGCAGCAGGCAGCAGTGAATTCCGTTATTGATTCTGTTGATACGACGCACCCGATCGCGAAAATCTGCGGCGAACCCATGATGGAGGTTCCGCGTGATTTGTATATCCCGCCTGATGCACTCGAAGTTTTCCTGGATACCTTCCAGGGCCCGCTGGACTTACTGTTATATCTGATCCGCAAACATAATCTGGAAATTCTGGATATTCCGATGGCCGAACTCACCCTGCAATATATGGCCTATGTTGAAATGATGCGCGTTGATCAACTGGAACTGGCAGCCGAATATCTGCTCATGACCGCGTTGCTGATTGAAATCAAGTCACGCATGCTATTGCCCAACCCAAAGTCAGAAACGGAACAAGAACACGATCCACGCGCTGAACTGGTACGGCGTTTACTGGAATACGAGCAAATGAAAAAGGCCGCATTACGCCTCAATGAATTGCCGCAGGCCGAGCGTGACTTTAGCATCATCCAGGTATGGATCGAACAGAATACCGTCGAACAGTTACCCGATATCCACATGGATGATTTGTACCATGCCTGGATTGCCATTCTGACGCGTGCCAGAGTTAATCGTCACCATCAAATCAAGCGTGAAACCCTTTCCGTGCGTGCTTTTATGAGTCAGGTGCTACGCGATCTGCGCGGGCATAAACAAATTGAATTCTATGACTTGTTCAGCCCTGCGGCGACAGTCGCCGAAGTTGTCGTCACTTTTCTGGCAGTCCTGGAACTGGCCAAGGAATTGTTGTTGGAAATTTCGCAGGCCAAAGATTCTGAAATTATTTATGTCCGTTCCATTGATGCCAATTAGCCAGTCTGACACATTGGACTCGCTGAGTCCTGCGAAAACCAGGCAGATTCTGGAAGCGGCATTACTGACAACACAGGAGCCTTTGCCCATCAGTGAATTAAGAAAATTATTCAATAATGAATTGAGCGCTGCCGTGCTGTCCAAATTACTGGAAGAAATCCGCGAGAAATGGGCCGACAGCGGCATTGAACTAGTTACGGTGGCAAGCGGTTGGCGGTTTAAAACCAAAGCTGACATGCAACTGTATCTGGATCGGTTAACCCCGCAAAAAGCACCGCGCTATTCACGCGCGGTTCTGGAAACACTTGCTATCATTGCCTATCGCCAGCCCGTGACACGCGGAGATATTGAAGAAATCCGCGGCGTGGGCGTTTCCAGTTCGGTGCTCAAAACACTGATTGCGCGCGGCTGGATTGAAACTGTCGGGCACCGTAACGTACCTGGAAAGCCGGCACTATTCGCTACCACACAGCATTTTCTGGACGATCTGAGTCTGCGTGCTTTGGAAGAACTTCCGCCACTGGAAGAGATGAAATCCCTGATTGAATCCAGTGACAAGAATCAAGACCTTCCTTTTGAAGAACCGGAAGAATTAGATCACTGAGTTCAGGCCAGGAGACCGCATTTGTTCAATTTCCAGGCTTAATCCCTTCCTGAGCCGGCTCAACACAATCTTTTGACACCGTGGATGGGGCACTGCTTGTTTTACATTCAGGGTTGTATTTATCATTCTCAATTCCTGAGTATTCCACATAAATCAACAATGCAGAAGACACCAGAAATATTAATAAGAATATTGTCCTTTCGTTCATGCTACACCCCATAATCCATCAGTTTATTTATCCTTCAATGTGTAACACAAAAAGGAAGTGTGTTTTTTCAAGATCGCTTAAGTCCGGCGATCCCTTAGGAGGACTTGGCCGCCCGCTGCACTTCGATCAGCGCAGGCGTGAGGTGGGGCGCAATCACCTGCAGCAATTGCCCGAATATCTTGGGATTACCCGCCAGAATTTGCCCACTCTCCAGTTGCGTTTCATTGCCTTCCAGATCACCGACCAATCCTCCTGCTTCGGTAATCAGCAGACAACCGGCGGCCATGTCCCATGGCGCCAAACCAATTTCCCAAAAACCATCATAACGGCCGGTCGCCACATAAGCCAGATCCAGCGCAGCGGAACCCGGCCGGCGGATCCCCGCAGTGCGCGGAATAATATCCTTGAACATGGCAATATAAGCTTCCAGATGCGTCAAATCACGAAACGGAATACCCGTACCGATCAAGCAATCTTCAAGCCGGGTGCGTTTACTGACTCGAATCCGGCGGTCATTCAGAAAGGCACCGCCGCCTCGGCTAGCCGTAAATAGTTCATTATTGGTCGGATCGTAAACCACCGCATGACTGAGCACACCTTTATGCTTTACTGCAATGGAAACCGAATACTTGGGAAAACCATGCAGGAAATTGGTGGTGCCATCGAGTGGATCAATTATCCACTGATATTCTGAATTTCTTTGATCACCCTGGTGACCGCTTTCTTCCGCCAGAATCGCGTGATCGGGATAAGCAGCTAACAAAACCTTGATAATGGCATTTTCAGCCGCGCCATCCACTTCACTGACATAATCACTGTGCGATTTTTTCGACACATTGAGCAAATCCAGATTTTGTGAAGCCTGATTAATAATACTACCGGCACGGCGCGCGGCTTTCACCGCGATGGTTAGCATTGGATGCATGTTTTTGATTCAGAATTTAACAGAAAGAAGCGCGATTCTAATATGAATCGACCTTGCACGCTTGATTTTATGGTTTTGCTGATAATCGGCCGCGATCAAAGAATCATCAAGCTATGTAGCAAGAATGTACCAGGAAATCAAAAAACCCGCACTTCGATATCGAAGTGCGGGTTTTTAGAGAATGCAAGCAATACCTTAGAAATTTCTTAGGTATTCTTAGCCATTTTTACGACGGCGTGCTGAGAAACCAATCAAACCCAGGCCAGCCAGCAACATGGCGTAGGTTTCTGGTTCTGGAACTGGAGAAACTGTTGAAGATAATGTGTAACTTCCACCAACAGTACCAGTAACATTACCGGTCACTTCGTAAAAATAGTCACCGGCTGCAAGTGGTGAAAAAACTCCAGTTACTGATGTATTATCAAATGCAAAAGACCCCTGCAAAGCGTCATTTGTATAATCTAAGTCACCATTATCGGCAAATAATTTAAGCGTGCCGTTAGAAATATCGAAAACATTTACTGGCGACGAATCATTTGTAACAGCTGCCGTTATAGCTTCATACGGCCCTGGTGCGGCCAGGGTAAACGTATAGATATGATCAAACGCTATATTTCCTGCGGTAGCAAAGAATCCAAACTCAAAGGGATCATGATTTCCCCATGTGCCATTAACTGTCGGAGCGGCATTAACACCACCACTTGCCATTAAAACTGCAGCTGCCAGTATTTTTAGTTTAAAGCTATTTTTCATTTTAAAATCTCCAATGTGAGCTTACATGAAATTTACTTAAGTATTTAAATAAATTTAGTAAAACGTCTATCGGTTAATAAATATTGTTATAGAAAGACCATTGATAAGAATGATAGAAACATCAATATTACCAACAGCAAAGGAATGAGAACCCTCCTCTTTTTACAGACTAATTATAAGAAAACCAATTAACACATACCCTTATTCTCGCCAGCCATTAAAAACATTGATTAGAATCTCAGTATTCCGCCTTCATCACCATGAAAAAAAGCACTCTTTAATAGCCGATTTTATAAAACATTCCGAGCATTGAAGATTATGCCAAAAAAATTGCTTTATTGATATAAGCATTTTGCTTATTTTTCAAGGCGGTCTTTTGGAAAGTAGTTTATGTGCAGCGCAAACCAGTCATCCACTATAAATCCGCTGTTTTATACAACCCAATGGTATCGAATTACATAGATGAAATGTGAATTTTCGATCATTTTCCATACAACAGAATGATTTTATGCAACAATTAATCTGAAAAAGATGAACCGCTATCTCCCCATTGGTGCAGAAGATTAGTCACCCCCAGTCTTGGGTAGACTAAGCATGCGATTCTGTAGTTTTTTGGTGAATGAACCATAGTTGTAAAATAAAACCGCTAACGGAGTCCCGGTTAGCGGTTTTATCATTGAAGCAGGGAAAGCAGTTTTTTTAATATGAAAACGCGTTCCCATTACCTCATTGGATTATGGAACAGGATTAAGCTGGGCTGCTGTCAAATTTGCTTTCCATGAATCAGGTAAATTTTGAACCCACCCATTATAAACATTGGGGATCGCATAAATACCCTGACCGCCAGTGCCCGCCAGCTTGGTAACTTTATCATCGGATGGCACACTGTTATTAGCAACCAGGGAAATCCGTCCGGCTATGCTTGAATTGGCGGGATTATCCAGATCCACATCGACAACAATCAACTGATTCGAGAACTTGCTTGTCACATAGGCATAGTACCCGCCACCCAATTTTGCGCCGAAATTAGCGCCGTGACATCCCGGATCACATGGCAGCATCGCGACAACCTTGTCCAATTTTGTATCAATGATAGTGATCGTTCCACCCGTATTCGCAGTTACGACTACGCGGCCAGTTGGATCGACGGGTGTCTGAATGGGAAGCACGCCGAGAGTGACCAGCCCATCACCATCGCGATCTTTTGCCGTATCGGGACCCGTTGGACTGACAGGATCATAATCAGCAATGAGATTAATGGTTTTGAGCATTTTTCCCTCAAAATCACTTACGTTTATCGAGTGATCCAATAGATTTGTCGTGTAGATTTTATCCACGCCAAGGCCTACTGCAAGCGGATGAGGTGCTTCAGGAAAAATACCGCCTGAGGTAGTCCTTGCAACAATCGAGCGTGTTGTCACGTCATAGATACCAATGTCGGAAGTATTAACATTAGGTGTCACAATCAACTTGCCATCCGGTGTAACCCAATGGCCATGCGGCGCTGCTGACGTTTGCCCTGGGAATTGGGTCATTATCATTGGCTCAGGTGTCATTGTCCCTGCTGGAATAATACGAACCCCATTTTCACCGTTGATTGCCACAGTAAGGTCATCATTGGTGGGTAGCGTCACGACATGCGACGGTGTATTTCCGATCTGGATGTTATTGATTAATTTTCCATCTTCCCGATTAATAAAAGTCAATTTATTATCAAACCATTGCGTTTGAAAGATGATGGACTGATCTTTGTTACTCCACATATTATGCGGATGATTCATATTAATCTGAGGCAAAGCAATTTTCCGCTTGATCTTCCAGGTTGAAGCATCCAGCACGGTAATCGTCCCTGGTTTCGTTTTGCCAGCAGTTTTCTCAAACTGTGTATTGATCCATACTTCTCCGACACCCGGCGTAGCTGGATTAAACAGGCTTGCCAGTTTTATATCCTGTCCATACCGGCTTTCCAGAACCGTTTTTAAATTTGCTACGGCCCCGCCTGTGATACGGACGTCGACACTCGGGTATTCCGGATGCCAGGGCTTGGACGATGTGACATCCTGCCAGTTTTCCTGAGTAGTGGCTACAAAGAAGGTTCTCAGCAAACGTGTCGCCAGATCACTACTCGTCGGCAGGCCATTGATGCCTGTCACAATATCAATCGTCTCACCCAGATCCAATCCTTCTGTTGCAGGATCATCGACGATGACAGCGCCGAACATGTAGGGATGTATTTTACAAGTAAATACGTACAAACCCGGCACATCCAGTTGCAATATTCCACCACCTTTATACGCCTTGGTTTGCGTAAAAGGAATGGCGCGATGATCGCCAAGACTCGGCTCATTGGCATCACTTGGCCATAGCAACGACGTTATTGTATGTACCGCATTGGTATCGGACATAATAAAGTGCACACTGCTGCCCGGAGGAATAATTTCAAGCGATCTGGTCTTAGTGATCGGACTCAGTATATCGCTGCGGACACTTCTGAACCATTGGCCCGGTTCATCGGAAATCTCAAAGGTCACAAGACCGGGTTCATCGGCGGTCGGGTTAAGAAAAATCTTGCCGCTTGGAGAAGCACCTGCAAGGCTATTACCCGATTCACCTTTGGCGACCACATGAAATTTCCCCGCCATGCCTGCTTCCATATGCGAAACAAGATGACAGTGATATTGCCAGTGACCGGTTCCAACCCCTGCGCCAGCTTTTATCGTAAACGAGTGGCTGTCTAAAGTATCTTTCAGCAATTTCACATCAATGATCGCGTCGCTGTTATTGTTATCGGGCCAGCGATGCGCGTGCAAATGCCAGGTATGGCCAGGGCCGACAGACAAAATATGAAACCTGACAATGTCATCCTGCACAGCACCAAGGGTAGGATTGGTCCATAATGGCTTTTGTACGCCATTCACAGTCTCGGATCCCCAGAATGTCGAACCGACCATGAACATTACAAATTCCTTGTCCACATCGCTTCGCTTTGTTGCAATACGATTGCCAATTTCATCAATGAAATCCTGCACCGTATCATCGGCGTTATCAACAATCAGTGCGCCGAATAATCCAAGCAGATGCGAGGCTTCATCACCATAAGCAAAGGTACCCACATTATCTGCGGTGTAAGTGTAGGTTCTCGTATCCCCCGAAGCAACTTCAGTGCTTCCTGGCGTTAACCCCACTTTTAGCTGCTTGTCGCCAGCCACCTGGATATTATTGGTCAGTGATACCTTAAGAACATCACCTTTTTTTACAAATACAGTCGGGCCTGGAATCGTCGCTTCAGCAGGATATAACGGGGTAGCGCCATCGCTGCTGGTATGCTTTTCCATTTTAAAAGCATATTGTCCATTGGGAAGCGTATTTGCAGACAGATGAATGTCATGCGTGGCTGCCATTGCGGCATTGGCAAACCATATGACAGAAAACATCACAAGTGCCATCATGGTTTTAAAATTTAATCCAGAAATATTAAATTTCATTTTTTTATCCTTCGTATTGAGAAATGTGCTTTTTAGGGGTTAACGTTAAAACTACCGACCATGTTTTGTGCTCTACCCTCAAAAGATGTATCCATATAGCTGGAATTAGCGCCAGTTGTAATAGCAAAAACATGCTTCTCAAGTGGACCAATCGCTTTTTCCTCAATAATGGTTCGCGTTACTGGATCAGGCCAGCTATAGCCTGGCAGTTTAAATTGATGAAAGTTAGTACCCATTGCAATCAAATGGAACCGGACATTTGTTCCGGCCTGAGCGAATAGCGCTGGATTAACCCATATTGGCGTTTGTTGACCCGTCTGATTGTCAATTTCTGTTCCGACAAAAGCATCGTCTATAACGTATAGAATATAATCCTTAGCAATACTTGAAAGCGGGACATTTACAATATTACCGCCCTGATTAATTGGCACAGTTCTGGATGCCGGATTGACAATCAGAGTACCGTATAGCCCCTTGTCTTCAGCACCATTATGGGTATGCATATTATGATCATGATATGCCCATGTACCGGCAGTGCCATACGCAGCATTCCAGCGGTATGTATAGGACTGAACCAATTTCGCGCCTTCATCTTGAAATAAATTGATGTATTTGAGTGTACCGTCACTGACGATATCGTAATGCACGCCATGCACATGAAGACTGACATTTTCGTGCAGATCGACATGTGCTGCGTTATCAGGAATTGGAACTTCACTATAGAGTGTAATCTCCGCCACATCACCTTCATCCATGACAATAGTCGGACCAGGAATGATGGGGGCGGCACTATAACGAGAGGTAATGTCAGTTGTCAGGCCGTTTTTATCTGTAACCTCGTGCCGCAGTATTCCATAGGCAAGATATTCGTATTCTGGAAGCAGTTTCTTGGCGTACATCTCGATTCGATGATTATTTTGTGCAGCAACATTTCCTGCACAAAAGAAAAACGACACCACCACCAATATGCCAGTAATAGTTATCCATTCTGAGTAATAGCGAATTGATTGAGTTCTTCGTCGAGTGCACAGCACACTATCTGCACTCGCAGAAAACTCTGCACGAAAGTTTCGGTTCATTTATACAGCCCTCCTAAGTGATTATTTTATTACCCATTGTGCCAAAAATTACACGCCACCCATTCCTGCTACTGAATAATTGGTGCGACATTATGCCGCAGCAAATTCAATTTAATCAATTATTATTTGATATCATGGACTGATGATTGATTGATTGATTGACTGATTGATTGATTGATTGATTGATTGATTGATTGATTGATTGATTGATTGATTGATTGATTGATTGATTGATTGATTGATTGATTGATTACTCGTCGTGTACGGTGCGTCCTATAAAGAATGCTTAAAAGCCGATACCCACGTAACCACCAGCAGTCATGCCACTCAAATTAACACCATCTGTCTTATCCACCAATTGATAACGGCCATCAATTCCGACAAAAAAGTCTTTATAGAGGTTGTAATCAACACCCGCACCAAACATAATTCCTGGTGCCAAATACGTGATGGCTTCAGAAGTCGGACTCATGACGTGAATTGCCAAACCCGCAGGGATAATCCATGGCCTAACTTTTGACCCTCAAAAATTTGATTTTGGGTGCTGCTGTTAGAGTAAACTGACTGACTGTTACATTAATCGGATTGTATGCACCACCCGCTAACATAGTAGGCGCGTTAGCTAGTGCATTGCCCTGAACACTGTTACTGAATTGCTTGTACTCAAACATCAGCTCTGCAAAGACAGTCGTTTTTGGCATCATCCCCCACATATCCCTGGTCAGGCCCCAATCAATACCTGCACCCACATACCACCCATCTTTACCGGCTTGATCCTGGGCTCCAACAGGCGCAACAACACTTTGTATGCTTGAGCCGTTGCGCTGATTCATCGCGTGTGTAAAACCGCCGCGGAAGTGCAGCAAACGAGTTTTTTCTGTTATATCTGAACCTACGCGTTGCGTTAATGGTTCTACCCTTTCTACCAGCTCAGTCTTCCTCTCTTCAAGACTAATTACTTTCTGTTCTGTCTGGCTAGTCGTTTGTTCAACACTTTTAATCTTTTGCGCAGCCTGAGCGGATTCGGATTTCATTCTTTGCAATTCAATTTGAATGGCTTGCAGGCTTTGTTCTAACTGCCTGATACGCTCTGCAGTTGCATCATGCGCTAAAGCATGCGGTGCAGACATCATTGCGGCCATAAAAAAAGACCCCGCAGCAATACATGAAGCCGGTCTACCCTTGTCAAACAAATTTTTCACTTAACCCTCCCTTGATGGATTTTAATTACTCTAGACATTCTAGTTATTTGCCTTGAATCGGAAACTGATAGTAATTAAACGTTAAAATAGCAACCTTGATATAGATCAAATTAATACCGATCAGTATTTATTACTTGAAAATATTATGATTCCCGGCATGAGATCCTGTGCATCGTTTCCGCCAGTGGAAAACGCACTTTGTGAACCCAACGGCTTATTGGCGGTTGGCGGGGATCTTTCGCCCCAACGGTTGCTTGAGGCCTATAGCAGAGGCATTTTCCCGTGGTTTAATGAAGATGATCCGATACTTTGGTGGAGCCCTGACCCGCGAATGGTACTGTTTCCGAATGAATTAAAGATTTCCCGTTCTTTACGCAAGACACTTAAAAAAGATCACTATCAGATTCGTACTGATTGTAGTTTTTCTCAGGTGATGCACGCCTGCGCTGCGCCGCGCAAAGGACAGACAGGGACTTGGATACACCCGCAAATGGTTACTGCCTATACAATATTGCACGAAATGGGGCTGGCACATTCGGTAGAAACCTGGATGGATGGCGAACTGGCCGGGGGACTCTACGGCGTATCGTTAGGTAAGGTATTTTTTGGTGAATCGATGTTTTCGCTTGTTCCGGATGCATCGAAAATTGCCTTGGTTCACCTGACGAAGCAATTACAAAACTGGGAGTATGGCCTGATTGACTGTCAGGTTAAAACCGGCCATTTGGCATCTCTGGGTGCACGGGAAATTTCAAGAGTAGAATTCGGTCAAATGTTGAATACATTGATAACCGGTTCCGAACCCGGCAGAAAATGGAACTTTGATCGTGTTTTGATTGAATAATGAGCGATACCCGTGCTTAAATTTCACACCACCAACCCTTATTCCTGTAGTTATTTACCCGGCAGACTTGCATGCTCTGAAGTTGTCGCCTCAGACTACCTCATTGATAACCAGACGTATGGAAAACTGATACAAGCTGGTTTCCGTCGTAGCGGCATTTATACGTATCGTCCCAGTTGTGCGCATTGTCGTGCCTGTCTATCTGTACGCGTTAATGTTAATAGCTTTGTTCCCAACCGCGCACAGCGCCGCACTTGGAAACAGCATCGGCATTTAACCGCCACACAACATGCACTGCATTACAAACCGGCGCATTATGCACTTTATCAACGGTATCAGATAAAACGTCATGCGGGTGGTGGTATGGATAATGACTGTCGTGAGCAATATCACAATTTTTTATTACAAAGCCATGTGAATTCCAAATTGATTGAGTTCCAGGAAGGGAATCAATTACGCATGGTAAGTATTGTCGATGTACTGCCGGATGGACTTTCATCGGTTTATACTTTCTTTGATGCAGATATCATTCATGCAAGTTTTGGCACCTACAACATCTTATGGCAGATTGAACAATGCCGGAAGCTTGGTTTGACTTATCTTTATCTGGGTTATTGGATCAAAGAAAATCGAAAGATGTGCTATAAAGCCAATTTCCAACCGCTGGAAGTCTTGACGAACGGTCAGTGGCAATTGCTGGACAACAGCAGTTTTTCGTAAAAATTTCTCAAATCGGCAATCGTTCAGGATAAAATTTCTTATGTTCTACAGACTTCTCCGCCCGCTGCTTTTTAAACTTGATCCTGAATCCGCTCATCGCATTACTTTCAGCGCTATCGAGCAGATAAGAAAGCTTGGATTGCTGAGAAGCACTGCTATTGTCTGTCAGCCGCGCAACATCATGGGATTGGATTTCCCCAATCCTGTCGGCCTTGCCGCTGGATTGGATAAGAATGGCGAGCATCTGGATGCACTTGCTGCGTTGGGATTTGGTTTTCTTGAAATCGGCACAGTGACACCGCGACCTCAACCGGGTAATCCGGCCCCGAGAATTTTCCGTGTTCCCGAAGCAAATGCTGTGATAAATCGGCTGGGTTTTAATAATCATGGCGTCGATCAATTGATCGAAAATATCAAACGTTCGGATTATCAAGGCATATTGGGTATTAATATCGGCAAGAATTTCGATACCCCGCTTGAGCAGGCAGTAGATGATTACCGGACCGGTCTGCAAAAAGTTTATCGCCATGCCAGTTATGTCACCGTCAATATTTCATCACCCAATACGCAAAATTTGCGGCAATTACAAGCCGCCGATGCGCTGGATCATTTGCTGAGCACGCTGAAATTCGAGCAAATGGAACTCGCACAAACACATGGCAAATATGTACCCATGGCTGTAAAAATTGCTCCTGATCTTGAAGTAGACCAAATTGAATCGATCGCTACGCTACTGATGAAACATCAAATAGATGGAGTCATTGCGACCAACACGACAATTTCACGGACTGGCATTGAACACTTGCCGGTAGCACAGGAAAGCGGTGGTTTGAGTGGTGCTCCGCTCACGCAACGCGCAACCGTGATTGTCCATCAACTGCATCGTCTGTTGCAAGGCGCCATACCGATTATCGGGGTCGGCGGCATTATGTCGGCAGACGATGCAGTTGATAAACTGAAAGCCGGTGCAGACCTGATACAGTTATATACCGGCCTGATCTATCGCGGTCCGGATTTGGTCAGGGAAATTGCGCTGGCTGTTTGTGCTGATAAAGCAAAACAGAGTGATTCATTAGCATACTTGAAACAATGATTAAACTGAAATGAGCCAGCAACTCGTAGAAAAAATAGATGCTGTTTTGCCGCAAACGCAATGTGGAAAATGTGGTTTTCCAGGATGCAGACCCTATGCAGAAGCCATCGTGGCAGGCCGTGCCGATATCAATCAATGCCCACCGGGAGATGCGGAAGGTATTCACAAATTGGCCGAATTATTGGGTGTACCACCCAAGCCGCTGAATACAACCCATGGTTTACCCAAACCCAAAGTTGTCGCCTGGATTGATGAGCATATTTGTATCGGCTGTACGTTCTGCATCCAATCCTGTCCTGTCGATGCGATCGCCGGTGCAGCCAAGCAAATGCACACAGTTATCGCTGCGGAATGCACAGGGTGTGAATTATGTATTGCCCCCTGTCCGATGGATTGCATCAGTTTGATTCCGGTGACTGAGAAATTAAATGACGTATTCAGTTTGCCCGCCGATACAATCAGAAAGCAGGCTGCAGATGCGGCACGTTCCCGTTATCAATTCAGGTTGCAAAGACTGGCGCGAGAAAAACAAGCGAATAAAAAACCACTCAAACACAAAAATATCGTGCAGCCAGAGATAATCAGCACAACAGCGGAAGCACGCAAACAGGCAATTGTTCAGGCAGCAATAAAGCGGGCAATAGCTGCACGATCCCGGACAATCCAAAAACAGATTATCGATAAAACCGCATGAACTCAGCTAAGCGTCATGAAATTTTTTCTTGCCTGAAATCAGCAAATCCGCATCCGACTACCGAACTGGAGTACCGATCCCCATTTGAACTTCTGATCGCTGTCATTCTTTCGGCGCAAGCCACCGATAAAAGCGTTAATCTGGCGACGCGAAAATTATTCCCCCAGGCCAACACACCGGAAAAAATTTTTGCCTTGGGTGAGGCAGGTTTGACTGATTTTATAAAAAGAATTGGACTGTACAAAACCAAGGCAAAAAATATTTTGGCAACCTGCCAATTACTAATACAGCAGCATCACAGCGAAGTGCCACGTACGCGCGAACAATTGGAAAAATTGCCCGGTGTCGGACGCAAAACTGCAAATGTGATACTCAATACAGCTTTTGGCGAACCAACCATCGCGGTGGATACTCATATTTTCCGGGTTGCTAATCGCACGGGTATCGCACCCGGAAAAATGTACTGGAGGTAGAATTAAAACTACTTAAAGTAGTGCCCAAAGAATTCCGTCTGGACGCGCACCACTGGCTGATTTTGCACGGCCGGTACGTTTGTAAAGCCAGAAAGCCGGAATGTACCGTATGTACAATTAATCATCTATGCGAATATAAAGACAAGAAGATTTAACTCCGATCACACTATGTTTAATCCATCCAGAGAACAAGCGCGGCAGTTATTTTTTGATACCTGGCGCAAATACCGCCAGCGCGAAATAATATCCGGCATTGAAACGATTGTACTTGAGGTGATACTGCTGCATCCGGAATACCATGGCATCCTTGATGATGCCAATCGATATCTTGATAAGGATTATTTACCCGAGATGGGTGGTACCAATCCATTCCTGCACATGAGTATGCGTGGCGATCAAAGAACAATTGTCTATTAATCAACCGATTGGGATTTGTGAACGATTTGCACGCTTGCAGAAAAATACGGGAAGTGAACATACCGCCACACACCAGATGATGGAATGTTTAGCAGAAATGATATGGCAAGCGCA
Organism: Nitrosomonas sp.; assembly: GCA_016721865.1. GTDB lineage: Bacteria > Pseudomonadota > Gammaproteobacteria > Burkholderiales > Nitrosomonadaceae > Nitrosomonas. Next base: position 113,406 of record JADKHF010000005.1, on the reverse strand, counting down.
ACGTAATCAATCTGCGCCCGATGCTACCATCTACTTTGATTGTTTAGACAAACAATTAAGTCCAACAAACCAATAAAAACGGGATAGAACCGACATTTAGTCAGTATTTATCCCGTTCTTAAATTTGGTACAAATAAATTGATCTTTTTATTTGTTTGAATTCAGGCTGCCGGTTTGGCTTGAATAATAAAAAGCCAGGTTTTCAATATCCGCTGCACTCAAACTCGCTGCCATTCCAGCCATAATTGGATCTTTCCGGCTGCCGGATTTGTAATCTTGCAATGCTTTTGCCAAGTAAGTTCTGTATTGTCCACCGATTTTGGGGAAATTTGGAGCAGGACTATTACCGTCCGCGCCATGACAGGAAGCACATACTTCAGCTGCTTTACTTTTACCTGCTTCGATATCAGCAGCCACTACTTGACAGGAGAGTATCAAGGCTGCACCGCTTAATGCGGCAATTACATAGTTCTTCATAATTCGTCCCTTGCGTTAATCACTCAATTAATTTTTAGAATAATAAGCAGCAAAATCTTCTATATCTTGCTGTGACAGCGATTTAGCCAAACCAGTCATGGTAGGATGACTGCGCGTGCCATTCTTGTAACCTTCTAATGCCTTAACGATATAGTCTGCATGTTGTCCACCCAGTTTGGGAACATGATAAACGGTAGGAAAAGCCGTCTTTGACCTGGGATTCCGTGACAGCCTTCACACATTGAAGCTTTTTCTTTTCCTGCTGCTGCGTCTCCAGCCGATTGAGCTGCCCCGGAAAATGCTAAAAGCATACCCAAGGCAAGTAATAAATTCATAACTGATTTTTGTTTCATTTAACCCTCCTTCTCTCAAAAGTTGAACTTTAAACGATGCGTTCGATTTGGTCAATGAATAGTGTAAGCATGTCCATGTTGTTTATAAGGAAATGCTGTCACAAGTACTATGTTATAGCGGCAGATTTTGACTCTAATTCTTCCCATCTTGCGAGGCAGTCTGCCAGTTCTTTTTCAATCGTAGCAAAGCGTCCCTGCAGTGCTGTCGCTTCGTCCGGAAGCTCACGATATATAATTGGATCATTCAATCGCAAGGTAATATTTGCTTGTTCCCGTTCCAGGATATCAATTTTACCAGGTAATGCTTCAAGCTCACGCATTTCCTGGTAACTAAGTTTCTTAGTTTGGAAAGCCTGGGTGATTTAGGAATACTGGTTGGTGAAGTTTCTGGCTGCTTCGATAATATTTTCTGCTGACCGATATTATCTTCAAAATGTTTTGCACGTATCCAATCTTCATAACCACCAATATATTCACACAATTTTCCATTTCCTTCAAATGCAATTACTTGTGTAACGACATTATCAAGAAATTCACGATCGTGACTGACCAGAAATAATGTACCGGTATAGTCCTGCAGTAAGGCTTCCAGTAGCTCGAGCGTTTCAATATCCAGATCATTTGTTGGCTCATCAAGGACCAGAACATTGGCAGGACGTGTAAATAAGCGGGCCAGCAACAATCGATTTCGTTCGCCTCCCGAAAGTGATTTAACTGGAGAGCGTGCGCGCTGCGGTGCGAACAGAAAATCTTCCAGATAGCTGATGACATGCTTGCGTTTACCATTAATCTCCACAAACTCGGAGCCCTGGCTGATGGTATCCGTCAGAATCATTTCTTCATCCAACTGTTCGCGCATCTGGTCAAAATAGGCAACCGCCAGCTTGGTACCTTGTTGAATCTCACCGGAATCCGGCTGTATTTCACCAAGAATTAATTTCAATAATGTCGATTTTCCAGCGCCATTGGGCCCTAATAGTCCTACGCGATCCCCCCGCATAATACGGCAGGAAAAATCATCGATAATAATTTTATCGCCATAACTTTTACTCACGTGTTCCAGTTCGGCAACCAATTTACCTGAGCGTTCGCCCACATCCACATTGATATTGGCTTTACCAATCTTTTCTCGTCTGGCCGCGCGTTCCAAACGTAATGCTTCTAAATTTCGTACCCGGCCTTCATTGCGCGTGCGCCGCGCTTGAATTCCTTTACGTATCCAAACTTCTTCCTGTGCCAGAACCTTATCAAATTTCTGATTATGAGTAGCTTCAATTTCCAGCATTTCTGCCTTTTTTATCTGGTAATCAGTAAATTTCCCAGCAAAGGTTGCCAGCTTTCCGCGATCCAGCTCGATAATTCTTGTCGCCACATTATCCAAAAAACGCCGATCATGCGTAATGAACAAAACACTGCCAGAAAAACCCTGCAGCAATCCTTCCAACCATTCAATCGAAGTGAAATCAAGATGGTTGGTTGGCTCATCCAGTAGCAGAACATCAGGGGATATCACCAAAGCGCGCGCCAGCGCCACACGCTTTTTTAAACCACCCGAAAGGTGCGCAATTAGCGTATCGGTAGGCAGGTTAAGTTTGTCAATCACCGTTTCGATTTTTGCTTGCAGATTCCATCCATCCTGAACTTCCAATGCGCCCTGCAAATCTTGCAATCGAATCAATAACGCTTCGGTGTCTTCTGTATTGTCACTTAACGCATGAGACACCGCATGATAATCCAGCAATACCTGACTGATTTTGCCCAAACCGTTTGCAACTTCCTGATACACAGTATTGGCAGGATTCAGCACGGGTTCTTGTGATACAAAAGCGAGCTTCAAATTTGGCGCACACCAGAGTCTGCCGTCATCCAGTTTGATTTCACCTGACAAAGCGCGCAGCAGACTCGATTTCCCCCCGCCATTTCTGCCGATCAGGCCCACACGCTCGCCTGGATCAAGTTGCAGGTCTGCGTGGTCAAGCAAAGCGTGATGGCCAAAAGCCAGGCAGGCGTTTTCCAGTGTAATAAGAGGCATCAGGGAAGTTTAATAGAGTGCTGCTGGTTTATCAGGATTCATGGGATCTTCAAGAAAACAGGAAAGGTGCTTCTAAAAATTCAAAGCTCTAAACAAAACGAGGCACGAGCAAAAAATGGTGACGCAGCATATAACTGATATGTAAGGAAACATTTTTTGTAAGTAACAAAGTGTTGTGACGAAATTTGGATTTTTAGCAGTGCCCGGAAGACATTCTGTCATGCTTTATCCCGCTTGGCAAAAGCAAGTGGCGATAAATGGAGCCCGTAGGCTCCATTTATCTGATCATTTTTAAAACAAGTTGAATGCGATAGAGCTCAAATGAATCACTCTGCCACTGCTACACTGATTTTCTTCGGTTGCACAGCTTCCCGCTTCGGAATGACCACTTCCAGCACACCATTCTTTGATGCTGCCGATATCGCATCCGCATTGGCTGTATCCGGCAAGCTGAAACGTCTGTAGAAAGAACCATAGGTACGCTCAACACGCTTATAGCCCTCTTTTTCTGTTTTCGCTTCCGATTTCTTTTCACCTTTAATGGTTAACACACCATCTTCCATACTGATGTCTATTTCTTCCGGCTTAACACCAGGAATATCAGCATGAATGACAAATTTGTCAGCCTCTTCTTTAATATCAACAGCAGGCGCCCATTCTGCAGTTGCAGTGGAACCTTCAGCACCACTTCGTTCTAATTCTCTTTGCAGTTGACTGAGCAAACCCCAAGGTTCATAACGTGTAATGGCCATAATAAATTTCTCCTTATCGATTAAAAAGCACATTGTGTATCTACAACAGCAACGCCTCATTCAATCTGTATCAATAAACTTTTAATGCGGCGTTTTTACAGTTACAAAAAACTACACTTTCAGTTTATCGATATAAGGATCTTTTGTTCTTTTTCAAGCCGCCTAGAAAAATTTCCAAACACAGCTACTGGTTTTATCACGCATGCCGACGACGCAACCCAAAAATAATCGCGACAGGCACCAGCAGCAGTGAAGCAATCCAGAACCAATTACGTTTAAACCATTCCGATGGATTTGCCTGGACAGAAAAACTCGCTTCGGCAAGATCCATGATTTTGATACTCTGCTGGCCATTATTTTGCGTTAAGAGATGCAACTGGAATTTTAAATCATGAGACCCCGATGATTCCGGTGTGACACGCCAGCGCCAGTTGGCAGTACCGCGATAAGCAGAAAGTTGCTCTTGCGGCCCCTGCTTGTCAATCTCAAAATCCTCGCCAGCAATTTCAGCTTTCATGTCGGGCGACACCACCCCCGTAATCCCTTGTATTGCGGTGCCTTCGGATGCCATTGAAACAATTTCGTTCAGAAACCGAGAAAGCTGTTTCGTTTCCAGATTTAAAACCACGTCAAAAGGCTCATATTGTTTGACCGTTTCTGGAATCGTGATCGCAGTACTATCAATCGGTATTTTCATCATCAGTGTATTAAACTGCTTTTTAGCCGAAAACATATGCATGAAAGAATTCACCGAAAAAGGTACGACTAATAAAACCAGCAATAATGCGGCCGGCATGATCAGATTAAAATTCAAACCGGATTCAGGTTCAGACTTGCGCATGATTTCTCCAACTGTTTATTCATTCATAGTGGCAAATCATATCATTCCTGAGGAATGAACTGAGCAAATCGGGATTGTGGATTGAGTATTTGCATGCGGAAAGTAACTTATAAAATCACTTATTTTACTTTTACCGCCGAAAGTAAAATATAAATGATCTTATGTTACTTTATTTGGACTTAGACTCAGCACGGTAGGATGTACCGACTTTAGGAGGCGCATCACTTGCGAATGATGCGCTTCACTGCGTTCAGCACATCCTACGGCTCTAAAACACCAAATAATCTTACAACTCAGATTCTTTAGTCTTTCAAACATATTGCTCCTTAATAAAGCAAATTGAACGCATAGGAATTCAGATCGCAGAAAAACCCAACTCAAGTTTGTATTAACAAGAGTCATTATCAGCCATAATCTTTGAGTTCTTTACGAGCCACCCAATAATTGGGATAAACGCTTTCCACCAATTTCCAGAATCTCGCCGAGTGATTCATTTCAATCAAATGCGACAACTCATGCGCCACGACGTAATCGACCAGATGCAGCGGCATCTGGATCAAGCGCCAGTTCAGGTGAATGATGCCGCGGCTGTTGCAACTGCCCCAGCGCGTTTTGGCGCGCGACAGGCGGCATGGAGGAGTGGTCAGATTAAGTGCCTGGGCGTAGATCGCGATGCGCTGCTTGAAACAGGTAATGGCTTGCTGGCCATACCAGGCCATCACGAATTTTTCGATTTGGGTTGGATTGAGTTGCGCGGTGAATTGTTGCGCCAATGCCGCATCCACCGCTGCATTGGTGGATTGACAAGCCATTTGTATTTCGCCCGACGGTTTCAGCGCGATGCGCCACGGTTCGCCGAGTAGCGGGTACGCTGCATCATGTGTCCAGGTTAATGTGAGTCTTTTTTTGTTTTCCCATTGCTCCAGCTTTTTCGTGATCCAATCCGCCTTTTCCTGCAGGATGGTGTCGATATGGGGGAATGCGGTTTGCAGCGGCACGCTGATGCTTAAACCCTGATGATCAATTCTCAGGCCAATCGATCGGCGCTTACACCGTTTGAGGGCGTAAGTGATTTCCCGGCCGTTCAGCGTAGTTTGCGCGAGCACTGCTATGACTTTTTTTGCTGGTTTTGCTGATTCTGCTTGCTAATACGCAGCATTTCAGCCTCTATCCAGGCTTCCACTTTGGCATTCAATTCACCCGCTTCCATTCCGGTTGGGTCGATCGGTTCGCCAATACTGACGGTGATGGTACCGGGGTGTTTGACGAAAGAATTTCTCCCCCACAACTCACCGGCATTGTGCGCGACCGGCACTACCGGCACATTGGTGTGCGTCGCCAGCCATGCGCCGCCAATGCGGTATTTGCCGCGCTGCCCCGGCGGGATGCGCGTGCCTTCCGGAAATATGACAATCCAGAATCCTTGGCTTAGCCGGTCTTTGCCTTGTTCAACAATTTGTTCCAAGGCCTTTTTCTTGGCGCTGCGGTCGATCGCAATGGGGCTGGTCATCGCCAATCCCCAGCCAAAAAACGGGATGCGCAGTAATTCTTTTTTCAGCACCCACACTTGCGGTGGAAAAATTTTCTGGAAAGCCAGCGTCTCCCAAGCCGATTGATGCTTTGAAATCACGATGCTCGGCGTTTTCGGGATATTTTCCGCGCCGATGATTTGATAGCGGATGCCACACAGGTATCGCAGCAGAAACAGCATGATCATTGTCCAGCTAGAAATCACGCGATAGCGGTTATGCGGCGATAGCGGAAAACAAGCCAGTGTCAGCAATGCATATGGCGGTGTAATAATGATTTGCAGCAACATATACAGCGCTGAACGTAAAGCCGCTATCATTCTTCTCCAGCCAGCGCGTCGGCCACGGCTGCCAGATTCTCAAAAATCTGCGTACCGGCGGGGATTTCTTTCGCAGTACGCGTTGTTTGTCCGTTGCCGGTCAGCACTAGTATCGGTATTGCGCCGACTGCGGCGGCGGCCTGCAGATCCTTTAATGAATCACCGACTGTCGGCGCATTCTTTAAATTAACCCCATAGCGCTGCATGATTTCTTCCAACAAACCGGTTGCCGGTTTGCGGCAGGTACATTTATCCACGCTGGTATGCGGGCAAAAAAATATGGCATCAATTCGCCCGCCCACTTGATTGACTGCCTTGTACATCTTGTCATTAATAGCATTGTAAGTTGCCATGTCGAGCAACCCGCGGCCGATACCCGATTGATTGGTGGCGATGACCACGCGATAGCCGGAATGCGTCAGCCGGGCAATCGCATCCAGGCTGCCAGGGATGGGAATCCATTCCTCCGGTGTTTTGATAAATGCGTCACTGCTCTGATTAATCACACCGGTTTGGTCGAGGATGATCAGTTTCATATTAAGATGCCAGTTTTGAAAGATCGGCTACGCGGTTCATGATCTGATGCAGTTGTGCCAGTAGGGCAAGCCGGTTATTGCGCAATGCTTCATCTTCAACGTTCACCATCACATGATCAAAAAAGGTATCAACCGGCAACTTCAGCGCAGCGAGGATTTGCAGCGAAGCGGTGTAATCTCCAGCGATGAAAGCTTCGTTGGTTTTAGACGACAGGCTTGTCAATGCCTGATAGAGCGCCTGCTCGGCGGGTTCCTGCAGCAACCCGGTATCCACTGTGTCGCTGATACTGCCTTCCATTTTTTTGAGGATATTGCCTACCCGTTTGTTGGCGGCCGCCAGACTGGCCGCTTCTGGCAATGCGGTGAAAGCGCGCACGGCAGCGAGGCGTTTGGGGATATCACTCAAATTTTGCGGATTCAAACTGAGGACGGCGTCGACTTCCTGGGCGGTATAGCCTTGTTCTCGTAAGCTGCCAGCGAGCCGTTCGTATATAAACGCAAGCAATTGCTCAGTTGATTCTTTTGAAATTTGTCGAAAAAGGCTACTTACAAAATCACCAAAATCTTGGGGAAAAGCAAGTTCCGCTGATCTTTTTTTATTATCAAAATTCTGCTCAAAAATTTCTTTATCTTCGATTATTTCAACAATTCGCTGAACCAATGTATTCAGATCCAACAGCAAGTCTTTCTCAATCAAGATGCGAATAACACCCAAGGCATGGCGGCGCAACGCAAACGGATCTTTGTCACCGGTTGGTATTTCACCGATGCCGAACATATTCACCAACGTTTCCAGCTTATCCGCCAGCGCCACACAAACACCAACTTGATTTCGCGGCAATTCGTCACCGGCAAAGCGAGGTTTATAATGATCTTCGATGGCAAACGCGACATCGTCGCTTAAGCCTTCGTGTTGCGCATAGTAGCGCCCCATAATGCCCTGCAGTTCGGGAAATTCGCCGACCATGTCGGTCAACAGATCAGCTTTGGCCAGTGTGGCGGCTTCATAAGCCTGGGCACCTAGTGTGTCACCGTTTAATTGCCGCCCAATCAGGTTTGCGATAGCGCGGACATAACGCATGCGCAGACCCTGCGTACCCAATTTATTGTGGTAAACCACCTTGTCCAATTCCGGCACACGCGATGCCAGTGTTTTTTTGCGGTCCTGATCAAAGAAAAATTTGGCGTCGGCCAGGCGTGAACGAACCACCCGTTCATTACCGCCGATGACCAAACCGGGATCGGTTGGCCGGATGTTGGAAACCAGCAGAAATTTGTTGGCCAGTTTTCCCTGTGCATCCAGCAGCGGAAAGTATTTTTGATTCGCTTTCATGGTCAGAATCAAGCATTCCTGCGGGACTTGCAGAAATTCCGCGGCAAATTTACCGGTCAGGACGTTGGGATGCTCGACCAATGCAGTGACTTCGTCCAATAACGCGTCATCATCAACCGGGGTAAGATTTTCCTTTGTGGCTGCTGCGGCAAGCTGACGGACAATTTCCGCACGGCGTTCGGCAAAACCGGCAATAACAGCGCCTTCAGATGCCAGTTGCTGCGCGTAGCTATCCGCATTGTGTAACACGATGGGATTCACTTTCGCCTCAAAACGATGCCCTTGTGTTTCGCGCCCGGCTTGCAAGCCCAGAATATTGACCGGAACGATATCCGCACCGTGCAAGGCAATCAATGCGTGTACAGGACGTACAAAATTGACGCTGCTCCAGCCATCCGCTAACTGGTATGTCATTACTTTGGGGATCGGTAATTTGCCGATCGCTTCCTCTAATGCTTTTTGCAGACCATCGGTTAATGGTGTTCCTGTAACTGTACTATCCCAAAATAATGTTTCTGTCTTGCCTTCCATCACGCGCTTAAGCTGCGGCACGGCTGAAGCATCCGCGCCAAGACTTGCCAGTTTTTTTAACAGCGGTGGCGTTGCCTGGCCTTGGGCATCCAGACCGACAGCCACCGGCATCAATTTTTGGGTGACCGCTTTATCGGCTGCCTGCGCTGCCACATGCGTAATATGTACCGCCAGGCGGCGGGGGGTAGCATACGCAGTAACCTGTGATTCCTTTGTTAGAAGATCCTGAGCACGCAAATTAGCAGCCAGCAATTCCGCAAAGCTGTTGCCGAGCTGCTTCAGTGATTTGGGGGGTAATTCTTCCACCAATAATTCAACGAGTAGATTTTTGGTCATGATGCGGATTCCGCAACGTCCGGCATTTGCGCAACCCATTCACGGGGCGCCAGCGGGAAAGGAGGATTCAGGTTTTCTCGACTCACATAGTATGCTTTTGCGACCTTCCGTGACAGATTGCGGATGCGCCCGATATACGCGGCACGCTCGGTCACTGAAATGGCGCCGCGCGCGTCGAGCAGATTGAACGTATGCGCCGCTTTCAATACTTGTTCGTAGGCGGGCAATGCCAATTGCTTCTCAATGAGATGATTGGCTTGCGCTTCGTGCTTGCCGAACGCCAGAAACAGAAATTCGGTGTCACTGTGTTCAAAGTTATATTTGGATTGCTCCACTTCGTTTTGATGATACACATCGTGGTAAGTCAGTCCCTTGGTCCAGACCAGATCAAAAACACTTTCCACGCCTTGTAAATACATTGCCAGACGCTCTAATCCGTAGGTAATTTCACCGGCAGCCGGTTTGCAATCAATGCCGCCGACCTGCTGGAAATAGGTAAATTGCGTCACTTCCATGCCATTGAGCCAAACCTCCCAGCCCAGACCCCAAGCGCCCAATGTAGGATTTTCCCAATCATCCTCAACCAGACGCACGTCATTCTGCGTTAAATCAAACCCGAGTTCGCGCAACGAATCCAAATACAAATCCAGAATATTTTTTGGTGCGGGTTTGAGCACCACCTGAAATTGATAGTAATGCTGCAGGCGATTGGGGTTGTCACCATAACGCCCATCCTTGGGGCGGCGCGCCGGTTGCACATAGGCTGCTTTCCATGGCTCGGGACCCAAAGCCCGCAGGAAGGTTGCGGTATGGCTGGTTCCTGCGCCCACTTCCATATCGTAAGGCTGCAGGATCGCACAACCCTGCCTATCCCAATAACGTTGCAAGGTAAGAATAATTTCCTGGAAAGTAAGTGTTGACATGAAGAACCTGGATTAAACCAGCACCAAAATGAAAATTAATCGGATTTTACAGGGTTTTCCGTCTGGCGCGGAAGGCGGATATCAATCCGATGCACAATAACAAACCGGCAAGTCCAAGCACCGGGTAATTTCCCACGCGCACATAGGGCGTGGCGCCGGAGAAGCCTTGCGCCAATCCGTGCAGCGCTGCGGTAGTGAAAATTTCGATGGTTTGCAATACCTTGCCGCGTTCATCGATGATCGCTGTCACACCAGTATTGGTAGCGCGCAGCATATAACGCCCGGTTTCCAATGCGCCCATTTGGGAAATCTGCAAGTGTTGCTGCGGCCCGATCGAGCGCCCGAACCAGGCATCGTTGCTGACATTCACCAGCATCGTTGCCTGTGGTAACTGATAAATAATTTCTTCGCCAAACACATCTTCGTAACAGATATTGATCGCAACCCGCTGCCCTGCCAGATCCATGGGTTGCTGATCCAGACTGCCACGCGAGAAATCCGATAGCGGGATTTTCAGCACCTCAATAACCCAACCAAAGATTGGTTTCAAAGGAATAAATTCACCAAAAGGAACCAAGTGGTGTTTGCGATAACGCTGTTCCGGCGCAGAGCCGTAGCTGAACATCGTATTATAATAGTCATCCCCGTCATCGGTCGTACGCTCAGCCAAACCAATCAAGACATCGCCGTTGTTATTTCTGGCATGTGCGGCAAGATGCGATAAATACGATTGCGGTACGACATCGCTAAAAAGCGGAATGGAAATTTCCGGCGTCACGATCAAGCGGCTGTCACTTTCCATAATCAACCTGGCATACGTCTCCATGGTATTTTCGAGATGATCTTCACGCCACTTCATATTCTGCGCGATATTGCCTTGCAGTAAGCTAACCGTGACCGGTTCTCCCAGCGGTTTGACCCATTCAATCGCCTGCAAACCATACCCGCCGAACCAAATCAGCATCAAGGGCAACCCATAACGCCATTTTCTAAGCCCTTTATCAACCCAGAAGAAAAGTAAAGCAGCGCTAAATACCACAACCATTGAAATGCCATACACACCGATGATCGGGGCAAAACCCGCCAATGGGCTAAAAGGCGCCTGTGAATAGCCCAAGGTTAACCAGGGGAAGCCGGTAAACAGATTACCACGCAGCCATTCAAACAGCATCCACAGTGCAGCAGCAACAGATGCCCAGATAAACGGTGAAGTGAGACGAGATTTGGTCAAGATCCAAAAACTTGCCGCGGGAAATAGTGACAGGTAAGCACAGAGTACAATCAGTGCAGCAACAGCGGCCGACATCGGCATTGCACCAAAATCATGCAAGCTGACATAAATCCAGGTCACCCCAGCACAAAATAGCCCCATGCCAAAACAAAACCCGAGTAACGCTGCTTGCAATGAAGTCTGGCTTTTGTGGCAAAATCCCAACAACACTGCCAGCGTGATTGCGGGAACGGGGAAAAGATAAAATGGCGCAAAACCGAGTACAGTCAGCATACCCAGTAAGAAAACAATAATCAGTTTGAGGTAAGGATTCTTCAATTGAGTCAAAATTGGATGCGGTTTTTGGTAAAAATACGCTACAGGCTACCTGATATTTATCGTATGCAGTCTAACAGACCGTTAGAAAACCGCCCCCCCCCTTCCCCCCTTTCGCCGCAACTATGATGAACTTTCATGATTTAATGTCGTTCTCAGCATTTGCCTTATCATAAAGTAATCAGTGACTGCTTTGCGCACAATTTTAATCTTACTTTCCGTAGTTAAATTAATTATTGCTGTATGCTAAATAATTATTTATTCACTTTATTACCGGTATAAAAGTAGAATATGCAAATTATCTTGAATAAGACCAAGCTAAAAACCAGGCGCTTCAATAAACAAATCACGATATTAACTATATGATCTTATGGGCTCTTCAGGTACGGCAGTACTGCAAAAAAGTTGTATGTTTTTATCTTATATTTGAAAATCAATCGGATTTCTCATGAAATTTAAAATTCTATGCGTGTTATTGCTATCCGGACTCACTGCCTGCGCTCAGATTCCCACTAAGGAGGAGGTAGAAAAAACCGGAGAATCCGCTGAGCAAGAAGATATCAGTCAGCTCAATTTACCCAAACAAGAACTGACTGCACCTATTTTATTTGATTTTTTAGTCGGTGAAACTGCATTGCAGCGCGGCAATCTTGATATTGCGGTCAGCCGCTATGTCAAGCTGGCAAGGACAACACGCGACCCCAGAATCGCCAAGCGCGCAACAGAAATTGCCCTGCACGCAGGAAATCCATTTGCAGCGGAACAAGCTGCGACAATGTGGATTGAACTTGAGCCTGATTCGGTGGATGCCCGCCAAACCATTGCGGCATTGTTGGTAAATATGGGCAAACTGGAGGCAGCACGGCCACATCTTGAAAAATTGCTGGATTCGGAAAAGGAAAGTGTCGGCAATGCCTTTATGCAACTCAATCAGCTATTGTCAAGAAATGCAGATAAAGCAGCGACATTGCAGTTAATACAGCAACTTTCTCAACCCTACAAGGAGGTTCCGGAAGTACATTTTGCAATTTCTCAGGCAGCGTGGTTTGCCAATCAACACTCCCTCGCATTGGAAGAGATGCAGCGGGCGCTTGCCTTACGTCCCGGGTGGGAAATCGCAGCCGTTCATAACGGAAGAATATTACAACGCAATTCAAGTACCGATGCGATCGAATTCTATCGAGACTATCTGAAAAATTATCCTGCCGCCAATGAAGTAAGAATTGCCTATATTCGGTTATTAATCGGCGACAACCAGAATGATCTGGCGCGGGAACAACTGCAATGGTTATCGGAAAACAATTCAGAAGATGCTGAAATTATGTTGGCAGTCGGACTGCTGGCTACTGAAATGGGTGATTTTGATATCACCGAAACAAGTTTCAAAAAGGCACTGAGTCTGGGCTATAAAGATACCAATGCTGTGCATTTTCACCTGGGCCAGATTTATGAGGAAACCAAACGACCCGATATGGCAATGGCGTCCTATCAAATGGTAAAAAGCGGCAACCGCTATTTGCCCGCACAAATACGCTACGCAGATTTACTGGCATTGAAAGGTCATTTGAAAGAAGCCCGCGAACATCTGCAGAAACTTCCGGCAGCCAATGATCAACAAGCTGCACATTTAATATTGGCGGAAGCGCAAATTTTGCGAAGATCGAAAGCGCATAAAGAAGTATTTGATTTGCTGAGTGATGGTCTTAAAAAACTGCCTGATTATCCCGAGTTGCTCTATGATCGTGCCTTGGCAGCCGACAAGCTTGGTAAGTTTAATATTCTTGAGCAGGATTTGCGTAAACTGATAAAGCTCAAACCTGACAATGCGCACGCTTACAATGCCTTGGGTTACAGTCTTGCTGAGCGCGGCACGCAATTGCCGGAAGCACTGAAATTAATTAGAAAAGCAGTTGAGCTTTCCCCGGAGGATCCTTATATTATGGACAGTCTGGGTTGGGTATACTACCGTATGGGTAATTTTGTGGAAGGATTGAATTACTTAAATCTGGCTTTTGCAGCCCGCCCGGATCCGGAGATTGCGGCACACCTGGGTGAAGTGCTTTGGGTAAAAGGTGCCAAAGAGGATGCCAAAGACATTTGGCGTTATGCCCTGGAGAAAGATCCAGACAACGAAGTTTTGCTTGAGACACTACAGCGTCTCACAAAAAAGAAAGTGATTGAATAAACCGTTTTAAACGGATTTGATTTGTACATTTGGTAACCCAATAAAGCGATACCATTGATCCATATAATTAAAGAACTCCCTGTGCAGCTATCAATAGATTCTCAAAAAATGCCAAATACTCCTTCAGTACTTGAATTTAAAAGCAGTACATTTTTTGCACCGATTTTGATTCTTTACACGCATGATATGGCTGCAATCGAGCAGACATTACAAGAGAAAATTAACCTGGCACCCGAATTCTTCAGAGATTCTCCCTTGATTATCGATTTGCGTGAATTAAACAAGTTGAAACAGGATCTGGATTTTGTTCAAATAACACAGCTATTGCGCAGAATAGGTTTTTTTCCAGTAGGTATCCGTGGCGGTAATGAGCAACAAAACAAGCAAGCACGCACATTATCCATCCCGATAGATACAGTACGTGAACAAGGTAATTCAATCACAATTGGCGAGGCACAAAAGCAGGAAGCCGCTCCGGAAGCCCCCGTTGTCAAGGAATCTGCAAGTCCCATTGCTGCTCCGCAGGCTTCAGTAGCAGCAACATTGATCACTCAGCCGATTCGATCGGGGCAGCGTATCTATGCATCCGGCGATTTGATCATTCTGTCCCAGGTCAGCGCAGGCGCCGAAATTATGGCTGAAGGCAATATACATGTCTATAATACACTGAGAGGGCGTGCATTGGCTGGGGTGCATGGAAACACAGCTGCACGGATATTTTGTTTTGATTTGCAGGCGGAACTTATTTCAATTGCTGGAGATTATAAAACCAGTGAGGATTTAAACAAGCAAACATACAAGAATCCAGTTCAAATATATCTGCATAATCATGCTTTGATCATTAAAGAAATTGCTTAAGACCAAATAGCAAAGGAGGCTCAATTGGCAAGAATTATAGTTGTGACATCAGGCAAAGGTGGGGGGTTGGTAAAACAACAACAAGCGCAGCGATTGCCATGGGGCTGGCAAAAGCCGGTCACAAGACGGCCGTGATTGACTTTGATGTGGGTTTACGTAATCTGGACTTGATTTTAGGATGCGAACGACGAGTCGTATATGATTTTATTAATGTTATCAACGGCGAAGCCAGTCTCAACCAGGCACTCATTCGTGATAAGAATTGCAATTTACTTTATATTCTCCCTGCTTCTCAAACACGCGATAAAGAGGCATTGACACAAGAAGGTGTTGGCCGGGTATTAGACGAATTATCCAAGGATTTTGAATATATTGTTTGCGATTCTCCTGCAGGGATTGAAAAAGGTGCAAACCTGGCGCTTTATTTTGCGGACGATGCCTTTGTTGTTACTAATCCGGAAGTTTCTTCGGTTAGAGATTCGGATCGTATGTTGGGTATTTTATCCAGCAAATCACGGCGAGCTGAACGAAATGAAGATCCCATCAAGGAATATTTGTTACTGACCCGGTATGATTCTGACAGAGTCAAATCAGGCGAAATGCTGAGTCTTGAAGACGTACAAGAAATCTTATCCCTGGAATTATTGGGTATTATTCCTGAGTCAAAATCAGTCTTGTCCGCATCTAATGCAGGCATTCCGGTAATTCTCGATGAAAAGAGTGAAGCAGGTCAGGCTTATGCCGATGTGGTAGCGCGATACTTGGGGGAGAAACGTCCACATCGATTTATTGATGGCAAACAAGGATTTCTCTGGAGGCTTTTCGGAGGAAGAAAATGAGCTTACTGGATTATTTTAGATCATCTAAACCTAAAACTGCATCAGTTGCCAAAGAGAGATTACAAATTCTTGTTGCGCACGAACGCAGCTATCGCAATCAACCTTCCTATCTACCGCAATTGCAAAAAGAACTACTAGAGGTTATCCGTAAATATGTGAATGTGGATCAGGACGCGATATCCGTTAATTTTGAGCAAGATGAGAATCAGGAAACACTGGAACTCAATATCGTACTGCCTGATTATCAACAAACCAATAAGACCATAAATTGAACTGCGGTTTATCTCATGCACATTGGTAATTCAAGAATCGATATCAGCCAGGCTTTACATTGAATTGAAAGATTCTAAATTACCGGTGGACTGGTTAAAAATTAATCCATGGAACGCTTTTCCGGGGATTTTGATTAGCTGTATTTTCGCCCTTCTTTCCGGATGTACAACACTTCCCGGTCAAACAAAATCTGACGCGGTTGTCGCAACCATTTTTACTGAGCCTGATACAAATACGCATAATGTGTCAGCCGCTGATTTTAATATCCTCGGCAGGATATCCATCCAAGATGAAAAGCAAAGTTTCTCCGGCAGCTTCCGCTGGCAGCATCTGGCAACCAGTGATGAAATTCTGTTATTTACGCCATTAGGTCAGGCAGTGGCTGAAATTACAAAAGATCACGAGGGGGTGCGTTTGATTACCTCCAAGCTTGAAGCCTTTTATGCACCGGATGTGGAGAATCTGACGCAAGAAATTCTGGGGTGGCGTATGCCGCTGAATGGTTTGCAATACTGGATACAAGGCACGCATTCACCAATTACCGCAGCGGAAAAAGATCTGGATAATAAAGACCGGATTGTAGCTATCCGGCAGGATGGCTGGCACATCCACTATAATAGCTTCGCTCCCGCGCAGATAAATTCAATACCGCTTCCCAAGGTATTGAATTTAGTCTATCAAAACCTGAGAATCAGACTGGTAGTCGATGACTGGAAAGTCGAATAAATTATTCTTACACTAAAGTCATAACCATCTAATTCTTAAATTCATTCATGCTTACTTTCCCTGCCCCGGCGAAACTGAATCTTTTTTTACATGTCGTCGGCCGCAGACAGGATGGCTATCATTTATTACAAACAGTTTTCCGGTTTATAGATTTCTCTGATCAAGTAAGTTTTAGTTTGCGCGCAGATGGCGTTATCAAACTTCATAATCCCACTGCTGGTGTTCCAGAAGATAAAGATTGTGTGTCCGCGCCGCTCAATTGCTGAAGCAGAAAACGGGAACTACACAAAGGTGCCGATATTTTTCTGCAGAAGCAGATTCCAATGGGGGGAGGTTTGGGTGGAAGTTCTGATGCGGCAACCACTTTGTTGGCACTGAATCAGTTATGGGAGCTCAAATTAAGCCGGGAGCAATTGCTTGAATCAGGACTTCAGTTGGGTGCTGATGTTCCTGTATTCATTTTTGGACAGAATGCCTTTGCAGAGGGAATTGGTGAAAAACTGGTACCCATTGAACTGCTGCCAGCGTGGTATTTAGTTCTTATCCCACCGGTCCAGGTCTCGACTGCAGAGGTTTTTGCAAGTAAGGAATTGACACGCAACACGATACCTATCAAAATACCGCCCTTTTCCGTCTGGCACGGCCATAATGATTTGGAATTGGTAGTTTGCCGGACATACCCTGAAGTAGCAAGATGTTTGGAGTGGCTAAAGCGGCTGGAAAATACTACAATAGCAGCAATGAGTGGTTCAGGTGCTTGTGTATTTGCCGAATTTGCGACAGAGCTGGCAGCTCAGACCGCTTTTGCACAAATTCCTGATGATATGAATGGCTTTGTGGCAAAAGGATTAGATTGTCATCCCATGCACAAGTCAGTGGAATAAAGATTTTGGGGAGTCGCCAAGGGTAAGGCACCGGATTTTGATTCCGGCATTCGTAGGTTCGATCCCTACCTCCCCAGCCAGTTTATTTTTCAGAAACAAGCTTGCATCAGACTCCGGATCGTCAAAAACAACTCATTTTAACAAGAAAGACGAGCGCTCCTTTTTCCAAACTGATTATCTCAGAGAAATAACATGTCTTATGACAGTCTGATGGTTTTTACCGGCACAGCCAATCCCCAATTGGCACAAGATGCTGTCAAGCATCTCAATATCCATCTGGGACGTGCCACTGTCGGGCGCTTCAGTGACGGCGAGATCATGGTGGAAATCCTCGAGAATGTGCGTGGAAAGGATGTTTTTGTACTGCAATCCACCTGCGCACCGACCAATGACAGCCTTATGGAAATACTGGTCATGGTAGATGCCCTGAAACGTGCTTCTGCCGGTCGCATTACTGCTGCAATCCCGTATTTTGGATATGCGCGTCAGGATAGAAGGCCACGCTCTGTTCGTGTACCGATCACAGCCAAAGTAGTGGCCAATATGTTAACGACTGTCGGTATTGACCGGCTGCTCACCATGGATCTGCACTCGGATCAGATTCAGGGATTTTTTGATGTCCCGGTTGACAATATTTATGGCATGCCCATTTTACTGGGCGATATCTGGAAACACAATTATCAGGATCTGATCGTCGTATCACCCGATGTCGGCGGCGTGGTACGCGCCCGGCAACTGGCCAAACGGCTGGAATGCGATCTGGCAATCATTGACAAGCGGCGTCCAAAACCCAATGAAGCGAAAGTCATGAACATCATCGGCGAGGTTAAGGATCGCACCTGTGTCATTATTGATGACTTGGTGGATACCGCCAACACATTGTGTGAGGCTGCAAAAGCATTAAAACAGCACGGCGCAAAATCAGTACTGGCATATTCCACACACGCTGTCCTATCAGGCAGTGCGGTAGAACGTATTCAAAACTCGGCTCTGGATAAACTGGTGGTCACTGACACCATACCTCTGCGTGAAGATGCCATGGCTTGTGATCGTATTTGCCAGTTAAGCATCGCCAATCTGCTGGCAGAAACCATGCTGCGTATCAGTAATGAGAGTTCATTAAGCTCATTATTTATGGAATAAATTGATTCCGTTTTTTAACCGGTTTGTTTGGTCGCGAACAAATCATAATTATGGAGTAGTAAAGATGAAAATAGAAATCAGTGCCGATAAGCGCACATTGCAGGGAAAGGGTGCGAGCCGCCGCCTGCGTGGTTCTGGTAAAGTACCAGCAATCATCTATGGTGGTGAACAAGAACCGCAGTCTATTGAAATGGATCACAACGATTTGTTTCACAAGCTTAAACTGGAAGCTTTCCATGCATCGATCTTGTCGTTAAGTGTCGCAGGGGAAAAAGAGCAGGTATTGTTACGCGATATTCAAATGCACCCTTTCAAGCATCAAGTGTTGCATGTGGATTTTCAGCGCGTTGATAAGAACAAGAAAATACACATGAAGGTTCCATTGCACTTTATCAATGCAGAAAATTCACCCGGTGTAAAAACCTCCGGTGGTATTGTTACGCACATTCTTACCGAAGTCGATATCAGTTGTTTACCAGATGATTTACCAGAATTCATTGCGGTGGATTTGGTTGAACTTGCTGCAGGACACACACTTCACTTAAGTGATCTGGTGCTGCCCAAAGGCGTTGAAATTATTGCATTGACCAGAGGCGATAACTCGGCGGTTGCAACGATTGTGATTCCGCGCTCCGCACTCTCCGATGAAGCCGCCGGTGAAGAAGCAGGCGCAGAGAAAAAATAACCAGATAAGAAAAGAATATTTAACTGATCTGGTTATTTGACAAATCTGCTGGGATAAAACACATGCCGGCAGATTTTGTTTTTCTGAACCGCTCTCACTGACTGACCACTTGATCGATTTTCGTTGAAGCTTTACATCCTGACATGAAGCTTATCGTTGGATTGGGCAATCCCGGCAGAGAGTATGCGGGTACACGGCATAACGCCGGTTTTGAGTGGGTGGATCGATTAGCCCAAATGCTGCACGTACCGCTAAAGCCGGAAGCACGATTTCATGGATTGTGCGCACAAGTCCGTCAGAAAGATGTGGATTTGTGGCTGCTGGAACCGCAAACCTATATGAACAGAAGCGGGCAATCGGTCACTGCCTTGTGCCAGTTCTATAAAATTCAAACTGACGAAATTATCGTTATCCATGATGAATTGGATCTCCCGCCCGGTATCGCCAAACTGAAGAAGGGTGGTGGTTTGGGTGGTCATAACGGCCTCAAGGATATTGCAGCAAGATTGGGTACCCAGGATTTCTGGCGGCTACGAATCGGCATAGGGCATCCGGGTGATCGCAATGCCGTGGTTGACTATGTATTACACCCGCCCAGAAAGGAAGAAGCGCAATTAATTGATGAAGCCATAGTCAGAAGCCTGGAAGTATGGCCGCTCATTGCGCAAGGCGCTTGTGAAGCGGCCATGTTGAAATTACACACCAAAGTATAAGAATACTGTAAAAGTTTCCAACCAATCGTTATTTAATCCATTTTAATGAGAATCCGGTCATGAGTCTTAAATGCGGAATCGTGGGTCTTCCCAATGTCGGCAAATCCACATTGTTTAATGCATTGACCAAAGCAGGCATTGCTGCAGAAAATTATCCTTTCTGTACGATAGATCCGAATATTGGCATAGTCGAAGTCCCAGATCCGCGCTTGCAAAAACTCAGTGAAATCGTCAAGCCGCAGAAAATACAATCAGCGATCGTCGAATTTGTGGATATCGCCGGATTGGTCGCCGGTGCGTCTAAAGGCGAAGGTCTGGGTAACAAGTTTCTTGCCAACATCCGTGAAACGGATGGCATCGTCAATATAGTGCGCTGCTTCGCAGACGATAATGTCATACACGTCGCGAGCAAGGTGGATCCGATATCGGATATTGAAGTTATCCAAACCGAACTGGCCCTGGCTGATCTTGCCACCGTGGAAAAAGCGATTCAGCGCGAATCCAAAGTGGCTAAATCAGGCCAATAAAGACGCCATCAAACTGTGTGCTTTACTGGAAACGGTGCAAGCGCATCTTGATCAGGGCAAACCCGCCAGAACACTGGACCTGGATAAAGAGCAAAACTCTTATTGCAGCCGCTTTGTTTATTGACCGCAAAACCGGCCATTTACGTGGCCAATGTCGATGATCACGGCTTTCAGAATAATCCCCTATTAACCCGTGTCGAAGAATATGCAGCACAAGAAGGCGCTCCGGTAGTCGCCATATGCGCTGCGCTGGAAGCAGAAATTGCAGAACTGCCTGACGAAGACAAGAAAATCTTTCTAGCCGACCTGAATCTCGAAGAACCCGGGCTGAATCGTCTGGTGCGCGCGGGTTATGAATTACTCGGATTGCAAACCTACTTCACCGCCGGTGTCAAAGAAGTCCGCGCCTGGACCATCCACAAAGGCGATACTGCGCCACAGGCCGCCGGTGTCATTCATACCGATTTTGAAAAAGGCTTCATCCGCGCCGAGGTCATCAGCTACGACGACTTCATCGCCTATAATGGCGAGCAGGGTGCCAAGGAAGCCGGGAAAATGCGCCTCGAAGGCAAGGAATACATCGTCAAGGACGGCGATGTCATGCATTTCCGGTTTAATGTCTAATCAAGTATGTCGCAAAAACTAGAAATTTGCGACATATTCGATTGACGTGTCGCTGTGAACGACATAAACTGACGACGTGTCGCAAAAATGCAAAAATTAAACCATGACTGCCTGGCGTCCGGATCAACCTTACAACGACCTACCGCTGTTGCCTCCGGCAGCCGAGCTGGAAACATACACAGTACTGAAGCAGTGTATCGCCGCCCGGGCGGCACTAGCAGAACTCAGGCAAGCAGCCGCACTCATCCCCAATCAAGGCGTTTTGATCAATGCCCTGCCGCTGCTTGAAGCTCAGGCCAGCTCGGAAATCGAGAACATCGTCACCACAACCGACCGGCTGTTTCAGTTTCAAAGCGCAAACGAGTATGCCGACCCAGCCACACGCGAAGCCCTGCGCCATAGCAGTGCACTGCTGGAAGGGTTTCAAGCATTAAAGCAACACCCGCTGAACACCCGCACCGCAGAACAAGTATGCACACGCATCAAGGGCATGGACATGCAAGTCCGGCGTGTACCCGGAACAGCGCTGGCCAATCAGGCCACCGGTGAAGTGATTTACACCCCGCCCGCCGGAGAAGACCTGTTGCGTACCAAATTGGCCAACTGGGAACACTACCTGCACGAAGCACGCGAAATCGATCCGCTGATCCGCATGGCGATTGGGCATTATCAATTCGAAGCGATCCACCCGTTCACCGATGGCAATGGCCGCACCGGGCGCGTGCTGAATAGCCTGTTTCTAATCCAGGAAGACTTATTGACGCTGCCGATTCTTTACCTCAGCCGCTACATCATCAGGAACAAAACCGAGTATTACCGCCTGCTGCTCGATGTCACGCGCAACCAGGCATGGGAGCCGTGGATTGTCTATTTTCTGCAAGGCATCGAAGACACAGCGCATTGGACCATCGCCAAGATTGCCGCGATCCGCGCGCTCTCGGCACTGACAATTACCCATGTGAAGCAGACAGTGCCGAAAATCTACAGCCGCGAACTGGTTGATCTGATTTTTGACCTGCCTTACTGCCGGATTCAGAACCTGGTTGAAAAAAACATCGCCGGACGCCAAGCCGCTTCGCGCTATCTCAAACAACTGGTAGATATCGGTGTGCTTGAGGAAAGAACCATCGGGCGCGAAAAGCTCTTTATTCATCCCAAACTGATGCATTTACTGACGCGGGATGACAACACCGTCACCGCTTATGGATGTTTGGTATGAATATATTTTCTTTATCGAAGTTGGATCAGGCAACCTCTCAAATTATCTACAAGCTATCGCCTAAAGACTTTTGCCTATGAATCTAATCAAGTCCAGAAAACGCGTTGCCGACCATGGAGAGGTATTCACCCCCGCATGGCTGGTTGATGCCATGCTCGACCTCGTAAAGGACGAGTCGGAGCGCATTGATTCCCGCTTTCTGGAACCGGCCTGCGGAAGCGGTAATTTTATTGTCAAGGTCTTGCAGCGCAAGCTCGCGGCCGTCGAGTGCAAGTTCGGGAAATCTGACTTCGAGAAACAGCACTATGCGCTGCTGGCACTAATGTGCATCTACGGGATCGAGCTTCTGGCAGACAATATCACCGAGTGCCGGGAAAACATGCTGGAAATCTTTGCCGGCTACCTGAACGTGCAGGAGTCAGATGACATCTATCGTGCCGCTTCCTACGTGTTATCTCAGAATCTAATTCATGGTGACGCCTTGACGATGTGCACTAGCCGCAAAGAGCCGATTACCTTTGCCGAATGGGGTTATCTGGGCAAGGGCAAGTTTCAACGTCGCGATTTTCGCTTCGACGTCCTCACCGGCATGTCGAACCACGTTGAACAGGGATCACTGTTTGCCAAGCATGAAATCTTCACACCAATTATGGCTTACCCGCCGATGACCGTTCGTGAGCTTGCTCGCATAGCGAGCGATAATGCTGCAAAGGTGAACGCATGAACGGTCAGGCTTCCTTCACCCTGCGAGGTCGCAATCCTGATGTACTGACCTGCATTGCGAATCTTTCCAACGACGAGGTATTCACCCCGCCAGAGTTCGCCAACAGGATGCTGGATACTCTTGCCAAAGCCTGGGCGGCCAGTCACAACGGGGCAAACCTCTGGGCCGACAAGACGGTGAGGTTCCTCGACCCATGCACCAAGTCGGGCGTGTTCCTGCGGGAAATCACCAGCCGACTCACCAAGGGGCTCGCGGACGAGATGCCGAACCTCAACGAGCGCGTCAATCACATTTTGACGAGGCAGGTGTTTGGCATTGGCATCACGAATCTCACTAGCTTGCTGGCGCGGCGTAGCGTGTATTGCTCGAAGCACGCCAATGGGCAGCATTCCATAGCCAAATCCTTCACGAACGACTCGGGGAACATCTGGTTCGAGCGCATCGAGCACACATGGGCCAATGGCAAGTGCACTTTTTGTGGTGCCAGCCAAGCGGCGATGGATCGCGGCGAGGCGCTGGAAACCCACGCTTACGCGTTCATTCACACAGACAACATCAAGACTCGGATGACCGAGTTGTTTGGAGGCAATATGCAATTCGATGTCATCATTGGCAACCCGCCGTATCAGTTGAACGATGGCGGTTATGGCACTAGTGCGGCTCCCATCTATCAATTGTTTGTGGAGCAGGCGAAGGCGTTGGAACCACGCTACCTGTCGATGGTTATTCCTGCACGCTGGTTCGCTGGCGGAAAAGGATTGGATGAATTCAGAGAAGCTATGCTTGCCGACAATCGCCTGCGATCCATTGCTGACTATCTCAGCGCGGCAGATGTGTTTCCTGGCGTAGGGCTCAAGGGCGGGGTTTGCTACTTCCTCTGGAATCGTGACCATCCTGGCCTTTGTGATGTAAGCACCCATTTCAAGGACTGGCCGGTCTCCACCGCCAGCCGCCAGCTCCTCGAAAAGGGAGCGGATGTGTTCATCCGTTTCAATGACGGACTGTCGATTCTCAAGAAAGTCGTTTCTATCGAAACAGAGCAATCTGAGTCTCTCTTGCTACCAGAAAGTAAGCGGTTTGACCGGTTGGTCAGCTCCAGAAAGCCGTTCGCACTCGAAACAACTTTCAAGGGCAAGGCGACAAAGCACGCCGGTGATGTGCTGGTCTATCAAAACGGCGGGACGAGCTACACACCCAGAAAAGACATTACGACAGGCACTGAACTCATCGACAAGTGGAAACTTTATGTTGGCCGAGCCGCGCCGGGTACCGGCAACCGCGACACCTACCCGCACCGCATCCTCAGCACGCCGTTCATTGGCGAGCCAGGCAGCATTTGTTCCGAAACCTATTTGTGCATTGGCCCGTTCGAGACCCAAAGCGAAGCCGAAAGCGCCTTGTCATACATTACCTGCCGGTTGACGCGTCTACTGATCCTGCTGCACAAGCCATCTCAAGATACCACGCGCAAGGTCTATACCTTCGTGCCGACGCAGGAGTGGAACAGGAAGTGGACGGATGATGAGCTCTACGCGAAATATGGCATCACCGAGAGTGAAATCGCGTTCATCGAAAAGATAGTCCGCCCGATGGATCTCGCCAGCGATTTGTTCGAAAATGTCTCGGTAGTCGAAGAAGATGAGTAAGACCATCGAGGACATCCTCGCACCCAAGCCGGAAGCCCGGCCGCGCCTCTACGCCTACTCGATCGCTGACGCGGCGCACACGGGGCTCCTCAAGATCGGGCGGACCACGCGCGATGTGAAGCAGCGCATCGCCGAGCAGCTCAAGACGGCCGCCATCAAGAATTTCACCATCGAACTGAACGAGTCCGCCGAGAGCGACGATGGCAGCATTTTCAGCGATCACGAGGTGCGCGCCGCGCTTGTCAGAAAAGGTTTCGAGAACGTCGAGCTGGAGTGGATGCATTGCTCGGTCAAGGATGTAAAAACCGTACTCACCGAGCTGCGCACCGGCCAGCGCTTCACGGGAACACACCACGAAACCTTCCCGATGCGCCGGGAGCAGGCCGATGCCGTGGACAAGACCTTTGACTACTACCAGTCAATCTGGGCCGAAAACAAGAACGCCGCGCCGCGCTTTCTGTGGAACGCGAAGATGCGCTTCGGCAAGACCTTCACCACCTACCAGTTGGCCAGGAAACTCAGCGCGAAGCGCGTGCTGGTGGTCACCTTCAAGCCAGCCGTCGAGGATGCGTGGCAGACAGACCTAGAATCCCATACGGATTTCAATGGCTGGCAGTACCTTTCGCGTTCGTCCGGCAGCGACCCGACGAAGATTGACCGCAACAAGCCGGTCGTCTATTTCGGCTCCTTCCAGGACCTGCTCGGCCGCGACACAGTTGGGAACATCAAACCGAACAACGAATGGCTACACACGGTGAACTGGGACCTTGTGGTGTTCGACGAATACCACTTCGGAGCGTGGCGCGACACCGCGAAGGAACTGTTCGAGGGCGAGGAGGAAGCCGTTGCAAAGAAGGAGGCCAGGCTCGAATATGCTGCCGACCTGGAGGGCATGAACGAAGACCTCACCGTGCTTTCCGAGAAGGAAACCGAGTTCCTGCCCATCACCACCAAAGCTTACTTGTACCTCTCCGGCACACCGTTCAAGGCACTGGCGACCGGCGAGTTCATCGAAGAGCAGATATTCAACTGGACCTACACCGACGAGCAGCGTGCCAAGGAGGCGTTCCCCGCCCAGTACCCCGGCCAGCGGAACCCCTACGCTGCGTTGCCGCAGATGCGGCTGCTGACTTATCAGATGCCGGATGAACTACTGGCCATTGCGAGCGGCGGTGAGTTTGACGAGTTCGATCTCAATGCGTTCTTCGAGGCCAGTTTGGGAACCGATGGCACGGATAAAAAGCGCAGTTCAAGCACAAAAGCGATGTGCAGAAATGGCTCGACATCATCCGTGGGGGCTACGCGTCGAAATCAGTCGAGCATTTGAAGACGGGGACACGGCCACCTTTTCCGTATTCCGACGTGCGCCTGCTGCCCTACCTGCAGCACTCGTTCTGGTTCTTGCCTAATGTTGCGGCCTGCCATGCGATGGCAAACCTGCTGGCCGAGAAGCAAAATGTGTTCTGGCATGACTACACGTTGGTCGTCGCCGCAGGCGCCTCGGCTGGAATCGGATTGGAGGCGTTGCCACCAGTGCGCAAAGCGATTGGCAGCGGATTCGACACCAAGACCATCACGCTTTCGTGCGGTAAGCTCACCACAGGTGTCACCGTGGCGCAGTGGTCGTCCATCCTGATGCTACGCAATCTCAAGTCGCCCGAGACCTATTTTCAGGCTGCGTTTCGCGTGCAGTCGCCGTGGTCCATCAAAAACCCCAACGGCGACAACCCGAACGAGGAGGAAATCCTCAAGCCGGTCTGTTTCGTGTTTGACTTCGCGCCCACCCGCGCCCTGCGGCAACTTTCTGAGTACGGTATTGGCCTGTCGCCCAACGAGCCGAACCCGGAGAACGCGGTCAAGGAGCTCGTGTCGTTCCTGCCCGTGCTGGCCTACGACGGCGCGAACATGACGCAGATCGACGCGGGCGGCATCCTCGACATTGCGATGGCGGGCACCTCGGCGACGCTGTTGGCGCGCAAATGGGAGAGCGCGCTGCTGGTGAACGTGGATAACGACACGCTCCGGCGCATCATGGACAACCCCGAGGCAATGGCCGCCGTGGAGCGTATCGAGGGCTGGCGCGCGCTGGGCGACAACATCATCGAGACCATCATCAACAAGAGCGATAAGGCCAAGGACCTCAAGAACAAAGCGAAGGACGGTGAACTCACGTCGAAGGAGAAAAAAGAACTCTCCGACGAGGAAAAGGAATACAAGTCCAAGCGCAAGCTGGTTCAGGAGAAACTGATCAAGTTCGCCACCCGCATTCCGGCGTTCATGTACCTCACCGATTTCCGCGAGAACACGTTGCAGGATGTCATCACCAAACTCGAACCGGACTTGTTTCTGGCCGTGACTGGCTTGACTGTGAAGGACTTCCACCTGCTTGTCCGTCTTAAGGTGTTCAACACCGAGCAGATGAACCAGGCCGTCTTTGCCTTCCGTCGCTACGAAGACGCTTCGCTACGCTATACGGGTATTGAGAGCCACCAAGGCTTGTCTCACTATGGGCTTTACGACACCGTTGTGGCAAAGGATTGAAGGTTTGATTAGCGGAAATATCATTGATCTAAATTCTATGGAAGCAGGAGCACAATACTTCCCTCTGTACTTCTACGATCCCGTCGTTCCCGCGCAGGCGGGAACCCAATCCATGCTGGACTGGGGCGAAGCAAAACCACTGGATTCCCGCCTGCGCGGGAATGACGATGATGGGCGCGGGAATGACGGGGATGTGCGAGGGAATGGCGGGTATGTGCACGGGAATGACGGCTATGTGCGCCGCGATGCCATCACCGACGAAGGGCTGGCGCATTTCCAATCCGCTTATCCGGGTGAAACTATCAGCAAGGAGGATGTGTTCTATTACGTCTATGGCCTGTTGCACTCGCCGGATTACCGCGAACGCTACGCCGACAATCTGAGCAAGGAGCTGCCGCGTATCCCGCGCGTGAAAACCGCTGGCGGTTTCCGGGCGTTCTCGCAAGCCGGGCGTAAGCTGGCCGAGCTGCACCTGAACTACGAAACCGTGCCGATATACCAGGGCGCCAAGGTGCTGGGCGCCGATGGAAAGGTGTTCAATCTTGGCGATCCCAAGCCGCTGGATTCCCGCTTTCGCGGGAATGACGAGCGGGAGGGTTTTTGGCGCGTGGAAAAGATGAAAGTGCCGAAAACCGATGGCAAAAAAGACCTGACCCGGCTGACCTACAACGCGCATATCACCGTCAGCGGCATCCCGCCCGAAGCCTACGACTACGTGGTGAACGGCAAACCCGCGCTGGATTGGGTGGTTGAGCGCCAATGCGTGAAAACCGACAAGGACAGCGGCATTGTCAACGACGCCAATGACTGGGCGATTGAAACGATGGGCAATCCGCGCTATCCGCTGGAATTGTTCCTGCGCGTTATCACCGTGAGCCTGGAAACGATGAAGATCGTCAACGCCCTGCCGCCACTGGAAATCGCCAGCGATTGAGGCAGCCACTTTTCTCTCCGTCATTCCCGCGCAGGCGGGAATCCAGTCGGGGAGCGCATTCGGTGGTTCTGGATCCCCGCCTTCGCGGGGATGACGAGGTATGTGTGCGGAGATGACGAGTTAGCGGTGCGGGTGGATGACGGGTTGTAGCGGTGCGGTGGTGGGGTGTGGTGAGGGGTGTAGGGGTGTAGGGGGTGTAGGGGTGTAGGGGTGTAGGGATGTAGGGGTTAGGGGATAATGGGTTGTAGAGGTGTGGGGAATGATGAAATGTTGCAGTAGAAGGACGGAGAGGTTAACGAAACTCTGAATAACTGTCATTTCGAGCGCAGCAAGAAATCTATCACGTTGATTCACAAAGATTCCTCACTTTGTTCGGAATGACAAACATGAGTGATCCAGAGTTCCCTTAAGGTTCCGTCTCTCCGTTTATTTCCGGCCAGAGATCCCGCCACTGCGGATTGGTTTCTTCAATCAGTTTCAATTTCCAGGCGCGGTTCCATTTTTTCAATGCCTTTTCCCGGGCAATGGCGCTTTCCATCGTAGCGTGCTGTTCATACCAGACCAGGGTTTTAACCCCGTATTTTTTGGTAAAACCTTCCGCCAAACCTTCACGATGCTGCCAAATGCGCTGGATCAGGTTCGATGTCACGCCAATGTAGAGCGTCCCGTTTCTTTGACTGGCCAGCAAATACACAGCCGGAGCCATCATGCCGCCTTCTCACCGGCATTACCGGCCCTCTCGTTATTCCCGCGAAAGTGGGAATCCCGTTTTTGATGTTGCTTCTTTTGCACTGCCGATTCCTGATGATGCGTCAAAAAAATAGACACGCTTCCCGGTGAATTTACGTCGCCACAATCACCCGCACGGCATCGAGCCGCAAATTGCTAGATTTCAGCGCGCCGGTCAGTTGTTGCAGTTGTTGTTCAAAGAATTGAATTTCTTCGTCGCGCACGTTCGGGTTGACTTGTTGCAAGGCTTTGAGGCGTTCGATTTCCGGGGTGAAGGTTTGTTGCATGCGCGCTTCCGCCTGAGCGATGAGTTGCGGCGCTTGCGCGCTGGCTTGTTGTTCGCTCGCGGTCAATAGCTCGCGGATCGCGTCTTCTTTGAGTTGAATCACTTGCTTAGCAATGCCGGTCGCGACCGGTTGCAGGTGTTGATTGACCGAGTCGTGATCGAGATACGGATAGTCGCCGCTGCCTTGTTCGTCCAGCAAAATGCGAATCACCGCGGGCGGCAGGTAGCGGTTGCTTTGCTGTATGTTTTGTCCGCTTGCTTCGAGCACAAACAGGGTTTCCAGCAGCAAGGTGCCGGGTTGTACTTGTTTGTGTTTCAGCGCCACTACCACCGCGTTACCGCTTTCATGATTCAGGATTCGCTCCATCGCGTGGATCACCATCGGGTGTTCCCATGTCAGGAAGTGCATATCCTCATTGGCCAGTGCGACATCGCGTGAATAGGTGATGACCGAGCCTTCATCCTGCAAGCCGGGAAACGGCATGCTCATGTGTTCACTCGGTTCGATCAGATAACTGCCGCTGCGGTGGTCTTCGATATGCACGCCGCAGCAATCGAATACCGTTTCCATGTACTGCGGTAGCAGAGGATCGTTATCCTGCGCACGCGCGGCTTGCATGAGCTGTTCCGCTGCGCTGGGCCGGAACGAGTTGTATTCGAGCAGCTTATCGCGCCCGCGCTCGAGTGCTTCGTTCAATGCCTGATGCGCCGTTTGCGTGACGGCGATCAATCCGGACAGTGCTTCGGCATGGGTTTGGCGTTGATGCAGCGCGGCGATGAGCTGTTCTTCGACTTTCACAAATACCGTTTGACCGGCCGGGCAGGTTTTCTCGAATGCATTCAAGCCTTCATGATACCAATGGAACATTACCGCCAGCGCGCTGTTTTCCAGATAGGGCACATGGATTTGGATGGTTTCCGTCTGGCCGATGCGATCCAGGCGGCCAATGCGCTGCTCGAGCAGATCGGGATTGAGCGGCAGATCGAACAGTACCAGATGATGCGCAAACTGGAAATTGCGGCCTTCGCTGCCGATTTCCGAGCAGATCAGCACCTGCCCGCCGGTTTTCTTGTCGGCAAAAAACGCCGCGGCGCGGTCGCGTTCGATCAGACTCATGCTTTCGTGGAATACCGGAATAAATTGCCCGGTCGATTCTTTCATCGCTTGCGCCAGATCGCGCGCGGTTTGCGCATTCGCGGTGATGACCAGCACTTTTTCCGGCTTCACTCGTTTGAGCGTGGCAATCAGCCAATTCACGCGCGGGTCGATTTCGGTCCAGTACGGTTGATCCTCTTCGGATCGCACCTGATAGAGCAATTCAGGACACAGCAACAATTGCGGCTTGGACAAATGGGTTGTTTCAAAAGTCGTCAGGCATTGCTGATAGTCATCGGGTAACGCCAGCGGATTGGCAATGAGTTTACGCTCAGGGAACCCTTTGATGGCTGCACGCGTATTGCGGAACAGGATACGGCCGGTACCATGCCGGTCCAGCAGCAATTCGGCCAGCATTTTTCTGGCTTGCCGGATTTGCTGCACATCGGCTTCGCCAGCTTGCAGTTGCGCTAGCAATGCTTGCGATTGCGCGGGGTCGGTGGTTGACAGGATGATTTGCTTGATTTCATCGCTCAATGGCTGATCTTCGAGCAATGCTTCCACCGCTTTGGCAATCGGCTCATACGATTGCTCCTCGGCCACGAAAGCGGCAAAGCTGCTGAAACGGTGCGGGTCCAGCAGGCGCAGGCGGGCATAGTGACTGGCCTTGCCCAGTTGCTCCGGGGTGGCAGTCAATAACAACACGCCTTTGGTACCGGCCGCCAACTGTTCGATCATGGCATATTCCGGGCTGACGGCTTGCTCGGACCACTGCAAGTGATGCGCTTCATCGACTACGAGTAAATCCCAATGGCCATTCAGCGCAGCTTGAAAGCGTTTCGGATATTGACGCAGAAAATTCAGACTGCACAGGATCAATTGCTCGCTATGAAACGGATTTTCCCGTTCATCGCTTTCTTCCAGCGACAGGCAGCGCTCTTCATCGAAGATACTGAATTGCAGATTGAAGCGCCGCAGCATTTCCACCAGCCATTGGTGGATCAAGGTTTCGGGAACCACAATGAGTACGCGTCCAGCGCGCCCCGTCAACAATTGCTAGTGCAATATTAATCCTGCTTCAATGGTTTTTCCCAGACCCACTTCGTCAGCCAGCAGAACACGCGGCGCATAACGGCGTGCGACCTCATGGGCAATATAGAGTTGATGTGGAATCAGGCTGGTGCGGGTGCCCGTCAGCCCATACAGCGGCGCTTTTGCCAGACGGTTACGGTTCAACAACGTTTGATAGCGAATCCTGAACCACTTGTCCTGATCAAACTGACCGGTGAATAAGCGCTCTGCCGGACGGTTCAATTGCAGATGATGCGCCAGTTGCTCTTCGGCAAGCTCCAGGCTGTTCCCGCTTTCGCTGACACCCGCATAGACGATTAATCCATCGCGCTCGTTGATTCGGGTAACTTTCAATGTAACCCCCGCATGGCTGCTGACAACATCGCCCGCCTTGAAAACCACGCGTGTCAATGGCGCTGACTGTTTGGCGTAGGAGCGGGTCTCGCCCGCCGCGCCGAAATTGATAGTGACAATCCTGTGCTCAACCGTCCGGACGGTGCCCAGCCCCAGTTGTAAATCAACATCGCAGATCCAACGTTGACCCGGCTTAAATTCGTGCATGTAGTGCTTTGTGATGAAAAAGGAGCAGTATAGTAATAGAAACAGGTAAAAAATATTACTGTTTCTTGTATCTGCTTGGACTCGAATGGGATGTTGAAAAGTGAATAACGCTTTACAACTACTCGAAAACACAACGGCGAGGTAGTTGCAGAAAAATTTTAGCCGGTTATATTTCTTAACTGAATCAGGAAATATAACCGGCTATAAAAACTACACTATATGTTATATCAAACAGTTATTTCATTAGAAATTCAGAAACAAATTAGCGCCTAAAATATGCATCATTTGATCAGGGCGAGTACTATGCGGTCTGTTGATGTATTGGTTCATATAGCCCAATTCAACATTGGCATACTGATTGACTTTATAACCCAATCCAACGAAGCCACGGTTCTGATCGAAACCATGAGAAATAAAACCGGGATTATTATCAATAGTCGTCATGGCGATAAACAATTCATCTTGAACGATAAAACTGAGATTCGGATCTATTGCCGGAATTGGAACCGCCAGTTTTATTAATTGGCGGAATCGGTAAGCCGAATCATTATTACCTGGAAGAGGTGCTTGACTATTAAAGAATCGTTCCTCAAAACGGCTACGCGCCGACAATCTGCCGAATGAAAAATTATCTGCCCAGGTTACTTGTTGCCAGATACGATGCTCATCAAAGCAACCGGAACGATTGATGGGTTCACACGTTGGTGCCCAAGCATAACCTGCCCACACAACAACTTTATCGGTTATCGCATAACCTAAACCGGGACGTATCAGGGATTGCGTAAACTGAGAAGCATCATTACCAAAACGTCCCTGTCCTTCCATCCACCATCTGAATTTTTTCAAGTCAGGGTTATTTGGGTTAATTGCACCAAAGTTACCCAGTGCTGTAATATTTCCCCATACTTGAAAATCATCTACAGTATTTTCTGCAGCAACAGAACTACTAAAAACCAAACCAAGTGCTGTCAATGCAATAAATTTGTTTATTTTCTTAAACATATCTCCCCTCATTAAAACAATCTGACTCTGTAAAACAGTTAGTTAAATGTATTCTGAATACAGCATGCAACAACTCACGTTCGTATTGATTGTTAGTTACTGCTTGCTCTATCTTTTCAAAATAACACGCCATTCTTTCATTAAAAATGATCGATATCGCTTATCACGCTGTCGGCACCATAACATAGTAAATGTTAAGAAAGTGTCAAGAAAAGGAATTACTTCGAGTGTTGTTATTGCAGCTAATAAATCTTAGCCCTTAGCCTATTTGAGGGATATTTGTTTTCTACAATGGCTTAGATTTATTGAGTTTAGAGTACGATGCTAAAGCTCATTTTGGGTGAAGAATGAGATGAAAATGATTCGTATTGATGGTAGATTCTTTAAAACATTTGTTTGACAAGTTGTCATACTACTGGTTAAGGTAGGCCTTATAATCTTGAAGTCTGATCAAAGTCACTTAAATAACAATTTATATGTCTTGATCTTAGATCAAAATCATCCTCGGTATTAATTGAACTCAACAAACTGGAGTTAGAAAATGAAAAAATTAAATTTTGCATTAACAATATCGGCGCTGTTTATATTAGCCGGTTGTGGCGCAAGTAAAGACTATACCCCTCCAGCAGATGCTTCCGGTGAACAAATCTTCAGTACAGCTTGCACAGAATGCCATAAACCTTTAAGTGCTAACGTTGCGATGATACTCAGTGAAAAAGCTGCCAATAAGGATGCGATCATCAAGAAGTTTCAATCCGGAAGCATGAGAATGCCTGCGTTCAAAAATATTCAGGGTGAGGCCGCAGATCGTTTAGCTGAATATGTTTTAACCAACAGCGAAGTCAAATAATTATTTCTTGCCTGGGAATCCAAACGGATTCCCAGGTGAAATAAGTTTAGGGCGTCCATGTATGCCCTTTATATGAGCATCGCGTTATTTTTGCGTTGTTGATTAGCGCGTGAAAATTTATCAAAAACTCTGCAAATACTGCTAAGCAGTAGCTTCCCCATAGATGTAACAACAATCTCGTCATCATTTACCGCTATTAGGCCAGCTTGCTCATACGTTAAAAGCTCCGCCAACTCTGTTGCAAAATAGTGTTTGAATTCAATTGGAAAATAAGTTTCTACTGATTCAAATGAGAGTACTGAATGACAAATCAACGCTTGCATGACGGAACGCCGTATCAGGTCATCGGCGCTTAATTCAATGCCACGCAAAATAGGAAGTATGTTGCGCTCCAGCTTGTCGTAGTATTGCAGAAGATCACAATAATTCTGACTTAAGGTTGGGCCAATGCATCCAATTCCAGATACACCTAATGCAATGCGATCACTATCAGGGTAAACCGAATAACCTTGCAAACCATAATGAAGTCTGCCTTGCCGTTGCGCTATTACCAATTGATCGTCGCGCCTGGCAAAAGATTCATGCCAATATGCATATAACCAGCATCCGTTAAACGTGCAATTGCAAGCAGCAGCATCTCAATGCGAGCTTCTGTATCGGGCAAATCTTCTAAATTAATATTCCGTTGCGGTTTAAATTTTTCTGGCAAGTGCAGATAATTCAACAAATTTATTTGATCTGGATTAGCAACAATGATTTTTTCCAAGGTGTATTCAAACTTCTGCACAGTTTGTTTTGGTAATCCATAAATCAGTTCAATTCTAATCGTTTTAAAACCCGCTTGTTGCGCGTTACAAATAGCACGCAACGTATTTTCCTCTGTTTGCAAGCACTGTATGGATTGCTGCACCAGTTGATCAAAATCCTGAACACCAATAATTGCAAAATTAAATCCCATTTCCTTCAATGCAGGCATTGAAAGATTAGTAATTTTCCGTGCATCGATCTCTATGCAATATTCTCCCTCTTTTACCAGGTTAAAATTTTGCCGGATTTCTTGCATAATGTTGCTTAACTGAGTCTCACTCAGAAGGGTCGGGGTACCTCCCCCAAAATATAATTGCTCCACTTTCGTGTCGCCTGTGAGAAATTTCCCTCGAAGTCTTATTTCGCGCGCTAGGTAGTCAAGATATGTTTTTATGTCGGCATCGTCATCGGGAATAATCTGATTAAAATGGCAATAAAAACATAAAGAAGTACAAAATGGAATATGCACATATAAAGCTAAGGGACGGCGAAAGTGTCCCGATTTGCGATTGCCCAGCCAGGACAAATAGGTGTTCGCATCAAATGCTTCAATAAAATATTCCGTGCCCGGATACAAACGATAGTCAGAATAATGGCCTCCAAAACGGCGAATAAGATCTGAATTGATTTCAGCAGGCAGGCCTGGAAGAAATAATGAACGCACCGGGAATCTCGCTTTTTAAAGAATATAACAAAAAGAAAATTGGACTGAAAAAATCGAACGTTGACCACCCCGCACAATCACATATCCACTAACAATGCAAATTCAAAAAAAATACCCCCCCTTTTCTAATATCGGTACAATTCTAAATGGATCAGAAATGTCAGTTTTGATCCAGATCAATCACGACAGTAAAATGTAATTCTCTAAATTCGGAAAATACTTTGCTCCCCGATACTTCATTACAGAATCATCTTGATATCTCACACATAAGATCAAGCTGTGCATCTTGTAGTCTGCGTGAACTCTGTTTGCCGGTTGGCCTTAATGAGCATGAAATTCAAGTTCTCGGTGATGTGGTAAGTCATAAACGCAAAATTCAGCGAGGCGGGTATCTGCATCGTGCAGGCGCAAAGTTCCAATCATTATTTGCTATTCGTAGCGGATTTCTAAAGACCTGTGTACTTGAACAAGATGGGCGGCAGCAAGTTACTGGTTTTCATATGACTGGAGAATTGCTGGGTTTGGATGCTATCAGCACAGACACACATACTTGTGATGCTGTTGCTCTTGAGGATAGCGAAGTATGTGAAATTCCCTTTGCCAAACTGGAGGAGATTAGCCGCATTATCCCATCCCTTATGCGTCATTTTCATAAAATGATGAGTCGTGAAATAGTCCGGGATCATGGTGTTATGCTGTTATTAGGCAGCATGAAAGCTGAAGAACGCTTAGCAACTTTTCTGCTGAATTTATCGCGCCGCTTTCTGGTGCGCGGTTATTCCGAATCCGATTTCAATCTGCGCATGACTCGCGAGGAAATTGGCAGCTATCTTGGTCTTAAGTTAGAAACCGTCAGCCGTGCTTTCTCTAAATTGCAAGACGAGAATATCATTACCGTTGATAATAAACATATCCGAATAAACGATATTGCCCGCTTGAGAATGAAAATGGGAAATTCATCCTGCATCACTTGAGAAATGCGGGCGCAATCCGGAACAATAACAATTGTCTTTGATCACGTCTGCTATTACATACAAAAATTACTTCCTCGATTACTTCCTCGCAATAAAAGCATCATCTTCATCTCTTTATTCTTTTCTCGCCAGCTTGAGTAAGCATCAGAAAATGCTATAATGCCATGATAATTTGACTATCTAAGCAATGGTGCATGTTATGCAGGTCAAATTAAATTCACACATTTGTCTAAAATCTCTAAACAATTTAGAGCGGCTGGGACGAATGGAGGCTCAATCCTAATGGAGAACAATTTATGTCAGTAACTATGCGTCAAATGCTGGAAGCAGGTGTTCATTTTGGGCACCAGACACGCTTCTGGAATCCGAAAATGGCACCCTACATCTTCGGCCATCGAAATAAAATCCATATCATCAATCTAGAAAAAACCCTGGTGATGTATGAAGAGGCAATGAAATACGTACGTCAAATATCAGCAAACAAAGGGGTCGTCTTATTTGTTGGCACCAAGCGGCAGGCACGCGATATTGTGCGCGAGGAAGCAACACGATGCGGATCCCCCTATGTGGATCAACGCTGGCTAGGTGGAATGTTAACAAATTTTAAAACCATCAAACAATCCATCAAGCGCTTACAAGACATGGAAACAATGGTTCAAGATGGAACATTGGATAAGCTTGTAAAAAAAGAAGCGCTCGATCTTCATCGAGAATTGGATAAGCTCAATAGCAGCTTGGGTGGCATCAAAGACATGAAAGGCCTGCCGGATGCGTTATTTGTAATAGATGTTGGATATCAAAAAGGCGCTATCACAGAAGCCAAGAAACTTGGCATTCCGGTAATTGGTGTGATCGATACCAATCATAATCCAGATGGATTGCAATACCTGATTCCTGGAAATGATGATTCAAGCCGGGCAATTCGTCTATATGCCCGCGGCGTAGCAGATGCTGTTCTGGAAGGACGTAATCAGTCTATTCAGGAAATCGTGGAAATGAGTGCAGAAGCCGAATAAAACAAGGGCAATTCTGCTTTTGTATCTGCATTCTGTCAGTTATACATTAATACTCAGATAACCATATCATTTATCTGAGTATTATAAGAATAGCCTTTACGATAAGCACATCTTTGTTTTAATAAATATCTATATCCTATTCATAAACTAAATTTTGTATCTGGAGTAAATATGGCGGATATTACCGCAAGCATGGTAAAAGAATTGCGTGAGATGACTGGGCTTGGCATGATGGAATGTAAAAAGGCCTTGATAGAGACCAGCGGCGATTTGAAAGCGGCAGAAGATCTGTTGAGAATCAAAAGCGGCGCCAAGGCAAGTAAGGCTGCAGGCCGTATCGCGGCCGAAGGTGTAATTGGTGCCTATATCTCAGAAGATGGTCAATGCGGCGCCCTGGTTGAAGTTAACTGTGAGACAGATTTTGTTGCCAGGAATGAGGATATTATTGATTTTGCCAAGAAGCTGGCTGAGCTTATTGCAACAAAGAACTTGACTGAAATTACAGCACTGAGCGATGCATCGTTGTCAAGTGGTGAAAGCGTTGAGGCAGTTCGTAAGGCTTTGATTATGAAATTGGGAGAAAACATCAGCATTCGCCGTTGTGGACGTCATGCAACAAAAGGTCAGCTGGCTTATTATCTTCATGGCACCAAGATCGGTGTGATGGTAGATTATGCCGGAGGCGATGAAACGTTAGGTAAAGATATCGCTATGCATATAGCAGCAAGTAAGCCTATGTGTGTATCAAAAGAGCAGGTATCTGCAGATGTATTGGAACATGAACGTCAGATTTTTACAGCGCAAGCTGCCGAAAGCGGGAAACCAGCGAATATCATTGAGAAAATGGTCGATGGTCGCATTGCGAAATATCTAGCTGAAATAACCTTATTGGGGCAGCCCTTTGTTAAAGATCCAGAGCAAACCATAGAGAAATTATTGGCAAAGAAGTCTGCCAAAGTAAATGGTTTTACTATGTTCATAGTAGGCGAAGGAATTGAAAAGAAATCTGAAAATTTTGCAGAAGAAGTAAAAGCACAGATGGAACAAGCAAAATAAGGCAGGCGACACCAATTCTCAAATAGACCAACAATGACTACCGTTACTTATAAACGCATTTTGCTGAAGCTATCCGGTGAAGCCCTGATGGGCGAAGACAAGTATGGTATCAACCATACGGTAATGGGAAGGATTGTTGCGGAAATTGAAGAAATCAGCAAACTGGGCGTAGAAATTGCCATTGTTGTGGGGGGTGGGAATATTTTTCGCGGTATGAAATCAGCTAATGACGGGCTTGAACGTGTTACCGCAGATTATATGGGTATGTTAGCCACCGTAATGAATGCTTTGGCACTGCAAGATGCCATGAAACTGGTTGGTCTAGTGCCGCGCATACAATCTGCTTTGCGCATCGAGCAGGTAGTTGAGCCATATATACGCGGACGAGCAATACGTTATCTGAAAGACGGCAAAGTAGTAATTTTTGCAGCAGGAACGGGTAATCCTTTTTTTACTACCGATACCGCAGCTGCTTTACGTGGTATGGAAATGAATGTGGATATCATGCTTAAAGCAACAAAGGTGGATGGCATTTATACCAGTGACCCAAAAATTGATTCAGATGCGACTCGTTTCCATAAATTATCTTTTGATGAAGCTATCGCCAAGAATTTGCAAGTGATGGATGCAACGGCGTTAACATTATGCCGTGATCAGAAATTACCGCTGAATGTATTTAGTATTTTCAAGGCTGGAGCTCTTAAACGTATAATAATGGGAGAAGATGAAGGGACTTTGGTTACGGTCTGATTCAAATATAGCTTGCTTCCTGAAAATAGATGCAAAAGGAATGGATATTATGATTGCCGATGTAAAAAAATCTGCTGAACAGAAAATGCAAAAAAGCCTGGAAGCATTAAAAATAGATTTGAGTAAAGTTCGAAGTGGTCGGGCTCATACTGGCCTGTTGGATCATGTCACAGTTGATTATTATGGTACGCAAACCCCAATTAACCAGGTAGCAAATATCAACCTAATCGATGCTCGTACAATTGGTGTTAACCCGTGGGAAAAAAAAATGGCCAATGCAATTGAAAAGGCGATTCGTGAATCTGACTTAGGTTTAAATCCGATGCCGGTAGGTGAAACTATTCGTGTACCAATGCCGGCTCTTACTGAAGAGCGGCGGCGTGATCTTATCAAAGTGGTAAAACATGAAGCGGAAACTGTCCGTGTTGCAATGCGAAATATTCGCCGCGATGCGAATGCACACTTGAAAGAATTATTAAAATCCAAAGAAATATCTGAAGATGATGAGCGGCGTGGCCAGGATGAGATTCAGAAGCTTACTGACCGCTATATCACAGAGATCGATAAAGTTTTACAAGTTAAGGAAGCCGAATTGATGGCTGTTTGATATGCCTCAAGGCCTGAGTTCAACCCGAGAAATACCAGAAACAGGGTCAATACCCAAACATATCGCTATTATTATGGATGGTAATGGCCGATGGGCTAAAAATCGTTATATGCCCCGCATTGCTGGCCACAGACAAGGGGTTGAAACGGTTCGTGGTGTTATAAAATCTTGCATGGAACGCAACATCTCATATCTCACTTTATTTGCTTTTAGCAGTGAAAACTGGCGACGCCCTGTTGATGAAGTTACCTCTTTGATGCAACTTTTCCTTGGTGCCTTAGAACAAGAAATTACTAAACTGCATGAAAATGGCATTCGTTTCAAAGTCATCGGCGATTTATCAAAGTTTGATCCTAAAATCATTGAATTCATTCAGATTGGCGAACAACTAACTGCCAAAAATACACGACTTACATTTACGATTGCGGCCAACTATGGTGGCCGCTGGGATATCATGCAAGCCATGCGAAAAATGATGGCGCAATCAACGAAATTGCCACTTAATCTTGATGAAGAAAATCTGGTGCAATACCTTTCCTTGAGCTATGCTCCTGAGCCGGATTTATTTATTCGCACTGGCGGAGAATGCCGGATAAGTAATTTTTTATTATGGCAGCTTGCTTATACAGAATTGTATTTCACCAATACACTTTGGCCTGATTTTGACGAACATGAACTTGAGCTAGCCATTCAATCGTATCAAAAGCGGGAGCGCCGGTTTGGTCGCACTAGCGAACAACTTCAAAGGGCAATATCTGCTAAAGGATAAGAAGATCATTTTAAATGCTTAAAGCTCGCATCCTCACTGCAATTGTCGTATTACCTTTATTTCTCTCGGCATTATTTTTCCTGCAAGATATTTTTTGGGCTACTTTCTTACTCGCTCTGACAGTTATCGGATCCCGAGAATGGAGTCAATTAGCTAAATTTTCTGTCAGAAATACGATATTTTTTATGTTACTCACGACTTTGGCGGGTGGAGAATTATTGTTTCAATTAAGTGAGTCTGTAAAAGTCGATGTTTATTCATCAGATCCTACATGGGTGTATATATTGTCGGCTGCATTTTGGTTAGTATGTGCACCGTTATATCTTAAGCAACTCTATGTTGTTAAAAACCCATATATCTGGATGCTAATCGGCTGGATACTCTTGTTACCAACCTGTCTTGCGCTATATCAGTTACGTGCTATCAGTCCACTGCTTTTACTAGGCTTTATGGCAACCATTTGGATTTCCGATACAGCGGCTTATTTTACTGGACGATCGTTTGGCAAGCACAAACTTGTACCCACCATTAGTCCGAATAAAACCTGGGAAGGCGTGGCCGGTGCTTTAATTGCTGTATTAATTTATGGCTTGGTTTGGGATTTCTGGCTTAATAAAGAATCTCTAGCTTCAACGTTGGTGCCATTGCTGTTATTTATGGCCATATTGGGTATCATCGGTGATCTGTACGAATCATTGATAAAACGTCACGCCAATGTAAAGGATAGC
Source organism: Nitrosomonas sp. (assembly GCA_016721865.1). Classification (GTDB taxonomy): domain Bacteria; phylum Pseudomonadota; class Gammaproteobacteria; order Burkholderiales; family Nitrosomonadaceae; genus Nitrosomonas. The sequence goes on along the minus strand of JADKHF010000005.1, from coordinate 72,410 downwards.
GGAAATATTCTGCCAGGCCATGGTGGAATATTGGATCGGATTGATGCTTTGATTTCTTCATTGCCATTTGCCACCTTGGCTTTACTTATTTTTTATTCTCCTGCTTTATGAAAACCATCCGCCAAATAACTATCCTCGGCTCCACCGGCAGTATTGGGGAGAGCACACTGGATGTAATAGCACGTCACCCTGACCGCTTTCAGGCATTTGCGCTAACTGCCAATAAAAATGTTGAAAAAATGTTGTTGCAATGCCAGCGCTTCCAGCCGCGTTATGCGGTAATGCTGGATATGGAAAGTGCGGAGCAGTTGACCCACGCAATTCGAGCAGCCAGGATAAATACGGAAGTATTATCGGGCATTGAATCATTGGAAAAAGTAGCTTCTCTTTCTGAAGTGGATGCTGTAATGGCAGCAATTGTGGGCGCTGCCGGTATCCGCCCAACGTTTGCAGCGGCTCGAAACGGAAAACTTGTATTGCTCGCCAATAAAGAAACTCTGGTTATGGCCGGGCGTATTTTCATGGATCTGGTAAAACAGCACAACGCCACTCTGCTACCTATTGATAGCGAGCATAATGCGATTTATCAATCTCTACCGCATCATTTCAATGGTAACCTGGCTGCGGCAGGCATCAGCCACATACTGCTTACTGCTTCGGGGGGGCCATTTCGAAGCACGCCTTTAGCTTCGTTAGAGAAAGTGACTCCAGAACAGGCTTGTGCGCACCCGAATTGGGATATGGGGAAGAAAATTTCTGTTGATTCTGCCACCATGATGAATAAAGGATTGGAGGTAATTGAAGCGCATTGGCTGTTTGATGCACCACCGGATAATATTCAGGTTGTGATTCATCCACAAAGTGTAATTCACTCGATGGTTTCCTATGTCGATGGTTCAGTCATAGCACAATTGGGTAATCCTGATATGCGTACTCCGATTGCGCACGCGATGGGTTATCCCGAGCGGATAGAAAGCGGGGTACCCGCTTTAGATATGTTCAAAGTAGCACATCTCGATTTTGAAGAACCTGATTTTAAGAGATTTCCATGCCTGGGACTAGCCTATCAAGCACTTGAAGCAGGCGGAAATATGCCCGCAGTACTCAATGCCGCAAATGAGATTGCTGTAGAATCATTTCTTAAAGAACGCATGAAATTTACAGCTATCCCGGCTATGATTGAACATGTTATGCAGACAGTACAACAAGAAGATATGGCAACACTGGATGATGTATTGAGAACAGATGCATTGGCTCGTGATGTGGCGCGAGAATGGCTTACAAATATGCAGCGAGAAAGGTGAGAAAACTGCCCTCCATGACCAGGAGCCTGTCGGACTTAATGTCAATCTGTTGCACCAATGGAAAAACGGTTCATATTTCTTCAATTTTTCATTGCATAGTCTCGCCATGCGCTTCAAAATTGAGTAAATCTGCATTCGTTTTCCCTGTTGTCTGCCGTTATAGTCCGACAGGCTCTGTCTAATTTTCTCTTAATTAATGATAGTATCATGCTGATAAAATCTTCCCCTAAGCGCACCTTTCACACTGACCTGATATGACAATAGCTTATACTATCATTTCTTTCATTATTGCCTTAGGCATACTGATTACGTTTCATGAATTTGGTCATTATCTGGTAGCATGTTGGAATGGTGTAAAAGTATTACGATTCAGCATCGGTTTTGGCCAGCCCATTTTCCGCAAGCGTTTGGGAAAAGACAAAACAGAATGGGTAATTGCAGCCATTCCACTGGGCGGCTGTGTCAAGATGCTGGATGAGAATGAAGGAAAAGTAGCGCCTGAAGATTTACCTCGTTCATTTAACCGTCAACCGGTAGCGCGTCGTTTTGCCATTGTTGCAGCCGGCCCCATTGCCAATTTTTTGCTGGCTATTGTTTTATACTGGCTGCTCTTCATTCTGGGTGTTAATGGAATGAAACCAGTACTTGGCCCAATTGAGCCCGCCTCTCCTGCTGCGTATGCAAAATTTGAGACGGGTGAAACCATTGTCACTATCGAGAATGAACCGGTTGCCAGCTGGCAAGATGCTCGCTGGACTTTACTACGATATGCCATCGATCAATCAGCAAACGTAAAAGTACAAACCATTAATAAAAATGGCGAGATCAATTGGCGGCAGCTGGATTTAAGTCATATTGATCCGGATAAGCTCAATGAAAATTTCCTTGGAATTATCGGTCTTAGTAGCTATCAACCCATTCTGAAGCCGGTTATCGGACAAGTAGTTGCTGATGGTGCCGGTCAGCATGCCGGTTTGTTAGCAGGCGATGAAATTTTAGCCGTAAATGATACTGAAATTCATACCTGGATGGATTTTGTACAACAGATACGCACAAACCCTGAGCTCACTCTGGAACTAGAAATTTTGCGTAATGATCAGGTGATATTAATTGCCATTACACCCGAGGTAACAATAGAAAATGGCAAAAAAGTAGGTAAGATCGGCGTAGCACCCGTCGTCAATAAGGCCGAATTTGAGGAGCTGCTTGTTACAGTCAGTTATCCTCCCGGCAAAGCATTCCAGAAAGCCATCGAGAAGACTTGGGAAACAACCATACTGACATTACAAATGTTATCCAAAATGATTACCGGCGATGTATCTTGGAAAAATGTCAGTGGGCCGATTTCAATTGCCGACTATGCAGGTCAATCTGCGCAAATGGGGCTGGTATCCTATCTGGCATTTCTTGCACTGATCAGTGTTAGTATCGGTGTTCTGAACTTATTGCCAATTCCAATTCTCGATGGCGGACATTTAATGTACTATCTTATTGAAATAATTAGAGGAAACCCTCTCTCAGACAAAACTATCTTGATTGGGCAGAAAATTGGCATGACCTTGCTGTTTACACTCATGACATTTGCCATATATAACGATATTAATCGGCTTATCACTGGTTAGAAAATGAAATTCCAGTTTCTAGTTGCACTTGTCAGCTTCTTTTATGCTTTCTCATCCTGGGCCAGCGATTCTTTCATTGTTAAGGATATTCGCGTTGAAGGCATTCAACGTACTGAGGCTGGCACGGTATTCAGCTACCTTCCGATTAAAGTTGGCGATACGCTTGATGAACAAAAATCAACAGAAGCTATCAAAGCACTCTATGCAACGGGATTTTTCAAAGACGTAAAATTAAAATCTGAGAATGGCGTTCTAATCGTAGAAGTTGATGAGCGTCCGGCTATTGCACAAATTAGTATCAATGGTGCAAAAGAATTTGAAAAAGATAAATTAATTGAAGGCCTTAAACAGGCTGGCATATCGGAATCCCGGATTTTCAGCCGCTCTCTATTGGATAGAGCCGAACAGGAATTAAAACGCCAGTATATCAGTCGAGGAAAATACGCCGTCAAAATCACGACAACGACTACACCACTGGAACGTAATCGTGTTGCAATTAATTTTGATATAAATGAAGGCCGGACCGCCAGAATCAAGAAAATAAATTTTGTCGGAAACGAAAAATTTAAAGATAGCGAATTGCGCGGCTTACTTGTTCTCAGGAAACCTGACTTATTAAGCTGGTTCACCAAAAATGATCAATATTCAAAACAGAAATTATCCGCCGATTTAGAGACGCTCCGATCTTATTATCTTGATCGAGGTTATCTGGAATTCAATGTTGAATCCACTCAAGTATCCATAACACCCGACTTGCGCGATATCTATATCACGATCAATGTTACCGAGGGTGCCCAATATACAGTCTCCGATATCAAAGTAGCTGGAGAACCCCTGTTACCGGAAGCAGAGATACATAAACTGATATTACTAAAGAGTGGACAGGTTTTTGCGCGCCAGAAACTTACCGAATCCATTAAATTAATCACCGACCGCTTAGGCGATGATGGTTATGCATTTGCCAATGTCAATGCATCGCCGGAGGTGGATCACGAAAACCGGCAAGCTGCATTTACATTCTTTATTGACCCGGGCCGACGTGTATATATCCGGCGTATCAATATAACCGGTAATGATCGTACACGAGATGAAGTGATACGTCGTGAGTTTCGCCAAATGGAAGGTGCCTGGTATTCCACTAACAAAATTAATATTTCCAAACAACGTATTGACCGATTAGCTTTCTTTAACAGTGTCAATGTGGAAACACCTGCTGTGCCCAATAAAACCGATCAGGTTGATATCAATGTCAAAGTAGAAGAGCGGCCGACCGGGTCTATCATGTTTGGTGCAGGTTACTCTGATCGGCAGGGCATAATTTTGAATGGCTCAGTTTCTCAAAATAATATTTTTGGCACTGGCAATTTTTTTAGTCTTGATGTGAATACAGGCGCCATCAACAAAACTTATGCGGCATCATTCACCAATCCCTATTTTACGGTGAATGGAGTCGGTCTCGGCTTTGATGCCTACAAACGTGTACTGATACACGAGCTCTGTCGCGGGTTGGTACATTCAAAAGCGACACTACGGGCGCAGGTTTCCGGCTAGCTATACCGATCGCTGAAAATGATATTGTAGCTTTGGGTCTGGCAGCAGAAAATACAAAGTTAACTCTTTATGGTGACAGTCCGCAACGCTATAAAGATTTCGTTAACGAATTTGGAAGCTCGACCAATAATTTTCCAGTGACGCTTAGTTGGGCGCGTGATCGCCGTGATAGTGCGATTTGGACCACTTCGGGAACAACACACCGGCTGTTTGGCGAAGTTAGCATACCTGGTGGAGATTTGGATTATTATAAATTAAGTTACCATCAAAAATGGTTCTACCCCATTTCTGATTTTTTTACACTGATGCTGAATGGTGAATTTGGATATGGTGATGGGTATTCAGGAAAGCCTCTGCCTTTTTTCAAGAATTTCTTTGCCGGAGGTAATAATTCCGTGAGAGGTTATGATTTGAATTCCTTAGGTCCTCGTGATGAGAGAAATCTTACATTAGGCGGCAGCAAGCGCATCGTTGGTAATATCGAAGTGCTTTTCCCGGTTCCCTTTATGAAAGAGGATAGGTCACTTCGTTTAAGCACGTTTCTTGATGGCGGAACAGTATTTGAGAAAAATATTGATTTTAATTTAATGCGTTATTCGGCTGGTGTTGCTCTCACCTGGATTTCGCCGATGGGTCCACTGAAAGTCAGTGTTGCCAAACCATTAAACGACGAGCCTACCGACAGATTGCAAGCTTTTCAATTTATGTTTGGTCAACAATTCTGAATTTAGTTGAGATCCTATCCAGTGAATAGCGTGAAACGAATCAATCAATGGTGGCGCAATATGGCTATAGTTTTTATAGCCCTTGTTTCAACCAGTGGGTTCGCTATGGTTTTTGCCGGTGATATCAAAATTGGCGTGGTGAATACAGAGAAAATTTTGCGTGAATCCTTACCTGCGATACAAGCACAAAAAAAAATAGAACAGGAATTTATGCCGCGTGATGAAGATATCAAGAGAATGGCTGTTCAGGCTAAAATACTACAGGACAAACTTGAGAAAGACAGCATTGCCATAGAAGAAGCAGAACGACGTAGCTTGGAACGGAACCTTGCCAATCTGAGCCGTGAGTATCAACGCGCACAAAGGCAAATGCGGGAAGATTTTAGTGTACGTCAGAACGAAGAATACAGTGTAATTTTGGAACGCACCAATCGGGCAATCAGCAAAATTGCTGAAACAGAAAAGTATGATCTGATATTGCAGCTCCAGGATTCAGTTTATAGAAGTCAACGAATTGATATTACAGATAAAGTTATTAAAGCACTCGAAAATCAATAGCGCAAAATTCAACAGAATCTGTTCAAGTACCACCAATAAAGGTCTTGGGTTAAAAGGAAAATAGTATGAATTCCATGAATATTCATGAAATCTTAAAATACCTGCCGCATCGTTATCCGCTTTTATTGGTGGACAGAGTTATCTCGTACGAGGCGGGTAAAGATATCGTTGCATTAAAAAATGTTTCCATCAATGAGCCATTCTTTTCAGGACATTTCCCGCATTATCCGGTCATGCCGGGTGTTCTTATTGTTGAGGCTCTTGCACAGGCTGCAGCCATTCTGACGATTAGAACAGTAGACACAATCGACAAAGATAATACAGTTTATTATTTTGTAGGAATAGACGGCGTACGTTTTAAAAAACCCGTTATGGCCGGTGATCAATTAATTCTCAAGGTTGCCATAGAGCGGCAAATAAAAGGGTTATGGAAATATTCAGCCCGTGCTGAAGTCGATGAACAGCTTGTAACCGAAGCTAAGCTGATGTGCACTGCAAGAAGTGTTTAATCATTAAGAAATCTCGTACCTATCAGCGCACAGTTAGCGGAGTTAAATATTGACCCTTTCAGTGCATATGAAGTGATTTGTGGAGTAGACGAAGCTGGTAGAGGGCCATTGGCTGGACCTGTTTATGCTGCGTGTGTTGTGCTGAATACTGACTATGAAATAGCCGGATTAAATGATTCTAAGAAACTGAGTGAGAAAAGCGATGCCCTTTGCGATCACTATCAGGAAATATGCTAAAGCATGGGCCATTGCTTCCGCCTCGGTACAAGAGATTGATCAGCTAAATATTCTGCAGGCAAGTTTGCTAGCAATGAAACGCGCTGTAGAAAGTTTACCTTTCTTACCGGATATGGTACTTGTCGATGGAAATCAAAGTCCACGCTTGGAATGTTCGGCACGTACAATCATCAGAGGTGACAGCCTTATACCCGAAATCGCAGCGGCCTCTATTTTAGCCAAGACAGCACGTGATAAGGAAATGCAAAGACTGCATCTGAGTTTTCCACTTTATGGATTTGATCAGCACAAAGGATATCCTACTAAAAAGCATCTGGCTGCATTACAAAAGCATGGAGCTTGTGAGATGCATCGGCAAAGTTTCGCGCCTGTAAGTGCATTAAAATTTAGTAAATTATTCCTAGATCAAAGATAAAGCTGAACTGTTTTTGTCTCAAAGCAAGGAAGGAAACCACTTTGTGTTTATAATAAACCCTATTCGATTTAGTTCTGGTAACAGATAACACCCATGATTATTAACAATATTTAAATTTTTGATTTCACCAAATAAGGCTAAAATTAACATGCGCATTGAAAAAAATACTGTGGTTTCACTCAACTATGAATTGTCAGATGACAAAGGAGAAATTCTGGAGAAAACAGATACACCCATCAGCTATCTGCATGGCGGCTATGGTGGCATTTTCCCTCTGGTTGAAGAAGCACTTCATGAAATGGAAATCGGTCATTCGTGCTCGATTTCAATGGAGCCGGAAGATACTTTTGGTGAATATGATGCGGAGTTAATCCGGGTCGAGCCGCGCGACTCTTTTCCTGATAATGTGGAAGTTGGCATGCATTTCGAAGGGGGGGCGGAAGGTTCAGACGACATTATAATCTACCAGGTTACAGAAGTTGCTGACGATACTGTCATTGTTGATGGAAATCATCCTTTGCAGGCATGAAATTGAATTTTCGCCTGCACAGTAACTGCAATCCGCCCGGCCACAGCAGAAGAAATTTTCCATCAACATGTGCATGGTGCACATGGTCATGAGCATTAATGAAATATTGGCATTCGATTGTTCAATAGATTAGCTGTTATTCGTCGTATCCAGCGCTTTCTTCAATAAATAAAGCTGCTCCAGCGCTTGCCTGGGGCTGAGTTCATCTGGCGAGAGGTTTTGTAACATTGCAATCACTGGATGTTCTTGTCGAATAGCTTCTTCCGACTCTGGAAAGGAAAAAGAAAACAAATCCGGCTGAGGGTTTTTCTTTACACTTTCCTGCTCCAGTTTAATCAAGTGTTTTCTGGCCAATTTGATCACTGATTCGGGAACACCTGCCAGTGCAGCAACTTGTAAACCATAACTTTGGCTGGCCGGACCCTCGGCTACTTTATGCAGAAAAACAATGCGGTGTTTATACTCCACTGCATCCAAGTGTACATTTTGGATTTGCTTAAACTCCTCCGCCAGTTTTGTTAATTCAAAGTAATGCGTGGCAAAAAGTGTAAAGCTGCGATTTTTGCTCGATAGATGCCGAGCGATGGCAAACGCGAGGGCCAAGCCGTCAAAAGTCGAAGTGCCGCGCCCGACTTCATCCATGAGCACCAGGCTTTGTGCTGTTGCGTTATGGAGTATATTGGCGGTTTCCGTCATTTCCACCATAAACGTGGAACGCCCGCTGGCAAGATCATCGGCAGCACCAATACGGGTAAAGATCTGATCCAGCACACCCAGACGTACTTTTTTGGCAGGTACATAACACCCGCAATGCGCAAGTAAAGCGATCAGCGCGATTTGTCGCATATAGGTCGATTTACCGCCCATATTGGGACCGGTAATAATCAACATTTGCGGTTTTCCGGTACTGTCAGCGCCTAACTGAACATCATTGGCAACAAAGTTTTCTACCTGATTTTCCACAACCGGGTGGCGACCCGTATCGATCTCAAAAATCTCCTCACGCGACAAATACGGCGCGGTATAGTCAAGCGCTTGTGCGCGCTCAGCAAATGTGCATAAAACATCTATTTCAGCAATGCTGGCAGCCATTTTCTGTAATGGATGGATATACCTCAGGAGTGAATTCAGGAGCTCATCATATAAATATTTCTCGCGCACCAATGCCCGATCTTGTGCGGACAATGCTTTATCTTCGAAAGCCTTCAGTTCTGGGGTGATATACCGCTCAGCACTTTTTAATGTTTGTCTGCGCCGGTAATCGACGGGAATTTTCTCGCTGTGTGCGTGCGTGACCTCGATATAGAAACCATGCACACGGTTATATTCCACCTTGAGATTTGGAATTCCGGTGCGTTCCTTTTCACGAATCTCCAGCTGTAACAAGAATTCACCGCAATTATTTTGCAGGGCACGTAATTCATCCAGTTCGGCATCATAACCATCGGCAATCACATTGCCTTCACGCAACACCACACCGGGTTCTTCCAACAGAGATTTACCCAATAACTCAACGAGAACAGGCTCGATCTGCATAGCCTGGATCAATTGACTAATTCTCTTGCTGGAACCATTTGCAATGGCTTGTATGACTTCCGGCAATAGTTTCAGGCTATCACGCAAACCCGATAAGTCTCTCGGACGTGCTGTTTTAAGTGCAATTCTGGCAGTAATTCTTTCAACATCTACAAAATGCCGAAGCAGGTCTCGCGCGACCCAATAATTATTCTGCTCACTTTCTCCGATTAAGGCTGCAACGCTATCGAGCCGTTTTTGTATTACTGCATGATCCCGTAATGGATGATGCAGCCAGAATTGCAACAAGCGGCTGCCCATATTGGTTGAACAAGTGTCCAGTGTTGACAACAACGTGGGCGATCGTTCACCACGTATGGTTTCAGAAATTTCCAGATTACGACGTGTCGCAGCATCCATTCGAATATAAATACTTTCCCGCTCAGCTTGTAATGACGTGATATGGAGAGCAACAGATCCTTGTGTCAGACGGGTGTATTCCAATAAGGCACCGGCAGCACATAACGCAATAGGCAAATCCTCACAACCAAAGCCTGACAGATCATGCGTTTCAAATTGCCGCGTAAGATTACTGATTGCAGTTTCACTATCAAACTGCCACAGAGGTAATCGCTTTAACGCCCAATTCTTACCTTGAATTTCGGCTTGTTTAAGTGTTTCGGGTAAAAGGATCTCTGACGGTTGCAAACGCTCCAGTTCACTCAACAGATTTTGTGGCGATGTCTCCATCACACAATTGCCCCGCTGCCAGATTCAGCCAGGCCAGTCCCAAAGTCGATTCATGCACCAACAAAGCCAATAATATGCAATCGCGCTTGTCGTCAAGCAATGCAGCATCCGTCAATGTTCCAGGTGTAATGATACGGGTAACCTCACGTTCAACAGGACCTTTGCTGGTAGCCGGGTCACCTACCTGCTCGCAGATGGCTACGGATTCACCTGACTTGACCAGTTTTGCCAAATACTGCTCTGCCGCATGATAGGGTACTCCCGCCATTTTTATGGGCTCTCCGGCAGATGCACCGCGTTGCGTTAAAGTAATTCCCAAGAGCTTTGCAGCTTTCTCCGCATCGTCAAAAAACAACTCATAAAAATCCCCCATGCGATAAAACATCAGCATGTCTGGATGCTGTGCCTTGATGCGCAGGTATTGTTGCATCATGGGGGTATGTTGATCTTTCCGGGTTTTCATTTGCTCTACGCAAGATTATTTACGCAGTGGAGAATACATTATTGTGCTGGAATAATCTCGTTTACTAAACATGCAACTCAGCAAAGAATTGATGGGTTCTTGACGAAGGGGTTAAAGAAACACTGCCATCTTAGTTCGGTTAATATTAGGTGTATATTAATGAAACCATGGTTCTTTTCTAAAGAAAACCATTAGGTAATACTTATTTTCCGGGTAAATCAGATCAGCAATGATGTGCATAATAGGGTGCATGAAAACAGGACCAGCTACATTGATTCCATAAATCCCTTAAGTACGACAGCATGATGAATATGCTCACTTTTAGCTGCATATACCAAGGCTACATTCTTATGTTTTGTTAATAAGTTTGAAAAAATTGTTACAGCAGGATTTTGTGCAAGCTCTTCAACATAACGAGTGCGAAACTCAAGGAATTTTTCTGGATCATGGCCAAACCACTTACGTAATTCTGACGAAGGCGCAATCTCTTTTAACCACAGATCAATTTCTGCCTGTTCTTTAGTCAATCCCCGAGGCCACAATCTATCCACCAAGATCCTGTATTCATCTTTTTCAGCCTTTTCGTATACCCGTTTAATTCTGATAGCGCTCATGGTATTTGTAGAATATGACATGGCAATGATCTGATTATTCTCAACCCCCCTTTAGCTTCTTGCTAAATAAGGATTTCAAAACTGTATCGGTGCTCTAATATTTACTGATTTGACGTAGGGAAGTCGAACCGGATAGGGTAGTTCCATACGTCCGGCTCTGGGAAGGTTCTGCCAGCACAATCTGGTGTATGCCTTGTGAGCTCCATACTGCATTATCAGTAGACGCCGTTATAACTGCCGCTAAATAGAATTATAGAGAACGTGACTGTATAAAAAACAATAATTGCATAAACTTCAAATGGCCGAGGTTTTTTTAATAAGTCCTTGATCCTCATAGATTTTACTCCTTGTAATCATTTGTATTGTTTGCCTTAACCGCATATTCTGGTCCAAATGCCCCCGCTGATGCTCTTTGCTTTCCTGCTTGATGACAGACACGGGGGCACGATCCATATCAGGTTTAACCTGAACTGCTATTCCGCACTGCTTGAGAACGAGTAAAACTATTCGTTTCTAGCTTGGCAACCTGATTTATGCGTTGCAGGCCCCATACTGCATTATCAGTAGATGGCGCTATAACTGCCGCCAAATAGAACGTGATTGTATAAAGGATAGTAGTTGCATAAACTACAAATAGCTGAGGTGATTTTAATAACTCTTTGGTTTCCATAAGTTTTACTCCTTGTAGTACATTTGTTGATTATTTATGCAAGTAGTAAAGAGTGTGCGTCTGACTTGAAAAATAACCATATTAATAATACGTTCTCTCAGGTTGACAATTAAATTTTTAATTGTCAGATCGGCAGTGCATCACTTTAAGTGATTGAGAACGAGCCAGTTAAGGTGTGATAAATATTTAGTCATTTAATTACAATAACAACCATAATTATTTCAGGGTATCTAATATAAATATCTCACCTTGGAAGTGATAATATAGATAGAATGCACCAGAGAGAAGTACTAGAAAATGAAACACTTTGTTTCCTAATTGGATACAATAACATTATGCAAGATCTTAACCTTTTCATCATTTTTGCACGGGTCGTGGAGGCAGGTAGTTTTGCGGAAGCGGCGCGTCGTATGGATATCACTCGTGCGGCGGTCAGTAAAGCCGTCGCTAAACTTGAGAAGGATCTTAGTACACGATTACTTCTCCGAAGTACTCGACATCTTAGTTTGACGGAGACAGGTATCGCGCTTTCAGAGCATGTGGCGCGTATCCTGGCAGAAGCCGAACATGCCGAACAAGTAGTAAAAGCCTTCATGCTGCGCCGCGCGGGACACTGAAAGTGAGCGTGCCGAGTTCTTTTGGAACACGCCATGTCGCTCCAGCACTCCCTTGTTTTCTTGCTCGTTACCCTGAAATTAAAATTGATCTGACCATTACCGATCGTCCGGGTGATTTGATCGAAGAGGGATATGATGTGCAAATTCGCGTGACAAACGAGCCTGACCTTAATCTGGTGGCTCGCAAGATTGCGCCTGTGCGCCGCATATTGTGTGCAACGCCTCAATACTTCCAACAATGGGGCGTGCCACAAACACCAGAAGATTTAGTGAAACATAACTGTCTTGATTGCGCACTCTCAACCGAACAAAGTTACTGGCGCTTCACCGGGCCGGGAGGCAAGATCAGGGTTCCGGTATCAGGGACCTTGCGTATCAATGATAATGATGCGCTTGCTCAAGCAGCTCTGCATGGATTAGGAATCGCTTTGTTACCCACCTATACTATTGGCGTGGAATTACAAAAAGGACGGCTCCAGGCGGTGCTTCCAGAATACCTATCGGTAGAGCGTCATATTTATGCCTGTTATCTCCCAAGTAGACATTTGCCGAAAAAGATAAGCTCTTTTATTAATTTCCTGGCAGAACACGTTGGAGATATGCCTTACTGGGACCAATCTTTAAGGAAACTCTGAACAAGTGTCATTTCGAGCAATAGCGAGAAATCTATTGCATTGATCTTTAAAGATTCCTCACTGCGTTCGGAGTGACAAATGTGAGTTATTCAGAGTTTCCTTAAAATAGATCTGGCTTCAGACCTAATACTTATGAAACGTAATTAGCTGTTGACCGATACCTCTATCCGATCCGCATTGCCATTTACCTTATTGGAAAGTTTCCAAACTATCACCCTCTGACTGATTTTATGCAATGCATTCTTCAAAAATCCACCTGTCAGATTTCCAGCAAGATGCTCTGTATAAATACAAAGCAACCCAGTTAGCTTACCAAGCAGAATGTTGCTTAATGGTTTCCTTAGTAAAGAACAATAGTTTCCCCAATATGCAGCACTATATTGACTCAGATAATATGCCACCATATCGTTCTACTTGGAGTTACTGTCATGAGCATAAAATTGAGAAAATATCTTATGGTTATACCTTTGCTTTCTCTATTGGTTGCGTGTGCACAACTGAGTCAGTTAGAAGCACAAAATGATGATGGCAGAAGGCTTGCTCAGAATGCAAAAACTTATAGCGATCATGATAAGCTGGCCAATTACTATGACGACGTCGCTAAAGAAATGGTGACAAAAGTAGCAGAAAAAAAGAAAGCCTTGCAGCACTATGAAGATAAAAGCCAATACTATGGACGAAGAGGGCAGGACTTTCAATCTCATGCCACGGCCAATTTACGTTATTATGAGCAAGCAGCTAAAGAGGCACAAAAACAGGCCCATTTTCATCGAAAGATAGCAGCAGAATTGTTGCAACGCGAATATGCGAACGCAGCAGCAGCTGGCCAGCACGGTGATCATGCGATCGAGGCCGAGCTAAATTCTGATGCTAACAATTTGTAAGCAAATGAAAATTTGACTTTGGATTTGACAAGGCAAAGAAACGCAGCAAGTATATTTGCTTAGAAGCAGAGCATTTTCAAGACGCCCATGGTAAAAAACCTTGTGCGTTTAGTTTTGCTGTACTGGATTTAGTCGTCTTCAATCTCAATCAGATTGCCATTTTCATCGACTTTTATCTCAATTTTCTTGCCATCAGATTTTTGAACCTTAGCCTCATAAACGACAGCGTTCTTTTCTGTTTCTTTCTCAACTTTTAAAACTTCTCCACACTTTGCATGTTCAGTGATTGTTTGCTGCACTTTAGCCGGTACCCGAGACCATTCAACCTTCTCTTCATTACAGCCAGCATAACTTGAAGTTGAGAATGCCAAGGTCATCAGCATAAGGATTGTGAGCTTTTTAATATTCATCATGATCTCCTTTTAATTTACAACAATGTAACTAAATTTGAGGATACTTAATTAAAACCAAATTAACAGCAATAAATGAGTGGAGCGAGTGGGCATTGCTGATAAGAGGTAAATCTAAAATCCGCAACCACTCATTTGATAGTACGCAACACATGAGCGCAATGCAATGTTAGATATTGATGGAAAAGTATTTTTTACTTTGATGTCTGATGGTTAAGACGCTCAAACCAGGACTGACTAAGCGGGACCCGGTGTGATGGGTCTGATCAGCGCGGTGTAGCTGCTCTACGTTCATCTCATGCCTGATTACGATAATTCATAACAACCCTTATTAAGGAAATAGAATGACAGTAAAACCAAAGATTATCATTTCGTCGCTCGACGCAATAAGATTGGAAAAGCTGTTGGAATCATTGCCCGAATCTGCATTCCCAGGCAAGGACGATTTGGAGGCTGAGCTTGCCCGTGCTGAAGTGGTTGATCCTGAGAAGATTCCATCAACGGTGGTGACAATGAATTCAACCGTAAGATTCAGAATCGAATCTACTTCCCAAGAGTTTTATTTAACTCTGGTATATCCCAAAGATGTTGATGCCAGGGGCGGTACAATTTCTATACTTGCGCCTGTAGGTAGTGCGCTGCTTGGTCTTTCCCAGGGAGATGAAATTGAGTGGCCGAAGCCTGGCGGGGGCGTGTTGCAAGTGCACATTGAAGAAGTCACCTATCAACCGGAACGTTCCGGTGAGTATCTTCGCTAAAGGCTTCCACTCGGAGCCTGATGTATCTTGCTATTTTAATGACTGCCAGGGCCTGTCGGGCTTAAGCAATCGTAACGAGCTAATGGATCGACTTTAAGTCCAACAGGCTCCAAGCTGAAAAAGATGTAGAAGAACTTAAGCGTTTAGTTGATGCGAGTCATTTCTTCGATCTGCCCGTTGCAATCCGGTGTGCCAGCAAAGGGGATGGCGGATTATCAATTTTACACCCTGGCTATTTCAGATAGCCATCGCCAAAACACTGTCAGAATCCTTTTATCTGTCGAGGATCCGGCGTTTCTAGCAGGTCAGTGAAAAACGTTTCAGCGGCCTGCCAGACTTGCTTCAGGCAGCTCAGAAACTTGTTAATGCAATCGCAGAGCATCCTTAACTCTCCTTAACTCTGTACCCACGGCAGCCCGATCGCTTTCCAGCCGGAGATTTTGCCGCGATGGCCGTTTTCATCTTTATCACCCTCAAAGCCCTCGAGAATGTTGTAACAATCGGTAAAATCGTATTCACTGGCCATTGCCGCGGCCTGGCTTGAGCGCGCACCACTCCGGCAATGAACAGCACCGGGAGTGTTTTATCAACCTGCCCTGCCAGCTGATCAAGAAAACCTGGATTGGGCTGCATGGCAGGATACGAACGCAATTCGATTTCCGTTGCACCGGGAATGCGCCCGACCCAGTCGAGCTCAGCACGAGAGCGTACATCCACCAACTGGGCCTGAGCAGATTCTTGCAAGACACGGTAAGCTTCGATTGGAAGCAATGCGCCCTTGTAAGGAAGACCCATTTCTTTGGCACGTTGTTGCGCTTTTTCCAGTATGGCTGCGGTAGTTTCCATAAAATATCCCAATGATGTTATTAAAAAAGATCTGTTGATTACCTTTATAATAGAAGTAACGCCAGCCCCACATTCATACTCTGCAATCCCAATCATTATAGCGCATCATGGAAAAAATTCGTTTGTCCAAGCTCATGTCGGAACAAGGGATATGCTCACGCCGGGAAGCAGACCGTTATATTGAGCTGGGCTGGGTATTTGTCGATGGCGTACAGATTTCTGAACTGGGAACAAAAATTTATCCTGCGCAGAAGATCAAATTGAACAAAGCGGCACAATCGCAGCAGACAAGTTTAGTTACGCTATTACTCAACAAGCCCATCGGCTATGTTTCAGGACAGCCGGAACCGGGCTACCAACCCGCGGTTGTGCTGATCAAACCGGAAAACCAGTTTTGCAATGCCCGGTTTACTAAACGCTTTCAACCTGCGCATTTAAAGAATCTGGCGCCAGCCGGCCGATTGGATATTGATTCTCAGGGCTTGCTGATCCTGACGCAGGATGGCCGTATTGCGAAACAATTGATCGGTGCGGACTCTGACATTGAAAAAGAATATCTGGTGCGGATCGAAGGCGCTTTACCGAAAGATAAGCTGGCATTGCTGAATCATGGTTTAAGTCTGGACGGCAAGGCATTAAAACCGGCACAAGTAAGCTGGCAAAATCAGAATCAACTGCGCTTTATCCTGCACGAAGGCAAAAAACGCCAGATCCGCCGTATGTGCGAGCTGGTTAATCTGAAGGTGACAGGCTTGAAACGGGTGCGCATTGGCAAAGTAAAACTGGGCGATCTGCCCGAAGGTCAATGGCGCTATCTGGAGGATGGCGAGAAGTTTTGACGGTTTTTTTTGAAAAAATCAGGTTATCGCATGCATCAGCGTTTACACGTTGTTCTGAAAATTCCTCACCACCAGCTCTTATACTATTACGGGGGAGAAGTTGACGCCGTTGTGGCGAAAACCACCGATGGGCGCATCATTCAGTTTCCCGCCAATATTTTACGTTCAGTGGTGCAAAGTAATGGTGTGTATGGAACGTTTGAACTGGTTCTCGATGAAAATCATAAATTTGTGTCGATCAACCGCATCAACGACTGGCCCTAATCTACGCCGGATTGGCTTTCATTGCCGGAAGACGTGCGTTAAACTCTCTATTTATCAATTTTTACCTATCAAACAAAGATTAAACCCATGGCTCAATATGTAATGTCTATGCTCCACGTGAGCAAAATAGTTCCTCCCAAGCGTCAAATTATCAAAGATATTTCGCTCAGCTTTTTCCCCGGTGCAAAAATCGGTTTGCTCGGATTGAATGGCTCCGGTAAGTCCACCGTGCTGCGCATCATGGCTGGTGTGGATAAGGAATTTGACGGTGAGGTGCAGCGCCTGCCCAACATTCGCATCGGTTATCTGCCGCAAGAACCGCAATTGAATCCCGAATCCACCGTGCGCCAGGAGGTGGAAGAATCCTTGGGCGAGGTGATGCAGGCACAGAAAAAGCTGGACGAAGTGTACGCCGCTTATGCCGAAGAAGACGCCGACTTTGACGCATTGGCAACCGAACAAGCTCGGCTGGAAGCCATTCTGGCAACTGCTGGCAGCGATACCTCAAACCAGATGGAGATAGCCGCCGATGCACTGCGTTTACCCCCGTGGGATGCGGTGACCAAAAATCTTTCCGGCGGTGAAAAACGCCGCGTCGCGCTGTGCAAGCTGTTGCTGGAAAAACCGGATATGTTATTGCTGGACGAGCCGACCAACCACCTGGATGCCGAATCGGTGGAATGGCTGGAACAATTCCTGGTACGCTTCCCCGGTACCGTGGTGGCAGTGACCCACGATCGCTACTTCCTCGACAACGCGGCTGAATGGATTCTGGAACTCGACCGCGGTCATGGCATTCCGTGGAAAGGTAATTATTCCAACTGGCTGGAACAGAAAGAAGCGCGGCTAGAGCAGGAAAACAAGCAGATCGATGAACATATGAAATCGATGAAGAAAGAGCTGGAGTGGGTGCGGCAAAATCCGAAAGGACGCCAGGCGAAATCCAAAGCGCGTATCGCCCGCTTTGAAGAACTCAATTCGCAGGAATATCAGAAACGCAATGAAACCCAGGAAATTTTCATTCCCGTCGGCGAGCGCCTGGGTAACGAAGTCATTGAGTTTAACGGCGTCTCCAAATCCTTTGGCGACCGCTTGCTGATCGAAAATCTCAGCTTCATCGTGCCGCCGGGCGCGATTGTCGGTATTATCGGCCCGAACGGCGCGGGTAAATCTACTCTGTTCAAGCTGATTACCGGCAAGGAACAACCGGATTCCGGCGAAGTTAAAATCGGTCACACGGTCCAGATAGCGCACGTCGATCAGGCGCGCGATTCGCTGCAAAACGACAAGACCGTGTTCGATGCCATCTCCGGCGGCAACGACCTCCTGGTCGTGGGCAAATACACGACCCCGGCACGTGCTTACTTGGGACGCTTTAACTTCAAAGGCGGCGATCAGCAAAAAATCATCGGCCAATTATCCGGCGGCGAACGCGGCCGCATACACCTGGCGCAAACACTGATTTCCGGCGGTAACGTGCTGCTGCTCGACGAACCCTCCAACGATCTCGACGTGGAAACCCTGCGCGCACTGGAAGATGCGCTGCTGGAATTTGCCGGTTGCGTACTGGTCATCTCGCACGACCGCTGGTTTCTCGACCGCATCGCCACGCACATCCTCGCCGCCGAAGGCGAATCACAATGGACCTTCTTCAACGGCAACTATCAGGAATACGAAGCCGACAAGAAAAAACGCCTGGGTGAGGAAGGCGCAAAACCGAAACGGATACGGTTCAAGCCGATTAGCCGGTGAGTGTCATGGATGTAAAGCTTAAAGAAAAGTCTAGAATAAAAGTTTGTGTTCTTCAGTAATTTATCAGAGATAAACTTATTTAAATACCGATAGTAACTGAGGGATTATGGATGAATTGATAGCGAAATTGACTAATCTTAGCTATGACTTTTTCGGCATATTGTTGCCGGGGGTCATATTTAATATTTTTGTTCTTCTGCTATGGTTTGCACTTGGTTCTCTTGTGCCAATTTGGACTAACAATGGTATTCCAGAATTCACGATTCAGGCTTTACCGCATCTGATAGATGCATTAAGTCTTGAGGGAAGAATCTTCGTTGCTATCCCTCTCATTTTTCTTTGGTAAAAAGTTATACAGAAGGACTTTTCCCCGAAAGATGTCGAGTTAACATGGAGTTCACTTTTTCCAGTTTTTAGAATTTACTTGGCTCAAAACTTATCGCGCTCACTCGTTACTACTTATCAAAACAAATACACCCTTCACAGATCGATAACTACAGCTAGTACGCTTCTCTTCTGGTTTTCACTACTTGGTATTCTCGGAGGATTAGTAACGCTGTATTTTTATTGCACACAGCCGCATTGGCTATACTTGATTTCGCTACCCATCGGCTCCCTTATCTTGGTGTGGGGTTTTTCTGGGAGCTACTTGTATAACTGGCTTCTGTTTGGTAATTCAATCGTTACGGAAACCTATTCACTTTTGCATGCCCCAAAGAAATGATCAATCCTTTAAGTAATAATCTTGTAGTCATTGACCTCGAGACTAGCGGAATTAATCCATTCCAGCATGAAGTGCTTTCTGTTGCCATAGTTCCGCTAATTCTACCTGCGCCTCCTTGTGTTGTGTATGTTCGGCCACATGAGATTCAGTGGAGTCAATTTGCCAAGGAAAATTTTAATAAATTCGCCTCTGATTGGAATGAAAAAGCAGTCCCTGCCGTTGTTGCGTTTGAGAAGATTGAGCAATATCTCAATCAAACCTTCGGACAGGGATGCGTAACTGCTATTGGTCACAATGTTGGATTTGATATAGCATTTATGCGTAAGCTAGCTTTTCTTGCGGGGAAAAATGAGCTTCCGAGAATTTCTCACAGAGCGTTAGATACGCACACGATGCTATATCTGCTGTGTCTCAATGGCCATATACCGGAGTCCGCTCTAAGTTCTGATGGTGCATTTGAATACTTCGGAATAAAAATTTCTGAGGGTGATCGACACACAGCTCTAGCGGACGCGTTAGCAACTCGTAAATTAGTTCAAAAACTTCTTGAGTTGCTACACTAGTAGTCAGTCATTAAAAAACAAAATGATGTCAGATAATCTTAAAGTGTGTTATTAAGAGGTTTTTGTTGTGAGAGAAACCTACCATGCCTGCCATTAAATACAAAGTTAATCTGAGTGATGATGAAAGACAAATCTTGCAAGCCGTAGTGCAAAAAGGCAAGAACGCTGCACGCAGCCAAACACGCGCCCGCATTCTGCTCAAGGCTGCTGAGGGTTCGCGAGACAAAGACATTATAGATGCGCTGAATGTCTCGCCATCGATGGTGGCAAAGACGCGACAGCGCTGCGTGGAAGAAGGGCCGGAATCGGCCTTGAAAGATCATCCGCGTCCCGGCAAGGCACCAAAACTCAGCGATAAACAAGCAGCTCACCTCATTGCGGTGGCCTGCAGCGATGCGCCCGATGGCCATAACCACTGGACACTGCGCCTGCTGGCGGACAAAGTAGTGGAATTAAATTACGTCGATTCCTGCAGTTACGAAACCATTCGTAGCTTTTAAAAAACACGCTAAACCCTGGCAAAAGCAGGAATGGTGCATCCCAGAGGTCCGCTCCGACTTTGTGGCGGCGATGGAAGATGTTCTCGACCTGTATGAAGAACCTTATGATCCGATGCGTCCGGTTGTCTGTTTCGATGAAAGTCCCAGCAACTCATCGCCGGGTGGTGAGCCACTTCACACAAGCCGGGTACACCGGCGCTTATGATACCGAGTACGAGCGTAAAGGTGTCTGTGACTTGATGATGATTTGTGAGCCTAAGCGCGGCTTTCGCCAGGTTGATATCACCGACCGGCGCACCGGGAGTTGCCCAGTGCAGCCATTGCCGATGTTATCCGCAGGCCAGTGTTATTCGAGTGATTTTGGATAACCTTAACACCCACAAAATCGGATCCCTGGGGCCTTTCCAGTCGAACAAGCGCACGATTTGGCGCGAAGACTGGAATTCCATTACCCCCCAAGCATGGCGTTGGTTGAACATTGCCGAAATCGAACTGGCTGTATTGTCTAATGTGTTTGACACAACGCATTCCAGACAAAAATCATCTGCGCCGTAAGTAGAGGCAAATGTCAATGCCCGCAATGCCAAAACTGCTCCCGTCAATTGGCGCTTCACCTCTCAGGATGCTCGTCGCAAACTGGCGCGTTTGTATCCACGTTTTTCAACGTGACTGACTACTAGTTTGTCGTGTTATTGGTCAAGATGCGTTTCCGTGCGAGGATGAAGAATACTGTTTCTATAATTTTAGTAAAAATTCCGCGCCCAACTGCCTTTCTTTTGATCGCTTTCTTCCGTTTCATGGATGCCCCACAACAAAAATTCGCTCGCTAGACCAATTGCGCACGGTTGCTGGCGCGGTTTTCTGCTCGTGCTTGCAAGTAGTCATTATCCTTGATGCGGTACACGCGACTATGAGTTGTGGATCTATTACTATGGACAGAGCTACTGATAGCCATATGGAAAACTGATCAGAATAGAAGGTATTAAAAACTATTAGACAATCTGTATTTCTATTGAGCCTCTGGCAATTTTCGTTCAATCACTTGCAAGGACGGACAGCCCTGTTTATCTACCAACAGGGCTGTGAGAGTGCTTTCAACTTAATCAAATTAATCCGCTTGCCTTCTCAAGAAGGCCGGTATATCCATTGGATCAACACCGGATTGACGCATCGCTGCCACTGTGGCATTGCTTCTTCTTCCGGTACGCATTACTGCTGGCTCTTCTGTTGAAAAAACCGAATCCCTGTCATCGGTTCCAGTACGGTTATGTATAACAGTCAATGGTGTATTCTGGCTTTGGCTGACTAAACTGCCAAGCCCGGTAGCAACCATGGTCACGCGCAAATTATCCGCCATATTTTCATCAATGACTGTGCCCACAATAATTGTGGCATCATCAGCTGTGAGATCTTTAATCGTATTCATCACTTCATGCACTTCGCGCATTTTCAGTGATTGACTGGCCGTAATGTTTACCAAGATACCGCGCGCACCAGCCAAGGAAATATCTTCTAACAGTGGACTTGAAACTGCACGTTCTGCTGCAACACGAGCGCGATCAACGCCCATAGCCATCGCTGATCCCATCATCGCCATACCCATTTCTGACATCACGGTTTTGACGTCGGCAAAGTCGACGTTAACCAAACCCCGGACAATTAATGACTTCCGCGATACCGGCTACTGCACCATAAAGCACATCATTGGCCGCTTTAAATGCATCCAGCATGGAGATATCATTACCTAATACCATCATGAGCTTATCGTTAGGGATCACGATCAGTGAATCAACATGCTGAGAGAGTGCTTCCATTCCAGCCTTAGCAGCCACAAGACGTTTTCCTTCAAATGCAAATGGCTTACTGACGACAGCTACGGTTAAAATACCCATTTCCTTGGCAACCTGCGCTACAACTGGCGCTGCACCTGTTCCTGTTCCGCCCCCCATCCCTGCAGTGATAAACAGCATATCCGCACCTTGAATCAGCTCTGCAATCCGGTCACGATCTTCAAGCGCGGCTTCACGTCCGATTTCAGGATTTGCCCCTGCACCCAGTCCTTTGGTAATACCCGTACCCAGTTGCAATATCGTTGGCGCTTTATTACCTTTCAATGCCTGCGCATCAGTATTCATACTGATGAACTCAACGCCTTGCATGCCATTCTGGATCATATGATCCACTGCATTGCTTCCGCAACCACCAACACCAACAACTTTGATGACTGCCTCTTGAGTATCGTTATTCATGATTTCGAACATAATGTTTCTCCTTTAGTACATTGAAATTAAAGCCGCTTGACTGCTAATACAACCCTTGAAATTTCTAATTAAAAATTTCTCTGAAACCATCCCTTCATTTTAGAAAGGATCTGCTTGGCAGAACCTCCCTGCATTCTTGAACCCTGCTGGTGCTGCATCTGCTCGATACCGGCTAGAATTAAACCAATACCTGTAGCGTACCGAGGGGTATGGATCACTTCCTTTACATTGCCATGATAATTGGGCAAGCCTAATCGCACTGGCATGTGAAAAATCTCTTCGCCCAATTCCACCATGCCGCGTAATGAGGCAGATCCGCCCGTTATTACGATTCCTGATGAAAGTAATTCTTCAAACCCGCTGCGGCGTAACTCAGCTTGCACCAGACAGTAGAGTTCCTCCGCGCGCGGCTCAATCACTTCAGCCAATGTCTGCTTGGACAGCTGGCGTGAGCCTCGATTACCCACATCCGGAACTTCTACCATCTCCCGGGTATCGGCAAGACTCCTTAATGCGCATCCGTAGCGACACTTGATATCTTCAGCACTCTTAGTCGGGGTGCGTAATGCCATCGCAATATCATTCGTTATTTGATCTCCTGCGATCGGAATGACTGCGGTATGCCGGATTGCCCCATGTGTAAATACCGCGATATCTGTCGTTCCTCCGCCAATATCCACTAAGCAGACACCCAGATCTTTTTCATCTTCGGACAACACAGCCATTGCTGACGCCAATGGTTGTAATATTAAATCTCTAACTTCCAGGCCGCATCGATGGACACATTTTACGATGTTCTGAGCGGCAGATACTGCACCGGTCACAATATGCACTTTTACTTCCAGTCGTATGCCGCTCATACCCACTGGTTCACGTACATCTTCCTGACCGTCAATAATGAATTCCTGATTCAGGATGTGCAGAATTTGCTGATCCGCTGGTATGTTCACAGCCTTTGCCGCTTCCATCACCCGTTCAACGTCTTTTTCAGTAACTTCCTTGTCCTTGATGGGCACCATGCCATCCGAATTAAATCCTTTGATATGACTGCCGGCTATCCGGTATAAACCTCATGAATCTTGCAATCCGCCATCAACTCAGCTTCTTCTAATGCCCGCTGAATCGCATTCACTGTTGTCTCGATATTGGCCACGACCCCTTTTTTCAATCCACGCGAGGGATGGCTGCCTAAACCAATGACCTCAAAACCGCCTTCTGGAAGGACTTCCGCGACGATGGCCACAATTTTTGATGTGCCAATGTCAAGACCGACAATCAGATTTCTATTTTCTCTCGCTTTATTCATCTAGCTCCATCTCCCTGGTCTCACGTTTCTCTCCTCGTACCAGATTTACGTGGTACATGCTGCATTACTTCAGGCATGCGGATAGCAAAACCATTTGGATAACGCAAATCGACATATGCCAACGGCTCCTGCTGATTTAGTCGAGCAATACTATGGTCATATACTGAAACATAGCGAACAAGTCTTTCTTCTATCTCACTGCGTCCCAACTCCAGTATTGTCCCAGTGTTTAGTTGAATACGCCATGCATAGCGTGGCGTCAGGCTTATCTCCGAAATATGCTGATGCAATGGTCCCAGTATTTTGTTAAAACGCCGATATTGCTGTGCCACTTCTTGTGCACTGGCTTCATTAGGTCCATTAAATTTTGGCAGATCAACATCTACGGTAACCCGGAATACCTCACCATAAGTATTTACCAAAGCATGACTTCCCCAATAGGCCAATACCTGATGCTCTTCAAGCTTCACATGCAAACCATGAGGCCATTCCCTTTTTACTTTTGCTTCCCGTACCCAGGGTAATTTTACAAAAGCTTCGCGCACTGCGGTCAGATTCACCGAAATAAAATTTCCCTCAATTTCGTTTCCGATCAGATGTTCAATCTGTTCACGGGTAATATTTTGTAGCGCCGTATTTCTTTCTGCTCCCTGTATAAGCTTCATTAATTTCCTTGATTGGAAAAACGGCGGCCTGATCAGCTGTAAACTGACCGCATACAACACCACCATGGTCACCAGAGCAACTAATGTTTTGGATAACAAATTCAATGCGTGATGGTTATTCCACATGCGCCAAGTCCAATATTCTCAAAACCAGATCCTCAAAAGAAATCCCGGCTGTTCTGGCCGCCATCGGTACCAAACTGTGGCTGGTCATTCCAGGTGAAGTATTCGCTTCCAGAAAATAAAGTTGATTTGTTTGACTTAAGATCAAATCAATCCTTCCCCAGCCCTGACATCCCAACGCCTGATAAGCCCGCAATGCCTGTTTCTGGATTACCGATTCCAATTCAGCCGACAAGCCACTGGGACAGAAATATTTCGTATCATTAGAGAAATACTTAGCCTGATAATCATAAAGCTCGCCCGCAATTTCAATTCTCACGACTGGCAGCGGTGTTTCTCCCAGAACAGCAACCGTTAATTCCTTTCCTGCAATAAATTCTTCAGCGAGCACCAAAGCATCATGCTGTGCGGCCAAGTGATACGCTGCTGCCAAATCCTGCTGGTGATGCACTTTACTCAAACCAATCGTGGATCCTTCCCGCGCTGGTTTAACAATCAGCGGTAATCCCAAGGTTTCAGCGACTTGTTCAAAATTACTGTCAGCTCGCAACAATTCATAACGCGGCGATTGGATACCCGTTGCCTGCCAAATCAATTTGGTACGCCATTTATCCATGGCCAGCGCACTGGCCATGACACCGCTGCCGGTATAAGGCAATCTCATCCATTCCAGCACACCCTGGATTGTGCCATCTTCACCAAAACGTCCGTGCAGCGCGATAAATGCTCTATTGAAACCTCGATGTAAAAGTTCTTCCAGTGCTTGCTCTGCCGGATCAAAAGGATAGGCATCGACGCCGCTTCTACGCAGCGCGTCCAGAACAGCTTGCCCGCTTTGGAGATATTTCACGCTCTGCAGAACGGCCGCCAGCAGTACTGCAACTTTGTCATTGTCAAAGTTGTGCGCAATCACTATGAATGCCCCCTGGCATCACCAATAATCCGAACTTCCGGGATTAATTCGACTCCCGTCTCTTTCTTAACCCTGTCTTGTACCATCTTCATCAATGCTTCAATTTCAGTCGCATTGGCATTGCCTGTATTGACAATGAAATTGGCATGTTTGGGTGAAACCATGGCACCGCCGATACTACATCCCTTCAAACCACAGGCCTCAATTAAACGCGCTGCATAATCCCCATGGGGATTGCGAAATACTGAGCCCGCGTTCGGTTGATTGAGCGGTTGACTATCCACGCGTTGCGCCAACAATTGCTTAATTCGTTGCCGTGATTCCGTCTGATCCCCGTGCGGCAATCTGAAATATCCGCCGGCAAACCATTCCTTTTCAACTGTGCGCTGCAATGTCTACGCTGCGATAGTCAATCTTGTACTCACCCGGTTGGCGCATCAATACATGCCCGCTTCGATTAATAATCTGCACACGTTCAACGATTTTCCATGTCTCTGATCCAAAGCACCCGGCATTCATTGCCAGTGCTCCACCCACTGTGCCCGGTATGCCTGCCAGAAACTCTGCACCGGCCAGATTATGCCTGGCGGCAAATCGCGCAACCTTAGCACAGGCCACACCGGCGCCTGCATAAATGAGTCCGCCGGATTGATTCTGCTCAATCAATCGCAAATCATTTAATTGTGCATGCAGCGCTACCACCATACCGCGAAAACCACCATCCCTAACCAGCAGATTACTTCCCAATCCGATAACATAAATAGATTCATGCGTTGATCCCTGCAGGAGATTTGAAAAATCATCCAGATCTGCCGGAATGTAATAATGGTCTGCATGTCCCCCGGCACGCCAGGAAGTATGCCTGCTCATGGGTTCATGGGTACGCATTTCTCCACGCAGAACAGGCATGCCCGCATCACCAGTCAATAGATCGGCTACTGACATGGCAATCCTTGTATTTTGAGACAAACTGGTCATTTCCCATTGATTCTCAGTATTCATAACCATTAACAACAATCAATTTATTCCTCATTTGGGCGATATGCGGTGCTACTTTTGCCACAGAACCTGCCCCCATCACCAGCACAACATCGCCATCTTGCACAACATTCAGTATGGCGGGCGGCAAATCATCCACTTCCTCAATATAAATGGGTTCTACTTTTCCCTGCACGCGGATTGAACGTGCCAATGATTTACTATCCGCCGCAACGATAGGCTCTTCGCCTGCTGGATAAACCTCTGTGAGCAACAACACATCAACTTGCGATAAAACCCGGGTGAAATCCTCGAACACATCTCTGGTACGTGTGTAGCGATGCGGCTGAAATGCCACCAACAATCGCCGCCCAGGAAACGCGCCGCGAGCCGCTTTGATGGTTGCCTCCATTTCAGCCGGATGATGGCCATAATCATCAACAAGCGCAAAACTCTTCTGTGCGGAGAAATTAATTTCTCCGTATAGCTGAAAACGTCTTTCCACCCCTTTGAATTCTAATAGCGCCCTGACAATCGCCCCATCCGGCACACCGATCTCGTTGGCAACCGCAATTGCCGCCAGTGCATTCTGTATATTATGTAAACCGGGCAAATTCAGCGTAATCTCCAGATTACGGGCTGAGCCATTTACGCCCACCACCGCGGTAAACCTCATCTGATGATTGTCATGTTGAATGTTGATGGCACGAACCTGCGCATCTTCGGACAATCCATACGTAGTAATAGGTTTCGTAATAGCCGGCATCACGTCACGCACATTGGCATCATCCACACACACCACGGCCATTCCGTAAAAGGGCAGGTGCTGTACAAACTCTACAAATGTTTGCTTTAACCGGTTGAAGTCATGACCATAAGTTTCCATATGATCCGCATCGATATTTGTCACCACGGTCAGAACCGGCTGCAAATACAAAAATGAAGCATCCGATTCATCCGCTTCGACAACGATGAATTCACCACTTCCTAATTTCGCATGACAGCCTGCCGCTTCCAGTTTTCCACCGATAACAAATGTGGGATCCATATCTGCCGCCGCCAGTATGCTGGCAATCAAACTGGTGGTGGTTGTTTTGCCATGTGTGCCTGCTATCGCTATGCCGCTGCGTAGCCTGAGCAATTCCGCCAACATCAGGGCACGCGGCACAACCGGAATATTCTTGTTTTTGGCTGCAATGACTTCAGGATTGTCCGGTTTGACTGCGGTCGAGATAACCACCACGTCTGCCCCGGCTATCTGCTGGCTGGTATGACCGGCATATACCGTTATACCCAGTCTAGCCAAACGTTGAGTTACCTGATTGTCCATCAGATCTGAGCCGCTGACCTGATAGCCCAGATTAACGAAAACTTCGGCAATACCGCTCATGCCCGCGCCACCGATACCGACAAAATGAATGTGTTTAACTTTATGCTTCATGCAGCGCTCCACTCAGTTCAATACAGGCCTCAGCCACGATTCGGGTTGCTTCCGGTTTTGCCATACTGCGCGCAGCGATTGCCATACCGAGCAATTTTTCCCGTGTCAATTTTGCCAGCAATTCAGCCAGGTTCTGCGCAGTCAATTCACTTTGTGGCAATAACACGGCAGCGCCATGGCTAGAAAGAAATCTGGCATTACTGGTTTGATGGTCATCCACCGCATACGGATACGGAACCAGGATGCTGGCGACGCCTGCTGCGCTTAATTCTGCAATGGTCAGTGCGCCGGCACGACACAGCACCAGATCACTGGTAGCGTAGCGTTTTGCCATGTCATCTATAAATGCGATCACTTCACCGTTCAGTTGCAGTTCTTCGTAAGCCTTTAAAACTTCTTCCAGATGCGCTGTACCTGCTTGTTGTACCACCACGGGACGCTGATTTTCCGGTATTAATTTAAGCGCATGCGGCACAATGGTATTCAAGATTTGCGCTCCCAGACTGCCGCCTACCACCAGCAACTGCAATTTTCCCTGCCGCTCCAGGAAGCGTTTTTCAGGCGCTTCTATCTGTGCTATCTCCGAACGTACCGGATTGCCAGAACATACCGCTTTTCCTTGATCAGCCAGAATGGCATCCGGGAATCCGAGAAAAATTTTATCCGCCAGCTTCGCCAGAACTTTGTTGGTTAATCCTGCTACCGAGTTCTGTTCATGGATCACCAATGGCTTATTTAACAGTGATGCCATCATGCCGCCGGGGAATGCCGGATAACCACCCATGCCCAGGACTACATCAGGTTTTACGCGCTGAATAATCCGGATACTCTGCCAGAACGCTTTGAGCAAATGTAGCGGTAGCATCAACCAGGCGATCAATCGCTTACCCCGTAACCCGGAAAAACTAATCACTTCGGTTTCATAGCCATGTTGCGGCACCAGCTTTAGCTCCATTCCTGCTTCAGTTCCTAGCCAAACGACGCGCCATCCGGCTTGCCGGAGATAATCGGCCACTGCCAGGCCCGGAAACACATGCCCGCCGGTACCGCCAGCCATAATCAGAATGGTATGCGCGCTCATACGTTAAGCCCCCGCAACCGCTGGCGATTTTCCCAATCAATCCGTAGTATTACTGCTAATGCAATACAATTTGCTGTGATACTGCTGCCGCCAAAACTTAGCAACGGTAACGTTAACCCTTTGGTGGGTAAAACGCCCATATTGACACCCATATTGATCAATGCTTGCACACCGATCCAGATGCCAATTCCCTGCGCTACCAATGCCGAGAAAGGGTTACCCAGTTTTGCCGCCAGCCTGCCGATCACAAAAGCGCGCATGATGAGCCCGACAAACAATAGGATTACTGCAGCCACTCCAATAAACCCAAGCTCCTCAGCCAGTACCGAAAGTAAGAAATCCGTATGCGCTTCAGGCAAATAGAAGAGTTTCTCGACACTACCTCCCAAACCCACACCAAACCATTCGCCGCGACCAAATGCGATGAGTGCATGGCTCAACTGATAGCCTTTTCCATACGGATCCGCCCAGGGATCCATAAATGCAACTACTCGAGCCATTCGGTATTCTGAACTCAAAATTAGTTCATACAAACCAATTGCCAGAATACCGATCAGCGCAATGAATATTTTTAAACTGACGCCCCCCAGAAACAGGATAGACATAACCAGTGCGGTCACTACAAAAAATGCTCCGAAATCAGGTTCCAGTAACAATAAAAAACCTACGATAGACAGGACTATTGTTATTGGAAGAAACCCTTTCAGGAAAGAATTTAAATCGGCTGCTTTGCGACTGACATAGTCAGCGGCATACAACACCATGAAAAGTTTCACAAACTCAGATGGTTGAATATTCACCACATAAAGCGAAATCCAACGCTGGCTGCCATTGACTTCATGACCAATACCGGGAACAAGAACGAGTGCCAGCATCAAAACACTGATCATAAATAAATAGGTGACATATTTTTGCCATACCCGCATAGGCACCTGAAAGGCAATCAATCCCAATATCAATCCGACAGCCAGATAAGCGCTGTGCCGCAATAAATAATAACCGGCGCGATCAGCGCCAAATTGCGCCTCTGCAATCGCAATGGAGGCTGAATAGATCATGATCAATCCAATACTCAGCAACAGCACAACCGACCACACCAGCGCCTGATCAAAATCAGCCAGAACCCTTTGCTTCTGATTGTTTGCTTGATAGATCATCAGTTAATGTTTTTTCTGTCCAAAACTAAAGAATTTGGTCTCAATATCTTTGACGGCCGCGACAAATACTTCTGCGCGGTGAATATAATTTCTAAACATATCGAAGCTGGCACAAGCGGGGGACAGCAATACCACATCTCCCGCTTGTGCCAGCAAAAAGCTTTTCTGCATGGCTTCTTCCATCGTAACTGCAAAATGCAAAGGAACACCACAATCTTTCAACTCGCCAGCGATGATTCCCGCATCACGACCAATCAACACAACTGCCCGGGCATTATTGGCGACTGCCTGTTTCATAAGTGAAAAATCCTGTCCCTTCCCTTCACCACCGGCAATTAAAATGACATTCTGTTTCAGTCCGTTTAGCGCTGCCACAGTTGCACCCACATTAGTGCTTTTAGAATCATCATAGAAAGTAACGCCGTTAAAGGCAGCAACCTTTTCCATCCGGTGCGGTAATCCACGAAATTCCCGCAGCGCTGACAAAAGCGGATCCATGGATACGCCTAATGCGCGACACATGGCCAATGCCGCCAATGCATTGATAGCATTATGCAAACCATTGACAACCAGCTCGGAGGTTTTCATTAATTGCAAATCCCCTTCTACCAGCCATAAATCATCTCCATCGTGCATGATGCCAAAATCTTTTTGCGTAGGTGGCTCATCCAAACCAAAAGTGATTTTCTTCCTGCCTGCCAGCGCCATAGCACAGACACCGGGATCATTCCGGTTTAAGACCTGTATGCCTTCACCACCCTTTTCATGTATAAAAACTTTCGCTTTTGCCGCCGCATAATCTTGCATGCCCTTATAGCGATCTAAATGATCTTCGCTCAAATTGAGCACTGTAGCCACATCTGCATTCAGATTATGAGTTGTTTCCAATTGAAAGCTGGATGTTTCCAAAACCCAGGCCTGCGGCCAATTACCTGCATCCATTTGCTGCATGAGTACATTCAAAACGGCTGGGCCAATATTCCCTGCCACTTCTACGTTCCAGCCTGATTTCTTCAACATAGCACCGACCATTGCGGTTACTGTTGTCTTGCCATTCGACCCTGTAATAGCCACAACCTTCGGTTTTGGCAGATCGCTTTGTTCAAGCGCCCAGGCAAAAAGAACCATGTCACCTATCACTGGTATGCCACGCTGAATGGCTTGTTGCACAAAAGGATCCGCCAATGGAACACCTGGACTCATCGCAATCATTTCGATGCCGTCAAAAATTTTGCTTTCAAATTTTCCTTTGTAAACCTGTACTGCTGGATGTGCTTCCATGATTTCTTTCCAGTGCGGCGGCTCCATGCGACTATCCGCAGCACGTACTGTTGCACCCTGGCGTACTAGCCATTTCACCATGGACAAACCCGTTTCGCCCATTCCTAACACCAGTGCTGTTTTATCTTGCAGAATCATCTTAATTTTAATGTCGATAATCCAATTAACACCAGGATGATGGTAATAATCCAGAATCTGACCACCACCTGGTTCTCTTTCCAGCCCTTTAATTCAAAATGATGATGCAGCGGTGCCATGCGAAAAACGCGTTTGCCCAGCAATTTGAATGATGCTACCTGCAACATCACGGATAACGCTTCCACCACAAAAACGCCGCCCATAATCACCAGCACAATCTCCTGGCGGACTATGACAGTGACAATCCCCAATGCAGCACCCAAAGCCAGCGCTCCCACATCACCCATAAATACTTCAGCGGGATAGGCGTTAAACCACAGAA
This sequence comes from Nitrosomonas sp., assembly GCA_016721865.1. GTDB lineage: Bacteria > Pseudomonadota > Gammaproteobacteria > Burkholderiales > Nitrosomonadaceae > Nitrosomonas. Next base: position 40,490 of record JADKHF010000005.1, on the reverse strand, counting down.
AGGCAAGACCCGCGCCTGCCATGGAACCACAAAATACGGACAATTCTCCCGCATTGGGGATATAGGGAATTCCCAGATACTTGGCAAATACAACATGTCCTGCCACATAGGCAAAAACAGCAAGTGCGCTGCTGATCATGACAGTCGGCATAATCGCCAAACCGTCCAAACCATCGGTAAGATTCACTGCATTGCTGGTGCCGACGATAACAAAATAGGTCAATATCACAAAACCTGTGACTCCCAATGGAATCGCAACTTCCTTGAAGAATGGTACGATCATGTCAGTTTGCGCCGGTATTTCTGCAATCGAAACCAGATACAGCGCAACGATAAGTGCAATCAGCGATTGCCAGAAGAATTTGGCGCCTGCAGAGAGTCCCCTTGGGTTGCGGTGTACTACTTTCCGATAGTCATCTACCCATCCAATTGCGCCAAAACCCAGAGTAGTCAGCAACACCACCCAGATATATTGATTGCCTAAATCAGCCCATAACATCGTAGTAAGTACAACTGACATCAGTATCAAGGCACCCCCCATCGTTGGTGTACCCACTTTCACAAGATGCGTTTGTGGACCATCATCACGCACTGATTGGCCAATTTTGTAAACAGTCAGCTTGCGTATCATCATCGGGCCAATAATGAAAGAAATAACCAATGCTGTCAGAGCAGCCAGCATAGTACGCAATGTAATGTAACCAAATACATTAAAAGCACGGATATCCTGGGCCAGCCACTGGGAAAGCGTTAGCAGCATGGAAACCTCTTGGGTTGTTCCAGTTGCCGGACCACACGCTCCATATGCATAAAGCGTGAACCTTTCACCAGCAGGGTGACATCATCGCCAAGTAAACTTTCGGTCGCATTCAGCAATTCGTCGATGGTATTAAAATGCTGCGCCCTTTACCAAATTCCTCCGTTGCATAGGCGCTGAGTTCACCCAAAGTCAGCAATTGATCCAGTCCTGCATTGCGTGCATCTCTTCCGATTGTGCGATGTAAATCAATGGCCGATTTGCCCAGTTCTCCCATATCGCCCAGCACCAGTATTTTTTCCCTCCGGTTGCAGCGAGAACGGCCAGCGCTGCACGCACCGATTCTGGATTTGCGTTGTACGTATCATCGATTAATATTGCATGATGCAGCCCCAGCTTTTTCTGCATCCGGCCCTGCACACCCGAAAACACTCCAATCCAGCTGCAATCGTTTCTTTATTGATGCCCAATGCTGCGGCGGCTGCAGCCGCCATTGCGTTATAGACGTTATGCACGCCCGGCGCCTGTAACTTCAAATCAACTACGCCATCCGGCAATTTCAAGCGGATTCTGTTTACCAGTAAATCAACTTGATATTCGGCGCTTACCTGCGCTTTCTCCCGCAAACCAAAATCGACTATTTTACGTGCACCGGCACATTCACGCCACAATGGCGCATACTTGTCATCCGCGTTAATGACGGCGGTTCCTTGCTGATCGAGTCCTGCAATTATCTCAGCTTTGGCGCGTGCTACCGCTTCAACAGAACCTAATCCTTCAATATGCGCGGCACCTGCATTGGTAATCAGCGCGATGCTGGGTTTTACTAATTGTGCCAAATAGGCAATTTCCCCAACATGATTCATGCCCATTTCAATCACCGCATAGCGATGTTGCTGCCGCAATCTCAATAACATTTGAGGCACACCAATGTCGTTATTGAGATTTCCTTCGGTTGCCAATACATAATCTGTCTGCCCATTGTCCTCTGCTTTCCCGGTTGCTGATGCCTGACGCAATATTGCTGCAACCATTTCCTTGACTGTAGTCTTGCCGTTACTTCCTGTGACTCCAATTACCGGTATTGCAAAACGGTTTCTCCAGTGCGCCGCCAATTGCCCCAATCCCAGTCTCGTATCCCTGACACGAATCAGGGGTAGATCGGCTGGCAGATCATTGCCGTCAACCGCTTGTTGGATCATCGCGGCAACGGCGCCTTTCTCCTCAGCGCTACTAACAAATCTGCTGCCATCAAATCTTTCCCCGGTTAAAGCGATGAACAAATCACCCTCCTTCAGCGTGCGGCTATCTGTGCTCACTCCGGTAAATAGCACATCCTTTCCGCTCCATTCGGCGTGCAATATTTCAGCAGCTTCCTTAACCGTCATCATGATCATACTCGCACTTTCATCGCCAAATCCTTGAGCACTTGTTGCACAACTTCCGCATCATTAAGAGGAATTTTCTGTCCTTTTATTTCCTGAAATTTTTCATGGCCCTTACCCGCAATCAGAACAATATCCCCGGGTTGGGCATTATCGATTGCCTGATAAATGGCTAACGCCCGGTCAACCTCTATCTGATAGTTCTTTGTGCCTGCGCCAGCAACAATATCTTTAATAATGCTCAGCGGATCTTCCGTACGTGGATTGTCGCTGGTAAAAATGACTTCATCCGCCAGGCGCGTAGCCACTTCACCGACCAGCACACGCTTGCCTTTGTCCCGATCACCTCCGCATCCCACAACACAAAACACACGCACATTTTCCCCGATTGCCCCTTTCTTTTGGCCGGCAGTGCGCGAAAGCTCACGCAATGTGCATAGCACTTTCTCCAATGCATCAGGCGTATGTGCGTAATCCACGATAATAATAGGTTGGCCAATCCCTTCGTATTTTTCCATCCGGCCCGGAATGGGTTGTATGCTTTGAAGTGACCGGACTGCATCCGGCAAACGAATTCCACTTGCCAACAAAGTTGCAACAACAGCCAGCAAGTTTGATGCATTGAATTTACCCAGCAAACCAATTCTCAAATGTTCGTGATTATCCTCAAATTCAATATCGAACTCCATACCCCCGATATCAACTTTGAGATTTGAACCGTATACCATTTTGAATTGATTGGAATAGCGTTCTTCCGGATAGCGGAATCCATAGCCAATTGTTCTGATCGATTTATTAGCGAGCTGGCGCGATAACTCAACACCCAACACATCATCCATATTTATGACTGCGTACTTTAATTCAGGCCAGAAAAACAAACGCGCCTTGGCGGCTGCATAAGAATCCATATCCTGGTGATAATCCAGGTGTTCACGTGATAAATTAGTCAGTACAGCAATTGCGAGCGTTGTTCCGTTGAGCCGCCCTTGCACCAGGCCGTGTGAAGATACTTCCATTGCTACACTCTGCCACCGCGTTCGACAAATTTTGCCAGCGAGCGCTGCAGCACTGTGGCTTCGGGTGTTGTATTTTCAGCAATCTCCAATTCGCCGCTAAAACCATTTCCCAATGTCCCCAGCACGGCCGTTTTCTTATCCAGGCTTGTCATGGCTTGTGCGTACCAATGACTGCAGGAGGTTTTTCCGTTGGTTCCGGTGATTCCGACCATCCATAATTTTTGTGATGGATTACCATAAACATAACTGGCTATCAGCCCTGCTTTATTCCTCAGTTCATTGATTGCCAATGCCGGGATGCGCCACTCCGGATTCCACGAAAAATTTTGCGGATCCCAGAGCACGGCATTGGCACCTGCCGCTATTGCCTGCGGGATAAATTTACGCCCGTCAGTCACTTCACCTGCATAGGCCAGAAACGTATCACCAGGTTTTACCAGGCGGCTATCCGTGACTAGATTCTTAATAGGAACCCCGATCTCATCGAGAAGATAATTATCAAATAATTTTGATGCTTTTCTTTTGACAGTCGTCATCAAACTCATCCTTCTTCATCCATCTCGGGAGTTGCCGTAAAGGTAATTACATTATTGGCAGGCGCATCTGGCGGAATATTCATGATGCGTAAAGCGCCTGACATTACCTTGTTAAAGACTGGCGCAGCCACGGCGCCGCCAAAATATTTTCCAGCGGAGGGCTCATCAATCATCACAGCAATGATCAAGCGTGGATTTGATGCGGGCGCATAACCCACAAAAGTTGAAATATAACGCTTATTGGCGTACTGGCCATCGATCAGTTTATGTGCCGTCCCCGTTTTACCGGCAACGCGGTAGCCACTAATCTGCGCCAATGGTGCCGTGCCGCCGGGCTTGGTTGCCATCTCCAGCATATGGTTCATCGCCAATGCAGTATGGCGTGAAATCACACGTTGCCCCATGACGGGCGTCGTTTGCTTCAACAACGAGATTGGTTTTAATTCGCCTCCGCTCGTAAAGATTGTATAGGCACGCGCTAATTGCATCAGGCTGGTTGAAATGCCATGGCCGTATGACATAGTGGCCTGTTCAATTGTGCGCCATTTATTATATGGCCGCAGTATTCCACTGGCCTCTCCAGGAAAACCCGAGTTTGGCAGCATGCCAAACCCTGAACGATTAAACATCTCCCACATCGTTTGCGACTCAAGTGACAATGCTATTTTTGCTGTTCCGACATTACTCGACTGCTGGATTACCTGGGCAACCGTCAATTCTCCCTTATTACTGACATCGCGTATGGTTTTTCTGCCCACTTGCAGCGTTCCTGGAGCTGTCTGCATAACCGTATCAGAATTGACTTTTCCCACTTCCATAGCGATTGCTACAGTAAATGGTTTTAGCGTAGACCCCGGTTCGAAAGTATCAATCAACGCCCGATTGCGAATTCTTTCATTATTTATGGTTGATCTTCGGTTTGGGTTATAAGCTGGCAAATTGGTCAATGCCAGAATTTCTCCCGTTTGCGCATCCAGCACAACAACACTGCCAGCCTTGGCCTTATTGATTTTTACTGCTTCTTTTAATTCGACATGTGCACGATACTGAATCCTTCTATCGATTGACAGAACCAGGTCCTGTCCTGGTTTGGGCGAACGGATATTTTCAATATCTTCAATGATTCGTCCCTTGTTATCCTTGATAACACGACGGCTACCCAGTTCACCAGCAAGTATTTCCTGCCAGCCACGTTCGACACCTTCCTGGCCTTCGTCATTTATATCGGTAAAACCCAGCACATGCGCGGCAAACTCACTTTCCGGATAATATCGCTTGGATTCACTGGTTAAAAAAATACCCGGTATCTTTAGCTTCATGATCTTCTCGGCTGTATCCGGAACCACTTGCCGTTTTAGATAAACAAATCGGCTATTTTCTCTTTTAATCCGACCCTCTATTTCAGCGATACTTGTTTCAAGTAAGGCAGATAACTGTTTCAACTGCTCGGGCGTAATCTTTACCACTTTGGGATCTGCATATACCGACGCGATTGGTGAGCTGATAGCCAGGATTTGCCCATTCCGGTCTGTAATCATCCCCCGGTCTGCATTCATTTCTACAACCCGGCTATAGCGCGACTCTCCCTTCTGTTGCAAAAAATCATTGTGCATTCCCTGCAAGTAGGCAGCACGTCCTGCCAAACTGATTAAACCCAGTACCAGTAAACTGAGCAATAGGATTGAGCGCCATGCCGATAATTTGATTTGCGGTATCTCGGGTTTTATTTTTATCACGGCTCAACGCCTTTCGGATTTAATCGATCTTCTGCATTGCTGATCGAAACAATTTGTATACTGGACGCAGCAGGTGCCGTCATATTCAAATTCTCTTTCGCAATCTGTTCGATACGTCCGTGCATAATCAATGTGCTTTGCTCCAGCTGCAGTCTTCCCCATTCCACTTCCAGTTTCCGCTCTATTGCTTTTTCGTTCTCCAGTGCCATAAAAAGCTTACGGGCTGTATGCTGCGAGGTCACTATGCCCAGTGCGCAAGCAATCACCACAAAAATAAAAAAAATGTTCAGTTTGAACATTCCGATTACCCGTTCAATGTCATTCTTTCGGCCACCCGCATCACCGCACTCCTTGCCCGCACATTCTCTGCCACTTCAAGCTCTCCCGGACGAATTGCTTTGCCAATCACTCGCAACGTCTGTTTGCTGAACCGTTGCAGCTCCTTCTCCCGCAGCGGCACGCCACGCGGTAGTTCATCCGTACTGGCTCCTGTCCGCATAAACTGTTTGACCATGCGATCTTCCAAAGAATGAAAACTGATCACCACCAGTCTTCCTCCCGGATTCAATAATTCAACACACTGCGGCAAAACTAGCGACAGCTCCTCAAGCTCCTGATTGAGATAAATCCGTATCGCCTGAAAAGTGCGCGTCGCCGGATGCCGCATATTTTCCCGCTGACGCTGGCGCGTACGAACGACCGCTGCGATGATCTCGGCAAGTTGTAATGTGGTAACAATAGGCTGCCGCGTTCTTGCCACAATAATCGCTCTTGCAATCTGCCTAGCAAACCGTTCTTCGCCATATTCTTTTATCACCCATTCCAGTTGATCTTCTGTAACCTTGGCAAGCCACTCTGCCGCAGTCTGCCCACCACTTGTATCCATACGCATATCGAGCGGTCCTGCAAAACGAAAACTGAATCCGCGCGAAATTTCTTCCAATTGCGGTGAGGACACCCCCAAATCCAACAACACCCCATCAATCTTTGTAATGCCCATTTCCTGCAATATCCGCCGCAATCCGGAAAAACTGCCATGCCTGATGGAAAATCTTTATCCTCAATCACTTCGCCTGATTTAACCGCAACAGGATCTCTATCCAAGGCAATTAGTCGGCCCTGCTCACCCAATCGCGACAGTATTAAACGACTATGTCCGCCACGTCCAAACGTTGCATCCACATAGATACCGCCCGGTTTTATCGCCAATGCATCGACTGCTTCATGCAACAACACCGCAATGTGCATCTACCCGTTTTACCGTTTCATCACAGAGAAAAACCTTCCAACTCAGGCGGCATATCGCTATCCTTGAAAGTCAGCGCATTTTCTATCTGTAAATTCCATTGCGTTTCATCCCACAATTCAAATTTTGCACCCTGACCAACCAGAACCACATCTTTGGACAAACTGGCAAACTGACGCAGTGGTGGTGACACCAGAATACGACCGGCAGCATCCATCTCGACATCACAGGCATTGCCCACCAGCAACCTCTGCAAATTTCGGGTTTTGGATTCAAAACTGGAAAGTTTATTGAGTTTTTGTTCTATCGGTTCCCAGGCTGGCTGAGGATAAATCAACAAACACTTTGAAGGATCAACAGTGACTATCAAGTGTCCTGTGCAGGAAGACATCAGTTCGCCACGGTATCTTGCGGGTATCGCAAGCCTACCTTTTGCATCCAGACTGAGCTGCGTGATGCCACGGAACATGCTGTCTCCTTTTATAAAGGGAAAATTTATTGAGGCCCATCAAATTTTCCCACATTCTCCCACCAACCCCCACTTTAATCAAAAAACCCGGGATAGTCAAGCATGAATTGGTGGTTTTATAGTTATATGACAAAGACTTAATGACAAAGCCGATTACAATCAAATGGGCAATAAAATGTTCAAATAAATAAGAGAGATAGAAGAAATATTCAATGTGAATTATTAATTTGGTTTTGAGATTGGCTCTGAACAAACTTGTTTTGCCACTGAAAAAATTGCACACTCTCTGCGTTCAACAATCCCACTTCAGCAGAGATATGACGCCGTTATACTGGACACAAGCGATACAGGAACTGGCTGCATGCGATAAAGTCATGCATCAGTTAATCCGGCAATTTGAAGACGCCACACTCACTTCACGGGGTTGTGCTTTCACTACCTTGGCGCGCTCCATCGTTGGGCAGCAGATTTCTGTCAAAGCCGCCGAAAGCGTCTGGCAAAAAGTAATTGGCGCCATTCCTGACATGACGCCACATACGATTGCTATTGGCAGAAAAGGACTTATTGCGGGCCTGCGGGCTATCTGCACGAAAAATAACCTACCTGCAGGATTTGTCGCGGCATTTCACTGAAGGGCGCTTGAATGAAACTACATGGACTGATAGGGATGATGAAGCCATCATCAAACAACTGACCGAAGTAAAAGGAATAGGACGCTGGACAGCAGAAATGTTTTTAATTTTTCACCTGCAGCGCCCGGATGTTCTTCCGCTGGACGATATCGGACTGCAACGTGCCATCAGTCAACACTATTTTGACAAGCAGCCGGTAAACAAAAAAACCATGCTCGAACTCGCCAAACCCTGGCAACCCTGGCGTTCGGTCGCAACATGGTATTTATGGCGTAGTTTGGATCCGTTGCCGGTGGAGTACTGAGGTTACCTAAAAGGACAATCTCTCACTTATTAGCGTCATAATCGGTTCTCGACCGCAAGGCGCTTGAAAGAAACATATTAATGTCATTGGAATACAATATTTTACATTACATATAATCAGTTACTTATAATTGTTTCTTGAAAGAGAAATCTTGAACAAGCGCTCATTGATTGCTTATCGACCCAGCTTCATTAATTCTTTTCTTAATCCCTTTCCCAGCGAATAAGAATATTAGTCTACCTGGATCCGCATTTACTGGTACTCTGAAAAATAAATCGTTTTAATGCGCCTAACTGATTTACTTCCTCGAATTCGGAATTTAGATCCTACCCGATAAAATACCGTTAAAATGATGCCTATTGAACAATACCTTGAACCCATGACGCTGACCTACTTCGACCACAACGCCACCACCCGCGTTGACGACATCGTGCTGGAAGCCATGCTGCCGTATTTCCAGCAGGAATTCGGCAATGCGTCCAGTCGCCATACGTATGGCATCCATGCGCGGCGTGCGATTGACAAGGCGCGCAAACAGGTGGCGGATGCGGTGGGGTGCAGCCGGTGCAGGTGATTTTTACCAGTGGCGGTTCGGAAGCGAATAATTTGTTTATTCGCGGCGCGGCGGATAGTTTGAAGCCGGGGAATCTTTTCATCAGTGCGATTGAGCATCCTTGTGTGTTGAAACCGGCGCAAGCGCTGGCACGCCGCAATGGTGATGCGTGGGTGGTGCATCAATTAGCAGTCAATCCATCCGGGCAGGTTGATTGGGATGCGGCCGATAACGCCATGCGTGAACATAAGCCGGGATTGGTTTCGGTGATGCTGGCGAATAACGAAACCGGCGTGATTCAGGATGTTGCGGGTATTGCAGAGTTGGCGCGCGCGCAGGGTGGCACCGTTCATACCGACGCGATTCAGGGTTTGGGAAAAATCCCGGTGGATTTTGCCGCGCTGAAAGTGCATGCGATGACACTGTCCGCACACAAGATTTATGGCCCCAAAGGCGCGGCGGCTTTGATCGTCGACAAACGACTGTTATTAAAACCGCTGATTTATGGCGGCGGGCATGAAAACGGATTGCGTTCCGGCACCGAGAATGTGCCAGCGATTGTGGGTTTTGGTGTGGCCTGCGAATTAGCCAGATCCCGCTTGGCAGAAACCGCGCAGTCTATTTCGCAACTGCGGGATCATCTGGAAAAAGGGCTGGTTTCTATGGGGGCGGTGATTTTTGGTGCCGGGGCGGCACGCATTCCGAACACGTGTTATTTTGCCTTGCCGGATATCGAAGGCGACACGTTGGTGGTTAAACTGGATAAAGCCGGTTTTGCTGTCGCCGCGGGTGCTGCCTGTTCCAGCGTCAATCCGGGGCAAAGCCATGTGCTGAGTGCGATGCAGGTTGATCCGATGCTCGCGCGGTGCGCGGTACGCATCAGCTTGGGAAGCCGCAACAACCGTGAGCAAGTCGAGGATTTTCTGCGCGCAATCCAACGCATTGTTGAAGAATTACGGCAGATCAGCAGTTTTTCCAGCTAAAAGTGCCCTATAATCAATCCATCTATGACGAATAATCCAATCACACGCCCGGCCAGACACACCAAGGCCATCATTCTCAGCGCAGGGCAGGGGCGGCGGTTGTTGCCGCTGACCGAAAGTACGCCGAAGTGCCTGTTGCCGGTTGCCGATAAACCCGTGCTGGCGTGGCAGATTGATGCTTTGCTGGCGATTGGCATTGATGAAATCACGATTGTCGCGGGTTTTCAGGTGGGTTTGATTGAAACGCTACTACAACAGCGTTATGCGCATCACCCCAAGATTAAAATACTGTTCAATCCTTTCTTTGAAGTGGCGGATAATCTGGCGAGTTGCTGGATTGCGCGCAGTGTCATGACGGGTGATTTTCTGATACTCAACGGGGATACCGTGATCGAACCTGCGCTCGTCGCGCAGGTCTTGAATTCAAAACCGACGCCCATTACACTCAGCGTGGACTATAAAAACGCTTACGATGCCGACGACATGAAAGTGCAATTGGATCCGGACGGCTGGGTGAAACAGGTCAGCAAAATTATTCCCCCGCATCAGGTGAATGCAGAATCCATTGGTCTGGTTTACTTTCGCGAGCAGGGTCCGCAAATTTTCAGTCAGGCCGTCGAATCGGCATTGCGCCATCCGGCGGAACTGAAATCATGGTATTTGTCGATTATTGATGCATTGGCCAAGCAGCATCTGGTCAATTCCTGTTCCGTCAAAGGCTATCGCTGGTGTGAAATCGATTTCATAGAAGACTTGGCCAAAGCAGGCATGATTTTTAGCGAGTAATGTGATGGGTGCTTCTCATAATCCAAAATTGGTTCCGTTCATGGTTATCCGGATTTCTAGAAATCAACCATGAAATCAACCATGACAAATAGTCCGGCACCATCCGACTTCAATGTCACGATGCGCAAATTTGGCGCACCGCAAACCATTATCCAGTCGTATCAATACTGGTCGGTGATGCTGCGCCCGGCGCAGGCGACGCTCGGTGCGCTGGTTTTAGCCGCGCATGAACCTGCTGAAGCTTTCTCACAACTCAGTCCTGAGAGTTTTACCGAACTCCATGGCATCACCGACCAGATTGAATCCGCGCTGGCAAAAGCCTTTCAGAATGACAAAATCAATTACCTGATGCTGATGATGGTCGACCCGGATGTGCATTTTCACGTGATTCCACGTTATGCACAGCCCAGGCAGTTTGCGGATAGGGAATTTATCGATGCGGGCTGGCCGGCTATGCCCAACCTGGGGCAAATCAACAAAACCGATGCGGCGATCAATCAGCGCATTATGAATTACATTCAATCCTGCTGGTCTTAAGTGAAACCATACGAGAGCCAAGTGACTGAACAAAAACCGCCTTATATCAAAGAATTCCCGTTACGCGAAGCCCATCATCTGGTACGCGACCTGATGACGCCGAATCCATGGATTTATTGGATCGATTTTACGTTTCACATCACGCTGGGCTGGACGGCATTTTTCACCGCACTGTTATCGTCTGCGTTTTCGCTCTGGCAATTAGCCGGTTTTGTGGTTGCGGTGCTGGCAATGTATCGCTCGGCCGTCTTTGTGCATGAACTGGTACATTTGAAGAAAGGCACATTTAAGAACTTTCGTCTGGTGTGGAATATCCTCTGTGGAATCCCGTTCATGATCCCGTCGTTTACCTATGACGGTGTGCATAATGACCACCATAAGCCGGATGTCTATGGCACCAGCGCAGATGGCGAATACCTCCCCTTTGCAACGCGCAGACCTGTGGAAATGGTTATTTACGTTTTATTGTCCTTTTTAATACCGGTCTTTATGGTTGCGCGATTCGTATTGCTGACACCCTTGTCCTACATGATTCCGCCATTACGCAAGATCGTCTGGGTACGCGCTTCTTCACTCACGATTGATTCCAACTACCGGCGCGCTGCGAATGCTATCCGTAATGATCTTAACTGGCGCCAACAGGAAATTGCTACCTGTCTGTTTGGTGCGGTTATCATTACGCTGGTCGTTCTGGAAGTGTTTCCCTATTCACTATTGCTGCTCTGGTATCTGATTGCAGTAACCGTTTTCATCCTCAATTCACTGCGAACGCTGGCCGCCCATGCCTATCGTAATCCAGGCAATCACAAAATGACATTGGCTGAGCAGTACCTGGATTCTATCAACATACCCGGTAATTTTCTGATCACCCCGCTCTGGGCGCCGGTGGGATTGCGTTACCATGCCACGCATCATCTTTTTATGAGCATGCCCTATCATAATCTGGGCAAAGCACAACGCCGTTTGGTCAATGGCTTAACCGATAATTCGCAATACATTAAAACCATACGTAGCGGTTTATGGGATGCACTCAGGCACATTTGGCATGAATCTTCTATCGGATACCTCCAGCGTCAATAGCTGCAATGCTTCCTCAAACCGTTACTCCAGCAGCAAATGCACAGAAAAAGATCACGCAACTTGTCCTGCTGCGTCATGGGCAAAGTATCTGGAATCGCGATAAGATATTTACCGGTTGGAGTGATGTAGCCTTGAGCCCCAAGGGGGAAAGAGAAGCTGAGCAGGCCGCCTACTTGCTGAAGCAGGCAGGCTTTACATTTGATATGTGCTTTTCCTCAACATTGCAACGCGCCAGAACTACATCACAGATCGTTTTGGCTTCCATGCAGTTGAATGAAATACCGGTTCATGAAAGCTGGCGATTGAACGAACGTCATTATGGCGCACTGGAAGGAATGGAACGTTGGCAAGCCATCAAGAAATTTGGTATCTGGCCCATCCTGGGCTGCCAAATCAAATTTGACGCAGCGCCTCCCTATCTGGATTCCCAGGATCCTCGCTTCCCCGGGAATCTGCCCGGTTACACCGGCATTGATAAAGCTAAGCTCCCTCTGGGGGAAAGCATGCAACACACTCTTGCACGTTTTCAACCCTACTGGCTGGAAACCATCCAGCCGGAAATACAACAAGGGAAACGAATACTCATTGTCTCCCACAAAAATACCCTGCGAACCTTGATGATGCTATTGGATCATCTCACCCCCAGACAGGTCATGAAATTATCACTGGCCACCGGTCGGCCATTGGTTTACGAACTGGATCAGCAACTCAATGCCATTCGGCATTACTACGTGGATCATCTCAAATAATCCACCTGGATTCAGCATGTCGATCATCTATAGTTTTCAACCCATCGCTGACAATCATGCGAAGATTCTGATACTTGGCAGCATGCCGGGGCTGGCGTCACTAGCGGCTAACCAATATTATGCACACCACCGCAATGCCTTCTGGCCGATCATGTCGCAATTACTGCAAATCAATTCTGTCGCTTCCTACGAAGAAAAAATTACGGCACTAAAGTCATCGCAGATAGCATTATGGGATGTGCTCAGATCCTGTCAGCGTACAGGTAGCTTGGATTCCATGATTGAGACGGATACGCAGACAATCAACGACTTTCAATCCTTTTTTCCTGAACACAGAGAAATTACCCATGTATTTTTTAACGGCGGGAAAGCGGAAGCTTGTTTTAGGCGCCATGTCTTACCAGAAAATAACTCGGGTTTGCTGAAATTTACTCGTTTGCCTTCCACAAGCCCTGCCAATGCCCGATTGTCTTTCGAAGATAAATACAAAATATGGCATGAAATGATTCACTCGGCGCTTGAACTCAGTAACCCCTCCCAGATAGAACTACGCAAAGACACTTGACGGCAACGCATTGGATGCGTTTTACTTGGGCAGTGTAAAACAGCAGTGACTAATCGATATTTAACTGAAAGGAGTCAATTCGATGAAGAAGCTTGTTATTATTGTTCTGGTTATTTTTGCTGCTGGATATATCAGCTTGATGGTTCAATATTTCTAGGAAGATCAAAAACGAGAGCGTATTGAAGAAACCATGCCTTTGGGCAAAAAATGAGGCATGCGAGGAAATTGAAAAAGGGGTTGATCCATATAGCGCACTGGTTGAGAAACTGTGTTTATAGCGCCTAAGCCCAGATACTTCAACGAAGTCATGTTATTGCTGCGCCCCAGTATCTGATCATGCCTTTGTTGAAAACAAATTGCTTTCTTTTCATTCTTCTTGCCACTGCAACCCTAATTTCCCATACCTGGATTAATCAGTACGAACAGACCGGACCTGAGCTATTAACTAGCCATTGGAAATTCAAAACATCAGAAAGCAACCGGGTCGACATCACGGAAAATAGATTGACCCTTTTAGCCAATGAGGCAAAAACAGGTGTCAGCACTCATCAAGATCTTCCGCCGGTTAATCCAGGCACTATCTTGCTCGTATCCGCTGATGTGAAATGTACGAGTGTAGTGGCAGGCGAGAAGCCCTGGAGCCTGGCCAGAATTCTTCTGGTACAGAATGACGGGGAAAAAGACCGATATAATCTGCCGCATACGGTTGTCGCTCTGGCAGGAACCACTGATTGGAAACATTACCGCACAGCTTTTACCATTTCCCCGGAAACTCAGAGGATCCAGGTGGTTGCACAATTAAGCCAATCTACCGGCTCACTTCAAATAAAAAATTTACAGATCTATCCAGTTTATGTAAATCAGGAGTACACATGGTCAAAAGCTATTATTCTTTCTGCCTGGAGTTCTTTTTTCCTGCTGCTGGCTGGCTCATGTCTTTTTATACGCGGAAAAACTATCCTCTTCCGCGCATTGCTGCTAGCCACGTTTATCGCCATTATCGCAGGGATATCCCTGCCGGGTGATTTGAAAAACCAGGTTTCCGATGAAGTCAAAGTTCAAATTGATGCAGAAAGCAAATCATTTAAAACTGCCATTCCATGGGATTTATCCAAGGTCTGGCATTTCTGCTTTTTTTCTTGTTTGGCTTTATCTTGTGCTTAGTGATGGCAAATGAACCCGCCCTCCAGGTGATAGCTATCATTCTTATGCTGGCCGGCGGGACTGAGATCGCACAACTCTATATTACTGGCCGGTCACCCCTTGCTACAGACTTTCTTATTGATGCAGCGGGCGGCCTTTTCGGTATGGTCCTGATCAAGCTTTCCGGTATGAAGAAAAATGCCGATCATTCTGAAATAGGAAAAACCTGAGCAAGTTTCTCTCAAAGTCCCTCGATTACGAAATAGCCCCGAGTTCTTCAACAATCGTCCATTTCTGCATAACATGCAGGAGTCCATACAGCAGCAATCAATACTTCACCTGCACGCGATATTTGAGCGTAATTGACCCCTCGGCAGGCACGTCCACTTTCCACATAGCTGTGTTGCTGGCGGGCTTGCTGTGCGGCTGGCTTTCATTCACCATTTTCCAGTCACCCGGTATAGGTTCTTGCACAACAACCGTGATCAGTTCTTTTTTTGCGTTTTTGAGTGTGATTTCATATGCGCTTTCAAAGCGATTAATGCTATGGATACCGCCGGTACTTAATTGTTTAAACTCGGTTTGTTTTTTATCCGCTGTTACATCAAACGATTTGCCGAGTTTTAAGCGCACGGTCTCGTTTTTGGCGGTGTGATCTATGTGGTCTTCACCGACAAACTGCGCATTGTCGTTTTTATCACGCTTGTACACTCGCAGGATACCTTTAGGCAACGGTATGCCCAAACGGGCCGATTCTTTATTGTCAAACTGCAAAAATACGTCTACTTTTATTTTTTGCCCCAAATCACCATAGCTGGCGGCATAATAGTAATCACTGCCTGCCAGCACGAGCTCTTTGCTGGCAGGCACACCGGAGGCATTGAGTAGTGCGACTTGTTTGTTTTGATTTTCGGCGATGGTCGTTAATCTATCCAGACTATATAAATGATATTCCAGCAATGCTTCTTCACGCATCGGTGCGGGAGCGGCATCCGCCATTATCTTGGCTCTCGGCGCCCTGGTTGCGGCAAACTCTCGCTGCACCCGATTGATATCGCCAGCCACTAATTGTAGTCTCGCATTGGGATAGCTGGTGCCGCTGGTATTGGTCAATGTTACCCAGCTGGATAAATCCAGTTGATCCTCTTTATCATTAAGCTCTGCAACATAATCCGCTTTCCAGGACAAGCCGCCCGTCAAGTAGCTCAGCTCTATATCTTGCGCAGCTTTACCACTATTATTCCCGCCAATCACAAGCGTGGGACGATCACGCAAATTACCAGGCACATTATCAAAAACAATACGTCCAGGCATGCCAGTTTCGATGCGATCAGCCATTTTAAGCACCACGCCATTACTGGCTGCGAGTACGATCGCGTTTTCTTTGCTTTCAACGCCAGTAGCCGGATTGATTTTTACGATCGATACCGTTTGCCCAATGTATTTGTTCAGTAGACTTTGCGGGGTGAGTAAATCAAAATTAAAGTTTTGCTCCAATACTTCAACACTGCCTGGACTGGTGATACTGCGCAGTAATGCAGTTTCTGGCCGCATGTGCGCACTGACATCACGCCATGCCAGATTAAAATCGCCGTTGACTAAGGCAACTTGGCGTAAATCCTTGATCAGCGCTAAATCATCGTTGTAAATGGTCACTGCGACGGATTTTGTTCTTTGAGTGTACTCAATTGCTCAACGGTATCGGCAGCAACTGTTACCATGGCGTTACTGAAAAAATAAGCAGCTTATTGTTAGTAGTGCTTGGTTATAGCTACGACGTGTTGTGTGCATGGGTTTTCCTATATTAAATCCAAGCTAAAGCAATAGAAAAGAAACGAAACCGCTTGGTGCGATGACTAACTGAGAATCCTCAGAACGGTTTCACTTATCGGACTGATGTCGTTCCTTTACCTGCAGGCGCTTTTTCTCTGCAACCAGTGTCTTTTGGGCTCTTGGAGTGCATTGAGCAATCCATTTTCTCCACGCACATTGTTCCACATTTTCTATGAAATCTGTAAACAGGCCGCCTGGGTTACTGGCTTGTTTGCGGACTTGATCAATTTACTGTTAAAAACTTATCATACTTGTTTGAGATTCGCTGGCGTTATCAAGCCATCAATTGATTGCGATGCATTGACGCAAATTTCATATGATCAAAATTTTCCGACGTAGCTCACTATTCTTGGCTCGTATCTGCATTGCGAGATCAGGAGCTTTCATTAGTGATCCGGGTTTCTCGTACCGGAACACGCCAAATATAGAAGGCCAATATACAGCCAATAATAACCAGCATGATCTTTTGCCATAGCTCAGGCACAATAAAAATAGAACTCATGAATGATAATGCCATCAATAAATAAGCCCAGCGTTTGACTCGACGCGGGATGCTATGATAAATGGACCATTCGCGAATAATTGGACCGGCTATTCGATTTTCCAGTAATTTACGATGGAAGTGCTCTGAACCGCGTGCAAAACAGGCCGCGGCCAGAAGTACAAAGGGTGTCGTAGGTAATACCGGCAATACTGCTCCTAACACACCCAGCAACAATGCCAAAAAACCGGCTCCCAGATACATAATTCGCACCAACGGTGAATCGTGCAGGCATAACAGATCAGCCGTTTGCTGATCTACTATCTGCTGCTCATTCTGGTTTGTGTCACGTTGATCCGATGCTTGCATTTTGCTGTATTAAAGAATATGTGCTATAGATTGAAAAAGAATTATGCCACTAGCAGGCACTGAAAAACTATCTGCGTTGCCGCTGCAGAGTAAAAAACAGGCGCAAAATGTTCATTTATCATACATAAACTGCGCTTTTTTGCTGTTTTTGCCTTGCATCGCCTACCTCGAATAGGCCTGCTAGAACCCTTTGATCAAACTTAAGTAGAAAAGATCAATTCGAACACAGCCGCTGATAAAGAACGGATGTTACCAGTTATAATACCTGAGAGTTAATTGTTAGAATTAACCGGATTTAACTTTTTTCTTGAGGAAACCATGCATAAAATGAAAACACTGTTTAATTTAAGTATCATCCTGCTGGCGTTGGCACTACTGCCCCAGACAGCCTTCTCTTATAAGGAACATGCCGCTGCTGATGAATCAGCGTTTAAAAAAATCGATGTCAAAGTCGGCGCCGGAGAGGAAGCGGAAATCGGAAAAACTGTCAATGTTCATTATACCGGCTGGCTTTATGATGAAAACGCTCCTGACAAGAAAGGTCCAAAGTTTGACAGCTCCTATGACCGTAAAGAACATTTTTCATTCATGCTCGGCGCAGGGCGCGTGATCAAAGGCTGGGACAAAGGCGTCGTCGGGATGAAGGTGGGCGGCCAACGTACTTTGATTATTCCCCCATCTATGGCTTATGGCCCACGCGGCGCGGGCAATATCATTCCGCCGGATGCAACCTTGATTTTTGATGTGGAATTAATTGGCCTGAAAGAAAGCTCGCACTATTAAGATCTCTCATTTACAAGGTTTTTCAAGTGAATTGATCAATTGAGCTATTCGGTTGACTGCTCTGCTGCTTCCGAATAGCTTAATCTGCTCTTCAGTTCTAAATTTTTTAATAAACAATATCATTTTTATCATTTAATATGTTTTAAGCACCTCGCTAACCCGTTGTAGAAATGGACAGGCCACTGCCATGACTCCGACCATACAGCCACGTTTTATTCGACACAAACGTCTGATCATCAATCTCGGCGTCATAGCGGTCCTGATTGCCGCAGGGGGGCGCTCAGCGTATTTTGGTTACCGGGTTATGCCAAATCCCAACTCGAGATCCGTCTGTCTGAAGCCCTGCAACGCCCTGTCACCATAACAACCATTGAAATAAAACCGCGCCAGCGCCGCACGCAACTGGCTGGTTGAAAAAGGTGAAATTTCCACCAAGCGAATTTTTATCGTGGATAACCATGAATCGAAAGAAAGCGATCAGAGGAAAGGCAGTTGGGCGGAATTTTCACTGAAATAAAGAAGTGGCTTACTATAGCGTGTCCGGTTTTACGGTACTTCAGAATATTCTGAGGAAGAGGGGCTGGAACGATTGATTCTTTCTTATTCAACCAAATTTGTTTCTTTCATTTACCTAATGGTCGTGGTCATGCCCGCGTTCACCACCATCTCCTTTCGGTGCAAGTGATGTAAAACGTGCGCCTTGCGCTTCATATTCCGGAATTGCTATAAAAACGGCAATTGAAGTCTCTGGTGTAATTTTAAACTCACCCCTCGTTCTCATTATATTTCCACTCTCTGGCTCGAGTGTAACGGCTTTCCTCTCACCATCCTTACCTACTTGAATATTTGCTTTACCTTGCCCACCCTGCACTGGAACTGGTTTATCTCCATGATCTGTTACATACAATGTCAATTCACCATCCTTGGCAACTAACTCTAAATGAAAGGGGCCTGCTGCGCGAAGCTGGCCACCATGAGGTGCCTCAACTGTAGCCAAATACTCATCAGTATGCGCCCAGGCAAGCTGTGACAAAATCACCATCGCGCTTAACAAAAACAATGTAATAACTTGTTTTACAATCAATTTCCGCATGTTGTTGATTAAAATCAGGATAGTCAAAACTGCATTAGTGCACATGATCGCCGGGTGGTGGAAGAATTTCCTTTTCACTATTAAGCTGAACGAGCTGTTTTGTTAGAACACTGATATCCGCCCAACCGCTTTCGTCTATAGTGGGTATCCACCTTGCACGCAAATAGCCAAAGCGATCTATCAAAAACTCAAGGTGCTCTGGAATCACGCCTTCATTTAATATATCCGGATTTGTAAGCGTTCTTCGAAATAAAGCATAGCTATTTTTTATCTCTAATGAACCTTCTGTTACAACCGGAAAAGGAATATCCGCTGCAATATCCATGATTTCTTGTTTATCCAGATTATTCATCGGCACAGCCAGAATGATCGTATTGAGTTGCTGGAGCCGATCATACGATGCTTTCAATTCCTGCAGCCGCGCGTGTGATTGCGGCCAAGTGAATAATACTATCATTACATTCTTTTTCAGACGAAAATCCTTTAGAACACCACTGGAACCGTCATGTGCAAAGTATGAAAAAATGGGCGGACCAATAGAGGGTCTTTCAGGAACAACCTCAGGACTCTGCAAGCGCGCCTTATAGCCACGCGACATGGCATGAATGTAATTGACGACATCCCAGCGATCCTCTTCTGACAATTTACTGGAAAAACTAGGCATACCCGTCCCAACTA
This sequence comes from Nitrosomonas sp., assembly GCA_016721865.1. Taxonomy (GTDB): domain Bacteria; phylum Pseudomonadota; class Gammaproteobacteria; order Burkholderiales; family Nitrosomonadaceae; genus Nitrosomonas. The sequence continues at coordinate 20,776 of JADKHF010000005.1, read as the reverse complement.
TTCCGTTCGTTAACCAATGGAAGAAATCACCAGCGGTATGTTTTGCCGTATGTGCTTCTGTCAATAAATCAGTGGGCGGCGGATTAAAAGTTTTAGCTATTATGCCATTGCCTTTACCTTGCGGACCATGGCAAGTTGCACAATTCTGCGAGAACAATGCCGATCCATTAGAGATAGAAATCGCATCAAAGGGAACTGGCGTACTCTGGTAGGTTTCCGGATAAGCAACCACTGCTAATCGAGGTAAAGCGATTGCAAAGGATGCAATTGTTAATACCAGCGGAACCCCAACCCGTTTTTTAATTTCCCATTTATTTTTTATACCTAACCCTATTGAGCCAACTGCCATTATGAAAAGACCCACACCCATCCAGAAAAAAATTGGAACGTTGGGTTCTTCCCAGGTAGCATCTATCGAGAATCTAAAAGGATATGGCCAGTTTTCAACCATGGCATGCTTTGCTGGTTTGGTATTCGATATGATCGTTGCCAATAATACCAAGATCATGGCCAGAACAAATTCAACACTTACCCATGCCCTCATGTGTCGGCCGCTGCTTTGCGTTTCTTCGCCATTATCAGCCTGAATCAACAATGGCAACCATCTCGAACGTGCTTGATAGGCGATTATTAGAATGATCGCTAATAATGTGAGTTTTATGTTTAACAACCAACCATACGAACTAGCAACCAGTGCATGGTAGTCTTCCTCAATCATTCGGTCAGCAACGATAAGACCTGTGGCCATTATTATGGCCATAACCGGTAAAGCCAGCGACGAAAATTTTTTCAAGCTATCAATGCTCAGCAAATCCAATGACTTGCCTGAATATTTCTTACTAAATAGGATTAATAAGAAAGCTGGCAGAGCGCCAAACCAGATACCCGCGAAAAGAATATGCAGCGCATAAGGAAGTATTGAAACGACAGACATCTCATCTGCTGCAGAATGGCTTACCAGCGAACCAATAACCAAAGGTAAAGACGCAACAACCGCACATAGGATGTAATGCCACCGCACCCTGTAAACATGCTGAATATATAGCGTGACTCCCAACAAAACCAGCGCAAATACCGCACGGGCCGCCCATATTTTTCCTACGCGGGTCTGCTGCACGACTTCCAGCCACGCATCCGGTCGCCAGGTATTAGCAGCAATACCGGTTGCTTCGCCTGTCGTTGTCGCCAGAATAACTAACAACCCTAGTAAAATTACGCCAACCAGCCATGGAAATATTCTTTCCAGCCGGATTACCCAAGTGCTTTCAAAAACAGCTTTTTGTTGCCCGGCGATAGCAAGAAAAATACAGCTACCGAACAATATCAGATTAGCAATAAGCTGTGACCAACGAGCAAATGTAGCGACGACCTCAATCATCTTTTTTATTTTTTCGTCTGAAACTGTAAAATTGTATTCTGAATCAACCACGTGACCATCGACAGAAAGCACCCGGAATTTTACTGTATAGCGCCCCGGTTGCATATCCGGTAATTCCAACACAACAGACTTCGGGTCTTTTGAATCCACTTCTACTTTGTTATCCGTAATAGATTTTTTATCCTCATTAAGTACAGAAACTGATGCATACGCGGGTTCAATTTCTTCATTAAACCAGAGGTGAATCCGTGCGGGCGGTGTAGAAAGCACGGCACGACGAGCGGGTTCAGCTTTAACTAGAGAAGCATGTGCTAATACTTGGTTTGCGAGCATAAACGTCATTGCCGCTACTATTACGGATAACGCTAAAAATCGCTTAAAAATAAGTCCAGACCATTTTATTTTCATTCGTAAACTCCTTTTAGAGTTGTTATATTAACTTGTGAGAGCAACGCTACAATTTAGTTCCAATCATCTGTAAAACCAAACGGTTTCTGTTTTTTTGTTTGCTTAGACCCCCTCAAATATGGCCTAAATTCGACTTTTATCCTATTCACATTTCCAAACATAAACCATGATGCATAATGATCTTTCTCAACTAATCTGTAAATATCAGTGCGTGTCAGTATAGTACTTCACATCTCTGACCAAGCAATGGCTCCCGTATATGCCGTTACCAGAATGATGATGCCGAATACAATGCGATACCAGGCAAATACCGTAAAATCATGATTACTGATAAAGCGTAGCAGGCCGCGCACCGCCAACAGCGCGCTGATGAAGGCAGCCACAAAACCCACTGCAAACATACCCAAATCATCCCATTCTAAAAACTCGCGGTGTTTGTAGACATCATAAAAGGTGGCTGCAAACATAATGGGAATTGCCAGGAAAAATGAAAATTCGGTTGCAGCTTTGCGCGATAAACCAAAAAACAAGCCACCGATAATCGTAGCGCCCGAGCGCGAAGTGCCCGGAATCAGCGCAAGGCATTGCGCCAGACCGACTTTCAACGCATGCTTCCAATCCATGTCATCGACTTGTTCCACTTCAATCACATGTTTTCTGCGCTCCGCCCACAAAATCAGGAAACCGCCGATGATCAAAGCCAGTGCGACCGGCACGGGATGAAACAGATAGTATTTGATGGTTTTAATAAAAAGCAACCCCATGATCGCAGCCGGCAGAAACGCGATCAGCAGGTTGATCACAAAACGATTGGCTGCTGGATTGGATCCGATGCCACCAATTACCTCAGAAATCTTGCTGCGATATTCCCAGCAAACTGCCAAAATCGCACCCAACTGAATAGCGATGGTAAAAACCATGGCGCGTTCATCATTGAAATCAAGCAAATCACCGACCAGAATCAAATGACCGGTGGAAGAAACCGGCAGGAATTCAGTCAATCCCTCGACAATGCCGAGGACCAATGCCTTCAACAGTAAAATTAAATCCATATCGTGTTGTTGTTATGCTTTAAAAAATTGAAATTGACAATAAGATTGTGCGCGCCGACTTTACAATTTGCTGTAAATTTCTGCACCCTTTTCCTTAAATTCAGCCGACTTCTGCACCATCCCCAGCTTCAAGGCTTCTTCTTCAGCAACCCCCTGGCTGGCGGCATATTCCCGCACGTCTTGAGTAATCTTCATGGAACAGAAATGCGGACCGCACATCGAGCAAAAATGCGCCACCTTTGCGCCATCCTGCGGGAGGGTTTCGTCATGGAACTGTTGCGCTTTGTCTGGATCAAGGCTGAGATTAAACTGGTCTTCCCAGCGGAATTCAAAACGTGCTTTGGAAAGCGCATTATCCCGAATTTGCGCGCCGGGATGTCCTTTTGCCAAATCTGCTGCATGCGCGGCGATTTTATAGGTAATAATGCCATCCTTGACATCATCCTTATCCGGCAAACCCAGATGCTCTTTAGGCGTCACATAACACAGCATCGCGGTACCATACCAGCCGATCATCGCAGCACCAATAGCGGATGTAATATGATCATAACCGGGGGCGATGTCCGTCGTCAGCGGGCCAAGGGTATAAAAAGGCGCCTCATCGCAATACTTCAATTGCAATTCCATATTTTCCTTGATCAGGTGCATCGGCACATGACCGGGTCCTTCAATCATGGTCTGCACATCATGTTTCCAGGCTACTTTGGTTAATTCACCCAATGTTTTGAGTTCGGCAAATTGTGCTTCATCATTGGCGTCATAGATTGAACCGGGGCGCAGCCCATCGCCGAGTGAGAAGCTGACATCATAAGCCTTCATGATCTCGCAAATTTCTTCAAAGTGCGTATACAGGAAACTTTCCTGATGATGCGCCAAACACCATTTGGCCATAATCGAGCCGCCGCGGGAAACGATACCCGTCATGCGTTTCGCGGTCATCGGCACATAAGCAAGACGCACACCGGCATGGATGGTAAAGTAATCGACGCCCTGCTCGGCCTGTTCGATCAACGTATCACGGAAAATTTCCCAGGTTAATTCCTCGGCTTTGCCATCGACTTTCTCCAAAGCCTGATAAATAGGCACGGTACCAATCGGCACCGGGCTGTTGCGGATGATCCATTCGCGGGTTTCGTGAATATTCTTTCCCGTCGAGAGATCCATGACGGTATCCCCACCCCAGCGGATCGCCCAGGTCATTTTTTCCACTTCTTCCTGAATGCTGGAACCCAATGCGGAATTACCGATATTCGCATTTATTTTCACCAGAAAGTTACGTCCGATAATCATTGGTTCGGATTCAGGGTGGTTGATATTAGCCGGAATGATGGCCCGCCCTCGCGCTACTTCATCGCGCACAAATTCCGGTGTTATCAGTTTGGGCAGCGCTGCGCCAAAATCCTGTCCCGGATGCTGGTGTGTTAGTAGCTCATGATTTTGCGCACTGAATGCCTCAACGCGCTGATTCTCACGTATGGCGATAAATTCCATTTCTGGTGTAATGATGCCACGGCGTGCATAATGCATCTGCGTTACATTCAGTCCGGCCTTGCTGCGGCGCGGTTGCCTTTGCAAATTAAAGCGCATGTCCGCGAGCTTAGGATCTTTTAAACGCTCCAGGCTGTATGCAGAATTGAGGCCTGATAATATTTCGGTATCATTACGCTCATCAATCCACTTTTCACGCAGTGCTGGCAATCCGGAGCGGATATCTATCTTTATTGCCGGATCAGAATAGGGACCGGAAGTATCGTAAACCCAGATCGGCGGATTTTTTTCCGTACCTATACTGGTGGTAGTATCGCTCTGGCGGATTTCCCGCATCGGCACCTGAATATCGGCTCGCGAGCCTTGTACATGGATTTTGCGTGAATTCGGTAGCGGTTTTACGGCCGCCGCATCGACTTCAGCGGTTGTGTTGGAAAAACTATTTGGGTTTAAAACTGTAATGCTCATAATAGTGTTGCTCCTTAGAAGTGCCATAAAGAGCGGGAGGATAAGCCCCAGCTTCCCTACGGCGGCATTATCCGCGTCAGGTATTAAGGGACTATCTCACCAAATATCAGACAATTCTGAAAACGGACCCCTAGCTGATGCTGTGAAGCTAATGGAAATGTGAAATAATTGCAAGTCTTATGTCAATTTAAGAATACGGAATAGAAATGGATCTTGAACAAACTCGATTTAATATGGTTGCGCAGCAAATCCGCACATGGAATGTATTGGATGATAACGTGCTGGATTTGCTGTACAAAATAAAGCGTGAAGAATTTGTTCCAGCCGAAAATCGTGCAATGGCTTTTGTGGATATGGAAATTCCTCTGGGATACGGTCAAGTAATGCTTACCCCAAAAATGGAAGCACGCATCGTGCAGGAACTTCACGTCAAGAAAACGGACAAAATTCTGGAAGTCGGCAGTGGCAGCGGATACCTGACCGCACTATTGGCTGACCAAGGTGCTTATGTCTACAGTGTGGAAATTGTTCCTGAACTGAAAACATTAGCAGAAAATAATCTTAAAATGTACAAGATCACGAATATAACCATCGAACTGGGCGATGCTGCGCGCGGGTGGCCGAAAAATGAACCTTATGATGTGATTGTTTTAACGGCATCGACACCGGCTTTACCCGATGCTTTTCAGAAAAGCCTGAATCCGGGAGGGCGGTTATTTGCGATTGTGGGAGAAGATCCGGTCATGGAAGCTTTGCTGATCACTTGTGTAGCACCTGGCGAATTCACCACAACCAAGCTGTTTGAAACCAGCACGGTAGCGCTCATCAATGCACTGCAACCGACACGGTTTACCTTTTGAGTATTAAAGAAATTATGCATGTTTTTAGTCGCAGCGATCAACTTATTGTTGTGATCTCATCAACTCCGAATTCAGATCGGAAAAAAAATTGAAAATTTTGTTATTAGGCTTTGCTATTTTTATAGGCATCCTATCGCATCCTACTCTGCAAGCATCGGATTTGATGGCTGTTTATCATGAAGCTTTATCACAGGATGCACAGTATCAATCGGCACGTGCTACCTATCAAGCCGCTCAGGAAAAAATACCGCAAGGCAGGGCTGGATTATTGCCCAATATTACCTTAACGGGCAGGCGCGACTCCATGGCGGTTGAAACCGGATTGGGGCCGGAAAGAACTATTCAGCAGAGCGGCATTGTACTGACAGCAACGCAACCTCTCATCCGTTTTGAAAATTTTTTCATTTATGAGCAGTCAAAAACGGAAGTTTCTAGAGCCGATTCTCAGTTCATAATTACTGCACAGGACTTGATTTTGCGTGTTGCGCAGGCTTATTTTGAGGTGCTTGATGCGCAAGTGGATGTCGAGGTCGTGGAAGCAACAAAAAGGAGCCATTCTCAAACAATTGGAACAAGCCCGTCGCAACTTTGAAGTCGGTGTTTCAACCATAGTTGATACAAAAGAAGCCCAAGCACGCTTTGATCTAACTTTGTCGCAGGAAATTGCCGCGCGCAATGCACTTGAAATCCGGAAACGTACATTACAGAGTATTATCAATCGTTTTCCCGGGCATCTTGTCAGTGCTCGCGAAATTGCATCCGATCTTGCCAGTCTGCGTTATGGCAGCATGGAAGAATGGGTCAATGTTGCCGAACAAAAAAACTTTACAATAAAAATTCAGCAGGCTGCATATGAAATTGCAAGCCAGGAGGTCAAAAAGACCTGGGCTCAGCATTATCCGACATTAGACCTGGTTGCACAGTACAGTGATCAACAAGGCGTTGGCGCTCAGTTCACAGGAATCGGCCGTGATATAACAACCAGAGCAATCGGTTTGCAACTCAGTCTGCCACTATTTCAGGGCCTTAGCGTGCAATCACGTGTTCGCGAAGCTTTGGCCAAGCAGAACAGTGCTCTGCATGATCTGGAAAATGCCCGGCGCAATATTTCTCTGCAGGTACGCCAGCAATATCTAAACGTCACCAATGGCATTGCCCAGATCAGGGCTTTAAAACAGGCGCTGGTTTCCAGTCAAAGTCAATTAGATTCGACCAATCTTGGACAACAAGTCGGAGTTAGAACCGAGGTTGATGTGCTGAACGCCCAGCAACAAATGTATTCTGCCAGGCGCGACTTGGCCAAAGCGTATCATAGCTATCTGATGTCACGATTACGTCTGAGCGCTGAAGCCGGCGAACTGGATGAGGATACACTGGTACAAATTAACGCGATGCTGATCAAGTAATGGACAATCCCCAAACTGTCTCTTCTGCAAGTGATAAAATGATCGGCGAAGCTGGCCAGACAGTCGCCGCCTGTCGTTCTTTTTGAACACAGGGGGAGGAAAGTCCGGGCTCCATAGAGCAGGATGACGGTTAACGGCCGTCCGCCGTGAGGCGAGGAATAGGGCCACAGAGACGAGCGTATTAAGTTACGGTGAAACGCGGTAACCTCCATCCGGAGCAAGACCAAATAGGCAGGCGATGATGTTGCTCGCAGAGCCTGCGGGTAGGTTGCTTGAATGTACAGGTAACTGTACATCTAGAGGAATGACTGTCCACGACAGAACCCGGCTTACCGGCTGGCTTCAACTGAATTTTTATCTAATTGACCTAACCTGGATACTGCATGAATTCGCACGAATCTCACGTATGATATTGGTTTCACAAGGGATTTTTCGAAGAAACGGTGTAGTTATTCATACACCTGACCAGGACAAATCCCTTGTGGAATCAAGAGACAAGTGAGGGCGTGTGCAATTCATGCAATATCCGGGCTAAATTGATCGCAACGCTCATGCACAACAAATATCCATTACACAATTAGCGCCGGATACTTTCAACAATCGCAATGATCCGTAAATTTCTCCGCAAGGTATTCAGCCGCAAACCATCTGCTTTCGAATCGAACGCAAAGCTGAGTATTATTCCTTATAAACGCCATGGCATCCGGCGTAATCAGATCACCGCTTGTGCACTTAAAATTGTTACTACCCTTCAGCAGACTGAGTTTTCAGCTTATATTGTCGGAGGCGCTGTGCGGGACTTGTTGCTGGGATTGACACCGAAAGATTTCGATGTCGCAACCAATGCAACACCCGAGCAAGTACGTCATATTTTTCGCCGATCACGCATTATTGGTCGGCGTTTTCGCTTGGCTCACGTGATGTGTGGTGCTGAAACTGTTGAAGTTTCAACTTTTCGCGGGCATTCTCCCGACGATGACGATGATGATCATGCATTGATCCAGCTAACCGACCAACACGGCCGTCTTTTACACGATAATGTCTTTGGCAGTCAGGAAGAAGATGCTGTTCGCCGTGATTTCACAGTCAATGCGCTGTTCTATGACCCTGCCAAGGAAGAGATTTTGGATTATCTAAATGGCTATGAAGATATCAAAGCCAAAAAAATGCGTATTATCGGAAATCCAGTACAACGTTTTCGGGAAGACCCGGTACGCATGTTGCGCGCCGTCCGCCTGGCATCTAAACTGAACATGCAAATAGAGGAAGAAACCGCCAAACCCATTGGTGATCTGGCGCCTCTACTGCAAAATGTTCCACCGTCGCGCTTATTTGATGAAATGTTGAAACTGTTAATGTCAGGACATGCGCTGGCTTGTGTTGTTGAATTGCGGGCGCGCGGCCTGCATCACGGTCTTCTGCCGATGCTGGACGTCATACTCGAACAACCTTTGGGTGAACGCTTCATCACCATTGCCCTGAAGAACACCGACGAGCGGATCAGACAAGATAAACCGGTTTCTCCCGGGTTCTTGTTTGCCATACTGCTATGGCATGAAGTGCTTTCCGCTTGGGATTCACTCCAAGCTGCCGGTGAGAAACCTTTACCTGCCTTATTTAAGGCAATGGATAAAATCCTTTCGATACAACATAAGAAACTTGCGATTCCTCGCCGCTTTGATGCCATCATTCAAGAGATTTGGGTGATGCAACCACGCTTTGAAGCACGCAGCGGACGTAAACCCTTCCGTTTGATTTCCCATCCGCGTTTTCGCGCTGCTTATGATTTCATGTTGTTGCGCTGTGAAAGCGGTGAACTGAACATGGAGCTGGGTGAATGGTGGAAAACATTTCTATCCGCTGATAATGAAGAACGGGAAAAATGTTGTTCAACCAAACATCGCCCAAGAAAGGCAAGAAAAACGTAGCCGTAAAAAACTTCACCCAATCTCGCTGTTCCTCCAAATGATCCGGCCAAAAATGAAGACGGTTAATCTGTATTTGCCATGAGAAAAAAACCAAGCCAGGCCTATATCGCTTTGGGCAGTAATCTGGAAAATCCGATTTCCCGGATACAACAGGCATTTGATGAATTAAGACAACTTCCAGGCACACACTTAATAAGCCATTCTTCACTTTATAAAAGTGCACCCATTGGACGATTGGATCAGCCCGACTTTATCAACGCGGTGGCATTGATTGAAACTCATCTTGCGCCGCAAGAGCTACTCAGCGCATTGCTGGCTATTGAGCACCAGCATGGGCGCGTACGCGAATCTTTGAATTCTCCGCGTACCCTTGATCTCGATATTCTGCTGTATGATGCGCTACAGTGTCATGATGCGGGATTGACTCTACCGCACCCGCGAATGTGGCAACGTGCTTTTGTCCTTAAGCCGCTGATGTAAATTGCTCCGGATTGTCATATCCCAGGCTACGGCCACATTGCGCCACTGCTTGCAGTATGCGGTGAACAAAAGCTAGAACAAATCAAGGCTTGAAATAATCCATTATGCTTCTTGGCTTTTCTCGATAAAATTTGCTATCCCTATAAAGCATGAGAATTACACAAACCTCACTGCAAAAAATGGTTGAGAACAATGAGAAATTCACCGTTCTGACCTGTTATGACGCCACTTTTGCGGCCATCCTGGAAAATGCGGGCATTGATGTCTTGCTGGTCGGTGATTCATTAGGGAATGTTTTGCACGGAGAAAACACCACCTTATCCGTAACGCTGGACGACATGATTTATCATACACGTTGTGTTGCGCGCGGCTCCAGCAAAGCTTTCATCATTACCGATATGCCCTTCGGCAGCTATCAGGTTTCACCCGGGCAGGCTTTTGAGAATGCTTCAAAAATTCTTGCTGCGGGCGCGCATATGGTTAAAATTGAAAGGGGTCAGATCATGGCTTATACGATCCAATTTTTAACCCGCCGCGGTATTCCCGTTTGCGCTCATATCGGCCTGACACCGCAATCCATTCATCAACTGGGTGGTTACAAATTACAAGGTAATTCTGTGAAAGCGGCTAAACAGCTGCTCGATGATGCAAAGCTTCTGGAAAAATCGGGGGCAAGCTTACTCGTAATGGAAGTTGTGCCGGCACAACTCGCCAAAAAGATCACCCAAACGCTTTCTATTCCTACAATAGGTATCGGTGCGGGGGCCAATTGCTCAGCTCAGGTTTTGGTGCTCCATGATATGTTGGGATTGGTTCAAGGTAAAAAACCGCGCTTTGTGAAAGATTTTATGGCGGATGCAAAAGCATCCAGGAAGCGATTATAAATTATGTAACCGCTGTCAAAACAAACCAGTTTCCGGGTAAAGAACATGAATTTTAGCTTACTGACCCTAGTGTGAAAATATTTAATGACATAACCGCGCTACGTGAAAGTCTCAAAAGTGAACAACCAATTGCTTTTGTTCCTACCATGGGGAATTTACATGCCGGTCACCTCGCGCTGATAAAGCAGGCAAAACAGTTATCCGATTGCGTTGTCGTCAGTATCTTTGTCAACCGGCTGCAATTCTTGCCGCATGAAGATTTCGACCGGTACCCGCGCACTTTTGACAATGATTGCAGATTACTTTCTGAACTAAATGTCAAGACAGTTTTTGCACCTAATGAACAAATTCTTTTCCCTACGCCACAGGAATTCTTGCTAGCATTACCCCCTATAGCAGATACTTTGGAAGGAGCATTTCGTCCTGGATTTTTTTGCGGTGTTGCAACGATAGTACTAAAATTATTCAATATTATTCAACCTGATCTGGCTGTGTTTGGCAAAAAGGATTACCAGCAGTTACAAATAGTGCGTGAAATGGTACGACAATTGAATTTACCCGTTGAAATTGTTGCTGGTGAAACTGTACGGACAGCAGATGGGCTGGCGTTGAGCTCGCGCAATCAATATTTGAATAAATCGCAACGTGCGGAAGCTAACAATCTTTATCAAACGCTCCTTCAGATCAAACAAGAAATTATTTCCGGTTATAAAGATTTTCTGACTTTGCAGGAAAACGCCACGAAAAATCTTGTTCAACGTGGCTGGAAAGTTGACTACATCAGCATTCATAAACGCAGCTCACTGCTACCCGTACACGCTGATGATCAAGATTTGGTAGTCTTAGGCGCAGCTTGGTTAGATAAAACACGATTGATCGATAATCTGGAAATATAAGAGCAGAAATTTTTAAAACCTGCATTGTTATTGCTTTCTAAGACCAGACAAATAAAGAACAAAAAACTATGCAATCTCTGAATACCTTCTGGTTATCTTGTCTTGATCATTTTAAAAAAGAACTCAATGCTCAACAATTTAATACCTGGATCAAACCATTACAGATTGCCCCTGCATTAAATAGCAACAATGAAGTCGTACTGATTGCTCCCAATCGTTTTGTCTCGCAATGGGTAAAAGATAATTTTATCGCGCACATTGAGGTAATGGCACAAGCGTATTTCACAGAAAAAATCCAATTTCATCTGAAGCTTGCCGATCAAACGGAAACAAAAAACAGCCAGCCTGATCCAGTATCAATACAAGTGCAGAAGGAACCCAGTCCGGAATCCAAGACTGCCTTCCCGCCTGCCAAGAAAAATCCAAGCGGCCTGAATCCCAATTTCACTTTTGATAACTTTGTAACCGGCAAAGCCAACCAGCTGGCGCGAGCCGGTGCAATCCAAGTTGCGGAATCCCCTGGTATTGCCTATAACCCGCTTTTTATATACGGCGGCGTAGGATTGGGTAAGACCCATTTAATCCAGGCGATTGGTAATTACGTACATGAAAATAACAAGAGTGCAAAAATCCGTTATGTGCATGCTGAAAAATATGTGTCCGATGTCGTCAGTGCCTATCAACATAAGGCTTTTGACAAATTTAAACTGTATTACCATTCGCTTGATCTCTTGCTGGTCGACGATGTGCAATTTTTCGGTGGAAAAATCGAACTCAGGAAGAGTTTTTTTACGCATTCAACGCACTCATCGAAACGCATAAACAAGTCATTATCACCTGTGATTCCTATCCCAAAGAAATTTCCGGATTGGAAGAACGGCTGGTATCCCGTTTTGGATGGGGATTAACCGTTGCCGTAGAACCGCCCGAACTAGAAATGCGTGTCGCGATCCTGTTAAAGAAAGCAGAGCTGGAAAAAATCCGGTTAGATGAAAATGTTGCGTTCTTTATTGCCAAACATATTCGCTCAAATGTGCGAGAACTGGAAGGAGCATTAAAACGCGTACTGGCTTTCTCGCGCTTTATCGGTCAGGAAATAACACTTGATTTGGCTAAAGAAGCATTAAAGGATTTGCTGGCTGTGCAGAGCCGCCAGATATCCATTGAGAACATACAGAAAACTGTCGCCGATTATTACAAAATCAAAGTATCCGAGATGTATTCAAAAAAACGCTCGCGCATTGTCGCGCGCCCACGGCAAATGGCTATGGCAATCGCTAAGGAACTGACCTCGTTGAGTTTACCGGATATCGGCGAGGCTTTTGGCGGAAGAGATCATACCACTGTATTACACGGCTACCGTAAAATCAATGAATTACGTGCTTCCGATCCTATTGTAAGTCGAGATTTTAACGCACTGATTCTTATTTTAAGAAGTTGATAACTGTCTAACAACCTGTGCATAAATAGCAATTTTAAAGATTCGCTGTTTTTATCCACAAACCATCCAATCTTTATACAGTTCTCATACAAACGAAAAAAATATGCTATCTTGTTGATATTCATTTGATGTTAGAAACAATACAGAAGTATCAAAGACATTATCTAATTACTATTATTCTTTTATATAAATGCTTTTAATAAAAACTAACAGAGACACGTTATTAAAAACCATTGCAAACGGTGACCGGAATATGGAGAAACGTCAGACATTACCTATCCTATCAAATGTTCTGATTCAACAAAATGAAGAAAAGACGTCTTTTTTAACCACTGATCTTGAAATACAAATCAAAACGGTTACGTCAAAGGATATTTCATCCAGGCAGAATTTTACTTTGACGGTTTCAGCAAAAAAAACTTCAGGATATTTTGCGATCGCTTTCATCCGATGCGGAAGTCGCGCTAACCCGGCAAGACGATCACCTGCAGGTTAAATCCGGAAAAAGCGTGTTTAACCTGCAAATACTTCCAGCAGAGGATTTTCCAGAGGTAGTTGAAGAGTCAGCATCCAATGCTACTATCACATTGAAACAAAATGAATTAAAAAATTTATTGCATTATGTTCAGTTTGCAGTAGCACAACAAGATATCCGCTATTACCTGAACGGACTTTTATTGTTGACTAAAGATAAGCAGTTAATCAGTGTCGGCACCGATGGACATCGTTTGGCCTATATCGCAGCTGCTTTGGATACGGCACAGAAAAAGCAGGAAGTCATTTTGCCGCGCAAAGCGGTGTTTGAACTATCCAAATTGCTAGAAGATAATGAAGATCCGGTAAAAATAGAATATTTTCAGAATAAAGTCCGGTTCTCTTTCTCTGATATTATTCTGACTTCTAAAATCATTGAAGGTAAATTTCCTGATTACAACCGGGTTATTCCAACAAACAATACCAAATTGTTTGAGATAAATCGCTTAACCTTTCTGCAAGCGCTGCAACGGGTATCGATACTTTCCAATCAAAGCGAGCAATTCCGTGGCGTGCGCTTGATTGTCAGCACAGATAATCTGCATATTATCTGTAAAAACAATGAACAGGAAGAAGCCGAAGAAGAACTGGAAATTAAATATGACGACGAGTCAGTGGATATCAGCCTTAATATTACTTATCTATTGGATTTACTAAACAATGTGAACAGCGAAACGGTACAATGTGCCTTTGAAAATTCCAATAGCAGTGTTCTGATAACAGTCCCTGGAAATAAAGAGTTCAAATACATCGTCATGCCGATGAGAATTTAACAGGATTTCCCAGCAGGAATGATCCCAATCCGCAAAAGTTGAAACATTCTTTTTAACTTCATAACCATAAAGCGCCTAACTGATGAGTGATCCAAACACCAATGTACCCAATGAAAGTCAAAAAGACTACGATTCTGAAAGCATAAAAATATTAAAAGGCCTGGATGCGGTGCGCAAACGGCCGGGCATGTACATCGGCGATACCAGTGATGGCACCGGTCTACATCACATGGTTTTTGAAGTGGTCGATAATGCGATTGATGAAGCTTTGGCCGGACATTGCGATGATATTACAGTAACGCTTCACCCGGATAACTCGGTCAGTGTATTGGATAATGGACGCGGTATCCCGACCGGTATCAAACAAGACGATGATCTGAAACGTTCTGCCGCAGAAATCGTGATGACCGAATTACATGCCGGCGGTAAATTTGATGATAATTCCTACAAGGTTTCCGGGGGCTTACACGGTGTAGGTGTTTCAGTGGTCAATGCTTTATCCGAATGGTTGAAGCTGACCATACGCCGTGACGGAAAAATTAACCAGATGGAGTTTCGCCTGGGTGTTCCGGTTAAACCACTGGAAATTACCGGGGAGAGCGAACGCCATGGCACGGAAGTGCATTTCCTGGCGAGTAAGGAAATTTTTGGTAATATCGAATACCACTACGATATTTTTGCAAAACGCTTACGCGAACTTTCTTTTCTCAACAATGGCGTAAAAATCCATTTGATCGATCAACGCACTGGCAAAGAGGACAAATTTGCCTTTGTCGGCGGAATCAGGAATTTTGTTGAATATATCAACCGCAGCAAATCCGTCCTTCATCCCAATATTTTTTACACCATCGGAACAAAAGACAATATCTCTGTCGAAGTTTCGATGCAGTGGAATGACAGTTACAGCGAACAGGTATTGTGTTTTACCAACAATATTCCGCAAAAAGATGGCGGCTCCCATCTGACAGGCCTGCGTGCTGCCATGACACGTACACTCAACAACTATATGGAAAAAAATGAACTGACCAAAAAAGCCAAGATTGAAACAGCGGGTGATGACATGCGCGAAGGCTTGTCGTGTGTCCTGTCGGTAAAACTGTTTGAACCCAAGTTTTCCTCGCAAACCAAAGAAAAACTGGTGTCCTCGGAAGTGCGGCCGGTGGTGGAAGAAATTGTGTCACAAAAGCTGTCCGAGTTTTTACTGGAAAATCCGGCTGACGCTAAAACCATCTGCAATAAAGTCATCGAAGCCGCCAGAGCGCGTGAAGCGGCGCGTAAAGCCCGCGAACTAACACGCAGAAAAGGTGTGCTCGACGGCATGGGATTACCCGGAAAACTGGCCGATTGTCAGGAAAAAGACCCGGCGTTATGCGAACTTTATCTGGTCGAGGGTGATTCTGCAAACGGTTCCGCCAAACAAGGGCGCGACCGGAAATTTCAAGCCATCATGCCGCTCAAGGGAAAAATACTGAACGTAGAAAAAGCCCGCTTTGATAAATTGATCTCCTCGCAGGAAATTATTTCGCTGATTACAGCGCTGGGAACCGGCATAGGCAAGGATGAATACAACCCGGACAAGCTGCGCTATCACCGCATCATTATCATGACCGACGCGGACGTAGACGGCTCGCATATCCGCACTTTGTTATTGACCTTTTTTTACCGGCAAATGCCCGAGTTGATCGAGCGCGGTCACATTTATATCGCGCAACCGCCACTGTATAAAATCAAACATGGCAAAAAAAGAACGTTACGTAAAAGATGACCATGAATTGAAACAACATATGTTGAGTCTGGCTTTAGCGGATGCTGAGCTGTATACCGGTGAAGAAAAACCGCCCTTGACTGGTGACACACTGGAAAAAATCGCCAATGAATACATTCTGGCGGAAGCGGTGATCGAGCGCATGAGTCAAATGATCGACAGCAACGTCATGCATGCACTGCTACGCCAGCCGGATGTCGACTTGAGCAGCGAGCAAGCCGCCATAGACAGTGCAATCCGGCTGGCATCACGGGTAAAAGACATAGAATTTGTCGCAGAATATGATGACGTGCATGAACGTTATCGACTGAAAATAATGCGCATGTCGCACGGCAATGTACTGACCAGCTACCTGGATAATGATTTTGTAGAAAGCGGCGATTATGCGCAGATCCAGAAAACCGCTCAGGTGTTTGAAGGCCTGCTGAGTCATGGCGCCTACATACAACGTGGTGAACGTAAGCAAAGTGTCAGTGAATTTAAACAAGCCCTTGAATGGATGCTGGAAGAAGCGAAAAAAGGCGTAAATGTGCAGCGCTACAAAGGCCTGGGTGAAATGAACCCGAGCCAGTTATGGGAAACCACCATGGACCCGCAAAACCGCCGCCTGCTGCGCGCGCAGATTGAAGACAGCATTTTGACCGATGAAATCTTTACGACGCTGATGGGTGATGTGGTTGAGCCGCGGCGCGCATTTATTGAAAAGAATGCGTTGAGGGCGACGAATATTGATATTTAAAGCAGGCCGGTTCAAAAAATAATTGGTTACTGGTTACACGAGGCTTTTGAAAAAAACCTTATCAAAGGTTAACAAAATCAGTAACCGGTTTACGTTTGAACCTAAATGCAAAGAGAGCCGCTGTTGATTAAGCAACCGCTATTAACACCGTATCAGAGTCTATACTTTGCCTGGCTGCTGACCCGTCGCGCAGCAGGCGGCTCAGTCGAATCGCTGGCTTCAACGCTGGTCGATTCGCAAGTCGATCTCAATCCCCACCAAGTTGATGCAGCACTATTCGCATGCCGTAATCCCCTTTCACGTGGCGTGATCCTAGCGGATGAGGTTGGTCTGGGTAAGACCATTGAAGCCGGGCTGGTCATTTCGCAGCGCTGGGCCGAGCGCCGCCGCCGTATTTTAATCATCGTTCCGGCAAACTTGCGCAAGCAATGGCATCAGGAACTACTGGATAAGTTCAGCTTGCAAAGTCTGATCCTGGAGACGAAAAGCTATAACGCAATCCGCAAGCAGACAAGTCAAAGCCCGTTCGAGAATCTATCCGGTCCGGTGATATGCTCCTATCAGTTTGCGAAAGCTAAAGCGAACGATATCAAGAATATTCAATGGAATCTGGTTGTACTCGACGAAGCCCACCGCATGCGCAACGTCTATAAAACCAGCAATGTCATTGCCAAAACGCTGAAGGAGGCACTGGCGCATGTTCACTCCAAGATACTGCTGACCGCGACACCGTTGCAGAACTCGTTGCTGGAGCTCTATGGCCTCGTCAGCATGATCGATGACCGTGTATTCGGCGACCTCGACAGCTTCCGCACGCAATTTACTGTTTCGGGTAAAATCAAAATTTCGCCAATTTGCGCGATCGCCTGGCTCCGGTTTGCAAACGCACCTTGCGTAAGGAAGTGCAGCCTTATGTTTCATACACCGCCCGTAAAGCCATCGTCGAGGAATTTACACCATCCACCGAAGAGCGAGAATTATCCGGGCTTGTTGCGGACTACCTGCGGCGTCCAAACCTTAAAGCGCTGCCCGATGGGCAGCGGCAACTGATCTCCCTGGTGTTGTGGAAACTGCTGGCGTCGTCCACGTACGCGATCGCCGGTGCGCTGGATACCATGGCAAATCGTCTTCAAGGCGTGCTGGATGATGCAGCCAATCTCCCCGATCTGGCCGAGGAACTGGATGAAGACTATGAATCGCTGGACGAAACCGCCGACGAATGGAACGACCAAGCCCTTGATGCATCATCGTCTGCACGTAACGAACACGATGCCATTTCCAATGAAATTGCAGATCTGCGGCATTTCAAGACGCTGGCGGCCAATATCCGTGACAACGCCAAAGGCATGGCCCTGCTGACCGCTCTGGATCGTGCTTTTGCTGAACTGGAGCGCCTCGGCGCGGCCAAAAAGGCAATCATCTTTACCGAATCGAAGCGGACGCAGGAATATCTGCTGTCCCTTCTGGAAAATACCTCGTACGGTGAAGGGATCGTCTTGTTCAACGGCACCAACAGCGATGCACGCGCGCAGGCCATCTACAAGGAATGGCTGAAGCAGCACGAAGGCACTGATCGCATTACCGGTTCCAAGACCGCTGATACCCGCGCGGCTCTGGTCGAGTACTTCAAGGAGCGCGGCACGGTGATGATCGCCACCGAAGCCGGCGCCGAAGGCATCAACCTGCAGTTCTGCGCGCTGGTCATCAACTACGACCTGCCGTGGAATCCGCAGCGTATTGAACAGCGCATCGGGCGCTGTCATCGCTACGGGCAAAAGTTCGACGTGGTCGTGGTGAATTTCGTTGACCGCAGCAACGAAGCCGATGCGCGGGTGTACGAACTGCTGGCGCAGAAATTCCAGCTTTTCGAGGGTGTATTCGGCGCCAGCGACGAAGTGCTGGGCGCGATCGGTTCCGGGGTGGATTTCGAGCGGCGTATCGCCGAAATTTATCGGAACTGCCGGGAACATGGGGAAATCAAGGCCAGTTTTGAACAGTTGCAACTTGACCTTTCCGGTGAGATCAGCGAGGCAATGGTCAAGACCCGCCAAATCTTGCTGGAAAACTTCGATGAGGCAGTTCAGGATAAACTGCGCGTGCGCGCCGAGGACAGCCGCGCCGCGCGCAGCAAATACGAGCGCATGCTGATGGACTTGACCCGGACGGAACTGGATGGCTGCGCCGCGTTCGACGATGACGGGTTCGTGCTTGGCAATCCACCAGTTGGAATTGAAAACAGCGGCCTCGCGGGAATCGAGCCTGGACGCTACGAGCTGCCCCGCCGTTCCGGTGACGCTCATCTGTACCGGATCGGACATCCGCTGGCTGAATGGGTAATCAGCCAAGCGAAGACCCGTAATCTACCCGCCGCGCGGCTGGTGTTCGACTACGAAGCCTATGGCAGGAAGCAAAGCACGCTGGAACCATACCGTGGCAAAACAGGCTGGCTGATTCTGAAGTTGATTTCCGTCGAGGCGCTGGGCAATCAGGAACAGCACTTGGTGGTTGCGGCCTGTACAGCGGATGGTATTGCACTGGCAGAAGACGATCCAGAAAAGCTGCTGCGCCTGCCCGCAACCGTACAGGATGCCGGCTTGTTCAACAATGGTGAAATGACTCTACAGGTCGACATGGAAGCCCGTCAGACCGCGCTGCTGCGCGACGTCAACCAACGTAACCTCGGCTACTTCGAGCAGGAAGTCCAGAAGCTCGATGCCTGGGCGGACGACCTGAAGCTGGGTCTGGAGCAGGAGATCAAGGAGATCGACCGCGAGATCAAGGAGGTGCGCCGCACCGCGGCCACCTCACCAGTGCTGGAAGAGAAGCTGTCATGGCAGAAGCGCCAACGTGAACTGGAAAGCAAGCGCAGCTCGCTACGCCGTGAGCTGTTCGCCCGGCAGGACGAAATCGAAGCCCAGCATAACGCGCTCATTGATCAGTTGGAGATACAACTCCAACAGCAGGTTGAAGAGCGCACGTTGTTTACCGTCGAATGGGACTTGAAATGAGAAGACGGATGATCAATAGTGAGGCAAACAACCACACAGTTGAGTTAGTGTTTTTACTTCATTCAAATACGGAAAATAAATATAAATTAATTAAAATCAATAGATTTTTATATTCACTATGAAATACTGGATACTGTCGAAAGGGAGTTGAGGTCTATGAATAAAAATGTGACGATAACTGGAAAATCTTTTGAGGATCTGAAACAAATCAACGAACATGGAGCAGAGTATTGGAGCGCCCGGGCTTTGCAATTTCTATTGGGCTACAGTCAATGGCGGCGTTTTGAGCAAGCCATCGATCGTGCCATAAGTTCTTGCAAAGAATCGGGAAATCCCCCGGAGAACCATTTTGCCGGCGCCGGCAAAATGGTCGAGCTGGGATCTGGTAGTGAGCGTATTGTCGAGGATTATTGCCTTCGAATTGGATGAGCGGGACGTGCTGGGATTGCTGGGAGGAAAGATGTAAATAACTCAAGGTGTAAGTAATGGCTGCACTTGAGTTACGGTACAACAGATATAGATTTCCTGGTATCACTTTGCCGGCATCGGAAAACCGATCAATGCGAAAGTGATAGTGATGAGTGAGCAATGAACTTGCTTTACACCCATGAGGTTGTGATAATTCGGTTTAACGCTACTTTTCACGATCCAATGACAACATGAAATCAGAATCTGTACTTGGCATACAGCCGGAATTACTGCGGTGGGCAAGAAAAACGGTTGGCATGTCAGTCACTGAGGTCGCGGATTCACTCAAGCGTAAACCGGAAGAGATTGAATCATGGGAAGCGGGACATAGTGCACCAACTTATCCACAATTGGAAAAATTAGCGTACCAGCTTTACAAACGGCCACTCGCGGTTTTTTTTCTTCCTGAACCTCCAGAGGAAACCACTCCACAGCGCGAATTCAGAACACTACCAACAGCCGATCTGCAAACCCTCTCAAGAGATACTTATCTGCAAATCCGGCGCGCGCATGCATACCAAATTGCCCTGAAAGAGCTTTTTGGCGGTTATAACCCCGCCAGCCGGTGTATTTGGAAATCTTTGTCCTTATCAATTAGAGGTGATCTTGCCCAACAGGCACAGCAAATCCGGCAATTTTTCGGCGTTACGCTAGAGGAACAGATTGCATGGAAAAGCGATACCATCGCTCTGAAGCAGTGGCGGCAAGCTGTTGAGGATTGCGGTGTATTTGTATTCAAAGCGGCTTTCAAGCAAAAGGACATTTCCGGTTTTTGCCTGATGGACGAGAATCTGCCGATT
>JADKHF010000004.1 GCA_016721865.1 Nitrosomonas sp. | reverse complement strand
GCATAAATAGTTATATTTAAGTAATCTCCTGTTTGTTTAACGGGCAGGAGGCTCTCATGACACGGGTAGCAGCAAAGGTAACATGCAGCGATCAGGATCGAAAAGGAATTGGAGCGACTGGGATCTAGTCGCACTGAGCAAGCTCGTTTGGTTGAGCGTGCAAAGATTGTGTTGGGCTGTCTGGCGGGCGAACGTAACGACCAGATTGCGGCACGCATGAAGTTGCAAGGCGAATACGGTAGCGATGTGGCCAAGAGATTTATGGAGGAGGGGCATCGCGGCGTTACATGACCGAGCGCGCAGTGGCAAGCCACCCATCTACGATGCTTAAGCGACTTGCGCGATAGAATACGCAAACAGCTGAACTTACTCACCCGAAGGGTTTCCAGTTGGGACGGAAGAACGCTAGCTCAGGCACTGGGCGTGTCAGATGACGCTATCTGGCGCATTCTTCGCAAGGAGGATTCAACTACGGCGCATGCGTTCTTGGTGCGTGAGTACTGATCCAGAATTCGCGGCCAAAGCAGCAGATGTGATAGGCTTGTACCTGGGGCCACCCACCAACGCACTGGTTCTGAGTATTGATGAAAGCCACCGATTCAAGCCTTAGAGAGAAAAATTGGCTACGTTCATACCAGCAGCGGAAAAATCGTGCGCGGAATCAAAGCACGTACAGACGTCACGGTACCGTCAATTTATTTGCCGCGCTAAACGTGGCCACTGGCGTAATCAATCCGGGTCACGGCAGTCAAGAAACGTCCAGACTTCCAGGCCTTTCTTGATGACGTAGTGGCTGAGTGCCTGTCAACCAAGAAATTCACGTGATCTTGGACAACTACGCAACCTATAAGAGAAATGATGACTGGCTAGCCCGTCATCCTAACGTCCACTTCCACTTCACACCTACTTCAGCAAGCTGGCTTAACCAAGTAGAATTTGGTTTGGCATCTTACACGCAAAACACTGAATGGGGCAAGCTTCCAAAGTACGGAGCAACTGACGCAAGCCGTCAAAGCGTTCGTGAAACATCATAACAAAACTGCTGCGCCGTTTGTTTGGAGGAAGCGCGAGGTAAGAGGTGCTCAACTCAGAAATACAATCGTTAACTTATGCAATTAGACACTAGCGCAACATTGTGAAGATTTATGCCCCGTCTGGGTTGGAAATGATAGAGCCGAAGTTGCATAAGCACTTCTGAGTACGCATCCAACATGCAATGTCATCATCTGCAATGATGGCATGCAATATTATCGCCTTGAACGGGATATTGAACTGACTGTCGTTGATTTTAGCGAACAAAGCTTCGGCAACGGATTGCTCCTGCCCGCTGGTCCTTTGCGAAGGAGTCTTAAGTTTCTGGGAAAATCCGGCATTATCGTAATAAATGGAAAACAAAACCATCAGACTGATACGAGCAAATGGGGAAAAACCTATAATATGAAGCTGATCAATAAAATTGCTTACAATGTATGCAATCCGGAATCCCATCAATTGATTTCAGATTTTAGAAACAAACATGTGCACGCCGTCGCAGACGCCGATAATTCGCGCTGGTTTTTTGATTTTATACAGAAAACAGGCCTAAACGCAGAATTACACACTTATGCGGAAAATCATCGATTTATTCAGCAAGAAATTCATTTTTCTGGAGCAGATATCATACTCATGCCCGAAGAAAATGCATTGCAGTGCCAGGATTTTGCAGACAGAAAACTTTGGGCGTTGCCCAGAAAAGCTTGGGTCAATAGCGAACTGCAGCCTATTTTACTAAAGAAGCTTAGAAATAATTCAGTGCTGCAAAATCAGCGATAAACCCATTCCAATCAGCTTTCCTCAATTTTAAAGTAGCTAACGCACCTGTTCTCTAAAGCTTTCAACACGCACTTTCAACACGCACGTTCCTGAAACGCTTAAGTACAGAAATTCGCTTGTAAGAAAAAATTCCAAAATACAGGTACGTAGAAAACACAAACAACGTGAAATCTTTTCTTGATTAACGTATACAAGATGTGCACCAATTGCTGCCTTGTGTGCCGATACCCTGAAACCGATTCCGCTGAATAGGATTTCGCAATCGCTTCTGCAATTTTTCTCCAAATTAAGCACTGCTGAATTGGTTTGAAGTAGAGCATATAATCAGGCAACAAACACTTATCAATACAAACAGCAACATTTTATTTATACACGCATGAAAGATTGGCTGCAGCGTCTGCCCGTTTAAGACTGTCGAGGCTCGACGCCTTGCAATCTTGTTTGCTATCGTCTACTTCGCCCAGGGTATGTCTGCGCTGCCCATCCAGGTGATCGCCATTAGCTTCAAAGATCATGGCCTAGAGGCTGATGACGTCGCAACTTTTTTTCTTCTTGCGTCGATCCCGTGGTTCATTAAACCGCTGTACGGTTTGATCTCGGATTTCCTGCCGTTGTTTGGTCAGCGGCGCAAGAGCTATCTACTGCTGACTTCTGCGCTCGCCTGTATGGCAGGATTGACCGCCGGGTTTTCGTCACATTATACCTACTGGGAACTTGCCATTCTCTATACGGCGATGGGACTGGGTCTGGCTTATAACGATGTGCTGACCGATGCGCTGATGGTAGAGAACGGCAAATCACGGGGACTCACCGGAGCATTCCAATCCGTTCAATGGACTGCAGTCACCGCTGCTTCGATCATCGTAGGACTGCTGGGTGGATATTTTGCCGAGTACCGAAACTTACAAGCCGCCTTTGCCGTTGCAGCGATATTCCCTTTTATCGTGCTGCTGATGACTGTATTTTTTGTGCGCGAAAAACATGTGGATCCCAAAAATACCGGATTCATGGAAATCTGAGCAGCGCTACGGGAGGGATTCGGGGAACGTTCGGTATGGCTTGTGGCCGGCTTCATCTTTCTATTCAATTTCAGCCCGTCCTTCGGTCCGGCATTCCTCTACTACCAGACCGACGTGCTCGGTTTCAGCCAACAGTACATCGGCTTCCTAAGCTCAGTCGGTTCGGCAACCAGCATTGCTGGCGCTTTCATCTACGCACCCCTGTCGCGATCAATGCCGCTGCGCCGCCTGATTAATTTTGCCATCGGCTTATCGGTGATAACCTTGCTGGCATACTTGGCTTATCGCGGCGAAACCTCTGCGCTGTTCATCCATATCATCTGGGGCATCACCGGCATGATCACTACTTTGGCATTCCTGGATCTTGCTGCCAGGGCATGTCCCAAACACGCAGAAGCGACCTTCTTTGCATTACTTATGTCCATCTTCAATCTCGGCACGCTGGCTTCACAGAACGTCGGCGCACACTTGTATACCGAACTCGGCGAAGGGCCGTTTGCATACACTTGGCTGGTAATCATTTCCACGCTAGCAACGGCTGCAATCTGGCTGCTCGTTCCACTGGTGCACATCGAACGCATCGAATCGCACGCACGACATCATTAAAATCTTTCCTGAAACGTTCTGACCTAACCATTCAGCGCTGATGTCAGGCAGTTCCGTCTTAAGAAAAAAATTTTTAGCACTATGTTACCAAGCGCACAGAAGCGTAATCACTTCCACATTAAAATTACTTAAATCACATGTAGAGTATGAATGTGACTCGTAGCGCGCGAACATATGCCAGTTCGTTTTTAGATGTTTCAACTTAATATGAGGAATTCATCATGAATAAAGATCAAGTGAAAGGCGAAGCAAAAGACATCGCTGGAAAAATTCAGGAAGAAGCCGGCAAACTGGTTGGCAGCAAAGAACAGCAAGCCAAAGGACTGGAAAAACAGGTTGAAGGAAAAATCCAGAAGGGTGTTGGCGATTTAAAAGAAACCGTCAAAAAAATATAAAAATACCAGCCGCGCATACTTGAATATGCGTTTTTATAGTGTGCGTGGCACAACCAAGTAAAGATATCGAGAGCAGTATCTCGGCAGATGCCTGCTGCCAAGCTTCCATTACCACACACCGCAAGCTTCCTCTTCCTGGCCAATAATCGCTTTCTTCCTAAAGTTATGTTGATCTGTCAGTTCGAGGTCATTAGCAATTGATTCAATTCCGGAGAAAAAATTATGAATATCAAAAACAGGTTTATCGTTCTGACTATCGTGCTGGTCGGCAGCTTGTCTAACGCAGCGTATGCAGAGGAAAAGAAACAAGAACTTCAGACTAAATCTGACACTTCGATGAAAACAGAAATCAACGACAGTGTCATCACTACAAAAGTAAAATCCGCCCTGCTTAAAGACACTGGTCTGGAAAGTTTGGATATCAAAGTCGAAACACACAAAGGCGAAGTTCAGCTTAGCGGTTTTGTGCACAATCAAAATCAAATCGATCGCGCCTTGGAGATTGCCCGAAATGTGGAAGGCGTGGAACAAGTCGATAACAAAATGGACATAGAGGCTAAAGATACCAGTGTAGGCGAAAAGATTAATGACGGCATCATTACTACCAAGGTAAAAACCGCATTCTTCAGCGATCCGATCATCGAAAGCTCCGATATCAGTGTAGAGACACTTGATGGGGAAGTCCAACTCAGTGGTTTTGTAGAAAACCAGAGTCAGATTGACCGGGCGATCGAGCTTGCAGGGAAAATCGATGGCGTAAAAAAGGTCCTCAACGAGACGAGCATCAAAAAGTAAAATCGCCTCTCGCCTTGTTCAGATAGTTGTCGTTTCAGAATTTTGATAAGAGGCAGATAAACTGCCCCTTGCAAAGAGCATGGCGTATCAAAAATCGGAGTTGACCGAATTCCTCTATCGGCTTGCTTTGCTTCTTTATATCCCTTGCCGCAAGGTTCTTGAATACCCTGACTATCTGACCCGGCGCTATCTTCGGGTTTGTGCTGCACACAGGATATGTATGTAGGGCATACATGGACGCCCACATTTTTGCAAAGCCTTCAATCTATGATCTCAAGAAGGTAAAGATTGCAGCCATACATCCGGACTTTATGTGAAGCGCATTGCCTCTGTCCCTGATGGAATTTGCTGAGTAGCTCCTTATCACCTCTACGTGCTTTTTGCACTGTGCCCTACTCAGGTTTAGCTACTCACGGTCTGACCAGTCTCGCCATCATGTCATGATTGCCTGTGCAATCGGTGGTAATCTTTCTCCTTAAACTCGTTTTTAATGCAACATACCCATACGCTTCTATTCAACCCTCACGATCAATGAGCCGCAGCAGTTGTTGCCATAGTGTGATCGGGGTGAAATGTCGCTTTCTGGGTGTGAGCAATGCCCAGATGATGCGAGCGTTCTTATTTGCCAGGGCAACAGCAGCAACGTTCTTATTGCGCCGTGTTATCAGCTTGCGCAGCCAGCTTTCTGGCTCGGCCTTCTTCTCGGCAAAGCGGATGACTGCTCTTGCTCCATGGATCAGCAGGGTGCGAAGATAAGTATCCCCGCGTTTGCTGATACCGAGCAATAACTGTTTGCCACCGCTTGAATGCTGCTTGGGCACTAACCCTAGCCATGCGGCCAATTGTCTACTGCTCTTGAACTCTGTAGCATTCCCCACAGTTGCCACAATGGCGCTCGCTGTAATCGGGCCAACACCCGGAATGGCTTCCAGTCTTTGGCTGGCTTCGCTCTCCTTGTGCCAAAGCTTGATTTGCAACTCTAACTCTTTCACCTGCCGATCCAGCTCCTTCAGGTGGTCATTCAGTCTTTCCAGTAATCGGCGCATTGTTCCTGGCAAACCATTTTCAGCATCTTCCAGAATGTCAGGCATGCGTTTGCCAATCGATTGGATCCCCTGAGGAATGACGATACCAAACTCAGAGAGTAGACCGCGTATCTGATTTGCCTGTGAAGTTCTCGCCTTGACAAATCCCTGTCTGGCTCGGTGCACTGATAGAATGGCCTGTTGCTCAACAGTCTTGATCGGTACAAAGCGCATATTGGGTCGAGTAACTGCTTCACAAATCGCTTCTGCATCGGCCATATCATGCTTGTTAGTCTTGACATAGGGCTTGACGAACTGGGGCGACATGAGCTTGACAGTATGCCCAAATCCACCCAACTTTCTCGCCCAGTGGTGTGAGCTACCGCAGGCTTCTAAGCCAATCAGGCAAGGCCCCAGATTGGCAAAGAACTCCGCCATCTGTCCGCGGCGTAATTGCTTACGCAGCACAGCCTTGCCATACTCATCTACACCGTGGATCTGAAACACCTCTTTTGCCAAATCAATGCCTATTGTTGTAATCTTCATGTCGGACGCTCCTCTCTGTTTTAGTGGTCATTGCACCACTACTTTGGCCTGATGCCGTTTTGGGTAGGAGAGTCCATTCCATTACCTGTGGTCCATAACAATAGCCAATCTGCTCAAAATTAATATCGCAATGCTCCGGCTTGCCCACGCGTCGTCTCAACTATAATCAGCTCTACTGCTTCATCCAGAAACGCCTTCGGATATTTCACCGAAAAAATTCTGACTCGCCCTTTTCCATTCTTTCCAATTGAAATTTAACGATACGGTAGACGTTTGAAAAATAGATGATATTTGATAGTAAAATACAGCCAAACAACAAATCACTCCGCAACAAATTGCAGGGTGCTTATCCCGCAAGGATTTATTAAGGATTAAGATCATGTATGTAACTATTGTCTATGTCTCAGTCAAACCGGAAAAAGTGGAAGCATTCAAGGAAGCCTGCCGGTTAAACCACGAAAACTCCATACGCGAACCGAGTAATGTTCGTTTTGATATTCTGCAATCTGCGGATGATCCGACAAAGTTTGTATTTTACGAAGCCTATAAAACCCAACAGGATGCCGCTGCTCATAAAGAAACTGCGCACTATCTGGCATGGCGGGATACTGTGGCAGATTGGATGACTGAACCGCGCAAGGGCATCACCTATCAAGGCCTATATCCGATCGTAAACAGCTAATGTTTAATTTCTCAATCGCCAGATTACCGCACATAGAATTTGGCGCAGGTAGCTTAAAAAAAGTACCGGATATTATTGGGAGCTATGGTTCGTACATTTTACTGGTTACGGGCGCTCGTTCCTTTACCAATACCAGCCACTGGCAGCCTCTCATCGATCAACTCAAGCAGCGTGCGATCCGTTGGCAGCACTGCACGATTGCCGAAGAACCCTCCCCCGCCCTGATTGATGATCTCGTCAAAACTTATTCGAACGAAACTTTTAATGCCGTAGTCGCAATCGGTGGTGGCAGTGCACTTGACGCAGCCAAAGCAATTGCCGGATTACTAAAAGTAAAACGCTCTGTCATGGATTTTCTGGAAGGCGTTGGCCCGGAATTACCCTACCAAGGTCCCGCAATCCCGTTCATCGCGGTGCCAACAACTGCCGGAACCGGCAGCGAAGCAACCAAAAATGCTGTACTCAGCGTACAAGGCAAGCAAGGTTTCAAGAAATCTTTCCGCCATGACAAACTAGTCGCCGAATACGCCATCGTCGATCCGGATTTATTGTCCAGTTGCCCGCCCAGCGTAATCGCCGCCAATGGGATGGATGCAATTACGCAGTTGTTGGAATCATACGTTTCTCTCAAATCCAATGTCTTCACCGATGCCCTGGCGATCAGCGGCTTGCAAGCCGCCCGGGATGCACTGATCCCGCTCTATCGCCAAGATGGAGAACTTGCACAACATCGCGAGAAAATGGCCTACGCCGCCCTGCTCTCCGGTATCACGCTGGCGCAAGTTGGTCTGGGTTCGGTACATGGTCTCGCATCCCCATTAGGCGCTTTTTTCCCGATTCCGCATGGCGTCGTTTGCGGCACCTTGGTCGCATCCGCTACCCGAGTCAACATACAAAGCATGTTAGCGCGGGAACCTGACAATAAAGCGCTGGAAAAATACGCGCAAGCCGCTGAAATTCTCTGCCAAAAACATTTCTCAAAATCGGCAGCCGCTTTTACCGCTTTGATCGACCTGCTGACAGATTGGACTGATGAACTTGCTTTACCCCACTTGGCGCATTTCGGGTTGCATGAAACTGCAGCAGACAAAATCATCGCCAATTGCCGCGGCAGCAGCATGAGAACCAACCCCATCGTTCTGACCGATGAAGAAATCAGGCAGGTTTTGCTGGAACGGTTGTAGTCAATTGACACTCTTAAATTAATCAACTACACACGGCAAATTTGTTCTCTTTGAACTCAAAGCAAACATGGTTGAGTTGAATTAAACGTCATCCGTAGATAGTCGAATACCAAACGGGTATTTCTGTTTAACTGTTGCATTTTTTGAGCGACGCTGGATTTTCCGTCGGAGATGAACTGAATAACGCCGACCGCAAAGCGGCGCAGGCGAGAGATGTTTTCGGGGCCGTTGCCCGTACGGATACGACTTCGATCTTCATCGAAATTCCAATCGATCACATAGTGGCGGCGATTCTCAATTGTCCAATAGCCGCGATTCAATTCGTGGATACGCTTAGGACTCCTTTGATCCGGAGAACGGCTGGTCATTCCCAATGCAACTTCAGCAGAGACTTTCCCGTTATCGATGAAATAAGCATGATTTTTGTTTTTTGACTTTACGGTGTGTGCATTACCAGCATTGGATTTGTGATTCGATACCCCAACTGTGTGTGCCAGCAGCAAAAGCGACCGATTGCAAAGCCTTCATCTGAAATTGCAACGCAGCACAAAGACCGCATCGATCATTTCTGCTTACAAACAGACTCCAGGGTCCACTTTAGCTGACCCCCAAATAATCAATCTGATTTTTCTTTAAGAAGCTTACCCTCAGCTCTTAATGCTTTACCCTCTTTTTCTAAATCTTCAATGGATTTTTTACTTCTTCATCTACAAAACCTGAACCAGAATCCATTAACTTTTCCAGGTCATTCTTCTTTTGATCCCAATCTTCTTTTCTTTTTTTCCAGTCATCAATTTCTCCCCCCTTTTCCTTCAGTTTACTTAGGAGGCCATTGATGTTATTTAAAGCCTCATCATATTTACCATCGTTGAATTTTTGATACTCAGCCTTTAAAAGGTCTGCACTAGCGCCTACAACTTCAGCTCCTTTACCAAAAATATCTTGTGCTTGCTCCCTTTCCTGGGCAGTGCCAAAAAAGTAGTTGTAGGTCAAAAGCCCGATAACTAACAATATTGTGATTGAGATAATTTTTTGAATCATTTTAATTATGTTTTAGAGGATATTTACAGCCATTATAAATCCAATCCCCTCAATATATTGTCTAAATCTACTGATCTAACTGCACAGGCAATTGTAAAAGAATGGCAATATACTGATAAAATTGTGCGTAGAAAAACCTGTAAGTAACACAGCACGTCAGGTATGCACCGTGATCAGGATTTTCTCAGTAGATTCCATCAGGGGTTGATGGCAATCGTTTTCTTAAAGCTCCGGATCTATGGCTGCAATCTTTACCTTCGACTTCGACTCATCATCGATTGAAGGTTTAGCAAGTCCATGCATGTTACTTGAACGGAAAATGCACTTATGATACGAATTCACCTGACATTAAATTTCAAGCATTGCATAAATTCCTGGCCTAATACCTGATTAAAAACAATCATCATGACAAATACGACCACACGTGAGCGTGTTGCCGGTGCCATTATGGGGGCCTTTATCGGTGATGCTCTGGCTCTCGGCCCGCACTGGTATTACGATCTCGCTGAACTTCGGCGTGACTACGGAGAATGGATTACTACCTATACCGATCCCAAACCTGGCCGATATCATAGTGGACGCAAGGCCGGTCAGCTCTCTCAAGCCGGTATCATTCTTACGCTCACAATCCAATCCCTCGTTGAACATGGTGGATATAATGAAGTGGATTTCTGCCGCCGGATGGATAAAGAGCTGTTTCCGTTTCTCGACGGCACACCGATGAACGGACCGGGCGGTTACACCAGCCAATCAATTCGGGAAGCATGGAGGCGGCGTGTAGAGCAGAAATTACCATGGGGGCAAACCGGCAGTCATGCGGATGACACGGAGGCGATTGAGCGCACATTAGCGCTAGCTGTCCGCTATGCGTTTCAGCCTGCTGAGCTGGCTACCGTAGTCGCAAATAATGCTCGTCTTACCCAGATCGATGATACCGTGATTTCTATGACCGTAGCTTATGCAGCGGTACTAGCCATGCTGATACGCGGACATGCGCTGGATAAAACGCTATCCGGGAAATTGATGGAATTGGTAAAAACCGGGAGACTTCCCTTTCATGCAGTCACCTTTGCCGATTTGCAACCTCCCCGTCCGGGTGATCCAGATCCGCCTCGCGCCGGACGATTCGCCTCACCAGATGCCCTGCTCACGCCATCTTATATGGCTGAAGCTGCGGCCGATCCCGACATCTCCATAGAACCCGCATGGAAGGTTTCAATTGTGTACGGCATGCCTTGTGCCATTTACCACCAGCTCCCTGCTGCCTATTATCTTGCTGCTCGTTTCCGCAACGATTTCGAATCCGCTGTGCTTCATGCTGTGAATGGTGGAGGGCAAAATCAAGCCCGCGCTATTCTCACTGGTGCGCTTGTCGGCGCACAAGTCGGTCTTTCTGCTATCCCACAACGATTCCTTGATGGGCTTGAAGATCTGAACAAACTCAAAAATCTTGCTATAACTCTCGCCTCACAGGTAAATAGTACCGCTGATACGGTCAATTAATTTCAACACAGTTTGAGCCTGCTCATAATTTACATTGAATGCGACTTTTGTAGAGATTAAATCCAAAAACCAAACTTTAACTTACTTCTCATAGTGACTTAAGCAAAAACTATGCCTTTCGCCCAGTTACGATACTGTAGTAGCCGAACGCTTTGTGAATTTGAATGTCCTCAAAGCCAATTTCCTTCAGCATGGTTGATAATTCCAGTCCGGAATATTGCTTGCCTTCGGTCCACCCCATCATCAGCATGCCAAATGCGGCCGGTGCAAACGGACCGGTTTTCTCATCATTGCAAAGCATTTCATGGATCACGATACGTCCGCCACACTCCAAATACCTGAAACTTTTGCGGTCAGAAAATGACATTTTTCCGGCGGCCAGTCATGATACATATTTGAGAAGAAGTGGAGGTCGGCAGATGGCCAATGATCGTTCCAGATATTGGCATCACAGGTTTTAACTCTATCTTGCAAGCCATACTTAGCAATGTACCCCTGGGCTACTTCGCATACTTGAGGAAAATCCAGCACAATTGCCTGCAAGTTCGCCAATTTTAATGTTGCACCAATCGAATGCGCGCCTGAGCTGCCGCCAATATCAAGCATGATTCTGTGTTGGGAGAAATCTAAAACCTCTGGCCAAACGAGCGCTGAAGCCATGCTCATACTATGCATGCCACTTGTAAAACGGTGCAGCAACTCGATCTGCTCTTCGTGAGATTGATAAATTTTGCCTCCCCCATAAATTTGCGGAGAATCTGTGAGGATTGCTTTTCCAGGCTTGTAAAGGAACATACCTGATAATTGTCGATCATCAGATCCCATAGAAATCCGAAGTAATTAGGACTCTTCTCCAGCAAATATTCTTCTGCTACCGCAGTCAGAGAATAATGCCCTTCTTGTAAAGATAAGAAACCCAATGCAGTCGCTACCGTCAGAATTGCTTCTGCTGGACGTTGCTTGATATTTAATGAATTGCAAATATCTTCCATTGTTCGCGGACCAGCTGCAAGCAAAGCAAAGACTTTTAGTCGATGCGCCAGCAGTAATGCCGGATAACCATAAACCGCAAAGATCACATCCCATACCGGACGATCATCGACCCGTGGTAACTGAGCGTTGGGAAAAGCATCTTGTGCCATCAGTCCTCCTTTAACTTTAGCTGGGCTAAAAACACCCATATCAAGTGATTATTATTAGATACTTAGATGTTATGCCGCATGATTTAAAGTGATTCTTGACTAATCGAGGCTTTCTTCGATTTTTCTGCTTCGACCAAGCGTTTGATATTCTGAACCGTTCGCTCGGCGCCATCCTTAATGGCGACTCGGACTAACCCTTCAAAAGGCCGCATAATTGCCAGAATTTCAAGGAGCTCAAAAGAAAATGTCAATTTGGTGGAATTTTCAGGATTGATTGCCTGTAATTCATACGTACAGCGGTAAGGATCGGATACTCCAACGAGTGTCAGGCGTGCACCGGGCTCATAAGTAGAGATTTTAAACTTGGATTCTGTTCGACGCCCCTGATCAATACGCACTTGCCGCCCTTCAGTTCCCAGCTTCACCGGCCCAGGTGTGATTTGTTCTAACTCTTTAACCTCTGGCGACCATTTGGGATAGTTCTCGAACAAACCTTCCCCGAGATACTGAAAAATCTCACTGGCTGGGCATGCTACTATTGTATGCGCCTTGCCTACGACCGGCTCGGTGGAGCCTAAATTGAGCATGGAACCTAAATTGAACATATTGCTTGGCCTTTTCTGACTGGTGGATGCCCAATCCAGCTTATTGATTGGCAATTGACTTAGACGGTAAACGAATCAAGGATCGATTTCAAGCATTATATCTTTTAGCATCAAGTAAAAGGTGAAATGGATATATCCCAGTGGAGCAAGATACAAAGATTCGATGAATGGTGATGTCTGCTCGGCGCGCATTGACTCAAGCACGTCAGGCAAATAGAAGTCATGGTATTCCATGGCCAGTGATGATTTGCGTTGCAAGCGACGGTATGTAAAGGGTTTGCATAGTTACTGAAGAGACATCGACTGAATATCATTGGATTCATGATCGATGGCGAAGACTGTGGAAAGTAACGAGTAGTAGCCCAGATTTTATTTGACAGTAACTTCGTCAAATCGGATAACTGTCCGATCAAGTTTCTGAGCTACTATAAAAAATATTTTACTTAAATAAGCAGGATCTATCAGAATCTACGAGATTATTGCGCTACTGCTCCACCTACATCAGCTTTTGCACTGTTAAATTGTCTAGCCTGTTCCATTTCTGCTATTTTTCTATGTAATGTTGCCTGCTCCAAATCTTCGGTTAATTCCTTCTCATATGCACGAACATTGGCTTGCAGATGTGACTTAAGATCCTGCCCTCGTCTTCCATAGTAATATGGATGTTCCTCATACTCGTTCAGTTTCTGCTGATTGATCTCTAATCTTTCAGAAATCTCCTTCGCCAAACCTTCATAGTAATTTGCTAATGCAGCATGATCGTTCGGATTGATACTGTCCGAAGCTGCCGGTACCTCGGCAAGTGCTGAGGTTGCAACAAAATAAAATATCAATAATGGAATGATCGCGGATACTTTCAAAGTGTTCATGATAAGTCCCCTTCTAAAAATTGTTGAGATGTTGTCATCTTAACGATCACAACGTGGAACGTATATTGGGGAAACTATGATTTTTAACTAAGGGAAACTATTAGTAATTCATTGAAAGAATGGCTGGCTGGCTCTTGTTTGTGATAAAACTTAGCCCGGATATTGCATGAATTCGCATGATGATCACGCATGATATTGGTTTCACGAGAGATTTCTCGAAGAAGCGGTGTAGTTATTCATACACCTGACTCAGACAAATCCCTTGTGGAATCAAGAGACAAATGAGGGCGTGTGCAATTCATGCAATATCCGGGTTAATTGGTTTTTCGAACCTTGACCAGAAATCCTGTTGGATAACTTTGGCACCCGGAACAGCTACCCAAGTAATACAAGCTGAAAGAGTTGGTGAGCAAAGAGTGTATGTAGCTGCTGAAGAAACGCAACTGAATACCATTGGATTCATGATTGTTGGCCAAGATTGAGGAAAGTGATGGATTCAAGGGTATCTGTTTCTGGATGATTCTTGTAGCATAGTATACAAATACTGATTTTTGCTCATCCTAGCCAGATGTTTAGCCTGATGAGCCAATTTGCCTGAATTATCAGGCAATCATCTGTTCAAAATGTTTTGACGACATACAAAAACCTAAAATTACATTTTAATCAATTGGAGTTAGCATCAAATGCAAAAGTTAAACTTTGTCATACTAATTACATTCCTATTTAATACCAGTAGCTTAATGGCCCAATCTCCAAAACCTGTCAGCAAAAGTGAAATAAACCAGGTCCGAGAAATTGTTCGGCATGTTATAGAATCAAATGATGAGTTTGTTAAGAGATTGCCACCGGATTATTTCAATCAGCTCATTCATGGGCAGAAACCCATGGCTACGATGGTAACTTGTGCTGATTCCAGATTACACACCCATGCGCTTGATATCCATCCCGACGGAGATTTGTTTTTAGTTCGTAACATTGGCAATCAAGTTTCAACGGCTGAAGGATCCATTGAATATGGCGTGCGTCATCTACATACTCCCGTATTATTCATAATAGGACACTCATCTTGCGGAGCCGTTGAAGCTGCCATGTCAAAGCCAGCTCATCTTGAGCCTTCGATTTGGCGTGAATTGGATACGATCAAAGTTACTGGCAATAACTCTGATGATCGTGCGCAGGTTAAAGAAAGTGTTGAGTCAAATGTGAATCATCAGGTTTCGACTGCCTTAAAGAAATATGCAACAGAAGTCAAAGAAGGCCATTTGACTCTTATTGGAGGGGTTTATGACTTTCGCAATGACTATTCTCAAGGCAGTGGTCGCCTTGTCTTAATTAATGTTAACGGAGAAACAAACCCCGCAGAAATCAAGAAAATGCCAATCGTTAACTTCAAATAAACCGCCAACTTGTAGCAGACAAGCCAGGAAAAGGAATGAACCTAGAATTTACCGCACAGAAAGTTGATGATGCCAGGACGGATTCACAGGCAGCTCTAGCTACAAGCAAATTCATACACCGAAAAATTCTGATTCGTCTGCTTCTGGGATGGCTATTTCTCAGCATAATGATTGGCGGAGTCGTCTTATGGCTGGAAATCAACCGCTTCCAACAGTTTATCCATGCCCTTGCACTCAAGGAATCGGCAACATTAAGCACTGAGTCACCCTACAATCTGAAACAACTCGATGCATCTGCCTTCCAACATTTAACAAACTTGGCGCAACAGCTGGTAAACCAACATTTCCTCGTTGTTGAGCTATATGACCTCGACCAACAACTCAGAATTGAAGCTGTTCGGCAGGGGCAGGAAGCAACCGAATATTCGATTGATCGCTATCGCCACCGGTTTCCGAAACAAGGCGAGTTCTCTCACAAATTTCATTTTATCAATGACAAGTTGCTGCTGGTTGTACTGATTCCAATAAAAGGATCCAAAAATACGTTTTCTGGCTATTTCGAAGGTATTTACCAGGTTGATCAACAGACCCAAGATAAAATCAAACATGAATTGCTTCGTACGCTGCTGTTTATAACCATCAGTATCACTTTCACCACGCTTCTGATGTATCCGATCATCCTGACGCTCAATCGGGGACTGATTAAGCTTTCTGACGATCTCTTAAAGGGGAATCTGGAGTTGATGAACGTGTTGGGTTGTGCCATTGCAGAACGTGATACCGATACGAATAATCATAATTACCGGGTAACCTATTATGCGCTACGGCTTGGTGAAACCTTGGGTCTGTCTCGTGGAGATATCCGTAACCTGATAACAGGTGCCTTCTTACATGACGTAGGTAAAATCGGTATTCGCGATCCGATTTTGCTTAAACCAGGAAAATTAACTCCACAAGAATTTGAAATCATGGAAACTCATGTCTCACTGGGCGTGGATATTTTAAGCAAATCAAGTTGGCTCAGTGGTGCGAGAGACGTGGTCGAATTTCATCATGAGAAATTTGATGGCAGCGGTTATCCGCAGGGAATCAAGGGTAAGGCAATTCCACTGAATGCGCGAATATTCGCCATCGCAGATGTATTCGATGCGCTTACCTCCAAACGCCCTTATAAAGATTCATGGGCATTGGATGACGCTATCTCCATGCTTAAGAAAGATAGTGGCAGTCATTTCGATCCACAACTAGTGAATACTTTCGTGTCGTTAGCGCCAGCGCTATACCATGAGGTAAGTGGAATGAAAGAACACCAGATGGTGACGATGTTGCAACGCCGCATTGCTCACCATTTCTTGTCAACTGTAAAATGACATTACCGCATAACAGTGTTGCGGTCTAAATGATGTTCACATTGGAGCATTGTGAGTTTAGAAGAAATAATCACTAGTTATGGCTATTAGGCATTCTAGGCTGTCCGGTTTTACTTCCGGTTTTACTTGACCAGGTCACTTAACAGTAAGTCCAAATTCCCCCAGCTTTCTTGACCAGCGGGGTGATCTTATGAAAGCTTCCATCTCAATCAGGCAAGGCTTTTTCTTTTCTTTGCAACCAAAGCGCGCTTGCTTGATCGCTTGCTCCCTGGCGTCCCAAGTGGTTAATTTACTGATCAATTGACTCGAATCAACAAAAGCAAATATCTCCCGAATCAACCCCATGCCTTGCAGACCATTCCTTAAAAAATAGGTTTACAACCACTTCAACTAACAATCCGCGCGTGTAATTCACAGAAAACACAATGTAACACTGTGGCTCGCCTTCTCTACGACATCTCGCATTCCATCTTTTTAAAGCCTGATTAGATTCCCGTGGCAAGACCACAGGAAATCGCAGATTTAATCACTTAAATCAACCAAACAATAGGTGGTGGCGGTGGACGCATAGGATAAATCTTAGTACTAAATCAGGATACCTGTACTAGAAAACCGGGATTGATTGACTATAGTGCCCAATTAATCTGACGACTAGTATGAAGCCACTCAGTTTGTAGTAACTGGTTCAAGTCAAGTGGCTCCCATCAGCTAAACAACCTGAGAGTAAAAGTAGTATGGGTGAAGCAGGGGAAAAATACGCTGAAAGTTCATTATCAGACATGACATAACCTATTCAATCTAAATCAATAAGTATCAAAATAAAATAATTCATAGTTATATTTTATTGAATCGAGCAAATAGGCAGAAACTTTAATGTCCAGATTGATATTCTCAGTAAATGAGGTTATAATTTATTGAATCGAGCAAATAGGCAGAAACTCTCTGTGCAGCCGCTTCGTTCACGAACTAACTAGTAATAAAGGAGCAAAAGTGAAAAAGAAAATTTTATTAGCGTTTTTTGTATGCAGCCTTCCAGCAACAACTCTGGCCGCGCCTATCGGTGATATTGGTATAACGTCTGTTTCTGCCTATTATAGTTCGGGGAGTTGGGATTGGTATAGCGGTTACGATATTTCATTCCAGAATCAAAATCTTATCATAGATATTGACATTCAGCTAAATGGAGTTGATCCGGGTGATGCCTTACGCGATACGTGGAAACAAGGAATTGAAAGCAAATGGGGCAATCCATTTGATATATCCGATGGCACGTTTATTTACGATTTGGATTTTAATGTTAACTGGACCAATATTAGTCCTGACCATATAGTGAATGTGAATAATGGCGGTGGGTATTTTTCTGTGTATGATTGGGACATTTCGGTGTCACCCAGCCTTCAACCTACTTTAGCGGCTCATGAGGCCTGGCACATGTTTGGTCTGTGGGATGAATATATTGGCGGACCAGTAGATCCTGTGAACCCTGTAATTAGGGATGATAGCTTAATGGGAATATATCTGACAAAAACACATCCGGATCATTATACTAATTTTACAGATTGGCTTGCCTCTGAGAGCGGCAAAAGTATTACAGTCGTTCCTAATTTAGGTGACCACTATTATGATATATCCGCCGTCCCCGAGCCAAGCGCCTACCTCATGTTTGGAAGTGGTCTTATTGGACTGGGACTCATGGGATGGAGAAGGCGGTCAACGAAGTCTTGATAATGGTTGTAACTAACTTTTAGAAGGAACCCCGAACCCGTGGCAAGACCACGGGGTATTCGAAAACACACTCACGCAGTTCTTCTTCTGGCTTGCCTTGGTTCTTCACGTACCGCTCAACCATACTCCATTCCGTTCTTTCCCCTACAGCTGCAACATAATAACCATCCGTCCAAAATTCACCGTCCTACAGATCGCATTTCAAATCCGGTTTTCTCCTGGATGCAGTTAACACAACACAGACACAGGAAGCTATCGGCTAAAACGCCACATTCACAAAACGAATCAACTCGTCTTTGACAAAATCTGGCAGGCCCGAACCGGTCTTCCTTCTCAACTTGTGCCAAGAAGGCCTCAAAGTATTCTGGCACCAGTTGGCACAGGGTGGTCTCTTCTGGCCGGCGTCGTTCATAGTGAACACGATTTCCAGTGGTCGCGTGCTATTATCTGTGCATGCTGGATGAACATTATCCGCCGCAAAGAGAAATAATGACTAAACCAAAAATCAAAATTGCCACTACGTCATTAGCCGGATGTTTTGGATGCCACATGTCTTTTCTGGACATGGATGAGCGCCTGGCTGATTTGCTCAAACAGGTCGAGTTTGATCGCTCGCCGTTCACCGACATCAAACATTGCGGTTCTTGCGACATTGGTTTGATTGAGGGCGGTGTATGCAACGCGGAAAACGTGCATGTGTTGCGTGAATTCCGCGCAAATTGCAAAACGCTCATTGCCGTCGGCGCCTGCGCAATCAATGGTGGGGTGCCTGCGATGCGTAATTATTTTGACTTGCAGGATTGCTTACAGGAAGCCTATCTCAGCGGAACCGGCGTCACGAATCCACAGATTCCCGATGACATTGAGTTGCCGCTGCTGCTGGACAAGGTTTATCCGGTGAGTGAAGTGGTGCACATCGATTACTTTCTCCCCGGCTGCCCGCCTTCCGCCGATGAATTCCTGCAAATACTGAAACCGCTATTAGCCGGACAAAAACCAGTGTTTTCCAAAGCCCATTTGCATTATGATTAAATGACTGAACCAGAAAATATGGAAGCCGATCAGCCGTCACCACCTGCCACCCGGCGTATTGCCATTGACCCGATTACCCGGGTCGAGGGGCACGGCAAGATTACTCTGCTGCTGGATGCGGACAATCATGTCCGGGAAGCACGATTGCATATTGTTGAGTTTCGCGGTTTTGAGAAATTTATTCAGGGTCGTCCCTATTGGGAAGTGCCGTTTTTTGTGCAGCGCTTGTGCGGCATCTGCCCGGTCAGCCACCAATTGGCAGCAGCCAAGGCCGTGGATCAGCTGGCCGGTGTCCGGCAACTCACACCAACAGCAACCAAATTGCGTCGTCTTCTACATTTTGGGCAGATTCTGCAATCTCACGCACTGCATTTTTTCCATCTTTCTTCCCCGGATTTCCTGTTTGGCTTCGGCAGTGATCCAGCGCAGCGCAATATTGCAGGCGTATTGGAACAATATCCAGAAATCGCGTTAAAAGGCGTCAAGCTGCGCAAATACGGCCAGCAAATCATTGAAGCCATCACCGGCAAACGCATTCACGGCACCGGTACCGTGCCGGGCGGCATGAACAAACCGCTGACAATCCCCGAACGCGATGCACTGCTGGCTGATATTAACGATATTCTGCAATGGAGCCAGGAGGCGCTGTTTCTGAATGAGCAAATCCACACTGCGCACCCGGAACACCGCGATTTTGGCACCCTGCACAGCAATTATCTCAGCATGACTGGAGCAAATGGTGAACTGGAGTTCTATCACGGCGGATTGCGTGCATGTTATGCCGATGGCACCAGCATTTTTGACCAGTTTGATTACTGCGATTACCAGCAGATTCTGCGGGAAGAAGTGCGCCCGTGGAGTTACATGAAATTTCCCTATCTCTCGGCATTAGGGACCGATCAAGGCTGGTACCGAGTCGGCCCGCTGGCGCGAATCAATAATTGCGACATGATTTCAACTCCCCTGGCAGAAGCGGCGCGGCAGCGTTTCAAAGCATTCGGCCAGGGTGGATCAGTGCATGATACGCTTGCTTATCACTGGGCACGTATGATTGAAGCGCTGCATTGCGCGGAATCTATCCATGCACTGCTTCACGATGCGGAAATCACCAGCTCAGAATTAATGGTTGAGAAAGGTGAACATCAACCGGAAGGAATCGGCGTAATCGAAGCGCCGCGCGGCACTTTGTTCCATCATTATCAAATCAATGAAGAAGGACTTGTCACCAAAGCAAATCTGATCGTCTCAACCACCAGCAATAATCAGGCAATGAATGAATCGGTACGTTCGGTTGCCAATCAGTATCTGGATGGCCAGGAAATTACCGAAGCATTGTTGAATCACCTGGAAGTCGCAGTTCGGGCTTATGACCCCTGCCTTTCCTGTGCGACTCATGCTTTGGGGAAAATGCCGTTGCAGGTGACATTACAGGATGTCAATGGAAAAGTGGTTGATCAATTGACTAAAGGCATGAATGGTGAAATTCACCGATAACCCGCGACAAGGCTTATTTACGCGTCCACCACAGTATCAGCGACAGCACGATGGATATCAACAGGCCGGTCATTAATGGAAAATGAAAGCTGAAATTCTCGCGCTCGATATGAATATCACCGGGTAGACGACCGAATGGCAATTGCGATAACCAGGGCCACGCGAGACCCAGCACAAGTAATAAGATTCCCAAGGTAATGAGTAACTGTTGCATACGGTTTTATCCGGCGGGTCTATGGGCTATTGATGGAAACAAGTACAGCTCCGGAGTTAATCTTGCTTCAAAAAAATCAACTTATCCGTTGCAAAACCAAGGTTCCGTGATTTCTGAATAAACCGGTTAATCAATTCATCACTGACAACCGGCGTTCTCGCTAACAGCCATAAATAGGATTTGTCATAGCTGGTCACGAAGGCGTATTGATAGGCTTCCTTATCCAGCTCAAACACGATATAAGCGCCATAGAATGGGCCAAAGAAAGAAACCTTCAAATAACCTTCCTGCTGATTCCTGACAAAATAGGCCTTACCTTCAGCCTCTTTCCACCTGTTTTCTGCCGTCAGGAAACCTTTATTGATGACTTTGACGCCGCCATCATCACGTAAAAAGTATTCCGCCGTCACGTTGTCGAGTCCGCGTTCAAACGAATGATCGAGCCGGGCAATTTCATACCATTTTCCCAGATACTTATTGAGCTCAAACCCGTCAACCGGCGCGACATCCTGCGGGATCGATACACACCCGCTTACCCAGACAACTAGAATAATACCCAGTAATAACCGCATTTCTACGCACTCATGATGGATTAAACGCCGGGTAATCGGTATACCCTTCGGGGCCAAAAGTATAGAAAGTAGCGGGCCTGGGCCGATTTAACGCGGCGTCGGCCTTGAATCGTGCAGGCAGATCCGGGTTTGCCAGGAAGCTGGTGCCGAAAGCCACGGCATCAATTTTTCCTGCGGCGATATCGCTATCCGCCTCTGCGCCGGTGTAACCCATATTGCCGATCAGCACACCTTTATAATGCTGACGAATCGGCGTCATCACGTCACCGCTTTGTTTCTGATAAAGATCACCGCGCATCACATGCAGATAGGCAAGACGGTAGTCGTTGAGCCGGGCTGCAAGCCATGTGTATAAGCCGGCCGGATCGCTATCGATCATGCTGTTGCAAGCTGGAACCCCCCCCCCCTTTTAAAACATTCCCCCCCCCCCCCCCCCCCCCCCCCCCCCCCCCCCCCCCCCCCCCCCCCCCCCCGCCCCCCCCCCCCCCCCCCCCCCCCCCCCCCCCCCCCCCCCCCCCC
Organism: Nitrosomonas sp.; assembly: GCA_016721865.1. Classification (GTDB taxonomy): domain Bacteria; phylum Pseudomonadota; class Gammaproteobacteria; order Burkholderiales; family Nitrosomonadaceae; genus Nitrosomonas. The sequence continues at coordinate 153,116 of JADKHF010000004.1, read as the reverse complement.
CCCCCCCCCCCGTGCTCTCCCCCCCCCGCCCCCCGGGCCCCCCCCCCCCCCCCCGGCCCCCCCCCCCCCCCCCCCCCCACTACTCGTTATAGCTGTTCAGCGGTGAAATACGCAAGCCGACTCGATCGTTCCCCCACACGGAACTGACCGCTTCGAGTACTTCCAGTGTCAAACGCGCCCTATTCTCAACGGAACCACCGTAAGGACCGGTACGTTTGTTTGCGCCGTCGCGCAGAAACTCGTCCAACAAATAGCCGTTCGCACCATGTATTTCAATACCATCAAAGCCCGCAGCTTTGGCATTTTGCGCAGCTTTCCTGAAACCGGAGACAATGCCTGGCAATTCATCGTCACGCAGTTCGCGTGGAATAACATAAGGCTTTTTCCCCTCCGGCGTCCGTACTCCATCATTGGTAATCGCGATCGGACTTGGCGCTACAGGCTGCGCGCCACGATTTAGAAGCGGATGACATGCCCGTCCGCCATGCCAGATCTGCAGAAAAATTTTGCCATCGGCTGCATGCACCTTATCGGTAACGCACTTCCAGCCAGTAATCTGCTCCGCGGAATAAATACCTGGCTCCTGCCAGAAGGCTGAATTGCCTTCGATCGCCATGGTGGCTTCCGCAATGATCAATCCGGCACTTGCTCGCTGAACATAATACTTAGCCATCAATTCATTCGGAATATGCGCATCCCCTGCCCGGCAACGGGTAAGCGGTGCCATAAAAATGCGATTGGGCACATTCAATGCGCCCAGCTTTAACGGGGTAAACAGCGTAATCATGCGGCTAAATCTCCAAAGTGTCAGTACTGTCCATTTTAGCGCAAATTAAGGATTTAAATTTTTTTCATCGATTTCCGCTCTTTTCTCATAAAAATAATTCCCTTATTTTTCATAAAGAAAGAGAATCTTTTGCTTATTAACAACAAAGATGTGAATTAAATGTGAAATAGATGTGAACTTTTTGTGAAGTAACGTATCATATGATCACAAAGTTATTTTAAATAGCTTTTATAAATTTCAATCAAGGAGATTCTCATGAAAACAAGTCATATTTTTATTTTGAAAGCTTTAGTTATCAGCGCTACTTTCTTTGGCGTATTGTCAGTATTTGATTTACCGGAATCTTTAGTGGAATGGGTTATTTCAGATGTTATTCTCATAGCCTACCTGACTTATCTGGCAATTACCATGGCATACGGCTCGCCAAAAAACGTAGTTCACTACACTAAGAAAGAAGTTACTGAATAAAGTTCAGCGGGCAAAAAGGGGTTAATGCGAATGCAACAGTCGCATTAACCCCTTTTTTTTCTAAGAATTGCAGAAAACTATTGTTTGTAAAAAATTCGTTATAAGTATAAACGCGCTATAAACGTTTGAATCGTTCTGCAGGGTGATCAAGCCAATGAATCAATCCTAGTGTATTCAATCGGATGTCCGAGCGCAGGAGCTCATCGAGCTCTGGTCGCGGTAATCGACAGCCATGTTCTGCCAATCGTTGCAACAGTAAATTGCTCAAAGCTTCCGAAATTACGTATTGCCGATTAGACACATCATTTTTTGCAGCCTGTGCAATTTCCACATGCGCATCAATTAAATCGTGCATGGACTCGGCATGGCGCGCCAGGTTAGCGATCTGACTATAGTGTGTCAGATAAGCATGGCGCGGCTGATAGCTCATAATGCGATCGATTGAAGCATGCGCTGCTACAGGGTCAAATTGCACCGGCGAGGTGGTCGGAAATACAAATTCCAGCCCATTGACATCGAGTTCCCGGTACGAAACGCCGAACGTATCACCTGTAAAAAAAGACTGACTGCGTTCATCATAGATGCAATTATGGTGGCGTGCATGGCCAGGCGTATCGAGAAAAAGGAATGAGCGGCCATTCAGATCAATATGGCTTTCATCCGACGCTTCAATAATCCGATTCGCATCAATCGGATAAATCTCACCATACACGCGCCTAAATTCCGCTTCCCCATAGACACCCACAGCACCGGCGACCAGCCGCTCAGGATTAGCCATATGACTCGCGCCACGCGGATGAACAACCAATTTGGCGTTCGGAAAAAGATGCATGCACTCACTGGCACCGCCGGCATGATCAAGATGTATATGTGTCAATATGACATAAGCAACATCTTCAATTGCAATATTCTTTTGCTTAAGTGCTTCAATGACACCAGGAATGGAAAAGGATGTGCCGGTATCGACCAGTGCAGCCGCGCCATTTTCAACAATGAGATGAATGGCTGCCCGTTTAGGGCGGTGAAATTGTGCATCAATAGAACTGATGCCGTGTTCATAATCTATAACAAGCGGTAATGACATAATTTTCCGGATTTATTCGCAAGCTTTCAATACGAATGATAATACTCAGCGTTATTTGGAAGGATGCTTTAATTGTTCAAGGATGGCCGGATTTTCCAAAGTAGAGATATCCTGGGTTATTTCCTCACCTTTGGCGAGTGTGCGTAATAATCGGCGCATAATTTTACCAGATCGCGTCTTTGGGAGATTTTCTCCAAAGCGGATTTCGTCCGGTTTGGCAATCGGGCCAATTTCCTTCGCTACCCAGTCCCGCAAGGTATTAGTGATTTGTACCATTTCTTCGCCATGCGGGTACTTCCCCTTCAGTACAACAAAAGCAATCACAGATTCTCCTTTAACTTCATGCGGTTTACCGACAACAGCAGCTTCAGCGACCAAGGGATTGGCAACCAAAGCAGATTCAATTTCCATCGTTCCTAAACGGTGCCCGGAAACATTCAAAACATCATCAATCCGTCCCATAATCCAGAAATAACCATCCGTGTCACGGTATGCCGAATCTCCCGCCAGGTAATATTTTCCCTGACCCATATCTTCGGGGAAATAAGTTTTCTTGAAGCGTTCCGGGTCACCCCAGAGTGTGCGGATTTGCGAAGGAAAAGGTTTTTTGATCACCAAGAAACCGCCTTTGCCATTTTCTACATCGTGACCTGCTTCATCGACGATAGCCGCAAAAATTCCCGGCAATGGAAAAGTACAGGAACCCGGTTTCAGCGCAACCGCGCCCGGCATCGGCGCAATCATATGGCAACCGGTTTCTGTCTGCCACCAGGTATCCACAACAGGGCAGCGCGACTGGCCTATTTTTTCATAGAACCACATCCAGGCTTCCGGGTTAATGGGCTCACCTACCGAACCCAGCAGGCGCAATGAGGATAAATCGAATTGTGCGGGCAAATCCCCTCCCAGTTTAATTAGCGAGCGAATTGCGGTCGGTGCGGTATAAAATGTGGTGACGCCATGTTTCTGGATGATTTCCCAGAAGCGCCCGGCATGCGGGTAAGTTGGAATTCCTTCAAAAATCACCTGAGTAGCCCCCATGGCAAGCGGCCCATAGGCGACGTAACTATGACCGGTAATCCAGCCAACATCGGCAGTACACCAGAATATATCCGATGGCTTGTAATCAAAAATCCATTGCATACTTAATTTGGTTCCAAGTAAATACCCAGCACTGGAATGCTGAACCCCTTGGGTTACCCGTTGATCCTGAGGTATATAAGGTAAATAGTGGATGCTCTGCATTAACCCATTCAGGCTCGCACTGGGTACTGACACCTTGCGTGATTTCGTGCCACCAGACATCACGTGCTGAATTAAAGGGTATTTCGGTACCAGCACGTCGATAAACTACAACCAGTTTTACGGAACCCGTGTCATTCATGTTCATGGCTTCATCAACGGTTACTTTGAGCGGACTGTGTTTACCGCCGCGAACCTGCTCATCTGCCGTAATAATTGCTATTGCACCGGCATCAATGATGCGTTCATGCAAACTTTTCGCAGAGAAACCCCCAAATACCACCGAATGAATTGCACCGATGCGTGCACAGGCTTGCATGGCGACAACCGCTTCAATACGCATTGGCATATAAATAATGACACGATCCCCTTTTCTGACATTTTGTGATTTCAGCGCATTGGCAAGCTGGCAAACACGCTGATGGAGGTCGCGATAAGTCGACCGGATGACTTCTCCGTCATCGGATTCAAAAATAATAGCGACCTTGTCCGCTTGCGTTGCCAGGTGCCGGTCAAGGCAGTTATATGAGACATTTATTTCACCATCGTTGAAGCACTGATAAAACGGCGGAGTTCGATCATCCAGTATTTGTGTAAAAGGCTTATGCCATAGAATCTGCTCCCTGGCCTGTTTTTCCCAGAAACTTTGATAATCGATTTCAGCTTCTGCGCACAAAGCCTGAAATGCTTGCAGGCTGGGTATATTTGCTTTTCTGGTGAATTCATCAGAAGGCGGAAAAATGCGGGTTTCATTTAAAATTGATTCAATGCTTGACATGCGATTCTCCGGTATTTCGTTTGTTCGGTGCACTTGAGAAAGATTGTATCACTGGCTTCAGGCGTCATTTACACTACTTACATTTCAGGCATGTAAATTTACGCACATAGAATCAGCAAATAACCTGGAGGGCGTGGGATAAGAAAGCTTAGATAATCGCTAAGGTATTACATTTAACGAAGTTTATGTTTCCTATTTTATAAATTTTTGTTAAAATGATAAAGATAGATTCGATGGGCTTTTTCAGCCCATTTTTTATTTGTGGCGGAGCTATGGCACTGGAAGAATTATTAGAATCGACTCTGCAAGGAATGGGTTATGAGTTGATCGAAGTGGAACGATTAGCACACAACAAATTATTAAGAATATTTGTGGATAAAGAAGGCGGTATCAATATTGATGATTGTGTGACTATCAGCAATCATCTGAGTCGGCTGTTTGCAGTTGAAAACATTGATTTTGGCCGGCTGGAAGTTTCATCACCAGGATTAGATAGACCTTTACGGAAAGAAGCTGATTTTCTCCGCTTTAAAGGAGAAACAGTTAAATTAAAGCTGCGTGTCCCTCTACAGGGACAGAGAAATTTTGTGGGAGTTTTACGGGAAACGAATAATGGCATAATCAAAATTGAAGTCGAGGGAAAATTGTTAGACCTTGAATTGAGTAACCTTGGAAAAGCCCGTTTGGTTCCAAAATTGTAGGTATATAAAAATTTGGCTGGAGGACTATGAGCCGCGAAATTTTACTGTTGGTTGATGCATTAGCACGTGAGAAAGCTGTTGAAAAGGAAATTGTTTTCACAGCACTGGAGCTTGCATTAGCATCCGCCACAAAAAAAAGGTTTCAGGAGGATATCGAAACACGTGTTTCGATTGACCGATTAACAGGAAGTCACCAATCTTTCCGCCGTTGGCTGGTTGTAGAAGATGGTGCTGTGGAAGATCCTGCGCGCCAAATTTCGTTAAGTGATGCTTTAGCAACTGATGCAGATATTCAGGTTGGCGATTACATTGAAAAAATGCTCGAACCTATTGAATTCGGACGCATCGGAGCACAGGCAGCAAAACAGGTAATATTCCAGAAAATACGGGATGCGGAACGTGAACAGACATTGAATGATTTTCTCGAGAGAGGGGATTATTTGGTTAACGGCACGATTAAACGAATGGAACGCGGCAATGCCATTATTGAATCCGGAAAAATTGAAGCTGAATTGCCACGTGACCAGATAATACCGAAAGAAAACTTGCGTGTGGGTGATCGAGTCCGCGCTTATTTATATAAAGTCGATCGCGCTTCCAGGGGACCACAATTAAAGCTTTCACGTATTTCTCCTGAGTTTCTGATGAAATTATTTGAGCTGGAAGTGCCTGAGATTGAGGAAGGCTTGCTGGAAATCAAAGCGGCAACGCGAGATCCTGGATCACGTGCTAAAATTGCTGTCAAATCAAATGATCAACGCGTTGACCCTATTGGTACTTGTGTCGGCATGCGCGGATCCAGAGTACAGGCGGTTATTAGTGAACTGGCTGGTGAGCGCGTTGATATCGTATTGTGGTCGGATGATCCCGCGACCTTTATTATTAATGCATTGGCACCTGCAGAAATCAGCAGCATTATGGTCGATGAAGAAAAACACAGTATGGACATCGTGGTGGATGATGATAATCTAGCGCAAGCGATTGGCCGTGGTGGACAAAATGTACGGTTAGCTTCCGAATTAACAGGATGGGAGCTGAACATCATGACGGTGGAGGAATCCAAAGTCAAACATGAACAAGAATCATCACTGATTTGTCAACTTTTCATGCAGAAACTGGACGTTGATGAAGAGATTGCCGAGATACTCGTGCAGGAAGGCTTTGTAACACTGGAAGAAGTGGCTTATGTTCCTCTCAATGAAATGCTGGAAATCGAATCATTAGATGAAGACACTGTCAATGAAATACGTAATCGGGCCCGTAATGTACTGCTAACAGATGCCATAGCCAAAGAAGAGAAAGTAGAGCATATCGCTGAAGATTTGCTTGCATTAGAAGGGATGGATATTAATATCGTTCGAGAACTGGCATCAAAAGGTATTCATACGCAAGCTGATTTGGCTGATTTGGCTACTGATGACTTGGTCGAGATGACAGGTATCGATATTGAACGTGCAAATCAGCTGATTATGAAAGCACGTGAACCATGGTTTACTTGATTTGATCAGGATATTGCATAAATTCGCATTGATGATCACGCATGATATTGGTTTCACAAGGGATTTTTCGAAGAATGTGTTTCCCCTGACTGAGACAACCCTGGAATCAAGAGACAAGTGAGGGCGTGTGCAATTCATGCAATATCCGGGTAATGTCATCGAATAATAATAGTAAAGTAGTAATTGTTTATTTTGATGAGAATCTGCTTGTAGTTATGATTGCTGAAGGGTTATTGAAGGGTTATAAATGGCTCAAATGAGTGTGGAACAATTCGCTAATGAACTGGGCTTGCTGCCAGCGGTCTTGCTGGAGCAACTTAAAGCTGCTGGCGTGAAGAAAGTGTTGGCAGAAGACAGTTTGACAGAGCAAGACAAAGCACAATTGCTTGACTATCTGAGAAAAACTCACGGAGCCACCGAGATCAAAAGTAAAGTTACTTTAACTCGCCGTCAAACTTCCGAGATCCGGAAATCAGACAGTGCGGGGCGCGCACGAACCATCCAGGTGGAAGTTAGAAAAAGACGTGTCCTGACACAACCAACTACCGAGAACACAGAACCTGCTCCGGTTGCAATCAAATCAACTGATGTCACTAGCCAGCCGGTTAGAGAACCCATAATTGATGCAGAGCAATTAGCACTGCGTAGTGAAGAAGCAAGAAAACAAGCAGAGCTAATTGCTCGCCAAGTTGAGGAAATTAATCAGAAAAGAGCACGCAAAAAAACTGAAATTACTGATGATCTGAAGAACAAAGAGGAAGAATCAAAAGGAGTTTCCGGTCAAACATCAGCACCGGCTAAACCGGCATCACCGATATCCGCAGATTTAGAGGATGCTGCTCGATCGGAAGCTGCTAAGAAACTTGAGCCTGGTCAGCAAACTGAAGCTCAATTACCTTCCAGCTCTACTGATGGAACACTGCATAAACCTATTGTAAAACCCGAAGAGAAAGCAGACAAGAAAAAGAAACCAGCCAAACAGCAAGTTGTTTGGAAGGATGAAAATACCAAAAAACGCGGTGTTAAAACACGTGGCGATCTTTCCGCCGGTCAAGGCTGGCGTACACGTAGAGACAAGCATAGCAAACCAGCACATGTGGATGACCAGAATATTCATGGTTTTTCTGCACCGACAGAGCCCATCGTACGTGAAATCATGGTGCCCGAAACAATCTCTGTAAGTGCGCTTGCACAGAAAATGTCAGTTAAAGCGGCCGATGTCATTAAAGTACTGATGAAAATGGGTAGTATGGTGACAATTAATCAAATGCTGGATCAAGATACTGGCATGATTGTTGTTGAAGAGATGGGGCATATTGCAAAACATGCTGAGTTGGATAATCCCGAGAATTTCCTTGTAGATCGCGAAACATCTGACGTTGAAATAGAGTTAGTTCCACGTGCGCCTGTGGTCACTGTCATGGGACATGTTGATCATGGTAAAACTTCTTTATTGGATTACATCCGCCGCACCCGTGTTGCCGGAGGTGAAGCAGGCGGCATAACCCAACATATCGGCGCATATCATGTGGAAACAGATCATGGCATGATCACCTTTCTGGATACCCCTGGGCACGAAGCATTTACCGCAATGCGTGCACGCGGAACAAAAATTACTGATATTGTCATTCTTGTAGTGGCTGCCGATGACGGCGTTATGCCCCAAACTATTGAAGCAATTCATCACGCAAAAGCAGCAAAAATTCCTATTATCGTGGCGGTAAATAAAATAGATAAACCAGAAGCAAATGCTGAACGTATCCGGCATGAACTGGTTGCCAACGAGGTGGTTCCGGAAGATTGGGGCGGAGATACGATGTTTGTCGAGGTATCAGCCAAAACCGGTCAAGGTGTAGATTCCTTATTGGAAAGCATTTTACTGCAAGCTGAAGTATTAGAACTAAAAGCACCGATCAACACACCTGCCAAGGGTGTTGTGATTGAATCACGCTTGGATAAAGGCCGTGGCCCAGTAGCAACCATTCTGGTGCAATCAGGGACGCTAAAGCGTGGAGATATCTTGTTAGCTGGTGCAGTTTTTGGCAAGGTGCGGGCCATGAATGATGAAAATGGCAAGGTTATCAAACAGGCAGGAACATCTATTCCAGTTGAAATTCAAGGCTTATCCGAAGTACCTGAATCGGGTGAATTTGTTTTTGTGTTAGACGATGAACGCAAGGCGCGAGAAATCGCCCTATTCCGCCAAGGTAAATATCGTGATGTAAAATTTGCGAAACAACATGCTGCAAAACTTGAAAATGTTTTTGATCAACAAGCCGATGTTAAGGTGCTTGCTTTGATTATCAAAGCCGATGTACAAGGTTCCTGTGAAGCATTGGCGTATGCACTGGACAAACTCTCAACAGATGAAGTAAAAGTAAATATTATTCACAGCGGCGTTGGTGCCATTATTGAATCAGATGTTAATTTATCCCTGGCATCGAAAGCGGTTATTATTGGCTTTAATGTCCGTGCAGATGCCAGTGCGCGTAAGTTAATCGCATCAAGCGGTGTTGATGTGCGTTACTACAACGTCATTTATGAAGCAGTGGATGAGGTTAAAGCAGCACTATCTGGAATGATGTCGCCGGATCGCAAGGAAAGCATACAAGGTTTGGTTGAAATTCGTGAGATTTATCGAATTCCCAAGGTCGGTATCGTGGCTGGGTGCTATGTATCAGAGGGCATCGTTAAAAGGAATTCATTAATCAGAGTACTGCGGGATGGCCTGGTCATACACAGTTGTGAATTGGATTCATTGAAGCGCTTCAAGGACGATGTCAAGGAAGTCAGAGAAGGATTTGAGTGTGGATTGTCTTTAAAAAATTATAATGATATTCAGGTGGGAGACCAGTTGGAAGCTTATGAAATTGTCGAAACAGCGCGGTTTCTATAGCCAATGCTTTAATCAACACAGCTTCCTATGCACAGAAAAGACTATTCCCGCACATTACGTATTGCGGACCAGATACAACGAGAATTGGCCGATCTGATACAACACGAAATCAAAGATCCTCGTATCGGGCAAATTACACTCACTGGTGTTGAAGTAACCCGTGATTATAGTCATGCCAAAGTTTTTTACACGACATTAGGCAGCAAAGAAGAAAACTTCTTAGTGGAAAAAGGTTTGGAGCATGCGAAGGGTTTCTTGCGTTCAAACTTATCGCATCGGATGAAATTAAGAATTGTTCCGCAATTACATTTTATCTATGACGAATCCGTCGAACGCGGCGTTCGGTTGTCCAAATTGATCGACGAGGCGATAGCCCAAGATCAAATAACGCATCAAGCAGATCCAGAATCAGAAGAATCCTGATGTAAAAACCTGCATGCTGCACGCTGAAAGTACTCCCCTGCACAGTCCCACAAAACCTGCTAAACGCAGTATTAACGGTGTTCTATTATTGGATAAGCCCTATGGCATCTCATCCAATAAAGCAGTGCAGATCGTAAAACGGGTTTTTTCTGCTGCCAAATGCGGTCATACCGGCACACTCGATCCCATGGCAACCGGATTACTTCCCCTCTGCCTGGGAGAAGCGACCAAGTTTTCCTCGGTATTATTAGGTGCCGATAAAGCCTATGAAGCGACCTTGCGGCTTGGTTTTCTGAGCTCAACAGGCGATGCGGAAGGCGAAATCACCCAACTCGCGACCCATGCTGGGAACCCAACCCTGTCACAGTGTGAGCAAGTACTTCAGCATTTCATCGGTAAAATCATGCAAGTGCCGCCCATGTACAGCGCGTTGAAGCATCAAGGGAAGCCCTTATATGTTTATGCAAGAAATGGCAAGACCATTGAACGCCCAGCGCGTGAGATCGTTATCCATGCAATACAAATCAAATCATTGATCGACAATGAACTGCAGTTAAGTATTCACTGCGGCACCGGCACCTATATTCGAACTTTGGCGGAAGATATTGGCAGCGCACTCGGATGTGGCGGCGCTTATCTGACGCAATTACGACGCACCGCTATCAACCTTTTTGATTTGTCCCAGGCGCAAGCTTTGTCAGCATTGGAAGCGATGAATGCCGATGACCAAAACGCGTGTTTGCTGCCCATTGATTGCTTGTTAGAAGAATTCCCGGCCATCGTTCTGGATGAACTGGCAGCGTTGCATATCCTGCAGGGGCAAATCGTCGTCGGTCAATCCGATATCAGCAATATGCCGGAAGGTAATACCGTGCGTTTATATGATCACCAGCAACAATTCTTAGGGCTGGGTGAAATTACCAGTGAACAAAAATAGCCGCGAAACGCATGTTAGCAAGTTCTCAGTTGCATAAAGCGATTGAGTTATGAATTTTTATAACATAACACACTCGCCCTACTTCGCTCGCGTCCCCTCATTCCAGTTTCAAATCATGGATATTGCGAAAACTATCGTGCGCGAAACATAAAATAAATCGCACCCACCATGCACAGTGCAGCCCACAGATAATCCAGTTTTAACGGTTCTTTTAAATATAACAGCGCAAAAGGTACAAAAACAGCCAGTGTAATGACTTCCTGCAATATTTTGAGCTGCGCGACAGACAACACAGTAAAGCCGATCCGATTGGCAGGAACCTGCAATAGGTACTCGAAAAACGCAATGCCCCAACTGATCAATGCGGCAATTATCCATGGCTTGTGGTTCAATTCCTTTAAATGCGCATACCAGGCAAAGGTCATGAACACGTTACTCATGGTTAACAGGAGGATGGTTTGCCAAATTTTCGCGTGGTACCAACCAAACTAACTGCTATAATATGAAGTTAGGTTTGATGAAATCATAGAACTACGAAACACTTCTTTCAAATCCCCAACTCCCCCCAGATCGTATCTACTCGTTTCTTAACCTCATCAGTCATCGCAATCGGCGTCCCCCACTCCCGGTTCGTCTCGCCCGGAAATTTATTGGTCGCATCCAATCCCATCTTGCCACCCAATCCGGAAATCGGACTGGCAAAATCCAGGTAATCGATCGGTGTGTTCTCAACAAGCAAGGTATCGCGTACCGGATCAACCCGGGTGGTGATCGCCCAGATCACTTCTTTCCAGTCGCGCACGTTGATATCGTCGTCGGTGACAATAATAAATTTGGTGTACATAAACTGACGTAAAAAGCTCCAGATACCAAACATCACGCGTTTACTATGTCCGGCGTACTGTTTTCTCATGCTGACCACCGCCATGCGATATGAGCATCCTTCAGGCGGCAGGTAAAAATCGGTGATTTCCGGAAATTGTTTTTGCAGTAACGGCACGAATACTTCGTTCAACGCGACACCGAGAATCGCGGGTTCATCCGGCGGTTTTCCGGTATAGGTGGAATGATAAATCGGGTTGCGGCGCATGGTAATGCGGTCGATGGTGAATACCGGGAAAGTTTCCTGTTCGTTGTAGTACCCGGTATGGTCGCCATAAGGACCTTCCAGCGCGACCTCATTGGGATGAATGGCGCCTTCCAGCACGATTTCAGCACTTGCGGGGACTTGTAAGTTATTGCCGATACATTTGATCACTTCGGTTTTGGCACCGCGCAACAAACCGGCAAACTGATATTCGCTCAACGTATCCGGTACCGGTGTCACAGCACCCAGAATGGTTGCCGGATCAGCGCCTAAAGCAACCGCCAGCGGATAGGGTTTGTCCGGATTGGCCAGAGTGAATTCACGGAAATCCAGCGCCCCGCCGCGGTGTGCCAGCCAGCGCATGATCACTTTATTGGAACCGATGACCTGCTGGCGGTAAATGCCTAAATTCTGCCGGGTTTTGTTCGGGCCCCGGGTTACCGTCAACCCCCAGGTGATCAGCGGCGCGACATCACCCGGCCAGCAGGTTTGAATCGGTATCCGGCTCAGATCGACATCGTTGCCTTCCCAAATTATCTCCTGACACGGTGCGCTACTCAGAACTTTCGGTGCCATGTTCAAAACTTGCTTCAATACCGGCAGCTTATCCCAGGCATCTTTCAGCCCTTTTGGTGGATCGGGTTCTTTCAGATAAGCCAGTAATTTACCAACCTCACGCAACGCCTCGACCGATTCCTGCCCCATGCCCAGTGCCACCCGCTTTGGCGTACCGAACAGATTACCCAGTACCGGCATGGTATGTCCCTTGGGATGCTCAAACAATATCGCAGGACCTTTCGCTTTCAGAATACGGTCACAGATTTCCGTCATTTCTAATACGGGATCAATTTCTGTTTGAATGCGCTTGAGTTCACCCATTGCTTCCAGTTGCGCAATGAAATCCCGCAGGTCTTTATATTGCATGGATTGAATCCTTAATGCGGAAAAATGAAGAAATCGAGCGCAATCCCGGCAAACACCACCATTCCCACCCAATTATTATGCAGGAATGCCTTGAAACAAAGCGCCCGGTCACGGTTACGGATCAGCGTGTATTGATAAATGATCAGCCCAGTTGCAACCATCAATCCGGCGTAATAAGCCAGATTCATCTGCTGCAACTGCCCGATAATCAGCATGATCGCGATAAAACAGGCATGACACACCATCACGCCCAGCACATCAAAGCGCCCAAAAGTAATCGCAGAAGTTTGGATACCGATTTTCAAATCGTCCGGTTTATCGACGATGGCATACTCTGTATCATACGCTATCACCCAGAACAGATTGGCGAGCATCAAAATCCAGATAATCGGCGGCAGACTATCGGTTTGCGCCGCGAAAGCCATGGGAATGCCGAAACTGAACGCAATCCCCAGGTATGCCTGCGGCATGGCAAAAAACCGCTTGGTAAACGGATAGGTTCCGGCCAGAAAAAGCGCTGGCATCGAGAGCAGAATGGTCAGTTGATTCAAAGGCAGAATCAACACGAATGCAATCAAACTTAATCCAGTTGCCAGTAATAAAGCTTCTTTGGAACTGACTCGACCGGCTGCCATCGGACGATTTCTGGTACGTTCAACATGCGGATCGATTTTACGGTCGGCGTAGTCATTGATGACACAACCTGCTGAGCGCATCAGGATCGTGCCCAGAACAAAAATGACTAAAATCTGCCAATCAGGCATTCCCTGCGCTGCGAACCATAGCCCCCAAAGCATCGGCCACAGCAGCAGCAGAATGCCAATCGGCTTATCCAGCCGCATCAGTTGCGCGTAGGTCTGAATTCGATCTGCCATGCTCATAAAGGTAAATCCAGAATCGCCGGTAAAAATACTTCCGTCACTAAAATCGATTGTCCGTGCAAAGTAAATAGTGAGCGCCGCGCCCAAAGATTCAACGGTTTTGATTGTAATCTGGCACATGCACGATCATAAAGGAAATGACCGCGACTGATTTTTTTAAATTCCAGCGGCGTGCGTTTGATTCTGGGATTGGTAAACAAAACCGTCCCCAACGATTTATTCCCCAGCCCGCTCAAACCACGCCATGCACCGCGCAGATTCTTGTGCGCCACCACCGAATGTGCAAACACCACCGGTGTATCACCACAATACAGGTACACTTCCCGAACCATGGCTAATTCATTGGCACGCAATCCCATCACATCCAATTCATCCCCGTAAACTCTGCTCAGCGACTGAAACACGCGTTTTACGGAAAAATGATCACAGCGATCCTGAATTCTACGCGTCAAAGATCCGCGATCCTGTAACCAGTTGCGTTGGTGATATGAAACGGATGTCAGTGCGGGATACCATGCCAGCGGATGGACCTCGTTCATCGCGGCAAAGCTAAAAAAAGAAATTGTTGCATTATAGGAATTCTTAACCTGAGATCCGGCAAAATCATTTTGAGAATCGTTGGAACGGGATTATACAACAGTCTCAAAGAGGGAGATTATAAAACCGATCTATGCTTCCAGTTCTGCGATAAAATCAAGACTCAATCTCCATGAATAAACTTCAATTATGATTAATCAAGCACATATTTAGCTGAAAATATTAGTTCTTAAAACTTTTCTAAAGTGAAAAGCTTAATTCCTCCGTGATTTCCTGAAGTAACAAACAAACCCTTAGAAGTTTGCAATTCGAGCTGCTTAATAAAACCAAGCGTACGAAGGATTTCATCGTCGTAGTTGGCAGTGCCGATGGCTTTGCCTAGTGTAGTGTCCTGCAAATGAATTTACATTATTCTGATTTTGCTTATACTCGAAGTACAAATTGTTTTGCTGGTGGCTGAGGGGCATACGCAGGAAGCCATCGGTGCATCAGGAATGGCTGGCGTTCCTCAAGAAAATCGAACGGGAAACACCAAAAGATTTGGATATTCATCTGATCGCCGACAATTACGCAAACCACAAACATCCTGAGGTAAAGACTGGCTGGCCAGGCACCCCAGATTCCACATGCACTTCACGCCAACTTCATTCCTCATGGCTTAACCTGGTCGAGCGTTTCTTCCGCGATCTGACTGACCAGATCGTCGGTGGCAGCTTTCTTCAGTTAAGGAACTGGCAGATAGAATATTTACCTGTTTGGCTGACCGCAATCAAAATCCAAAACGTTATGTCTGGAATGCCAGGGGGGAAGAAATTTTGCGGAAAATTCAGCGTGCCCGTAACGCCATGATGCAGTCACAGGCCGCGGTCTAGAAGTATAGACACTACATTAGCGGGACAGTAGTGAATCAGCTTTCAAAATTTACCACTTTCAATGCCCATTCTTTTCAGCCAAAAAATGAATCACTTTTAATCAACAATGATTCAGAAATTTTACTCAATCTGATTTGATGCAGCCAACTGGTAAATCATCAACTTCATTTGACAGCCACCGGCTTTAAGCCGGTGGCGTGTTCACTTAGCCTGATCAATAATACAAAAGAATAAGGTCTTCTGTATCATACGGCTTAATTAAATGGGAAAGTCCATTCTTCGGTCCAATCGTCGTCCGCATCCTTGAATGCGCCAACGTAATCCACTACAGTAAAGAAAGGATCGGGGACAGCAGCACCGCCCAGTATCAACGGTGATCCGGTGGCTGGTAAATAGCCATTCAGAAGCGGATCTTCTGCCTTGTTTTCGGGTTGAGACAAGAACCAGTCTGACACTGCAAATGTAGCACCTGTGCCATCTTTGTAGTTGCTAGCACATTGCACAAAAGAATTTTCCATGGTTAAACTACCCGTCAATCGGCCAGGTGAGCCTGCATTCACAAAAGTCGGAGCGCTATCAATCATTAAACAAGTTGGAGAACCAGTAACGACAGTGTTCCAGATATTTGCACCTGTTCCGCGACGCAATAAAATGCCTTGTGTTGCAGTCGAACCAGAGCGACCTATGATAGTAATATTGGATAGGATAGGTTGCGCACGAGGAAGACTATCATTATTTTTCTCGTTGTTGTCGGCTTCAATTCCACGGTCACCAACACTTGGAGATTGTTTAGCCAGAACAAACTGCGCGCGCCCTTTCCAGCCACTCCCCCAATCCAAAGAATCATCCTGAATGTTCGTCAGCACCACATGTTTCATCTGAGCCGTACCGCCAAACATTTCTACGCCATCGTCCAGACCTTCATGAACATGCACATAGTTAATAAGCGTTCCTGAGCCAACGCCGTTGAGCGTAAAACCATTGAGTTCTTCATCTGGGCGAACGGCGCTTCCAGCAAAGAGAATTTGCACATACTTAACTACCCCGCTGTTATCCACTGGATTGTTACCGCCATAGAATTCAGAGGTAATAGCCTCGAATGGAACTTCACAAACAGGCACATCCACATTACAACCATTCACCGGTGCATAGCCAGAAATAACCAAACCGCCCCATTCCCCTGCTGACAGTTGCTGCGGTCCGGACATAACAATCGGATTATCCGGCGTGCCTTCTGCCATTATTTTTGAACCACGTCTGATCCAAATGTAGTCAGCACCTGCCTGGCCAAAAATTTTGGTTCCGGGATTGATGGTCAATGTGGCACTTCGAGTTTTGTCGCCGCCAATATAGACGCCACCCGACACTACCCAAGTGATGTTTTTGGTCAGTGTAATATCGTAGTTAATCTCACCGCTTAAAACACAGGACCCCTCCGATTCTCCAGACGCTGCAAAACCTGGACAGCCTTTAAATGCATTATTGACGAGCTGATCCAGTGTAAAGCGCAGTGGATTTGATTCAGGCAGTAATTTCAATTTAGCGTAGAAATCATCCGCTCCGACAACAATTGAAGGAACATGAACTGCATTTGTTTCAGAATCAAAAACATTACGCTGTCCTTTCGTTGCTGAAATTGGATTAGCAGCAATCAACTGCAACTCGCCTCCGCTGAGTTGTAGTTGCGCGTTATAAAACGAAGACGATCCGCCACTCAGAACTTCAACAACCGGGAGATCTACAATCCCTGTTGACGGATTATAGGTTGCTGTTGAAGCATATCCATTCAATGCAATGGTGCTCAATAGAACCGCTGATGCAGTCATTAATTTTTCTTTTATACAATTTAATTTAAACATGATTCGCCCACCTCCAAGTTTTATTAGGGTACGGCAAATCTAACAGGTGAACATGACAGGCGTATTACATTCATGTGAAAAAACGCTTATCAAAACAGTTCCATTCTAAACGGGCAAGTTATGTACTGAAAAGTTTATTAATTAGCGTAATTCTTGGCGGCTGCCAATCAAAGCATCGGACAATGAGCTGTGTTTATACTGCCTCAGTAAGCTAACCGGACACTGAGATTATAAAGTCTCCCTCGACGATATTGCCGCGTAATTTCATCGCCTTGCGTAATACGTATTTCATCATCGAGTAAATTTTGCATGGAAGCCTGCATGGATAGGCCTTTATATAAATTCTGACTAAACACAAAATCCAGTTGATTCACCGGTTGTTCATATTTATCGGGCGCACCCAATACCCCGGCTGCCATGATGCGTTTGCTGGAAACGTTGTATAGCAGCGTAGCCTGTGTTTTCCAGGCCGGATTGTCATAACCAATCTGAAAATTAAAAATCTGCGCGGAATGTCCTTGCAATGGCCTGTTGTTCGTCGTTTGCGCCGCGAGATTCTCGGCAGTCAATTGCGCGTTGGATGCTGACAAAGTGTAGTTGCCCCCAATGTAAAAATTTTGCAGCATGGGATGTACAAAATCCAATTTCTTTAATAATTCCAGCTCCATTCCATAGACCCTTGCTTTATCGGTATTCTGATAGGTATTCAGTCCGGCAGTACCTTGAACCGTAACCAACTCAATCGGATTGGTTAAATCCTTCCAGAAAAGGCCAGCAAAGATATTTTCGGTAGGCGATAAGTAATATTCCCAGCGCACATCCCAATTGGTAATGGCTGCTTGTTTCAAATTGGGGTTACCGACGGTTTCCTGGTTGGTATTGATATCGGTAAAAGGCGCTGACGATAATTCTCTGAAATCCGGCCGCGACAACGTTTGACTGAAACCCGCGCGGAGTTGCTGCTTATCCGTGAGGAAAAGAGTAGCCGTTACTGATGGCAACATGTCAACTCCTTTAAGTCCAGCAGTAGTAGGTTGATTAGTCAGGGAAACCGTATCAACTTTCTGATCATTATCTTCCCAGCGCAACCCGCCCGATATATTGACCTTGTCGTATAGCATCCAATCTGTTTTTCCATAATAAGCAAATAGCTTCTGGGAAGCGGTATACCGATCGCTGGGGCGAGTCACATCGCGAAGTTGGTATCCATTGCGGCCTATATACTTGGGCTGTAGAATACTTTCGAGGGATGACTGTCCATAAACCGCCGGATTAGACGCATCCGGGCCTGCTCGAAAGTAACTAAAGCGTTGAATGACTGAATCTCTACTCTTATCCTGGGTGATAAAACCACTACTCAAAGTAACCTTGTAATTATTTAATAGCTGAAACGGTATTTTTCCATCAACCCGCCAACTCTGATCTTTGTCAGTCAAGTCAGAAAACATGGTTTGATTGCTATCTGCTCGCTGAGAAAAGAAATAGGCTCCGGTATCCATATTGGAGTCATAACGATAATCTCGCGTTTTCGGCTCGTCTCTTTTGGCAGTTGCATCGGTATAGAGCCAGTTAATGGACAGATCTTTCAGCCAATCAAATTGATGCTCGCCACCGACTTGATTCATGAATAATTGGTTGGAATAAAACTTAAGTCTTGTTCGACGGATAGGGCTCGTCTCTGCATCGGTAAAACCTTCAGAAATCCTGGCTTCATCAAACAATTGACGCAGAAACATGGTTTTAACAAATATTTTGTGAGTGTCCTTGTACTGAAGTTCTGCTGCTCCATAGCCGGTTACCTGCACTTCCTGCCACGATCTTTGCATATAGAAATCCTGGGTCTTTTTTAAACTGCCATCACCCGCAGCAGAAAATTCCCGCACATCTTCATTTTGTTTCTTGAATTCCTGCTTCCAGCCACCCGCAGCGATATAGCCCAGTGTAAAATCGCCGCGTGAAAAACTATCGCCCATTGAAGTCTGAATACCGGCATCAGCCCCGGCTTTCTTCGTATCGACATCCCATACTCCTGACAAATCCTCGCCAAACTTTTCGATCTGTGCAGGCGTTGCTCCCTGCGGATTAAAAATAGATGCTGGCTTTATGGGTCCATTCTGGGTGGCATCAGCGATCGAATCAGGCATTGCACGTGCACCATCGTCATAACTCAGAAAATCAGTATCGCCTCCTTTATAAGTCAAGTTCTTCTTGAAAGTTGCATTTTCGTTTATCCCCGTCTGCAGATTTAAATTGAAGAAAAAATCATCGGGAATTCCACGTGTGCGCAGCTCCACCGTACCTCCGGCAAACTCTGCAGGACGATCTGGCGAATAGGTCTTTTGCACCATGACGCTTTCAAGAATATTGGTCGGAAAAAGATCCAGCGGCACAACACGTCTTGTCGCATCCGGACTGGGAATTGCCGCACCGTTCACCAGTGTCGTGGAAAAACGCTCGCCCAATCCGCGGATAAAAATGAACTGACCACCCACCAAGGTTAACCCGGAAGCTCTTCGGAGTGCAGCGGCAGCATCACCATCGCCTGCCCGGCTGAATTGTTCGGCACCTAAAACAGTCGCTACTGCCGATGAAGTTCTTTGTTCTTCAATAACGGAGGCAATGGTGCCTGCGAGTTGCGGCTCCAGTACCACATATTCGGCCAACTCAACACCAGCGGGTGTCAGTTTGAAACTTAGATCGGTATTCTGGTTGCTTTCAATTTTCACATTATCTTGTGTTTGACTGCTATAAGCGCTATGTAACAGCGAAACGCTATAACTGCTTGCAGGAACGGTCGCCGTTACCCGTCCCTGCTCATCCGTTCTCAGTTTCTGCTTTGATCCGCTGAGAAAGACTTGTACATCCTTAATCGGCTTTTGTGTTTCCGCCGACACCACCTGTACCGTAACCGTTCCTTCACCCTGATCACGCTGTGCTTCAACAGCGGCATCTGATCCTGCTATCGTGCCAGCCACTGAGCTTTCAATATTCAATAACGGTTTCTTTTTATTGTCATAGAAAGTAACAAGAATCTGTGCATTTTCTGCCGGGCGGAGCGACAAGTCAAAAGCAAAGGCCTGGTCTTTGGTTTTGATAGTCATGTGATAAAACCCATGCGGCAATTTTCCTGCCACACTACCATTCGCATTGGTCTTGATCGGAGAATCCCCGTCAGCTCGCCAGTTAAATTCTGAGGGAACAGCTTCGAAGATCAGTTTTTCGTTGGTTCTGCCAGATGCTTCACTTGTAATTGACAATTCAGCGTCCTCAATGGGTAAACCATTCTGGAACAAATGAATGGAGAATTCAGCCTTCTCTTCTTCCCCCCAGGCGGAAGGGCTTATCAAGACAAAAACGATGAGAACCAGTTCAGCAAGAACATGGTGTTTAATTACTGGCAAAATATAAGACCAGAAAGATTTGTTGGATTCAGTGTTCATTTGGCGCATCAAGCCCCCTCATCACTTACAATTTAATTGTTCGTGAAGATAATTCTCAGTTAGTCAATCAAGGAAAGCGTTTTAGATTGGCGTTAAGGCGGTATAAACGGAAATGCAATGGATGATGTTTCCGGATGAGAATCTGCAGCCGGATTATTGATCGCCGATTGTGATTCTAAGCACTCAGCAAACAATTTGTGCACTGTCAGCAATCGCCTTACGTACATTGCCATGGTTCGGTTTTACAAACCTCCATCAAACGGCGAAGTTCCGTTCCTTTCTGAAAAGCTCGGCATTTTTTAAATGATCCAGATGTTTATTTGCCTCGGCGAAGCGGCGGCTTGAAAATAGCACATAGGCCAGCGCATAACGCACATCTTGATCATCCAACAATCCGGTCCGGTACAAACTGGATTCCATATTAGCCGCACGCTCAAACTGCTTTAGTGCCAAAAGAATGGATAACCGCTGCTTGAGTTTAATTTTTTGATCGCTGATGCTTTCATTCAGCGTCAGTGCTTTATGAAAACGACCAGCGCGCCGGTAGATCTCTGCCGCTTCAGCCTGCAGGTTTGGATTCAGCAACGCTGCCTGTTCAAGAATAAACGCCGCCGCATTGAGTTTTCCCTGATCCAGATAAGTATGCGCAAGCAGCTTCGCAACCATTTCATTATGTGGAAACTGCAAACGTGCAATCTCCAGAATATTCAATGCTTCTTCAAATTCCCGACTCAGCCTGAGGGCATTCCCAAACGCGATATAATCGGCTGCTGCAGCTTTTGACCGTTTAAGGTATTCTCTGCCGAGATTGGTTGCTTCCTGGTAAAGCCCAAGCTCAACAAAATAGAAGACCTTGCGTTTGAGGAAGCGGAAATCGCCCGGGAATATTTTCTGCCCTTCATTTAAGGTATTAATTGCCGCATCCGTTTCTTTCAGATGCCAATAGGATTCCGCTTTTAAACTAATCAAAAGAGCATCTTTACTGGCTTTATCCCCTGCATTTACAATAGCCTGGATCGTTTTCTGATAATCTTTCAATCCAAAATATACTTGTGCCAAATAGATAAAAATCACCTGATCCTGTTGTCCGTTCTTAACCGCTAGTTGCAAGCTATCCTTGGCTGCTTCCAGATCATTCAGATTCATGTAAGCAAGACCTTGCAGTGTGTAAAATCTTGTTAAGTCTGTTTTCTTGTTCTCCAGATCAACACTTTGTAAAGCCAATAAAGCCCGGTCACTATGGCCGTCTTTCAACATGATCGCAGCCAGCTCTATAAAATCTGTCGGTTGTGCTTTATTCTCGGCTGCCGGCACAGCGTGGCTAGAATAGCCAAGGATAAGCGCAACCATGAGGAAATGGATCTGCCAGGCTATCGGGTATTTCATTTTATTCATCGAGACTAAGTATTAACTGAGCACATCAGGAAAGATCAAAGCGAATCTTTTGTTTTGCCCATACTTTGACAGTTTCCCCCTTATATTTTGCCGGCTCGAAGTGCCATGCGCGGATACCTTGTAAGGCAGCCGCATCAAAAATTCCTGATGGATTGGATTCCAACACTTGCACCTGATTGACTGAACCATCCACTTCAACGAGTACCGACAAAAGAACATAACCTTTAACCCCGTTCTTTTTTGCGGCGGGAGGGTATTTAAAAGCCCCTCTGGTAATGGGTTTCGGCGGAACATCGACCAGATCTGCTGTCATTACCGCATTACCGGTTTTACCTAATAAGCGATCATCCAAGTCTCTCCCCTGCCCGTCATCCAGACCCAACATCCCGAGATCAATACCGGAAAGTGCGGTATCAAATCCTTTGAAAGGCGCAGGGGCTTGCGGTCGAGTCACCTGTTTTTTCGGCTCTACTTTCTTGATCTCCTTTTTAGGTTCTTGTTTGATCTCTCTGGCCATGCTGATTTCTGTCACTTCTTGCGGGGGTGTTCTCTCAATCTTCCCCATATAATGATTCAAAATAATTATCAGGCCGAAAACCAGAATCAGCCCGAATAGCATCGATACAATCCCTGCCAAGTGTTGATTAAATTTATTTGCTGTCATATCAATATCACCCCGCCTCTTTTTTAGTTGCTACGCCCACACTCTCTGCACCTGCCAAACGTGCCTGATCTACCACCTCAACCAGTTTTCCTGCAGGCACACCTTCATCGGTAACGACTAGAACTACTTTGCTCGAAGAAGTACTCAATAAATCACGCAACTTACTTTGTATCAGCCACAAACGTACCAGTTCGCCATCCATGTAAGTGTCGCCATTGCGATCAATAAACAAGCGAATGGCTTTGCTCGACGCAGCCACTGAACTACTTGCCTTAGGCCTTTCCAGCTCCAGTTTCATGTCCTTCACGAAGGTTGTCGTCACCATAAAAAAGATCAACAAAATAAAAACGATATCGATCAATGGTGCCATGTCAATCGTGGCTTCGACCTCGTTCGATTGATTACGTCTCATAGTTTATAGCTCGTTAAGTGAGTAGTTTGATGGCACAACAGGTCTTTAATCTGAGAAAGATCCTGCTCAATCTGGTGTTGTTTCCTATTGAGCATGCTATGCGCTAATAAACCAGGAATCGCAACAGTCAAACCCATCTGAGTGGTAAACAAGGCTTGTGAAATACCGCCTGCGATGCCGCCGGATTGCGAATGCAGCGTCATTGTCGCAAGAGAATCAAATGTCTCGATCATTCCAATCACGGTTCCCAATAAACCCAACAGTGGGGAGATAAGAATAACCACACGCACGAGGACAGAAAATTTTTCAATTTCTCTTTCATAGTCATAAAAAGCTGCATCCAGGTGGCGGCGAAGATTCCGGACACCTTGCTTCTTTAACGCAATGCCTTGCTGTATCGCGCGTGCGGCTATATTTTTAGTCGCTTTATCCGAATGTTCCTGGTAGTGTTTCAGCAAATCGCGCACCCCGATTACTTTAGTGTCTTTCATGACCCAAAATCGATACCCCACGCCATACCACAGTAATAAAGTACAAAGTACCAGCGGGGGCATGACAACTCCGCCGGCAACAAATAATTCCTTGATTAGCAAAATGTATTCGGAAATATTCATGGGTATCAGACTGTCTTAATAACAAATTACTAAGCCGGTTGATCACTTAGCTGTAAAGTATTGTTGCGCGTGTTTTGCGTACTTGAATCACTCAACTCACCTGGATTTGATCCGCCCAGAAAAGCATTTGTGATTCTGAGTGCCGAGTGTTCCATGTCATTTTTTATATTCTTGGACCAAGTAGACAATAAAGAACCCAGCAATAACGTTGGAATGGCAACAATCAGACCCAATTCTGTCGTCACTAGCGCTATCGATATGCCTTCCGACAACAATTTTGGATCACCCGTACCAAACTCGGTAATCATGTCAAAGGTTTCTATCATCCCGCTCACAGTTCCCAGAAGCCCCAGCAGTGGTGCTATTGAAGCGATCACCAGAATCGCTGATCCGAATCGGTCCAGCGGTCCGGATTCCTGTAAAATTGCTTCATAAACGATACCTTCCATATGATCCCGATCGTCTTTCAAATGGCGCAATGTGTACGATAAAACCCGGCTGATTGCAGATGAGTTATCCTCACAGCTTTTTCTGGCATCGTCCAAATCCCCCTCCGCCAACTGGTGGATGATCTGATCAGAAAGCTGTTTTGTATTGGCGCTGTTGGATTTCAGCAAATAAGCACGAATCAGGACAAGAAACACTGCAAAGACACCGAGTATTACAATGACCCAGCCAATGGGACCGCCTGAATCAATGATGCCAATCAAAGTCTTTTCGCGAGTTTCTTCAATGCTGTTGGTACGTGACTCAAATAAAAACAACTGCAACAAATCAGGTTGCTGATTTTTGCTCAAGGCAATCGCGCTTTCCGCACCGGATCCTTTCCATAGCTTGTAATCCCCGCCGCCCGCGGGTACTAAACTGCCATTGCCTTCTTCACTGATGCCAAAGGCTGCGATATTGCCTAAATGAATAAGGGTTCCTTGCGTTTGCTTGCCACTCTCCAGGAAAAAATTCCCTGATTTTGTTTGGGTTGCACCCAACTCATGAATTAAAGACAATGCTTGTTTAAACAGATAGCCTATTTTCACGGGATCGTTGCCCTCTGCATCTTTAATGGATGCTGGCATTTCGATTCCATGATTCTTCAGCGTTGCGTCCGCTTGTGAGTAGGTTATATCCAGGACATCACTGCGTTCCGTGACAGCGGCTTCCTTACGCTCAGCTTCCGACAATTGCGCATTAAGTTGGTCAATCCTGGTCGAACGCTCAACCGAACTGCGTTCAAGGGCATTAATCTTGTTACTGAGCGTTTGCTCTTCACGGCTTGTAGTGGTTTGATAATTCTTTAATCGCTCGGACAATTCCCGCTTCTGCGCTTCCAGAAAAGCAAATTCACGTTTATAGGCGGTCTCTAAATTGATGACTTCCTGTTTCGCTGTGCTCTTTTTTTGCGGCTTAGCGGAATCTGAAGGACTGCTCTGCTTAGCGGCTGATTCAGCTACACTGTCCTCTTGAGAAGCAGTTGTATTCTCATCCTGCGCGACAACAACAGAACTTCCCAGTGCAATTAGCAGTAACAATAAAAAATATACTTTCTTCATTTTCTCATCGGATTAGGTAGTTCAAAATAACCCTGGCGTATTTGTTTTTTCAACGAATCAAATAATTTGGTAATGCGCTGAATGTCTCCGGTGTCTTCAACTGTCTCGAATTTCCAGCCGCTATCTATCGATCTTTTAGCCATTCCGACACGGTTATCGCGCGTTTGAAAAAACAGGAAAACCGTACCCAGTTTTGCAATATCAACCAGTATTTTTTCACCATCCAACACTACGGTTTGCTGGTAGATTCCATTTTCCTTACTCAAGCGGATTTCATCTTCTATTAAAGACCACGCCTGATTAACAGCTTTATTCGGATCAACGAGCTGGTTAGCAACATTATTCTCCAGATCATTAACAGCTTTGATACGATCCTCAATTTTGAATGGAAAGCCTGTCTGAATATGGCGCTTATAATCATTCAGCAGCTCGATTAAGACAGGTTTTAAACTCTCACCCGATTGCTCTGCCTCTTTGGCATTCGCACCCATTTTTCCAGGGAGTGCTGCAATTTCTCGATACTCAGCTTTTGCCTTCTTTCATCAACACTCAAATCAGCCAGTTGCGAAGTGAGCGCAGACATTCTGCTGCTATGCTTGTCCTTTTCGGTATCCAGCTGTGTTTGCAAAGTCTCGACTTCACCCCGGATCCTGGCCAGAGATTTTGCCAAATTCTCCAGGCTACTTCCCTTCGCCACAGAGACAACAAGCAGTAGCAGGACCATTCCGACGCATGAAATTAATTTTTTAAAAAAATGCTTATGCATATATTCCGCTGAATTAAAAAAATTGGGGGCAACGAACAACATTCAGTCTGACAGCAATCTCTCATCAGTTGCCTGTGCATACTACAAGTTGAATATTTCATTTTCATGACAGTTCGATGTCATTGAATGAAGAGTGCCACCTGAATCCTTCAGAGATGATCGTTACGTGAGAGTTATCCGTACGAAGGGCGGAAACTTAACTTATTCATGCCGCAGCCATCGAATAAAGTTATCTTAGGAATGTGATATGACTTTTATTGTATGCAACCAAGACAGCATTTGTTGAATAGAACTTGCGATTCCCCGTGGTCTTGCCACAGGGATAGGCGCAGGGTACGCAGAGCAAATTTATTCTCATTATGCTTATTCTTCAGAATCAAATTCACCTGTTTTAGCTGATAAATCAGCGCAATCAATCAGCCATACTTTGCAAAAGGAAATATATTCATCGTACTGTCATAAATATGTAATGCTTTATTTATATTATCTCAACAACTTTGTTAACCGCATTTAATATACATGGAGTAGTTGATGGCTGTAACAATACTAATTGTAGAAGATGAGCTTGCGATACAGGAATTAATCTCAATCAACCTGAAAAGAGCGGGACATATGGTTTTATGCGCTGAGAGTGCGGAGCAAGCGAGAAAAATGGTCAACAATGTTCTGCCTGATCTCGTGTTATTGGATTGGATGCTCCCTGACATGAGTGGCATCGAATTTGCGCGAAACCTCAGGCGAGAAGACCGCACCAAATCTATTCCAATTATTATGCTCACAGCTCGCGTCCAAGAAAGTGACAAAATTGCCGGATTGGAAGCAGGGGCAGATGACTACATCACCAAACCTTTCTCACCCCGTGAGTTACTTGCCCGGATTAAGGCTGTGCTTCGCCGTCGTTTACCCGAAATGTCGGATGAAATTCTTGAGATGGGTGGATTGAGACTTGATCCAACGACACACAGGGTGCATGTATACGCCAGTGATGCACCAGAAAAACTGTCAGAAATTACATTGGGTCCCACGGAATTTCGTCTGTTACATTTTCTGATGGCATACAAAGAGCGTGTACACACACGCTCACAACTGCTTGATCGAGTCTGGGGTGATCATGTCTTTATCGAGGACAGAACAGTCGATGTTCATATCCGCAGGCTGCGAAAAATTCTTGAAACGGCAGGTAAAGAGAATTTGGTACAAACAGTGCGGGGAACTGGTTACCGGTTTTCAGTTGAGTGCAACGAAGAAAATGTAGAGTAATAGCGCTTATAAACCAAACACACAGACTTTTCAGCCAAACAGTGTTGATTATCTGCCAGTAAACAACGTCAGAATATAAATTTGCTCCACGCGCCCGGTGCCGTAATACCCTGTGGCAAGCCCACGGGGAAACGCAAGTTGAAAATCCCTTCCCATTCATCCATTCCTATTTTCATGTTTTCATGTTCTCATGTTTCCCAGAATTGATCACGTAACAATTCCGCAATAGTTCCGTAGTAGTTCTGCAATAGCGCCGTCATATGCCGCGCATATAATCATTCAAGTACTGTAAAGCCATACTCGGTGACAAACCGGGGACCGGAAAATCCAGGGTCTGCAAGGGTAATTAGAATAAATTTTTGAACGCAGATAGCCAGACTGCCTGTACATATCGTCGTATAAGAATTTTTTTATTACATTATGGAGAATCAAATGTTTAAGAAAAGAACACTTACTTTTCTAGTTTCCGGAGCACTCATGGCCATGGCCAGCACCACGCAAGCTATTGCAGCGGCCACCAGTTTTGATAATTTTACAGCCTTACCTGGCAATGTGGCTGCTGGTTCCTTACCGGAATCCAGCCCATTCCAACTCGCCAATCCAAACTGGACCCAAGTTTCAATCGCTAACCGTACCAACCAGTTAAGCCAAGGTCAAGCCAATAGCGGCAACTGGGACATGATTGATGCTAACGAGACTGGGGGCGATGCAGGCCGTTACCTGTTTATGCCGTTTGAAACAAGTACCGCAGGTGTTCAGCGCATTGATTTGCTGAATTCCGATTATAATACTCGCACCGTAACGCTCGTTGCACCGGGTACACAAGGATTCGTTTCAGGCGATGCCTCTCGCTGGACCCCCTGGGGCAGCTACCTGACCGCCGAGGAATCGTGGGGCGCTAATAGTACCAAAGGCCGCCTGTTCGAGCTGACCAACCCAGTTACTGCAACCGGCACAGGCGATTCAAATTTCGTACAACGCGCTGTCATTCCACACGTGTCACATGAAGGTCTGGCGTTCGACACTAACAATAACTTGTACTTCATCGACGAATTTAACGGCGGCAGCATCTACAAGTATGTCTCGGCTAATCCGAATGCAGTCAACGGCGATGATTATTTTGCCGCTGGTCAAACCTTCGCGCTGCTGGTCAACGGCGGCAACAATGCCGATGCAACGGGCGCATTCACCTGGGAAGCGATAACGGATGCCACCGGCGGCGCGCTACCCAGTTCCGTTCTCGCCAGTGACGGCCTCATCGATGGGCGCTTGTCTGCCGACAATGTCCTGGCAACCAACTACCAGCGTCCGGAAGATCTGGAGATCAAGACGTTGAACAATGGCGACCAGATCCTGTTCGTCGCGACCACGACCACGGACGAAGTTTATTCCTTCAATCTTGCCAGCAACACCGCCAACCTGTTCGTCAATTCATCGACTATTGATCAGGCCACTGGCTTGGCCGTGGGTGGTGTGTTCAACAATCCGGACAATCTGGCTATTGATGCCGAGGGCAACATTTACATCGTTGAGGACCAGCCTGGCGGTCAAGCTGACATCTGGTTTGCCTGGGATGCCAATAACGATGGCGTGGCCGAGTCCGTTGGCCGCTGGGCTTCCTTGTCCACCGAGGGCGCCGAACCGACGGGGCTTTATTTCGACAAATTCAATCCCAACATAGCCTACGTGAATGTGCAGCATCCAACCAGCCTCGATGATCGCACCATCATGATCGCCGTCCCAGAACCAGAAACCTACGCCATGCTCCTGGCAGGGTTAGGTTTGATTGGTGCTTCTGTTCGTCGCAGAAAAAATTTCCGCTAATTAAGTAATTCAAGTTTTAATCCAGGACAAAACGAGAGCTTCGGCTTTCGTTTTGTCTTTGGTTGAACGATCCAGATGAGAATTACAGACTTAGCACAAAAGTATCTCAGAAATTTATAAATTAATTTCTATCTTAATGAAACTGTAATATCCCTAAATTATAGTTGTTGCCAGGCTGATTTCAGTGAGGTGGCAGAATCAATAATATAGAAATCTATGTTTATAAGAATCTAAATGTCGAGGAATTTATTATGAAATTAAGATATCCATTTATTTCCCTGAATAACGATAGGTTATTTGATGATGTTCCTGCATCAGAAATTTCAATGAAGAGTCGGAAAATTAAAAATAGTATTCACTTGGAAACTCAGGAAGCTGGTTATACAGTCCGAGAAGCCGGTCAGCTTAGACGCGCAAAGATGAGAATGTCGTATTCTGTAGATAATTTAGATATCAAAAACAAAATGCCCTCGGCATTACGCGAACTATTAGAAGCAAGTCTTATTTTGCAAACCACAAGCACCAGAATTCTTGCAGGGTACTTAAAACGCTCACCCGCCACTATTCGGGCCGAGTTTCTACGAATTATCGCAATACTTGGTAGCACAGCACACATCTCAATGTTTGAGAGCCAGGCAAAACTGAGCAGTAAATAAGAAATACAATAGAAGATACTTCCTGGCACATCATTTGACACATACGCGTAACAAATTTCACAAAAAATTCATTTTGATGACATCAAAGCTTCATGTTGGCACTCTATAGTTGTACGGACGAAAGCAGTTAATTAGTTAATCGTCTACGCATTTATCTAATGCAACTGAAATTCTTATGGAGAAAATTTATGAATAAATCTATTTGGCCACTGGCAGTTTTCGCTATTTTAACTTCAATGGCCTACGCAAATGCGGTATTCATTAACGGCCCCATGAAATTCAAACCAATAGCCTCTGCTGCCTACGAGCAAACCACGGCAAACGATCCGCTCATTCTCAACTATGGTAATTACCAATCCAGAAAGCCAAAACTGATTGGGCAATAAACAATAAAACTCAAGGAACTTATCATGATAATAGACAATTTATTTGTCGTCATAGCGTCTGTTTGCTTAATAGTATTAAGTATTTTCGTTGGCATTGTGTTTTATGGAGTAGCTATAGATTGGGATAGCGTTTCAGTTCTCATCCTTGGAGTTTATCTCTATCAGGCTTATCTTCTGCTTAGCATTCTCTCTGACAAACCAAAAACAGGTGCAAAATTTCAAGGAAGAGCATCGCATAAAAAAAACCAAAAAGTCTCTGACAAAGAGGCGCATGAGCATTAATGCAGGCTGTTACAGTAATGCAAGCTTAGTTTAAATAGATAAAAGCACATTGTATTTGAAGAGATTCCAGTTTTTCTGATTTCCATCTACGCTCTCCTCTCCCCTCTCTTGAGTGTAGAAATCACCGCTTAACCCAAGCACTGCTGTAGCCAGGCGTGTCACAACGATCCCGGAGATCGTGGGCGTGTTGAATTGGGTTCTAATGTTTGTCCTGTTTCATCATCTCCCTTACCGCACCTCCCAGTCAGCTATCAGCTGGCAGTCGTTGGGAGGATTTCTCCAAAGTAATCCACTTGTCATAATTTCGTAACATCCTTAGCTTACGATACCAGCTAATTTAAGTTCTATTTCTTTCGATAGGAGATTTTTGATGAAGCTGCAATTTGTTCTTGCGCTGCTTGTTACTACTGCAGCATTGATCGTTACTCCTGTCACCTTTGCTGCTGATATTACAGGCGCTGGCGCAACCTTTCCCTATCCGATTTATGCCAAATGGGCTGATGCCTATAAAAAACAAACCGGTGTTCGCATGAATTACCAGTCCATTGGCTCCGGTGGCGGCATCAAACAAATCAAAGCCAAGACCGTTGATTTCGGGGCGTCTGATAAACCCTTAACACTGGAAGAGCTGGAAGTAAACGGACTGACCCAATTTCCGACTGTGCTAGGCGGCGTGGTTCCAGTGATCAATCTGGATGGCGTCAAACAAGGACAGATCCGAATAACCGGAACAGTACTGGCTGATATTTTTCTGGGCAAAATCAAGCGCTGGAATGATCCTGCGATTGCTGGTCTCAATACCGGTATTGATTTGCCAGCCAGTAACATCACAGTGGTACATCGTGCCGATGGCTCCGGTACTACTTTCCTGTTTACCGATTATTTGAGCAAAGTCAGTCCGGAATGGAAGGATAAAGTCGGCGCGGATACATCTGTTGCCTGGCCTGTTGGTACGGGGGGTAAAGGTAACGAAGGCGTGGCCAATTTCGTAAAACAGATCAAAAATTCGATTGGTTATGTCGAGGCAGCTTACGTTAAGCAAAGCAAGATGAATTATGTCCAGTTGCAGAACCACGATGGTATATACGTGATACCTACTGAGGATAGTTTCAAAGCTGCGGCTGCCAACACGCAGTGGGATAAGGCCCCCGGCTTTTACGAAATTCTTACCAACAAACCTGGAGAAAACAGCTGGCCGATTACCGGAGCTACCTTCATTCTCATGCATAAATCTCAGGAAAAACCTATTCAGGCTTCAGCAGTACTGAAATTTTTTGAGTGGGCGTATGCCCATGGTGATGAAATGGCGCTGGAATTGGACTACATTCCACTGCCAGATAGTGTGATCAAGCTGATTGAGGATTCCTGGGAAGCTAACATCAAAGGTAAGGATGGAAAAGCCATCATCTCAGTCAAACACTGACAAAAGTAAAAGGCTAAAAACCATAGCGCAAGATATTTTCAGGGACAGTCCTGATGACAGCCAGTAGCAGATACAAAAAATAAGCTTCCGTGCTTTTTCAGCCAGGTGAAACAAAACGATGTCAAAAATACACTTTACAGCAAAGCTAAAAAGACAGCTTCTATTTGACCGGATATTTCATAAAGTCACCTGGTTCTTCACATTTGTCGTTTTCGCATTGCTGGCTGCTCTTATTGGTTCACTGATAATTGGCAGCATGCCCGCCATCAAGACCTTTGGTTTCGATTTGCTTTTTAGCGCCGATTGGAACCCGGTTACCGAGAAATTTGGTGCATTGGTACCCATCGTTGGTACATTGGTTACCTCCTTCATTGCACTGTTGATCGGAATCCCGGTTAGTTTTGGCATTGCGTTGTTTCTCACGGAATTATCGCCGCCGTGGTTACGCCGCCCACTGGGGACGGCGATTGAGCTTCTGGCTGGAATTCCCAGCATCATTTACGGCATGTGGGGCTTATTCGTATTTGCACCGCTTTTTGCTCAATATATTCAACCCTGGCTGCAGAATTCACTGGGACAGGTACCAGGAATCAGCTTTCTATTCGAGGGTTCTTTTATGGGTATCGGCATGCTGACGGCCGGTATTATCCTGGCGATCATGGTGATTCCTTTTATTGCTTCGGTTATCCGCGATGTGTTTGAAATTGTGCCGTCCATGCTCAAGGAATCCGCCTATGCCTTTGGCGCCACCACTTGGGAAGTGATATGGTATGTAGTCCTCCCCTACACCAAGATTGGCGTAGTCGGCGCCATTATGCTCGGGCTTGGCCGTGCCTTGGGTGAAACCATGGCGGTTACTTTTGTGATCGGCAACGCGCACCAGTTACACGCCTCACTTTTCATGCCAGGAAACAGTATCGCTTCAGCACTGGCCAATGAATTCACCGAGGCCGACGGCGAACTATATACTTCAGCTCTGATTGAACTCGGTCTGATTTTGTTTTTTATTACTTTTGTTGTGTTGACTTTTTCCAAGATTCTACTGTTGCAACTCAAGAAACGTGAAGGCACAACTGCCTAGAGGCGCGCAATGATTCCAATTTACACGAAACGGCGCATCGCCAATGCCATTAACCTTACCTTCTCTATTCTGTCGATGGTTTTTGGTTTGTTTTGGCTAATCTGGATATTGTTTACCTTATTTGAAAAAGGTTTTGGCGGAATCAGCATTGCTACATTTACCCAGATGACACCAGCACCGGGTAGCACAGGTGGCCTGCTCAATGCCATCGTCGGCAGCCTGGCGATGGTAATACTCGCCACCTTGATTGGCACGCCAATCGGCATCATGGCGGGTACCTATTTGGCGGAATATGGTCAACGTGGCTGGCTTGCCCCCGTCACTCGTTTCATCAACGATATCCTGTTGTCTGCGCCGTCAATTGTGATTGGTCTTTTTGTTTATACCGTCTATGTTGCTAAGATGGGGAATTTTTCCGGCTGGGCCGGGGCGCTGGCTCTGTCGCTTATTGTCATTCCAGTCGTTGTGCGCACCACCGAGGACATGCTGCGGCTTATTCCGGATAGTTTGCGCGAAGCGGCTGCCGCTTTGGGCGCCCCGCAATGGAAAATAGTGACGTTGGTCACTTGGCGTGCATCCAAAGTCGGCATAATGACCGGTGTACTGCTGGCAATTGCGCGCATCAGCGGAGAAACTGCGCCGTTGCTTTTCACTGCGCTCAACAACCAATTCTGGAATGCGGATATGAACCAGCCCATGGCTAATTTACCCGTCGTTATATTTCAGTTTGCCATGAGTCCATATGAAAATTGGCAGGAACTGGCCTGGACCGGAGCGCTGCTGATCACACTGGGCGTTCTTGGGCTTAATATTGCAGCGCGATTCTTCTTACGCAAACAAGCATTGTAAGATTAGAGCTCTTTCGCCATTAAGCTTCTGATCCACTGTAAATAATTTCTGGCTAACGTTTATAAGCGGAGCATAAATATGAAAAACCAACAGACACTGTTTTACAGCAAATTCATTGGGTCGCATGATTATCAACAACCAACGATGCACGAATCTAAATTAAAAACCGAGATGAATATAATCCATTCGCAATCAATCGCTCCCAAAGTCTCTATCAACGACTTAGACTTTTACTACAACAAATGTCAGGCACTGAAATCTATTAACATGAATATCTGGGAGAAAAAAATAACCGCATTCATCGGCCCCTCAGGATGCGGAAAGTCCACGCTATTGCGCACTTTTAACCGTATGTATCAACTTTATCCCAGCCAGGAAGCTCGCGGTGAAATCATGATGGATGGTGCGAATATTCTCGACAAGAAACAGGATATCAATATGCTGCGGGCCAAAGTTGGCATGGTCTTTCAGAAACCTACCCCATTTCCGATGTCAATTTTCGATAATGTGGCATTTGGCGTAAAATTGTATGAAACCTTAAACCGCAACGCACTGGAAGAGCGAGTGGAGTGGGCGCTGCAAAAAGCTGCTCTATGGGAGGAGGTCAAAGATAGCCTGAATCAAAGCGGCATTAGTCTTTCCGGCGGCCAGCAACAACGCCTGTGTATTGCACGCACGATCGCGATAAAACCCGATGTAGTGCTGCTGGATGAACCGACTTCAGCGCTTGATCCATTTCTACTGCGCGGATTGAAGACTTGATCTTTACGCTCAAAGAGGATTACACCATAGTTATTGTTACGCACAATATGCAACAAGCAGCGCGCGTTTCCGACTACACCGCCTACATGTACCTGGGCGAATTGATTGAGTTTGGTGATACCGATACGCTTTTTACGAAACCCAGGCAGAAAGCTACAGAAGATTATATTACTGGCAAATTTGGTTAGTACGCTTTTGGCTCTCCCTATCTTATTTATGCAATCCAACATAATTATTAATTATGCGAATGCTGTATTTAATTAGTTAGAAATAAATTAATTGACATGATCAAGCAGCAATCAAGTTCATCAAATTCTGCAGAGCCTAACCCCTATGCCAGCTTGTTATATGAACTCGAGGAGCTGAAAAATGCGCTAAAAGAGCTTGAACAGCTCTTCGCACCAAAACTGCAACGTGTAAATCCAATTCATCAAGCCGATGCTATCAATCTGGTTCACTATCTTGGCCTGAGGCGCCGGGATGTGCGATCGTTACAGAAAAGATTGGCGGCAGTGGGACTTTCATCGCTAGGACGAATGGAATCGCATGTTTTCGCTCATCTGAGTGCCATCACTAATCTTTTGAGTTGTGTGCTAGGCAAGAAATCAGTAGACGAAATATGTTTTCCGGTTCCAAAGACGATGGCTGTGACTCAACTTGAAAACAATACCAATAATTTATTTGGCAAGCCATCCTCTCATCGCCGAGTGCGTATCATGGTCACTCTATCCAGTGAAGCTGCAGGCGATTATTCACTGGTCAAAGACATGCTCATCCATGGTATGGATTGCGCTCGAATCAATTGTGCGCATGACACACCTGAAATATGGAACCGCATGATTGAGCAAATCAATTTGGCACGCCGTGAAACCGGAAGACCTTGTCGCATCCTGATGGACTTGGGCGGCCCAAAGTTGCGCACCGGCGAAATTGCCCCCGGTCCTGCCGTACTCAAATGGAAACCACAGAGAGATCTCTATGGCAACGTGATTGCCCCCGCGCGAATATGGTTGCATCCCGAAAGCGACACTTCTCCCACCCCGGCTCCTGCCGATGCCAGCCTGCCTGTACAGGGAGATTGGCTGACAAAAGTGGCATCGCGCGATATTATTGAATTTACTGACGCGAGGGGTTCCTCCCGTATCGTGCAACTGGTTGATCAAATCGGGACGAGCTATTGGGGCGAATCCAGCCAAACCACTTATATCACCCCTGGTATAGAACTCAATCACCTGCGGGTACCTGTATCCGGACATCCACGTCGGACTGGTTGTGTCGGCATAGTCGGGACACTATCTCAAGCACCCGAATTGATCCGCCTGCACATTGGAGACAATCTGAATATCACGCGCGAACCTTTGCCGGGCAAGCCATCCCAATTCGATGCTGGCAGGCGATTGCTCCATGCAGCCAGTATTGCCTGTTCCTTGCCGGAAGTATTTCTAAACGCCCAGCCAGGCGAACGTATCCTGATCGATGATGGCAGAATCGGTGGCGTAATTCGCAGTGTCTGTAAAAATAAATTAGTCGTTGAAATCACGCAAGCTCGCGAAGGTGGAGAGAAACTGCTTGCGAATAAAGGCATCAACTTACCGGATAGCCGGCTTGAGTTGAATGGACTGACGGCACAGGACATCGAGCATCTGGAATTTATCGTGAAACATGCAGATATGGTCGGACTTTCATTTGTTAGAAAACCCACAGACATTCTGTTACTGCAAAAGCATTTGAAGCGACTGAAAGCTGAAAATCTTGGGATCGTGCTGAAAATCGAAACGCGTGCCGCATTTGAGAATCTACCGGAACTGTTGTTGACTTTGCTGCGATCAGCAAATATCGGTGTAATGATTGCGCGTGGTGATCTGGCAGTGGAATGTGGTTACGAAAGATTGGCGGAGTTACAAGAAGAAATTCTTTGGCTGGCCGAAGGCGCACATTTGCCGGTGATATGGGCGACTCAAGTACTGGAAGGATTATCCAAGAGCGGAAAGCCCAGCCGCGCTGAAATTACCGATGCCGCGATGGGGGTGCGTGCCGAATGCGTTATGCTGAACAAAGGATCGCATATTATCGAGGCAATCCAGTCATTGGATGACATCCTGCATCGCATGCAATCCCACCAGAATAAGAAGATATCGCTGTTGCGGCGCCTTCATTGGTAAGCCATCGCTGAGAGTAAGTAAGTTTTTCTTCTCATTCACAAGGAACTTTAAGAATTCGGAGTTCCCTCAAAAAACTCGAAAGATCAACCTCCTCGGGTTCTGTCTGTATTGGTCAAGATTGCGCGAAATGGCAGATTTAAAACTATCAACACATGTTCTTGGCCATCTTTCTGCTGCTCACGACTCATTCGATTTATATTCTTGTCATGATGCTGTCATCCCATCATGCAAAAATTTCATGACTGTCCAGTGTCGGTATTGATCGAATGGCAGTATTTCTTTAAACCTCGAAGGAAATAAACATGAAAACTTTTGAACAAAAATCAAAAATAATTCTACCAGTACTTCTGGCAATCTCATTGCTAGTACCGGTTGCAAATGCAACACCCAGTATTGCTTGGTATCGGCAGTCTTCCAGGTAGCGGAAGCGATTTGTCAGGTTTGACAGGCACACTCGAAAGTGGAATCTCCGCCAATCTTCTGGGTGGAATGGGCTCTGGTTTTGCGTATGCTGGCAACAATACTTTCCTGGCACTGCCGGATAGGGGTCCGAACGCCCTCGCCTATACCGGAGGAAGCGCTGTGGATAACACCACTTCCTATATCTCCCGCTTTCATACAATTGGTTTAAGCTATTCGGCGGGTACCACACTACCTCTCACAGTTACAGCTACCTTAAACGGCACCACTTTGCTTTCAAGCACTACACCGTTGACATACGCAGCTGGCGCTGCACCTGCTTTAAATACTGCGACGAATAATTATTTCAGCGGACGCTCGGATAATTTTGGAGCAGGCGATTCACTCAATCCCAATAACGGACGCCTTGACCCTGAAGCCATTCGTGTTTCAAACGATGGCAAAAGCGTTTTATTTCAGATGAATACCGGGCCTTATGTTTACCAGTTTGATCGCCAGACTGGCGAGCGTATTAATTCCTTCGCTTTATCAGCTAATTTAGCCGTAGCGAACCTGAGTTCAAATGGTGCCACAGAGATCAGCGGCAATACCGCTGGCCGGGTTAACAACAAGGCATGGAAGGACTCGCTATTTCCCCGGATGGCAAAACTCTATTCGGTTTTATGCAAAGCCCATTGTTGCAGGATGGTGGCGATGGTGGACGGGCCAATCGCATAGTTTCAATAGACATTGCTACCGGTGCAACTCATGAATTTGCATATGACAACCAGATTGGCACAAAAAATTACAACAGCAGTGAAATACTCGCCATTAATAATCATGAATTCCTGGTTCTCGAACGGGATGGTAAGGGGCTAGGTGACGGCTCAAATGCGGCAATCAAGCAGTTGTGGAAGGTTGATCTGGATGGCGCAATCGACATAACGAGCATCAGTGGCCAGGCAAATCTGTTAGCTAATCAAGGGCATCCGGATAAGAGTTTATTTCTTGATATCAGGGCATTGCTTAACGCAAACGGAATTACTGATGCAAACATTCCGGCCAAGCTGGAAGGCGCGGCTTTTGGTGATGATGTAATCGTTGGTGCCGAAACTTATCATACACTCATATTAGCCAATGACAATGATTTTACAACCGTCGCGGGAGATAATCAGTTCTTCGTAATCGGTTTCAAAGATGCCGATCTTGGAGGTTCTGTTTATCTTCCTCAAGCGGTAGCGGCAGTTCCAGAGCCAGAAACCTATGCCATGTTGCTAACCGGAATAGGCTGCCTGGGATTCATAACACGCCGCAGAAAGAATCAGTAGTTTAAATAAATGCGCCGCGTCCTGCGTTGTTCATCCCTATGGCAGAATACAGAACGCGGCAGCATCCGCTATTACAAATTACCCTTTTGCAGGCCGCCCTGTTTTGATTATCTCCACTTGGGCAACCGCTTGGAGCAATACCGATTGATTAAGTTTGGATAAGTGTAATAATCCTGCTCGCATCAGTTCACTTTTTTTCACATGCACCCCTGCTTCAAGGCATTTCTTTTTCAGTTCAGCCAGCATAGCGTAATCACCTTCCGGTAGAGTAAAACTATCGCGGATCATTTTAATTTTCTTTGGTTTATCTTTCTTTTCTTGCTTCTTTGTACCATCCTTGGTTACAGGAGGCACTGTCTTAACTTCATTGTTTGCAGTATTGCTGGGG
The DNA here is from genome assembly GCA_016721865.1 of Nitrosomonas sp. Taxonomy (GTDB): domain Bacteria; phylum Pseudomonadota; class Gammaproteobacteria; order Burkholderiales; family Nitrosomonadaceae; genus Nitrosomonas. The sequence goes on along the minus strand of JADKHF010000004.1, from coordinate 114,503 downwards.
ATGGCTGTTTTTTTCACTGCTGCGACAGGCGTTTTTGCGACAGTATTTTCAGTAGCTGATATAGATTTTATTTTTCATTTAATTTGGCTTTTTTTGTCATGATTGTCCTCTTTGAAGTAATGAATTGAGAATTGAACATCTTAAATAGCAAAAAACAGTATAAACCATTTATATAGTATATATCGTTTATTGTTTTTACGAGTGAATCATCATTTAAATCCAATTTCTCATCAATCTATGGTTGTACATTGATTGCATAACAGTTTTGTAATAATTATTTCATATCACTTTGCTAAAGTTGATCCTGCCAATTTGTTTGCGGGATTATTGTATGGATATAAATGTAAAAAGTTTTTTACCCGGCAGGGTAATTGATTCTGCTGCAACCCATGAATCCAGTCGTAGCGAGATATTCTTGCGGCTTATCAAAATAATCGAGCAGCGTCAGTTAACGCCAAACTTCCAACCCATCATTTCTATGGCTACAGGCGAGATTTACGCCTATGAAGGATTAATTCGCGGGCCATCCAACAGTCCGTTACATTCACCGCTCAGTTTGTTCAGAGCGGCTGGGCAATTTGGATTGTTGCTGGAAGTAGAACGGCTGTGTCGCCAAGTTATGCTTGAAGCTTTTGTTCAACAGAAACTTATGGGAAAGCTTTTCTTGAACGTGAGTCCTGAATGCCTGCTTGATGAAAATTTTAAGAATGGGGAAACGTTGGATTACATGCGATCACTTGGTTTAGAGCCACATCGTGTGGTTATCGAATTAACTGAGAACCAGCCAACCTATGATTATCCTCTGCTGCTCGAGGCTGTGCGGCATTATCGCTCGATGGGATTGGAAATTGCCATCGATGATCTGGGTGAAGGATTCTCCAGCCTGCGTCTGTGGTTCGAACTCAGGCCTGAATATGTCAAAATCGATCAGCACTTCATCCAGAACATCAATCAGGATCCCATCAAACTACAATTCGTAAGGTCTATCCAGCAAATCGCGGAAAATTCGAGCACGCAGATTATTGCGGAGGGTATCGAAACCCATGCTGAATTTATGATTGTCAAGGATCTGGGTATCTTACTTGGACAAGGATATTTCATTGCACGCCCCAATGTGATTCCAGCCACCATCATATCGACAAATGCTGCCAACAGCGTGCATCAAAATGGGATTTTAGTTTTCCCCAGGAAGAATATCGTTATACAGAAAACCTTGTCGACCATGAAACTGTTGATTTCGGTGCCGCCTGTGACACCTGAAATGGATAACGATGAAGTATATAACCGCTTTAATAAGCAGCTAACTCTGGAGTCACTGCCTGTGGTCAAACAGGATATTCCAGTTGGAATAATTACCCGCAACCGGTTAATTGACGCTTTCGCGCGACCTTATTGGCGCGAGCTGTATGGCAAGAAATCCTGCTCCTTATTTATGGACCCGGCACCGTTAGTAGTGGATAAAAACATTAGTTTACAAGAACTAAGTAATGCAGTAGTAGCCGCCGGGCAGCGTCATTTGTCGAATGGTTTCATTATTACTGACCGGGGCCAATATCTCGGTGTCGGTACCGGTCATGATTTAATGCGGGAAATTACTCAGTTGCAGATTACGGCAGCGCGCTACGCCAATCCGCTAACCTTGTTGCCGGGGAATGTGCCCATTGACGAGCATATTGACCGTTTGCTGGAAAGTCAGGTCGTATTTTGTGTTTGCTATTGTGACCTGGATGCATTCAAACCATTCAATGATATTTATGGTTATCGCAAAGGTGATGAAGTCATTCAGACTACGGGCAACATGCTGTCTCAAGCGTGTGACTTGGAGCGGGATTTTATCGGACACATTGGTGGAGATGATTTCATCATTCTGTTTCAAAGTTTTGACTGGGAAATTCGCTGTCGGCATGTTTTGGCAAACTTCACGCGTGAGATCATGCGCTTCTTTAAATCGGAGCATTGCGATCAAGGCGGATATTTTTCGATAGACCGTAAGGGGCAGCGCGTGTTTCATTCACTGATTACACTTTCTATCGGCGCGGTCGTGGTGGCCCCAGGTATATTTAGCACACACCATGAAATTTCTACTATCGCAACAATTGCCAAGCATCAGGCAAAACGCATACCTGGTAACAGTCTGTTTATTGAACGGCGAGAGCACTACTTGCGCTATTCGGATCAGGCAAGCTCAGTTCCAAGTATTAATAGCAATCCATGTGCAATTAATCTTTAATGAATGAAAAGACAAATTTCAATTATTTGTTAGTAGTTTGTTCTTGAGCATGCCCTTTTGTGTTCAAGGAGGGAGGAATTAACACACGGATTGGTCTAGGGCTGACACTGAACGCAACTGTGCTTTCTGCCTCGATATCGCGATTGCGGAAATAATCCCCATCAACTTGCAGCGGATAAGCCCGATCATGCAATGTACATGCAATGTTTTTGCCGGAAAAATACTGCATGGGTAAGTTTGCTGGCTTACGTTGCAGAATTCTCATGGCTTTGATCAGTTCATGCTGATGCCGTGCGCCTGGTAAGAAACCAAGAACAAGCTCGTTTTTTGATGGATTAGCCGCAGGAACAAGCTGCAAATTTCTTGCATACGCTGAATTGTTGGCCACGATGATATATCCGGATTCGTGATCAATAACTTGTTGTCCATCAACGCTTGCAGAAACAGTGGGGTGATGTAATGCGCACAAGGCTTTTAATCCGTGCCAAATATAGATCGAGTCATTGAGCGGGCCTTTTCTTTTGCCAATATTTCTCACGGTCAGTGAATCCAAGCCCATTGACGCCATATGGAAAAAAGGTTTATCCCCCTTAATTCCTTTACCGCTGATCAGACCATAAAATTGCTGCAGGCATGTCCCTGAGGCTATTGCCTGGAGTAAATCATCTGCATGGAGACTCATTTCATAGGAACGTGCAAACAGCGATTCATTTCCACCTGGGATAGCATAAATAGGCGTATCCGTTTTATTGATGCCATGCAGCAATTTTCTTATCGTTCCATCTCCGCCAACTACGACAACGAGATCACTCGCGGCGATGTTATCCGTGAGGCGCGTATACCCCCTCATCTTTTTTTCAGATGCACATACTTCAACATTTTTTCCATGGAGAGTGAGTTCCATCTCCAGTTGACAGGCGAGCGTTTCTGTGTTGCCTGCGCTGGATATCGGGTTATAAATAATAATTATTTTTTCCGGAGGCGGTATTTTAATAACCAAGTGACTGGTTTGAAATAAGTGATCGTCTTTCATGAATGGTGTTGGGTACTTGTAAGATCTTAGATTGAATAAGCAATTTTTAGTAAACGCATGATAGCTCCGATTAAGATTCAACCGGTATTACTTTGACATCCGCCCAGATCTGATTACACCAAGACTGCTCAATCGGCGGCATGCCATCCTTTATCCACTGCACCAGATACTTGGCGGTGTTGGGATAGGTAACACGAACGGCCTTGGTTTCATACAGCCATTGTTCAATAATCCTTGAATCGACTTTGTGCATCATTTGCCCGTAGCCTAATGTTTGCAGTGCTACTGCATTAGAAGCTTGCTCCATTTGCGCATGCACTGGTTTTACCAGGATTTTCTTGCCTAATTGCAATGATTCACCAGCCAGTTCAAAGCCAGCATTGCAGATAATGCCGGCGCAATCCGACAAATCGCTCTGAAATCCTTTTAGAGATAACGACTTGCAATGTATGTGCGCATAAGGTGAAGGTGTGATTTCCGGAGAATAGTTAAAAAACTCGAATTCCTTGAATGGCGCAAACAGTTCAATTAAGCGATGTTGATCCTCGAATGGCAGGTAGACAATAATTTTATTTTTTTGTATTTGCCGGGAAATGATAGGGGTTTCAATAACCGGCGGCAATATGGGCTGATCGAAATGATGCCAATGCAGACCGATACGAATATCTACCGGTGCAAAATTTTTCATAACCGCTTCAGACAGCGGATCATTGCCCGCGCGCGGTATATTGTGATGAAAAGCATATTGATGGCTGATGCCGATGGTTTTTTTGTTTTGCTGGCGCCCTGCCCAAGCGGTTATCGGTTCGTAGTCACAAATAACCAGATCGTAGCTGCTTAAATCCAGCTGCTTGATGTCCTTGAGAAAACGCAGTGGTTTTGATTGTAATACGGTATTCAGGTGATTGATTTTCCCGTTCTTTGTACTGAAAGTCAGACCATCCCGCCATTGATAGTCATTAAAGACTTCCATATCAAAAAATTTATCTTGTGGCCTGCCGGTAAACTGATAAGTTACTTCAAAATTTGCCGCTTGGAATTCCCTGGCCATAATCCGGCCACGTGTAATATGACCGTTGCCTGTTCCTTGTATGCCGTAAAATATTTTCATAATTATTCTTACCGGATAGTGTGCGATGGATACTAAATCTGAATACATCGGTATTTCGATGCGATACGAGGAGTCTATCAATCTGTTATGACAGAAAAATGACAGATTGCTGGATTAAATTTGATGTGTTTTGGGGTTTGTAAAGTCTATTAACAAACCGGCAATAACAATAGAGTAACTATGATGGATTATTAGCAGGCCGTCGAAAAATTATCTGCGTTGCTGCTGCGTGTTAAAAACAGACTTAAAATTTTCATTTATCACATATAAACTGCGCTTTCTCGCCTGTTTTTGCCTTACATCGGCTACCTCGAATACGTTTTTCAACGGCTTGTTAGGTTATGCCGCGGTTATATCACTACCGAGCATTCGCTTGGATAACTTGGAGATTCTATTATTGGTGCGAAAATCCCGCAGCGTCATACCATTCCCGTGGATGTTTAAGAATCTTCCGCTTGCTGGATCCACGATGTGTTCGCGCAAATAGCTTTCCTCTACAAAACCGAGTGCTAAGGTATTTTTCTGAGAAAAGGAATTTTCGGCATAAACATTTGCACTTAACTTATTTAACTGGATGCGATTAAATACATAGTCAAGGATTAATAATGTTGCTTCGAGTGCAATGCCTCGGGTGTGATCTTCGCGATTAGGCAATCCAATCAAAAATTCGGCTCGGCGGTGGGATAAGTTGATATCAACAAGATTAGCAATACCGGCAGATTGACCGCTATCTCTCATGATGATGATCCAGTCAACGGATCTTGTTTCGCAAGGATGCATGTCTTTCGTTTGCCGTAACTTTGCTTCTAATTCGCTTTGGCGCTGGTTTTTAGGAATATATTGATTGTATTGCGTCATGAAAACATCATTTTGAAAGCAGCAATGAAGATAAGCCGCATCTTGGGCTTCGTAGCGTCGCAAATATAACTTTTTGCCTTCGAGTGGTTCCAACCAATTTTCATCTACTTCAGCATGATTGCGGATGGCTTGAGAGAAATTGGGATTCAGCTGTATCGCATGGCGGAAATATGCTCTTGCTTCAGTGATCCTGCCGAGATTTTTTAAAGCCTGACCTAGATTATTGCATGCTTCGACGTAATCATCTTGCAGTTCAAGCGCGCGTTGATAAAAAGTAATGGCCTCAGCAGAGTTGTTCATTTTCTGCAATGCATTTCCAAGGTTATTGAGCGCATGCGGGTAGTTAGGGCGTAGCAGCAAGGCCCGGCGAAAACTCTCGGCGGCTATTTCATTACGATTTTGTATCATATACGCGTTGCCAAGTATATTGAGCACTTCTGCCTGATTAGCATTGAATGCAAGCGATCGGTCGCAGTAAGAAACAGCTTCCTCAGCTAAACCTTGCTCCAGTAGGGCATTGGCATAATTACCTAAAAAATCTGCACGTGCAGGTGCCTTTGCAATCGCTTTTAGAAAATAATCATTGGCTAACTGATAACGCTTGGTTTGTGCGTATATGATGGCGAGTAAATGGAGGGTATCAGGTTGATCCGGTATCGCTGCACAAATTTTGAGACAAACTGCTTCCGCTTCATGATATTGTCCGGACTGCTGATAACGAATGGCGCTTTGAAAACTCTCGGAAATTTGTTGCATGTCAGTACATGTGGTTGTATCTCATTTTTACAAAATAGCGCCAATATATCGTTTCTGATCAGAGTATAACTATACTTGATGCAGTAAGCGGTGTAATCAAGCGTCAATAACACCGCTTACAAGTAATCAGTTTTTAAGTTATAGAATTGTAAAATGCGGTTCAACAACTCCAGTCACTGTGGCGATTAGTGAGTCGACGCTGTCCGGATTAATTGGATGAGACCCCGGGTAATCGGTAGTTGTAAAATTAAGCATTGTATCATCGCTAATACCCGCATATCCGTTTCCGGCCGTGTCAGTGATGGCACTTTCATCAATCCGGATATGATACGTTGTATTAGGGATCAAGTTTTGTGAAGGGTTTATGATGATTTGATTGTTACCATACTTACTACCGCTGAATGTCACTTGGTTAGTATCGTTGATTGAAATCGTTCGAGTGTCAAAGCCATTGCTGATAACAATATTGCCGCTAGCTGGTATTATCGCTTCACTGAAATTTAGAGCAATATTACTATCGACTGCAAAGCCGGTAGCATCATCTGTAGGTGTACTACTAGGGGGCGTTAACAATTAAGCCAGCCATATCATCGAGCTAGCCAAATATAGCATGGCTTGATAGTTTCGTTTTAATCGTTCATACCGTGTTGCAATTCGGCGGAATTGCTTAAGCTTCTGAAATAGGCGTTCGACCAGGTTTCGTTCTTTATAAATTTCTCGATCATACTCCCGCTGAACTCATACGGTTTTGTCGAGGAGGAATTACCGCTACCGCACCTGACGCTTCAATGTTATTAATAAGCTCGTCACCGTCATAGCCTTTGTCCGCCAAAATATAATCGGCTTGAATCTGCTCAATCAGTGCGTTTGCCTGGCCGTACCTGAGGCTTGTCCTTCTGTCAGTCGCAGTCTAACAGGATTGCCCAGGCATCAACTGCTGCATGTATTTTTGGTACTCAGACCGCCTCTTGATTTTCCAACCGCCTCTTCCTGTTGTTTTTTTGGGAGCACCATGCTGATGCAGTCGGAACAATCGAACCGTCGATCATTAAATATTCAAAGTCGCTGGCCTCTGATAAGGTCTTGAATATCGCTTCCCAGCGGCCCTTTTAGACCATCGATTATAACGTGTGTATTATGGTATGCCAGCTCCCCAGAGCTTCTGGCAGATCGCGCCATGGTGCGCCTGTGCGGCAAACCCACAGTACGGCTTCCAGGAACAAGCGGTTATTTCTCCTGCCACCCCGCAATCACTGGGTTTGCCCGACAACAAGGGTTCTATTCGTTTCCTGCTCATCAATCAACATTTCTGATCATCATTAATTTACCTTCATCTTCAATCTATTGGTAAATTATTGCAGAAATTACGTTAATTGTTAACACCCCTAGTCAGTACCGGGTTAGATGTGATTGTCGAAAAGTTAAGCGCTGTGTCATTGCTAATGCCAGCATAAGTATTGCCCGCTAGATCAATGATTGCGCCACTATCAATCTTGACACTGTAATTGGTGTTAGGAATCAGATCCGCAGCAGGATTGATGATGACACCACTAGAACCATCAAAAGTAACCTGACTGGCATCATCAATCGCGATGGTTCGCGTATCGGATCCATTGCTGATGACAATGTTTCCGGTGCTGCCAGCCTTAACCGTTTCATCAAAGTATAACGCGATGTTACTGTCAACCTGGAAGTTAGTGGAATCATCTCCAGGATTGCTCCAAGCTAGGATTGATTGGTTGGGATTGTTGTAAAGTTAAGCGTCGTGTCATCACTGATACCCGCATATGCATTGCCTGCCAGGTCGGTGATTGCGCCGCTGCCGATCTTGACGCTGTAGTCGGTGCCAGGAATCAGATCAGCCGTTGGATTAATAACGATTCTATTGTAAACATCAAATGTGACTTGACTGTCATCATTAATCGCGATGGTTCGCGTATCGGATCCATTGCTGATGACAATGTTTCCGGTGCTGCCAGCTTTAACCATTTCATTGAAGTATAGCTCAATATTATGGTCAATCTGAAATTCACTATCATCCCATGGATTGCTCCCGGATAGGCGCGGATCGGTTGAAATTGTGGTGAAGTTAAGCGAGGTGTCATCGTTGATGCCAGCATAAGTATTGCCAGCTAGATCAGTGATTGCACCACTATCAATCTTGATACTGTAATTGGTGTTGGGAATCAGATCCGCGGCAGGATTGATGATGACGTCGCTATAACCATCAAAAGTCACCTGACTGGCATCATCGATCGCGATGGTTCGCGTATCGGATCCATTGCTGATGACAATGTTACCGGTGTTGCCAGCTTTAACCATTTCATTGAAGTATAGCTCAATATTATGGTCAATCTGAAATTCAGTATCATCCCATGGATTGCTCCCGGATAGGCGCGGATCGGTTGAAATCGTGGTGAAGTTAAGCGATGTGTCATTGCTGATGCCAGCATAAGTATTGCCAGCTAGATCAGTGATTGCACCACTATCAATCTTGACACTGTAGTTGGTACCCGGAATCAGATCTGCGGTTGAATTAATGATGACTCCGCTGTAACCATCAAATGAAACTTGACTAGTATCACTAATTGCGATGGTGCGGGTGTCGGAGCCATTACTGATAACGATATTGCCAGTGTTACCAGGTTTAACTGCTTCATTGAAGTATAACTCGATGTTACCGTCAACCTGGAGATTAGCAGAATTATCCGGAGGATTGCTGCCAGTTAAGAGTGGATTGCTTGAAATCGTTGTAAAGTTTAGTGTTGTGTCATCATTGATACCTGCATAGGGGTTACCTGCTAGGTCGGTAATTGCGCCGTTATCGATCATGACACTGTAGTTGGCACCAAGAATCAGATCGGTAGTTGGATTGATAATGACACCACTGTAACCATCAAAAGTTATCTGACTGTCATCATCAATCGCGATGGTTCGCGTATCGGATCCATTGTTGATGACGATATTACCTGTGCTGCCAACCTTTAACCGCTTCATCAAAGTATAACTCGATGTTACTGTCAATCTGGAAATCGGCGGAATCATCCCATGGATTACTCCCGCTTAGCAATGGATCAGAATTGATTGTTGTAAAGTTAAGCGTGGTGTCATCGTTTATCCCTTCCCAGGCATTGCCCGATATATCGGTAATTACGCCACTGGCAATCTGGATGTTATATGCAGAATTAAAAGTTAAGTCTTCTGAAGGATTGATGGTGACCGTGTTGCCATTTTTACTATTGCTAATAGTAACCTGGCTGGGATCATTAATCGCTATAGTTCTTGTGTCAGATCCGTTGCTGATAATGATATTGCCGGTTCCCGCTTTGATTTCTTCATTGAAGCCGAAGACTATATTGTCATCAATCTTGAATGCCTGGTTTAACGAAGCCGCTATCGCGGAGAAACACCCCTCAGCAACCAGTTTGAATAACATAATTCATCCTCACCCCGAAAGGGATTTTTTTGTACTTTACAATGAGGATGAATCGTAATGACATCAGAATTTCCAGCGCAATTTGCGTGCAATTATCAATGTCTGCTCAATCGGTTGAAGTTGCACGGGATGCAGCCAAAACCATCGCACTGTATTCACACGGCGTACGTCGAGCCGGGGAATATTTTGATTATCGGATTGATGATTTGACCCGGCTTCAGTTAACCGATTATTTCGTCCATATCGTCGATTCACTCTCCGGAGTTCGCTCAAACATGACCTGTACGGGCTGAAGTTTTATTACGCCCAAGATTGAATAAACCCTGGCCGGGCGCGGATCTGGTCAAACCGCCCAAGTCACACACACTGCCGGATATTATTACCGTGCCACAGGCCCAACAGATATTCATGACCACGTGGGCGCTTAGTTATCGCGTGTTTTTTCTTTACCCTGTACAGCCTGGGTTTACGGCTGGGTGAAGGCTTGCGTTTGCAAATCGGGGATATTGATGCGGACCGGATGCGGGTGCAAGTGCGAAACGCCAAAGGCAATCGAGACCGCTTTGTCCCGTTGCCGGAGAACACCTTGCAGATATTGCGCCGTTTCTGGCAGACCCACCGCAACCCCGCATTGCTCTTCCCTAACCGTAAGTGCGGACTCAAAAAGCCCACCTGGCCACCACCCCGCTGGATCGTGGTGGCATCCAGACCACCTTGCGCCAGGTCACCCGCGATTGCGGTTTAAAAAAGAATTACGCCACACAGTTTGCGCCATTCCCTGCCACCCACCTGATCGAAGCAGGCGTCGACCTGCTGGAAGTGCAAAGAATCCTCGGGCATCAATCCATCCTCACCACCATCCGTTACACCCACCTCACCGACCATACCAAAGATAATGCCGCAGACCGCATCAATGCGCTGATAGGTCAGATATCAATCGGCTGGGGGAACGTCCAATGATCCGGCTGGCACACATTGTTGACAACTATGCAGCCGAGCTTATCGCGCAACATGGCCATCGCTTGTTACTCCAGCCAATTGGCGGCGTTGAGTGCCTTTCGAATTTGTCGCAGCAGCATGTGCCACAAGATACAACTTGCCTGTGATGACTGTCAGGAACAAAGCTATCTGCCGCACTCCTGTGGACATCGCCATTGCCCGCACTGCCAGGCGCACGAGTCGCAACGCTGGATAGACCAGCAGTTGCAAAAGCTGATTCCCGGCAATTACTTCATGGTGACGTTCACCTTGCCCGCCCAGTTCCGTAAGCTTGCCCTGGCAGCATCAGCGCGTGATGTATGACTTGATCACCCGCAGTGCGTGGGAGACCGTCAGCACCTTCAGCCGGAATGACAGAAAACTGCGCGGCACCACGGGTGCTGTAACGGTGCTGCACACCCACAACCGCTTACTGGATTATCACCCGCATGTACACTTGATGATGCCATCCGCCGCGTTCGAAAACAAACGGCGTCTGTGGCGCAATAAAGACGGAGGTTATCTGTTTGACCACAAAGCGCTGGCGAGAGTGTTCCGGGCCAAAATGCTGGCGGGCATCAAACAGGCGGGATTAAAACTGCCAGGCAATATCCAGAAAAATGGGTGGTGGATTGCAAAGCGGTGGGTTCGGGGCAGAAGGCATTGGGTATCTGGGACGGTATTTGTATCGCGGGGTTGCCCGAGAAGAACATCGTTGCAAACCGCGATGGCAACGTCACGTTCCGCTACCAGAACAGCGAAACCCGCAAGATGGAAACCCGCACTCCTCAGCGGCGTGGCATTCCTGCGCCTGATCCTGCAACACATTTTGCCCAAAGGTTATCGCCGCGCCCGCAACTTGGCTTTCTGCATCCCAACAGCAAACTGATCCCACTGGTGCAACTGATCAAACGTGTCGTGCTCCCCCACCGCAACCACGCCCGGTGATACGATGCAAAATGTTGTGGCGGGGTGATGAAGATTGTCCGTACTGTATCAAAATATTCACCCACCGATTACGGACTCTTGCGTCAAACAGGGAGATGGCCACGTAACGCAACACACACCGTCAACCTGCCGGACTTCGGCAGGCACGGGCGCACTCGCCCTGCAAAAGGGTGAAATCAGGTGAAAACGCATCAAGAATGGCAGGTTGAGCAGAATAAGTTGCTGCAATGGCAACTTTTAGCGGTGGGATTTGGGGTATGACGTGCATAGGACCCGATGCCACCGCACCGATCAGAGAGATATTTCCATAACAAGCAGGATCATGGCAGCCCCACTGGGCTTGTCCAACAACGGTTCAGATTGTGGCTCGCTTCGCGATCACAATCTAACCTTACTCGTTATCAGAGGGTGCGCTCCAGGAATAATACCGGCGCCAGGTATCCGGGATCGTTGTAAAGTTGAGCGAAGGATCATTAATTCCAGAATAGGAATTGCCGGATGAGTCTGTAATAACGCCGCTTGCTATTTGGACATTGTAAGTGGTGTTGGGTATTAGATTGGTGCTTGGATTAATGGTCACTTTGCTGCCACTAAAAGTGACCTGATTAGTATCACTAGCAGCTATAAGCCGAGTATCCGTGCCATTACTGATAACGATGTTACCAGTACCTGGTGCGACCACTTCATCGAAGTGTAAAACAATATTATTGTTTACTGGGAATTCAGTTGCGTTATCAGTTGGTTCGCTAAAAGTCAGTAAGGGTGCTGTGGTATCAGAAAGAATCGACTCAAGCGCGAAGCTTTGTGTGGCACTCAGACTTTCGCCATGGCTATCAACAATATCGTAGCTTAATTCAATTTTACCTGCGAAATTATTCTCTGGTGAAAAGAGCCACCCATCACTGGTTTCTGTTAACGAACCATGTGTTGCTGTTAGGTTTTTAACCGATAATTGATCGCTGTCGGCATCTGTAAAACCCTTTAGCAGATCGCTAGCTAGGATTGTATAGTCAGTATTTTTGGTTCCATTGGAAAGAATAGATGCAGTGCCTGTCAATTCTGGTGCGTGATTCAGGCCTGACAGTTTTACCGTTGCCGTGGCCCGATTGAGAGGGCTATTGCCTTGACCAACCTTCATAGCGTAAATAAATGTGTCGGTTAGGTCTTCATCAATTGATAGCTCTTTGAGTTTTGATTGTAACTCTGGTGTGATGGCATAAGAAATTTTGCCATCTACTGTTATCGATATCTGTGCACCTAATTGGCTATAATTGACATTATTCGGATTATCTCGACTCAATAAATCGGTTGGCTCATTCCATGTCCCGCTGCCTTCATCCAAAGACCATAATACTTTTGATTGGCCACCTAGATCGTTTGCCAGCACATCCAGTATGAAATTGCTATTATCATTTAACAAATCTACAAAGCTATCGTCGAGAGCTTTTGAATTTTTCGCAAATGAAGCTACTTCTTGAGTCTTTGAAAGAGCAGGCATATATTTTCTCCATGAAAAGAAATAGGGACTACGTAATAAAACAAGATGATCCGGTTTTTTACTGACCGTTAGATGGTATAGCAAATGGAGTTATATTCATGTGAGAAAAACCACTCTTTAAATTATTTAATTCTAGCTTGCAATTAATTCGAATTCTCAAGTGATTCTTCTGATTGTGCGATTAGCAGGCCGTTGAAAAATTATCTGCGTTGCCGCTGAACAAATACCATGGAAAAAATTTAGTAGGTGACAATAGGTTGCTGTAGACACTAGATTTGTATCCACTGCTGAATTTGTTTGCGTTGATTGGCATACCATAGCCTGCCGATATCCAATGCTTTTTGTTGGAGCGCCGCATTATTGGCAGAATCCATATTGCCGGGCATATCGTAGTTTTTCAGATAATGATTGATATACAGCACACGATTGCCCAAAACTACTTCGGTCATTTTGACATTCGCCATCATTTTCTCTCTGAGAATGATCGCAGCGATTCCTTTTGCCGACCATTGCACGCCACCGTATCCGCAGGCTTTGGTGCCGCTTACTGCGAAGCTGCGCCAGCCCGATCCGATGGAAAGCATTTTTATTTCATAATCTTTCCAGTGTTGCTTGGCATGAAGATAAGCGCTTAAGCCGGGATTATTCATGCCAACACCGCCATCGATTCGCCAGTTACCATCTTGCATTTGCACGGGTGGGTAGAACGATGGCGCAGCAGTGCAGGCATCGGCTATCTCACTTAAAAGAAAATCCGGTTGACTGTCATTGGTAAAAACTTCCAGTTGATCCTGATCCAGATTGAAACAAGGAATAAATATCTGTTTGTCGAGTGACGAAAGCCTCAGATTCTCCAATTCCTTTTGTAAGGTAAGGTTTTTCGAGTCACCTTTGTATTTTGGGTGAATTTGCAGCTTACTGAATAACCGGTGCAGCCAGTGCTCAGCCATCATTTTTTCCAGCAATTTTTCTTGCAAAACCTTTTGAATGATTTCTGTTGCACTCAAACGCCGCCCCAAGATCAAGCAGGTGATTAATCCACCCGATGACGAGCCTGCGATCAGGTCAAATAAATCATAGGTTGAAGCGCCGGTGTCCTCCTCCAGACATGCCAATACGCTCAATTGAATCAGCAGATGGCTGCCGCCGCCGTCCAGACTTAAAATCGTTTTGGGCAACAGTGAGTTTTTCAAATCGTTTTAAGCTGCCTTTTTACTGGCCAGGAATTCTGCCTGTAGATGATTTTTGTGTTGCTCAAACCGCTCAGACCAGAAAACCAGTTCCAATGATCCATCAGTATGCTCAAGCAAAGTGGAACAGCTTTCTACCCAATCGCCGTCATTGCAGTAAAGGATCGAATTGATCTCTCTTAATTCAGCATGGTGAATGTGGCCACAGACGACACCATCGACACCGCGATCTTTTGCCAGATGCGCCAATGCATCCTCAAAACTGCTGATGTAGCTGACTGCATTTTTTACGCGTAATTTTAAGTAGGCCGCGAGTGACCAATAAGAAAACCCGAAGAACTTTCGCATGCCATTAATATAATGATTCAGATCCAGCAGGGTGTCATAAGCGACATTCCCCAGTTTTGCAAGCCAGCGGCTATTCTTGACGATGACATCAAACTCATCGCCATGCATTATCAGCAGCTTTTTACCTTCAGTGGTGGTGTGTACAAAATCCTGATGAATCTCAACATTACCGAATACATGACCGATGCAATCCCGCATTCCCTCATCATGATTCCCCGGTATATAGATTACTTTTGTGCCATGTTTGGCTTTGCCCAAAATAGACCGGATGACATTGGTATGCGCTTGAGGCCAGTAAGGGCTCTTTTTGATACTCCAGAAATCGACGATATCTCCAACCAGAAAAAGATAATCGGTTTCAACCGAATGCAGGAAATGCAAAAGTGCGTCTGCCTGACAACCGCGAAATCCGAGGTGAACATCTGAAATCCAAACACTTCTTACTTTGATAGGAGCTTTATTATTCACCATACATGTCCTTTTAAGTGGATTAGTGATGGCATGACAGCATAAAGAGAATTTATTAAGCTTCTTTGAAGTATTTGTTAAATATTCATGAAATATTTATTAAAAAAGCGGGTGGATATGATTTTTACAATGATTCTTCAATACTGATTAATAGATTCAAGTAACATCCATTTTTAATAGCAACTTTGATGGTAGCTCCACTTTAAAACACAATGCACGACGCACCCACTCTGAAACAGTTATTACCTGAACTGCAACAAATCGAAGCCATTATTCGGGGAGACAATCAAGCGCACTTACGCAGCAAAGTTCTTTGTCACGTTTCCTGTGTGGATGATGTGTTACCAATTTATGCGCTGACACTCGGAAATACTGCGCAAGATTCTCCGAGTGTGACTTATGTTGCCGGTATCCATGGGCTGGAACGCATTGGCACGCAAGTAGTCATTGCTTTTCTGGAAGGTTTGCTCGAACGGCTAAAATGGGACCGGGTCCTGGCTGATATCTTGCAACGGGTGCGGATCAATATTTTACCCATCATCAATCCGGTCGGCATGCTGAACGCTACGCGTGCAAATGGACAGGGTGTCGATCTCATGCGCAATGCGCCGGTGGATAGCCACGAAAAAACCATCTGGCTGGCTGGAGGGCATCGGATTTCATCGGTGTTGCCATGGTATCGGGGAAAATCCGGTGAAGCCATGCAACCGGAAGCGCAAGCACTGTGCGATTTTATTGAGCAGGAAGTCTTACCTGCGCCGTTCAGCTTGGTTCTGGATTGTCATTCCGGCTTTGGTTTCCGCAACCAAATCTGGTTTCCTTATGCCAAAAGTCGGCTTGAACCGATCAAGCATCTCAAAGAAGTTTATTATCTACGCAGGCTGTTTATGCAGACTTACCCGCATCAGGATTATTTGTTTGAGCCGCAATCACAGCATTATCTGACTCATGGTGATCTGTGGGATTTTCTTTATCAACAATCGTTGGCAAGCAACAATGTTTTCTTGCCATTAACGCTTGAAATGGGCTCGTGGCGGTGGATTCGCAAGAATCCGCTGCAGTTGCGCCGATTGCAGGGTTTGTATCACCCGGTCAAACCACACCGGCTGAATCGCGTGTTGAGAAGCCATTTAATCCTGATGGAGTTTTTGTTGCACGCGATCTTATCGTATCAAAACTGGCTCAATCAAAGCGAGATGCCGGGATTGGAACAACAAGCACGGGCGTTATGGTACTCATGATGCATCGTGAACATTTCGTGCTGATTCGGGGGCTGTTGCGTGAAGCACGGCACTGGGGAGAGTTTGCCGGAAGTCTGCAGCAGCAATTTCCCCGCGCTACTATCAGTACACCGGATATTCCGGGAAATGGCCAATTGCATCAGGCCACCAGTCCAAAAACCATTGCGGAAATGACCGAAGCATTACGCCAGGAAATAAATGCAAACCAACCGCTCCGATTGATCGCACTTTCCATGGGCGGGATGATTGCGATGGATTGGATGACGCGGTATCCGGATGAAGTGGAAGCGGCAGTTCTCATCAACACCAGCGCAAGACCGTTATCGCCGTTTTACCATCGTTTGCGCTGGACAGTTTACCCCCAAATTCTCAAGATGATTTTTCATTCGGCTGCACAAAAGGAAGCGGATATTCTAAGTCTGACTTCAAATCGTCACAGTCACGACAGAAAATTGCTGGAATCCTGGCAGCAGTGGCAACAACAGAATCCGATATCAACGGCGAGTGCCAGAAACCAATTTCTGGCCGCCGCAAAATTTTCCGTCACGGACAAACCACAGCAACCCATACTCGTTGTAACCAGTCAGGCTGATCGCCTGGTAGATTACCGCTGTAGTCGGAAGCTGGCGCAAATCTGGCAAACCGGCTATGTGCAGCATGAGACGGCCGGTCATGATTTGCCGCTGGATGAGCCGGAGTGGTTGGCGCATGTCATTAAGCAATGGTTTGATTCGGTGATGATGTTAAAGAGCCCCTGAATATCTGTCATTTCGAGCATAGCGAGAAATCTATACTGTCGATTCCAAAAGATTCCTCACTCCGTTCGGAATGACAAAGATGGGTTGTCGAGAGACTGCTTAAAAAGACAGAATGGAATACTAACCGAGTGACCCTAAAAACTAAGAAAGTACTGCATTTTAAATATCGGCTTGAACCTGTAGTTTGTGATGTTTGTTAATGATCTCCGCGTAGCAAGCCAGCCACGCTGAGGTCCTCGTCGATATCCGGCCAATGGATACCTTCACCATCACCCAGAAGTTCGAAGTTTGTTAGCTGATTTTTTGTAGCAGCTACCAATCGAGGAAACCACACTAACGGGATCATAATTCTTCTGCCGTCTACCAGCGATAAGATTATATCGTCATTGGTAAACTCGACATTCTCCGCCAAAGCGTATGTTTCAACTACTAATGTGCTCATTCCATGCCTCCATAGATATTTACCGATTTTCGTTGACGTACTTTTGTATTGTTGATAACTCATGTTAACGATCAGCTCCTTAGCAGCAGTTTCTCACCAATTATTTCAATAGCTTTTCGTACTTCAATCATCCCATTTCGGTAGCACGCACTTGACCATCCGAGTGCACCCAGGTGCATGTGTAAGAAGTTCGTTTGTTTGGTTGCACAGCCCATTGAGCGGATCTTAATCGTAAAAGATTTTGAATTATGCGCATCAGACGGATACTCCCAAAATTCTGCATTTCCGACAATATTTGGATGAGTTGCTTCGCAAAGATAGTCGTATGTCGGTTTTAGGAAATTTGCATTATCTGCTTCTGATACTTTTTTTATTATTGTCAAAATATTGATTTGTTTAAGCTCTTCGTGGACTGTTTCAAGACGTGTCCCCCAAAGTAATTTTACTAACTTAGTCTGTAGTTCATTGTTTGTAAAACGCGTAGTTTCGGTTGATAGTTCTGCTGGAATACTCAGTGCAGTGTTTCGGAAGAAGCGCGCGTGATAGATGAACCATGCGGAAAGCTCAAGTGCTGATCGAGCCAAGATTGCGCTGGCGAGAAAATCTCCAGTGTTTAGCGAGCGTATTACTGGCCGAATAATCCCCAAGCCTCTTTGGTATGTAAGCACTGAGTATGCTTGTATATTCTCGCAGATGTCACGCCAATAAATATTGTTCCATTCTGTGTGATCATTTATTTGAATTAGTTTCTGGAAGAGAGCTTCTGTCGGAGTAAAGGTCCAGTGATAGGTCGATGGTATTTGACTTTCGATTTCGAAAAAGTAATTCAACATCTCTTCACAATCCCTGGCAAATGGATGTTTTGCAAGCGATGCCAGTCGCTTTATGTTAGAGTTGAAATGCGAATGGCTATGTATTTTGCTTTGAGACATTTCCGGATTCGTGGTGATTGAGAAAATCTTGATGATTCAGTGCGCTTTGCTTATAAGCGCCTTATATATGCCTGACAAGTTGCAACCCAACCATCTCCAGACGGTGCATAGCAAGCCGCTCATCGTGGAAACTAAACTTGGGAGTAATACATTGCCAAGATTACAGCACAATGAAAAATTCAAAGCTCAGTTTTTACCCAGTACGATTGACAAAAGTCAGGGTGTTTGTTTTTTGAACTTTGCATATCCATGACCAACATGCTCTGTCAATTTTTGTTTAACATTTCTAATAATGTCACCTGTATCGACATTAGTAACGACTTCTTTGTAGAAGTTATTTTTTCTGTCGATAACTTGTTCTTTTTCCATCAAGTTGCCATTGATATTAAACTCGTTGCCTTTTGTTATTTCTTTTTCGTACTTACCACGTTTTTTTATTCCAATATGAGATTTGCCTCTAGCAGCAACGCGACCAACCTCTGCTTTGGCCTCTAAGCCAGTGATTTCTACCTTTATATCTTTTTGCTTCGATTCGATATCCATCTAAATTGCAGCTCAAGTAAAGTTTGAAAACAGAATTGTATAAAGTCAATACGTTACAAGTTAAATTCTTTATTCTTCTTTTGATACTTTATGATAATTAGCCAGTTTATTTTGCATCATATCAAACTATGCTAAGTCCACAGAGATAAGAGCAATAAATCAGTAAAATATTTAACGTCATTCTTCTGTCATATTAATGCTCTATCTTATCAGCATTCAATTGTTATGCTGGGAGCGGAATTATGCTTGATGTGGATACCTTGCTGAAAGATTACTTTCAAAATACGGATGAGACGAGTGACAAGCCGCTAATGAAGGCTGCTTCTTCGGTCTTAAAGAAGCTTTTTCATCAGAAAGAAATCAACACATTCATTGAAACGCACCGGCATTTGGAAGGTTTGGAGTTCAATGATGCCGTGCTTGAGCATTTTAATTTTACCTTTCAGGTTTCAAGCAAAGACCGCGCACGTATTCCTGATCAGCGCCGGGTACTGATTGTCGCGAATCATCCGCTCGGCTCTCTGGATGGGCTGGCGCTGCTCAAGCTGGTATCGGAAATCAGAACCGACGTGAAGATTGTCGCCACAACCTTATTGAACTGCATTGATCCGCTGCAAAGCTTGTTTCTCTCGGTGGATAATTTAGCGGAATCCGCGAATCATCGTGACAATCTGAACCAGATTGTTGAAGCATTGGAAGCGGAACAAGCCGTTATTCTATTCCCAACCGGAGAAGTTTCGCGTATTTGTCCGCTGGGTGTTCGTGATGGCAAATGGAAAACCGGTTTCTTATCGCTGGCCAAGAAAACCAAAGCGCCGATCGTTCCGGTTTATATTGGCGGCAAAAATTCCACACTTTTTTATGGCCTTTCGAGCATCTACAAACCGC
Source organism: Nitrosomonas sp. (assembly GCA_016721865.1). Taxonomy (GTDB): domain Bacteria; phylum Pseudomonadota; class Gammaproteobacteria; order Burkholderiales; family Nitrosomonadaceae; genus Nitrosomonas. The sequence continues at coordinate 94,845 of JADKHF010000004.1, read as the reverse complement.
TGGGTACGATGATGCTGGTCCATGAAATGTTCAATCAAAAGGGTAGTGAAATTTCATTCCGGATTGGTAAACCGATCCCGTGGGAATCCATAGCGGCAATGGATTTGTCCAAAAATGCCGTGACCAAATTAATGCGCAAACAGGTCTATTTATTAGGCAAAAAGAAGAAAAAAGAGCTGTTTAAGCCGATTGAGAATATTATTCATCCCGTTCGGACCAAATCAATCCGTAAGGAACTGAAAGCGTCACAACTCATCGGGAAAACCCAGGATGGCAAGCATATCTATCTGTTTGACTATATGCCGAATTCCAGTGTGATGCGTGAGATTGGCCGGTTGCGCGAATTATCTTTCCGGCAGGTGCAGGAAGGCACCGGCAACCCGTTGGATATCGACAGCTATGATCGCTATTACCGGCATTTGATTCTCTGGGACGAAGACGAACTGGAAATTATCGGTTCCTATCGCATTGGAGAAGCCGCGAGAATTCTCAAGGAACATGGGGAATCAGGGCTGTATACCCATAGCTTATTCGAGTTTGATTCAGCGTTTAAGCCTTATCTTGAACATGCGATCGAATTGGGGCGCAGTTTCATTCAACCTCGATACCAGGGGAAATGCAGTCTGGATTATCTCTGGTATGGGATTGGCGCGTATCTGTATCAACATCCGGAGATACGTTATATGGTTGGACCGGTCTCACTGAGTACTTCTTTACCTGAATCTGCGCGAAAAGTGATTGCAAGTTTTTATACAGAACTTTTTGGCAAAGACGAGCTGCTTGCCAGACCCAGACAACCTTTTGAATTTGGACTGATTAAAGATTTTGCGCCATTCAAGAAAGTTGCGGATGAAATTGAATATAAGCAGGCCTATTCGATTCTGAAGAAAAAAATGGATGAATTCGGCGTGAAGGTACCGGTACTCTATAAGCAATATGTTGAACTTTGCCATCCAGGTGGTTGCGAATTCTTGGGATTTAATATTGATCCCAGCTTTTCGCATTGTGTTGATGCGCTGATTCTGGTTCATATCAATACCATTAAAGAAAAGAAACACCAACGTTATATTGAAAGCCATGCAATGGTTATGCAGAATCTGAACTCCGCATAGTAAAGGGTTTTATGATTGACAGAATTCCAATACTATAGGTTAAATGCTGCCTGTATAAAGGCCGTTTCTGGTTGCACTGGGTAATCAGCGGCCATAATCTATCACTTTCACCAGTTATTGTTTTACCAGGACTATAATTAATTATTTATATAATGGTAATCTGAATAAAAATACTTCCATCTTATGCGCTATTCTCTAAAAAAATCGACCCTGTTTCTGTTATGTGTGCTCATGTTACCCGCTTGCATGACAACGCCCACACGAGAAGAGTTACTGAGCCAACAAGTTATCTATAGCCGCAGCAGTGACAAAAATTATTTAGAAATTGCAGAATGTTTAAAAAGTGATGCAGGTTTTCCTTTACCGGAATGGCAGCGCCATATCTGGCGTGATATCAATACCTATTTTATCTACCATGAATCTTTACAAGCAGACGGATATCCGCAGATGCACAACGAAGCTGCAAGGACTTACTACATTACTGAGATTCATGATCCTAAGTCTTCAGGAAGCATCAACAACCACAAACCGATTACCCATGGCAATGGAAACTGGATCATGGTGATCAAAGATGTCGATAACAAACAGAACACCCAATCCGAAATCGAAATCCGTAGCAATCAAAATCTTCTCAGTGATTATCCACCGGCTTCTTACTCACCGGATCCAAAAGCTTCACTATCCCAACGCTTATACAAAGTGGAAATAATTGATCATTGTTTCTAAAAACACGAAGATCCAGGAAGCACAGAAATCATTTTCTGGCTTTGCCTGGTAAGGCGTCAGGATTCTGTTGTCTCTGTGTAATGTATGCTGAGTATATCAATACCTGCTCCACCAGAATTAACCCTTTCAAACTACCGGGATGATGCAATTGCAAAAATAGCCCATTCGGCATCAACATAAACAACACAAAATAAACCGGTAAAAAACTTCTATTTGCTAACTATCTTCATCGTTTGTCGTGTAACAATTCAGCATGATAAATAAACGCTATAAGGCCAACCTTTTTTATCCATTTGACAATCAGACAGATGCCTTGCAGTATTGGCAATATCAAACGCAAAGAACAAACGTCGCCTTGTCACGTGCGTCTCGTAAAAAATAAGGATACTTCAAATAAATGAAAGCCAACATTCACCCTATCATCCTTTCCGGAGGAAGCGGCACCCGGTTATGGCCGCTTTCGCGCGCTAACTATCCCAAACAACTGTTACCGCTCGTTGCTAAAGAAACCATGTTGCAGGCCACCCTCGTCAGGGCAGCCGCACTATTGAATACGCAGGCACCGATTATTGTGTGTAATTCCGAACATCGTTTTTTGATCCAGGAACAATGCGAAGCGATAAAAATCAAACCGGAAGCGATTTATCTTGAATCAGTCGGGCGCAATACCGCACCGGCTATTGCGCTCGCTGCATTTCATCTGGCACAGATCGATGAAAATGCCTTGATGATCGTTTTGCCAGCCGATCACGTCATTGACGACCAGCTTGCTTTTTGCACAAGCGGTGGAAACTGCGAAAGTTGCTGCCCAGGAAGATTATTTGGTTACTTTTGGTGTCGTGCCATCTGCACCGGAAACTGGCTATGGTTATATCAAAGCCGGTGCGGCTCTTTCGTTTGCCACACCTATCACATTGACTGCTTATCAAGTTCAATCTTTTTTCGAAAAACCTAACCGGGTAACTGCCGAGGCTTATCTGCAGGAAGGCGGTTATACCTGGAATAGTGGCATGTTCGTTTTTACTGCCAAAAATTATCTGCAAGAATTACAGCGGCATCGGCCGGATATCTTTGCTGCCGTTCAAAAGGCTTGGCAAGAAAAAACTACGGATCTTGGCTTTATCCTTCCCGGCAAGGATGCGTTTACGGCTTCTCCATCGGATTCTATTGATTATGCCATCATGCAGGTGACCGATCGTGCCGCCGTTGTTCCCGCACAATTCGGCTGGAGCGATGTCGGATCGTGGGATTCCCTGTGGCAGATTGCGCCCAAGGACGACAATGGCAACGTTATCAATGGCGATACGCTCGTTCTGGATACCAAGAAAAGCTATATCCGCGCGGAAAACCGCCTGGTTGCCGTAATCGGACTCGATGACGTTATTGTCGTAGAAACTGCTGATGCTGTGCTGGTGATGCACAAAAGCAAGGCACAACATTTAAAGACTGCGATACAGCATCTTGATTCCAGTCAGCGCAAAGAACATCTCGAACATCTGCGAGTCCACCGTCCGTGGGGTTGGTATGAGGGAATCGATAAAGGAGAACGTTTTCAAGTCAAGCGGATCATGGTTAAGCCGGGAGAAAAACTGTCACTTCAAATGCATCACCATCGAGCGGAGCATTGGGTAGTCGTCAGCGGCACTGCTAAAGTCACTGTAGAAAACAAAGAAACCTTATTTACAGAAAACCAATCGACATACATCCCGCTTGGCAAATCGCATCGTCTCGAGAATCCCGGAAAAATCCCTTTGCATTTAATAGAAGTTCAGTCGGGAACCTATCTTGGAGAAGACGATATCGTGAGATATGAGGATTCCTACGGTCGCACCATTTAACCTGAAGAACGCATACAACCTGATAAGAGCAAGGGATGCACGCAGATACATTCAAGAAAATAACTGCCGGATCCATACTTCCAGTCTTCGTGTAGCCATAACATCATCACGGTTATAACCCAGTATTGCTGCCTTGAGTTTTTGTTTTTCAGTTAAGCTTGTTTCCAAGCGGAACGATTGAATTGTACGACTGACCATTGCGATCCAGATTCTTCATTTTCCCATTGAAAATTAACCAGATCTGGGTGTTTGCAGATATCTTTAAGACCATATCCTTGTAGTGGCAATACCAGACAATTCAGAACCGGATTCTGCATATCAAACAGTGGACTATCATCGCCGAGCAGCCATGATACAGTGGCATGATTTTCCATTGCATAGCGTTCGGCATATTTTCTGATAGTGGCTTTTTCGTGATTCGAGTAATGTGCAAGCACCAATGGAGAATAGTGTGCGGTATTCTTCAATTTTCTGCAAGAAAGCAAGCCAGCCCTCATAATCCAGGGTTTCATCGTTGGTCCACACATAGTCAAAGTTTTCTCGACCATATGCAGGTACCAGAAAACCCCAAAGATAAACATGACGTTCACGGGCTGGCGTTAATGGATTATCTTCAATATCAAAATGAATCCAGGTGCCTTCCGGCAAAGCGGCTTTATTCAACTGATAGACTTTCCCGCTCAGAAACGAGCTGGCTTGAAGAATGGCACGTTGCTTTCTTTTATAACCTTTGAGATAAGGTACATCCGGTATGGATTCGACTGTACTCATGGCAAGCTGAGAGATTGTTGAAATACCCGCTTCTCCGAGATGTTCTGCGGCTTTACCGTGAACTCCATACAGCAACGAAATGTCTTCCTTTGCTTCAAATCCCGGGCGGCAATGGGCTTCATACGGGCAAATACGGCATTTACTGTGGCTGTATCGAACTTTCGGTTGTTGCGGGAGGTCAAGTAACGCTCTCATGCCGGTTATAAATTCGTCGACCACTGGATTAACCTCATCACCAAGTAATGCTGTGCGACCATCCCCGAGAAAAACGATTGCGGGCAATTCATTTCTCAGTAACCGGCGGTAGATACCCAGTTGGATCTGAATTGCCTTTTTATTTTCGCTGAGTGAAAGCTTGGCATCGGCTGGTTGATATTGGCCACTTTCGTGACGAATCAAAAAATCGGGATACCCCACCAGACCTTCCTGTTCATCCATAAGCCGTCCCTGATAAATAACCGGAACACCTTGTTGCATCAAGGTTTGCGTTTGATCGAAAGAAACTGCCTTGCTGACAGGATATTGATTCTCAAGTCTGGTCAGCATGGCCGCTTCATGTTCAAGCCCAAGATCGCTGAGTAACAGATTAAATGCATCGGGTTCAAATACAGTAGTTGGCTGATGCTTATCCAGCCATGCACGCCGGATACACGCAATCCATGCCGTGGCATCACTGGGCTTGATGAAACTTTGGGTAGATTTGTTGGCAACCATGGCCATACTATAGAAATCTCAAATAAAGCCATCTATTTTATAGGATCCATCCAAAGAACATGCAACATGCATTCCAATGCATCTTACTTGCTACTTCAATGGACTAGCCGTAAGCACTTTCTTGAACTGTAGTTGAATCAATCCAACTTTCACCTGGTTCTCAATCAAGGCGTTGACACAATCAATATCCAGTTTCTCGCCGGCAAGCTGTGTGAGCATGTCAAATGCTTTTTCATTGCTCCAGGCATCCTTGTAGGGACGACGGGAAGTGAGTGCATCAAATACATCAGCCACCGCAACAATTCGGGCCTCAAGCGGGATTTCATCATTACGCTTACCCGCCGGGTAACCACTTCCGTTGATCGCTTCATGATGAAATTCTGCAATATTTCTCAGGACATCAATGTTATTGAAGCCGTTGAAACCAAAATTCCTAACAATATCATCAATCATTTTTCGACCCTTGCGCGCGTGGGTATTCATGACCGATCTTTCTTCCTCATCCAGCGGACCGGGTTTAAGCAAGACACTATCCGGGATGGAAATTTTTCCAATATCATGGAGCGGAGAAAACATAAAAATATGTTCAATATACGCATCATCCAGATCATACTTATCGGCGAGCGTCTCGGCGATAAGTCGGCTGTAGCGTGACATGCGGTCAAGATGGCTGCCTGTTTCAGGATCGCGCGAATGGGTAATACCGCTGGTTGTTTTTAATGCAGCGCTCTGCGACTTTAATGTGAAAGCTCATTAATGATCATCAGTGCAATCAAGTGTCCATAAATATCGAGGATACTTAAAACATTTTCATTGAACACCTCGCTTTCATGGGAATTAAAAATAAAAACCGACAAACTCACCGCCATGAAAAATCGGCATGAGAGTATAACTTGCGGCATAACCTGAGCGACCGATTCTTTGTGTGTGCTCATGTATGCCTTTTTCAAATGTAACCAGATTATTGACAACTCGCGGCAGGCCTTTAGCCAGAATTTCCTTTAAAGACGGCGCATTATCCAAGGGCACTTGATAATGAACCAGTGGTTTATCCACTCCACTACTATCCAAGTAAGTTTCAGTATTCGTGTTTCAGTATCATACAGTGCGATAGCAATACGTGAAATAAATGGAAATTTGTCCTGAACAGATCGGTGCGCGCTGATAATTTTATCTCTGACGGGCAATGGTCTATTAAGATCTTCAAGCAGGTCGCGATGATGAAACATATCTCTAGGGTCTGTTGACATTTCACATAGGTAACCATAGGTACCCACAAGCCATAGCAACCATACTTTCGTAATTTCTCTTCAACTTATCGTATCTTGTTGCCACTGCGCGATACTGGCTTTAATCGCGCAAAAGTGTTTTCCACCAAATGCCGATATTTATACAAGCCCCAATCCATGTCTGCATTACCTTTCAATGAATTGCGCTTTCTTGGTATTACAGGCCTGGCTCCCTTCTTTGATATCTGCTCCCGTATACAATCACTGTCATAGCCTTTGTCCGCCACAATCGCTTCCGCGTCAGGTAGCCTGGCAATCAAATCGGGTGCTGCAGAACAATCATTGACTTCTCCACCGGTGATCTCCAACTCAACTGGCAAGCCATAACTATCAACCGCCAGATGAATCTTCGTGGTATTCCCCTGCACGGCTTTTCCCGATGGCCTGCGGCTTCTTGCCAACCGCTCCCGCACTATGCTGATGCGCTTTAACGTAGCTGCCATCAATAAATTCCCATTCACAATCCGGGTCAATGATCAACGCCTTGAAAATCCTATCCCACTTGCTACTCAATGACCACGCGTTGAACCTTTTGTAGATGGAATTCAACTGCCAAATGCTCGGCAAGTCTCTCCACGGACAACCAACTCGCATTCGATACAGCATTCCTTCTACCGTCATGCGCAAATTGCGCTTGTTATAAATGGCTTCTTGAAGCAGAATCTCCAGCTTCGACCAAAACTCATCACTGAGCATCAAGCGGCATCGCAAACTCGTTTTATTGGTGGTATAGGAACCTCAATACTACGAGTTTTTCTATATTTATTAAATAATTACCGCAAAATGTCAACAGACCCTAGGGGGCGTTAACAATTAACGTAATTTCTGCAATAATTTACCAATAGATTGAATATGAAGGTGAATTAATGATGATCAGAATGTGTTGATTGATGAGCAGTGAAACGAATAGAACCCTTGTTGTCGGGCAAAACCAGTGATTGCGGTAACAGGGAGAAATAACCGCTTGTTCCTGGAAGCCGTACTGTGGGTTTGCCGCACAGGCGCACCATGGCGCGATCTGCCAGAAGCTCTGGGGGCTGGCATACCGTGTACACGTTATAACGATGGTCTAAAAGGGCCGTTGGGAAGCGATATTCAAGACCTTATCAGAGGCCAGCGACTTGAATATTTAATGATCGACGGTTCGATTGTTCGACTGCATCAGCATGGTGCTCCCCAAAAAAACAACAGGAAGAGGCGGTTGGAAATCAAGAGGCGGTCTGAGTACCAAAATACATGCAGCAGTTGATGCTCTGGGCAATCCTGTTAGACTGCGACTGACAGAAGGACAAGCCTCCGAGTACGGCCAGGCAAACGCACTGATTGAGCAGATTCAAGCCGATTATATTTTGGCGGACAAAGGCTGTGACGGTGACGAGCTTATTATAACATTGAAGCGTCAGGTGCAGTAGCGGTAATTCCTCCTCGACAAAACCGTATAGTTCAGCGGGAGTGGGATCGAGAGAATTTATAAAGAACGAAACCTGGTCGAACGCCTGTTTGACTTAACAATTTCGCCGAATTGCAACTACGGTATGAACGATTAAAACGAAACTATCAAGCCATGCTATATTTGGCTTAGCTCGATGATATGGCTGGCTTAATTGTTAACGCCTGCCAATCGATGATATTTTTCCTCCTTTTTAGGGCGAACAAAGGCATAAGATTTGATCTTTTTGACGTAATCCGATTGCGTTTTTCTTCTCGATCAATACGCCATTGTCTGGCCATTGCGAAAGTCAACGATAGATAGCTTAAATCGGGCGTAACTTTTTACCCTCTGACCATAGATAGAGCATCACCAGCGAACCAAAACCCCAGGGCTAATCTGTTCTGATTACTAATATATTCAAAGCATGATGTTACAGTTGATTTCGGTTAAGTATCCAAAAACACTAACAAGATCTGATTAAACATTATGAAATCAATAATATATAATTTCTTGTTATTCGAAAAGCTGAAATTCTTGGTTTCTGAGGTTAGAACAAATTTGCCGTGCCAAAAACCCCGCCAAGCTTCACCAGGTAATTCATAACCTGTTAGAATGCGAAGAAGCTTAAAAGCCGCATAAGGCACTTGAACCCGCCCGGATTCCCAGTTGTGCCAAGTGCGATAAGTAACATGAAACATTTCAGCCGCTTCCTTTTTGCTAAACCCTGAAAAAATACGTGTATCGCGTAATTTTTCAGGACTAATCCGTTTAAATGGTTTACGTCGATTCCTGCATTTTTTCACCGAATAAGCAGCTTGAAGGGCGGATATAAAACCCATTGCCACAAAACCCGATCAAAACGTGCGCCGGGTATCTTGCCGGCCTCACAGTAGCGGATAACTTGATCAACCCGTAAGCCACGACTAGAAGCAAAGCTACGAGCAAGAACAAAGCGGCCGGTTCGCATTTCATGCCGCTGGTTCATTTCGCTGGTTCCTTTGCGCGTTGCAGTGTTCAAAGTAATTTTCTAAAGATCCATATCTAATCTTTAATTCCAGCATCGCAAGCTTGACTGGAAGCCAAAGAAAAGCATTTATCAGAAATTGCCAAACCCGAGAGATTTTAAAAAGTGAAAAGGGAAGTTGATTTACAAAATAACAAACATTTTTAACTCCTGTTTGGAGCAAAACTATTCCGCATCGAACCTTAAAACTATTCCGCAAAAGTATATAACCAATTGCCAATAATTTGTATTATGTAAAATAATAATAATCGATTACCTACAAAATGGTCTTTTCTGTAACGTTCGTGACGGCGGACAATTAATTTGAAACATCGGGACAAATAAATTGATACAATTAATCTCTAATTTTTTCAGCTTTTTCATTTAATAAAATCAAAGCTTTTTCATTTTGTAATTTTGCTAATATTTCTGCACCAGCGCGGATTTTAACTTCGATTTCAAGTTCAGCTAATGAAATCAAATGATTTTCGGGATAAATCGGTTCAATTGTGTTTGAAGTACATCTTGTCACTTTATGACTCGTTCCACCATGCGTTAAATCATGCAAAACCCCTAAGGGGCGTTAACAATTAACGTAATTTCTGCAATAATTTACCAATAGATTGAATATGAAGGTGAATTAATGATGATCAGGAATGTGTTGATTGATGAGCAGTGGAAACGAATAGAACCCTTGTTGTCGGGCAAACCCAGTGATTGCGGGGTAACAGGGAGAAATAACCGTTTGTTCTTGGAAGCCGTACTGTGGGTTTGCCGTACAGGTGCACCATGGCGCGATCTGCCAGAGGCTCTGGGGAGCTGGCATAACGTTGTACACACGTTATAATCGATGGTCTAAAAAGGGCCGTTGGGAAGCGATATTCAAGACCTTATCAGAGGCCGACGACTTTGAATATTTAATGATTGATGGTTCGATTGTTCGTCTGCATCAGCATGGTGCTCCCCCCAAAAAAAACAACAGGAAGAGGCGGTTGGAAAATCAAGAGGCGGTCTGAGTACCAAAATACATGCAGCAGTTGATGCTTTGGGCAATCCTGTTAGGCTGCGACTGACAGAAGGACAAGCCTCGGAGTACGGCCAGGCAAACGCACTGATTGAGCAGATTCAAGCCGATTATATTTTGGCGGACAAAGGCTATGACAGTGACGAGTTTATTAATAGCGTTGAAGCGTCAGGTGCGGTAGCGGTTATTCCGCCTCGACAAAACCGTATAATTCGACGGGAATATGATCGAGAAATTTATAAAGAACGTAACCTGGTCGAACGCCTGTTTCAGAAGCTTAAGCAATTTCGCCGAATTGCAACACGGTATGAACGATTAAAACGAAACTATCAAGCCATGCTCTATTTGGCAAGTTCCATGATATGGCTGGCTTAATCGTTAACGCCCCCTAGCCGCCCGCGAAACTATGGCCAAATATCACATAAGCGACACCCGAATTGAGAGCACCGCCCTCTGCCAAAGGGGATCCAATGATCAAATCATCAAATCCATCGTTGTTAACGTCTCCCGCGCTACTGACCGACTTACCAAATGAATTACCTGCTGTCAATCCATTCAGCGAAAAGCCATCATTACTGCTTAAATCCGACAAGTCCAGCGAAGCGCTGAAACCTGTAGCTTTACCAAACACTACGTAGCTGGTACCTGAATCCTTGCCATTCGCATCGGCGGCATAAGAACCGACAATCAAATCATCAAAACCATCACCGTTGAAATCCCCCGCAGCACTCACCGATCTACCTGAATTATCTCCTGCTGCCCCTCCTTTCAGGCGGAAACCATTGCTGCCATCCAAGCCGGATAAATTCAATGTGGCACCAAAACCCGATGCCTTACCAAACACCACGTAACTGGCACCCGAATCCATACCATTCGCATCTGCTTGTCTCGCACCGATGATTATATCGTCAAACCCATCACCGTTGACGTCCCCAGCGCTGCTAACTGAATAACCGGCTTCGTCTCCTCCTGCTTCTCCAACCAGTTTAAAACCATTGGCGCCATTTAAACTAGATAGATCCAGTATGGCATTAAAGCCGGCCTTACCAAAGACCACATAACTTGTACCATTTCCTCCGTAATAGGAACCAACGATTAAGTCGTTAAAACCATCGCCATTGATGTCACCGGCACTTACACTATTCCCAAATTGCTCTCCCGCCACTAACCCCTCGATTCGAAAACCGTTACTGCCATTCAAACTGGACAAATCTAACGAAGCATCGAAACCAGAGGTTTTACCAAAGACAATGTAGCTGCGTTCTCCAATAGGTGCGCCAATAATCAAATCATCAATACTATCCCCATTGACATCACCCGCGTTGCTGGCAGCCCAACCTAAAAGTTGATCGGCCTCATCAACATACATACGGAAGCCATTGCTTCCGTTCAGGCTTGATAAATCCATTGCGGCACTGAAACCCGAAGCTTTACCAAATACCACGTATGTGTAACCCGTATCATTTTTCGGAACATCAGATATCGGTGCGCCAATCAACAGATCATCAAAGCCATCACCATTGATGTCGCCTGCACTACTCACTGCCTGACCTGCCGCATCTCCGCCTGCTACCCCATTGATACGGAACCCGTTAGTGCCATTCAAACCGGACAGAGGAATCGTCGCATTAAAACCCGAGGCCTTGCCAACACCACCAAAGCTGGCGCCGGGTTGAGAACATCAGAATTATGTGGTGCGCCAATGATCAAATCATCAAATCCATCCCCGTTAATATCTCCTGCATTGCTAACCGACTCTCCTGTGTCATCACTCCCCGATATGCCAGACAGTCTAAAACCATTGCTACCATCGAGATCCAGTAAGCTGACAGGGTGAATGATGGGTTGAAGCAGATTATCGACCGCATCCTTGGCAGCTGCAACTGTGGCAACATCTGATGTAATCCCTGTCAGAATTTGCTGAAGCGTTGTTAAATTTGTAGATGTACCCGCTTTTTCAACTGAGTAATAGCGAGACACTTCAATGCGGTTGTCAAACAAAGCCGCTGCCTTGCCCCAAGCAGGATTGGCATGATCGATGCTATCCAATGCATTGATAGCCCATTCGATTATTGCACCGAAAGTCTGACCGCTCGCCATTTGCGCAAGGATATACTCGACTGCCCACGTTTTATCGCCCGCTGTAACCGTGTCGCCCAACAAATTATCGACAATTTTTGTGGCATTATCAGTGTTGTAATGTAAGGCTGCTTGCCCCCAATCAGGATCTGATGAGGGAAAGGCAGACAGAATATTGGTTGCTTCTGCAATTATCTCGCCTTGTGTTGCTCCAGCGGTCATTCTGCTGACAATATAATTAATTGCTATCGTTTTATTGGAATTTGAAACATGTTTTCCAATTAAATCAGTAACAAAAACCGCTGCAAATGCTTCAGGTGTGAGATCATCCGCATAATTTTTGCCAATAAATAATTTATTCCCAGCCAATGCCTGCCCGATACTTGCGATAGATAGCCCGGAGGTTATTAGTGAAGCCAGCTCTTTCAGGTATGCCGCTCCAGGGGCAGCATTAAACATAGCCTGGGCGAGTTGGAGGATTGAGGTTTGTTGATTTTCTGTGAGTGCCATAGTGTTATTTTCCCTAAATTTTTGCTGTATTTTTGATGTGAATTAAGGCTGCGGCCAAACATGTGTTCCATTAAATGCAACAGGCAATTGGCGATCTGCCTATGCAGTACACTGGAAAATCACAGGCGCCCCCTCCCGTCGTTCCATCGAACTTTGATCTGACAGCAGGAGCCCAGAAATTAACCGCGCCTTCTTCGTTCATATCATTAATACTGGTTATTTTACAAATCCTGGCCACTGCCAATAAATTATGAAAAAGATTTGAATAACAAGGCATCGAGCTCCTAAATGAATTATGTTTATGATTCGATCTGAGCTAATAAAGTAGTTCTACGGACAATGAAGAAAATCAGGATTGGCTAAAATGACTAAAATTCTCTTTAGAAACATACTTTCCAGAGCATGTTTTATCATTCTCACCCAGAACACTTACGTTTTCAATGCGACAAATTGTCACACCTAACTAAAGCTAAAAATCCGTTATGGAAAATCCAGAATATAGCAGAACACTATTCCAGAATATAATCCCGTACAATTTTTATTTGATTGTCATCCATAAGCATCGGAGCATGGCCGATACCTGGCAAATCGACAATTCTGGCCTTTGCCCCACGCACCTGCATTTGTGCAGCAGTTTCAGCCGTTAATACATCCGATTCCATTCCTCGTAAAACCAAGGGAGGTCTATTTAACTTATCCCATTGTTCCCATAAGTCAATATCCTTGATCTTACGATCTTTAAAGCTGGTTGCAATTCTTGGATCATAGCGAAAACCGTAGGATCCATCTGCAAATTCACGCGCACTATGAACCGCCATATGGTTCCACTGATCCTCAGTTAATGGGCCAAAAGACACAGAAATTACTTTCATGTATTGTTTAAATTCTTCGAAACTACTAAAACGCGGGTCCTTGCCCACATAATCGGCAATTCTATTCAGAGCAGCTGCTGGAATCAATGGGCCAATATCGCTCATTATCAACTTGTTAATTATAAAAGGTGGATTCGGCTGTATCGCGAGCATCATTCCAATCAACCCTCCCATGGAAACACCCACCCAATCCAACGTAATTTTTGTATGATATTGCGTCTGAATATGGGCCACTAACAACATCGCATCTGAAAGGTATAATGGATAATAATCATAATCATGCGCATGCTCCAGCCAATCGCTTTGGCCTCGCCCCACTACATCAACAGAAATCACTCTGCAGTCCGATTGCATTGCCCGCGCAAGATAATCGAAATCACGGCAATTACGTGTTAACCCATGGACACATATGACAATATGCGAATTCTGCCGATTCCCCCAATCGGTATACGCAATATAATGCGGTTTTTTTTGCTTGCCATCGCCCGATAATGTTGGAACAAGTAATCGATTTACTAATATTTTCATTAAAAGAGGTTAAAACAGGGCATAGAGTCGATACTGCTCAATTTTCACACAAATTTACCTATCGGATATACGACAAATAATTTTTTAAATTCCGAATCGAGTATTGCTTAGAATGAAGATACAGTTCCATGACTATTTGAAAAGAGGCGATATATGAAATTGTCAGAGCTCTATTGGCATCGTATCACCCCATTACACTTTCTGTTATGGCCATTAAGTGTTTTCTACGGATTCTTCTTACTACTAAAAGAATTATGCTATTGGCTGGATATTTTGTCTTCGGTCAAGCTGTCAGTACCTGTAATCATGGTCGATAGTATCACCATCAATGATGGCGGCAAAACGCCTCTGTTGCTCTGGCTCGTTGATTGCTTACTGGCACATGGCTTTTCACCGGGGATCATTACACGAGGTAACTATTGTTTAATTGCATAAATAGTTATATTTAAGTAATCTCCTGTTTGTTTAACGTAAGCAGGAGGCTCTCATGACACGGGTAGCAGCAAAGGTAACATGCAGCGATCAGGATCGAAAAGAATTGGAGCGACTGGGATCTAGTCGCACTGATCAAGCTCGTTTGGTCGAGCGTGCAAAGATTGTGTTGGGCTGTCTGGCGGGCGAACGTAACGACCAGATTGCGGCACGCATGAAGTTGCAGGCGAATACGGTGGCGATGTGGCGCAAGAGAGTTTATGGAGGGCGGCATCGCGGCGTTACATGACCGAGCGCGCAGTGGCAAGCCACCCATCTACGATGCCGGCGACTTGCGCGATAGAATACGCAAACAGCTTGAACTTACTCCACCCGAAGGGCTTCCGGTTGGGACGGAAGAACGCTAGCTCAGGCACTGGGCGTGTCAGATGACGCTATCTGGCGCATTCTTCGCAAGGAGGGCATTCAACTACGGCGCATGCGTTCTTGGTGCGTGAGTACTGATCCGAATTCGCGGCCAAAGCAGCGATGTGATAGGCTTGTACCTGGGGCCACCCACCAACGCACTGGTTCTGAGTATTGATGAAAAGCCATCGATTCAAGCCTTAGAGAAAAATTGGCTACGTTCATACCAGCAGCGGAAAAATCGTGCGCGGAATCAAAAGCACATACAGGCGTCACGGTACCGTCAACTTATTTGCCGCGCTGAACGTGGCCACTGGCGTAATCAATCCAAGGTCACGGCAGTCAAGAAAGCGCCCAGACTTCCAAGCCTTTCTTGATGACGTAGTGGCTGAGGTGCCTGTCAACCAAGAAATTCACGTGATCTTGGACAACTACGCAACCCACAAGAGAAATGATGACTGGCTAGCCCGTCATCCTAACGTCCACTTTCACTTCACCTACTTCAGCAAGCTGGCTTAACCAAGTAGAAATTTGGTTTAGCATCTTTACACGCAAAACACTGAATGGGGCAAGCTTCAAAGTACGGAGCAACTGACGCAAGCCATCAAGGCGTTCGTGAAACACTACAATAAAACTGCTGCGCCGTTTATTTGGAGGAAGCGCGAGGTAAGAGGTGCTCAACTCAGAAATACAATCGTTAACTTATGCAATTAGACACTAGTAGCATCAACAATAATGGACAGATGGTTGGGAATGGTCAACACCATGGAATTGAGGAAGCATTTTTGTTGTCGTACACACCCGACACCGTATTCACCCCCAACCCTATATTTATCCCACCACCACCACCACCACCACCACCACCACCACCACCAATTCCAGAACCAGAAACCTACATGATGTTGTTGACTGGGTTAGGTTTAATTGGGTATCTGGCGCGGCGTAGAAAAGAAACTGCCATGTAATTCAGACATAGATTAATCCAGAACGGGGGCTTAGGCTCTCGTTTTTGTTTCTCAAGTAACTGGCAGCTATGCAGAATCATCAAGAGCACGCAAGGTGGCAGGTCTCGAATCGAGAATATAGCCGATGAATTGGGCATGATTTTTGTTTAGTGGCCTTGGTTGTTTTTACCCAAAGAAACTCTGAATAACTCGCATTTGTTATTCCGAACGCAGTGAGGAATCTTTGGCAATCAGTCCCATAGATTTCTCGCTACGCTCGAAATGTCAGTTATTCAGAGCTTCCCTGAAGAACCGAGTTTATGTTGATAAACAAGGCGCACTTGCTACAGCAGGTAAACACTCGCCAAATTCCATTATTCCCTTTTTTCTTTCAGAATATTCATGAAATCATAAAGGGCGATGGCCGTAATCTCATGCGGTAACGGGAATCTGTCCTTCCCGGCATAAATGACAAACTTTTTTTGTGGCTTGATATCTTCGCAAGCTTCATGAAATCCGCGCCCCAGGCTAAAAGATATTCCTTTTTTAATTTCTATCGCCCATTTCTCATTCACGCCAAATTCCAGGACAAGATCAATCTCAGCCCCGCCTGCCGTTCGATAGTAATACGATCTTACGCGTGGCGGTAAAACAGAAACTATATTTTCTATCACAAACCCCTCCCAGCTTTTCCCGACGACAGGATGTCCCAGTAAATCATTATAAGAACCGATATTCAGCAATGCATGCGTGATGCCACTATCACGTACATAAATTCTAAGGCGATTTGACGATGCGCTTGTTAATGTTGGCCGTATAGGGTTGTATTTTACGGATCAGAAGCAGATCAACCAGAAGATCAATATAACGCGCTACGGTTACACTTGAAACTTCGATATTTGATGCGAATTTTGCCGCATTAATATTGGTTCCCTGGCTATGCGCCAGCATGGTCCAGAATCTTCCCAAAGGTTTCTGCAGGAATTCTTGGCCCTAATTGCGGAATATCCCGTTCAAGATAAGTTCTGATGAAATCATGGCGCCAGTTCAAGCTGGTTTCGTCATTACCGGTCAACAGGCTGTCAGGAAAACCGCCTTTCAACCAGAGATCATTGACGGCCTCGGATTGTTGAGCACTTCCTGCATATTCAAGGATATTCACCGGAAACATCTCGATATAAGAAATACGCCCGGCCAAAGTTTCACTGGATTGTTTAAGCAGATCAATGGAGGCTGAGCCTAAAAACAGAAACTGCCCTGCCTTGTTACCTTTTCTGCGCTGTTGATCAATGAGTCCACGGATCGGTGCAAAAATATCCGGCAATCGTTGTACTTCGTCCAGAATAATCAGCTTATCGCTGTTTGCTTTGTGAAACGCTTCAATGTTCTGCGCTTTCTGCAAATCGAGTCGGTTTTCCAGATCGAGATAAACCGATGGAATAGTATCTGCAATATTGAGTGCAAGCGTTGTTTTGCCTACCTGACGTGGCCCCATAAGGGCCACAGTTGAGTTAGTTATCAGTGCAGAACGAATTTTATCTTCGAGGTATCGCTTTATCATCCATGCATTTATAACATTTAATATTAATTATGCATAGTTATTATCTTTGAATCAGTGAATGATGGTGGTATTTTATGGGTGCCTTGATGTTGTTCCAAACAGTGTGTGATGTGTAGTTGATGCCCCTTGGCCGTGAAGCAGCCAAACCCAAGGAAACTCTGAATAACTGGCATTTCGAGCGTAGCGAGAAATCTATGGGATTGATTGCCAATGATTTCTCACTTTGTTCGGAATAACATACAAGGGCTATTCAAAGTTTCCATAAAGGAGGAAATGCTCAGTGAGATTCTGTGCCTTTGCCAGTACAGCGCTTCCCAGTTCGCCCCTATTGATGCACGCTTGCCTCGAATACATTTTTCAACGGCTTCGCAGTTAACCAGCTTCTTTCTGCATTATTTTTTGAAATAATTCTGAATCAATCAACCGGTTTAACCATGCAATCAGATGATGATAGCAAGAGGCATAAAACCAGTCCGGATTGACATTGGAGAATTGCCGGATGAATGGAAAGATCGCCATATCCGCCAGTGTGTAACGCCCGCCCATCAGATAACCATCCTTGATCAGGCGTGTGTTCAATTCGGCCAGAAATGGCTCGGCTTGCTCCCGATAGTACGCTTCAGAATGCTCCGGAAAGCGAACGGCATATTTGTACAGATCCAGCGCCGGTTTAAATGATTCATCATTCTGCTTGATCAGCGCCATGATCTCAGCAGATGTTCTCGGGTCGCTATCCAGCCAGTGCTCAGGATCATTCAGGGAAAGCGCCCATTGCATGATATCCAGACTTTGTTCGAGCACGCGGCCATCCGCAAATTTCAAAACTGGCACCGTGCCTTTCGGCGAACATTCCAGCATTTCTTTGGGTTTGGCGCGCAAACTGACTTCGTGTGTATCCACTTCAACGCCACTGACTTTGATCGCCAATCTGGCACGGATCGCGAAAGGACAACGGCGGAACGTATACAGTAACGGTTTCATTTTCTCGGCGTTTGTATTTCAACAATTGGATCAGCTAAGCTGCGGCACGATTCTGATCCCGGCTCTTTTTGATCAAATCATAGGCTGTTTGCACCTCTTGGGCCTGTTCGGTCGCTACCGCGATCATTTCCTCCGGAACACCCTGCCCCATTAATTTATCGGGATGATATTGACTCATTAACTTACGATAGGCGTGCTTGATTTCCTGATCGGTATTCTCTTTGCTGACTCCCAAAGCTTTATACGCGTCCTCCAATGCACTGGCCGATGTGCTCTGACCACCGGCAAAATGCATCTGATTCAGAACCATATCGAGCAATTGCCTGAATGCGGCCGGGTTATATCCAAGGCGACCGGCGACACCTTTAAGAAGTTCTTCTTCAGCAGAATTTAATTGGCCATCGGATAATCCCATGATAATGAGATAAACCAGCAGCATCTGTTTCAAATTATGGGAAGGACCGCATATGGCAAGGAATTCATTGATTTTTGGATGGATATCATAGTCTGCAGAAGCACCTTGCTTGAACAGTGCAATCGCCCTTAGCCGATGATCCTGTGTCATGCCAAGTTTCTGCATGAACTGTTGCACATGCGATATTTCAGTCTCTGAAACACGGCCATCGGCCTTGGCCAGTTTTCCCATCAGAATAAAAACAGTTTCCAGGAAAACCGATTGACGGCGCGAAGCGTTCAATGGATTCATTCCAGCCGGACCAAAAGTTCTGAATCGATCAATGATGCTTCCGACAAAATAACCCAGGAAAATGCCTAAGAAGCCAAGGATGAAGAAGCCCGCTAAGGCACCGAGTATTCTAAACAATGAAGTTCCAGACTTAGCAATAAAAGAAGTGATTATAACGAATTCCCGGTTGAGGAGATTGCTTTAAGGTTTGAATTACCACCCTACAACAAGTTTTCTCAATTCCCGGGTTAGGACTGGCTCGCCCATTGTTCAGGTGTCAGCGTTTTCATCGATAGCGCATGAATTTCCTGTTTCATTCGGTCACCCAGTGATTTATATACCAGTTGATGTTGCTGAATCATATTCTTCCCGTTGAATTCCGCGCTCACAATCAGCGCATGAAAGTGATGCCCGTCATCTCCCTCTACCGCTACGTGTTGACACGGCAACGATGACTCAATATATATCTTTACATTTTCAGCTGTCAGCATTTCAATCTCCTTCACGCATTTTCTCAGGTTACAAAATTAAGCAATCCGTATTAAAACAATCAATCTTGCCCGGATATTGAATGAAATGCACACGCCCTCACTTGTCTCTTGATTCCACAAGGGATTTGTCTCAGTCAGGTGTATGAATAACAACACCGCTTCTTCGAAAAATCCGTTGTGAAACCAATATCATGCGCGATCATCGTGCGAATTCATGCAATATCCGGGCTAGTACCGCAATTTATACCCGGTTTTGAGCATCCTGATGGCCAATATGGAAATGGCCAGCAAACATATTGCCACAATCAACAGACTAATATAAGGCGAAATATCCGATACCCCAAAGAAGCCGTAGCGGAATCCATCGATCATATAAAAGAATGGGTTGAGGTGAGACAAATACTGCCAAGCGATGGGTAATGAGTGTATGGTGTAAAAAACACCGGATAAAAATGACAGCGGCATAATGATAAAATTCTGGAAAGCTGCCAACTGATCAAACTTATCGGCCCAGATACCTGCGATCAAACCCAGCGCGCCCAGTATTGCGCTGCCTAGTATGACAAACAACAGCGCCCAGAAAGGCAATTGCAGCGGGATATCAAAAAATACCAGTGTCACCAAATAAACCCCCAAGCCGACTAACAAACCCCGCACAATCGATGCCAGAATATAGGCAAAAAAGATTGCGCGATAAGACAATGGCGATAACAGGATAAATACAATATTGCCACTTATTTTTGACTGAATCATGCTGGAAGATGCGTTGGCAAATGCATTCTGTATCACTGCCATCATTACCAGTCCCGGAATCAGGAAAACGGTATAGGCGACACCCGGATAAACTTCCACATGCGCTTCCAGAACATGGAGAAAAATCAGCAGATACAGCAAGGTAGATACCATCGGTGCCAGGATCGTTTGAAAACCGACTTTCCAGAACCGCAGCAATTCTTTATAGAGCAACGTAAGAAATCCGGTCATTTCGATTGATTCCCGCTTTTTCTCATGATGCTGACAAAAACATCCTCCAGGTCAGGCTGCTGCAAATGCATTTCCAGTATCTGGATATCCGCAGCCCGTAATGATGACAAAATAAATTCCACTTGCGCATAGTTCTCAATTCTGAGCTCGGCTATTCCGTCGTGATGATTGATTTGCAATGGCTGCAATGTGGGTGGCAACCTGTCCGGCACCAATCGTAGCCGTACCGATTTCCCGGCGATCATTTTTCCAATCAAGTTTTTCGTACTATCCAGTGCAACTATTTTTCCTTCTTTCAGCATCGCAACACGATGACACAAAGTTTCGGCTTCTTCGAGATAATGCGTGGTCAGAACAATCGTGTGCCCATCCTGATTGAGCTGCTTGATAAAATCCCAGAGTGTCTGGCGTAACTCCACATCCACACCGGCTGTCGGTTCATCCAGAATAATAACTGGTGGTTTGTGCACCAGTGCCTGCGCAACCAAAACACGGCGTTTCATACCGCCTGAAAGTGCACGCATGTTTGCATTCGCTTTGTCGGAAAGATCCAGGCGTTCAATGATTTCATCCACCCACCGGGTATTTTCCTTAATGCCGTAGTAGCCGGATTGGATTAGCAGTACTTCACGTACTGTGAAAAAGGATCATACACCAGTTCTTGTGGCACTACGCCCAGGTTACGGCGTGCCTGCTGATACTGGGTGAGCACATTGTGTCCCATCACATTCACTGAGCCGCTGCTGGCAAGGGACAAACCGGCAATAATGCTGATCAGTGTTGTTTTACCGGCACCATTAGGCCCCAATAAAGCAAAAAATTCTCCCGCATGAATTTCAAGATCAATATCCGTCAATGCACGCAGATTACCGAAGTGTTTACACACTTGCTTGACTTCAATGGCAGGCAACATTAATTGGGTAAATCAGAAGAAGATTGGTTTAGAGGGTTGCAAAGATAACAGCAACAGGATATTACCAGCTCATGCTGCACCCTGATCTACAGTTTGGTTGACTGAAACCGGGATCAATTCCACCACATCATACAACTGGATCAGGCTTTTAAGATTCTCGGGCATATTGATAAACTGCAATGGATAAATATTTTTGCGTGTCGCACGTAACCATTCGAGTAACATACTAATAATCGTTGAGTCCACTTCAGTCACTTTATTCAGATCGATCGTTAAACGATGATCGTCGAACAACGCCATCCTCCCGAGTAAGCTGCACAACATTATCAATGGTAACAGGACCTTGCACGATAATTTTATCGCCATCACGAAAAACCATCGCAATCAAAGGGTTCAAATTACTCACTCGCTTGAACTACTTCTTACCTTCCAGGGATTTATTCTTGTCTGCCAGGGTCTTTAGCAATCCTTCCACACCGCCCTTGCGCACCTGGCTGTTAAAAGTTCCGCGATAATTCGTTACCAGACTCACGCCAGCAACCGTTACATCATAAACCTTCCAGCCATCCGGTTTTTTCTCCATGCTGTAATCAATCGGTACTGGTTCTTTTCCATTTACCTGAATGACAACAGTCCGGACTGTTGTCTCGGTCTGATCGCCCAGTTGCTTTATCGGGTTTACATTAATTGTTTCGTTATGATAGCTGGACAATGCATTGGAATAGGTACGCACCAGCAGCGTGCGAAACTCATCCACCAGTTTGTTTTGCTGCTCCGGCACTGCTGCTGACCAGTGCTGTCCCATCGCAAGTTGGGTCATGCGCGCAAAATTGAAATGCGGAAGTATCTTGGTTTCAATCAGGTCAAGCATTTTATCCTTATTGCCATTTTTCAATTCTTCATCTTTCTGGATGATCTCGATCACTTCCTTAACTGTTCTATCAACCAGACTGTCAGGCGCCAATTCCAATGCCCATGCGGAGAACGCCAGCAAATTAAAAAGTATCAATACAGCCATTCCAAAAAATCTTTTCATTGTCCCCTCACCAAAATTTTATTTAAGTAATATGCAATACTAAACCAACAAGAATAAAATCAACAAATACCCATTCAATCAGAAAGAATCATCTTCAGCCGCTTTATCAAATAAAAAACGTCCGATTAATTCTTCAAGCACCATGGCCGAATTGGTTTTCATGATTTTATCGCCATCTTTTAACATTACTTCATCCCCACCCGCAGCCAATCCAATATACTGCTCGCCCAGCAAACCTGACGTCAAGATACTGGCAAAAGTATCTTTCGGGAATGTATACCGGCCATCCATGCTCATGGTAACAACCGCATCATAAGTTTTCGTACTGAACTGAATATCGGTTTACACGCCCGACCACAACGCCTGCGCCTTTTACCGGCGCGCGAACTTCAATCCCCGATATTTTCAAAATTTCCAGTGATGACGTAGCTCTGTGAAGGATTATAAACATTCAGATTGCCGACTTTAAGACTCAATACCATGAGTGCAACAATGCCTATGATCACAAACAAACCCACCCACAAATCCATTGTTGTCCGCTGCATCAACTCACCCCTCTAAACATGAAAGCGGTCAAAATAAAATCAAGCCCTAAAATCACTAATGATGAAGTCACCACAGTACGTGTCGTTGCACCTGACACGCCTTCGGCAGTGGGCGGTGCATCAAAGCCTTCAAAAACCGCAATGGCAGTCACTGCCACACCAAAAAAACAACTTTTAATAAACCCATTTAATATATCAAATCTAAAATCAACCGCACTTTGCATTTGCGACCAATAGGAGCCTTCATCCACACCAATGAATACCACAGTCACCAGATAACCACCAAACACACCCATTACAGAAAATATAGCCGCCAAAAACGGCATGGAAATCACGCCAGCCCAGAATCGCGGTGCCACAATACGCGCAATCGGGTCAACCGCCATCATTCCCATGGCGGCCAGTTGTTCCGTCGCTTTCATTAATCCTATTTCCGCGGTTATTGCGGAACCAGCTCGGCTGGCAAACAATAATGCAGCGACAACAGGACCCAATTCACGCACCAGCGACAAAGCAACCAGCGTACCCACTGCTGATTCCGAACCATATTTTTGTAATGTCTCATAGCCCTGAAGTCCCAGCACCATTCCCACAAAAAGTCCAGACACGACAATAATAATCAGAGACAAGACACCGGTAAAATACAATTCGCGTATGACCAGATTAAAACGGCGCAAACTGGTGCCGGATTTTAATAAAACCAGGATAAAAAAGCGACTGGCAACACCCAGCCGCCAAACGCTCTCAATCACCCGATGCCCGATATTCTGAATACTGGATACGATACGCTTAGGCAATACTATTCTCCAGATTCAAATCCTTTTTGTAAGTCTGTGCAGGGTAATGAAACGGCACCGGCCCATCTTCCTCACCATGAACAAACTGGTGCACAAAAGGCGCGACCGATTCTCTTACTTCTTTCGGTGTGCCCTCGGCGGCTATCACCCCATCCGCAATGAAATAAACATAGTCAACAATTTTCAAAGATTCCTGCACATCATGGGTCACCACGATGGATGTCATACCCAGTGCATCGGTTAACCGGCGTATCAGATTCCCAATCACACTCAATGAAATCGGATCCAGTCCGGTAAAGGGCTCATCGTACATAATCAGCATCGGATCCAGCGCGATGGAACGCGCCAAAGCAACGCGCCGCGCCATGCCGCCGGACAGCGCATTGGGCATTAAGTGATGCGCCCCCCGCAAACCCACTGCATGCAGCTTCATTAATACCAGATCGCGAATCATAGATTCCGGCAAATTGGTATGTTCGCGCATCTGAAACGCAACATTGTCGAAAACCGACAAATCAGTAAACAACGCACCAAACTGAAACAGCATACCCATCTTACGGCGCAGCTTGAATAGCGCATCGCGATCGAGTTCGTGCACTACCTCTCCGGCAAATTTCACATAGCCGGAGGTTGGCTGAATTGTGCCGCCGATCAGCCTGAGTAGCGTAGTTTTGCCTGACCCGCTCCCGCCCATGATGGCCACAACTTTGCCCCGCGGCATGGTCATTTGAATTCCTTTCAGGATTGCGCGCGTATCATAGGAAAAATTCAGGTCATTGACCTCAATTAAAGTTTCAGCTGTCATGCCATTCGGCCATGAAATAGGCGCGCTATGAATTGATTGAATATCCGTAAAATCGGGCGAGTATCAATTTTAATCTACTTTCCTTTGAAATATTGTTCTATATGAGTTGTTCACGATTGTTTTTCTGTTTTTTTCTTCAGATCCTGCAAATAAACCCGCAGATCGTTCTTGATTTCGGGTGCCAGCAGATATAGCCCAATGATATTGGGAATCGCCATAGCAAACACCATCGAATCGGTAAATAAAATAATATTGGATAATTGCGCCGATGCGCCAATGATAATGAATGCGCAAAATAAAATTTTATATAGCCCCGTTACGAAAATCCGTTCCCCAAATAAATAAGTCGTGCATATTAGTCCATAGTAAGACCAGGAAATCATGGTGGAATAGGCAAACAGAAAAACCGTTAAGGATAACACGTAAGGAAACCACGAAATGCCGGTTGCAAACGCACGAGAGGCCAATTGCACTCCTTCAATGCCGCCACCCTCCACATAGGTGCCGGATATGACAATCACCAATGCAGTAATCATACAAATAACTACGGTATCAATAAATGGACCGAGCATGGCGACCATCCCCTGACTGACTGGCACATCGGTTTTTACTGTGGAATGGGCAATCGCCGAAGAACCTAATCCTGCTTCATTGGAAAAAGTAGCGCGCTGCACCCCCATCAGCAATGCACCCATTAAGGCACCAATACCTGCCTGCGGATACAATGCCATCTCAAAAATGGTTCTTAGCGCATCGGGGATTGCCGTATAGTGAACGCCGATCACTACAAAACCGGCGATGATATAAATGATCGCCATCACAGGAACAATCCGACCGGCGACCGCTGCAATCCACTGAATGCCGCCAATAATCACCAGCCCAACCAGAATGGCCATGAACAAACCAAAAAGCCAACCCTTATCAGCCAAAAAACCAGCCTCTCCTCCCGTTACAACCAATGCCTGCTGATAGGCCTGATTAGCTTGAAACAAGCCACCCGCACCGATGGTGCCGCCAATACAACATACTGCAAACAATCCCGCCATAAATTTACCCATCTGCGGCTTCTGCAGGCGATCAAAAGCACTCCGCAAATAATACATCGGGCCACCCGATATGGTATCCGGATTGTGCTTGCTTCCGTATTGCCTGTATTTAATTCCCCAAGGTGACTTCAACAAACTTGGTCGACATGCTGAAAAAACCCATTATGGCCATCCAGAATGTAGCGCCCGGCCCTCCCACTGAAATGGCTACTGCCACACCCGCAATATTTCCCAGACCAATGGTTGCCGACAGTGAAGTCATCAAAGCCTGAAACCGGCTGATATGTCCGTTTGAATTTCCGCTATCATGTTTCCCGCGCAAAACATCGATGGCGTGCTTGAAATAGCGAATATTGATAAATCCAAGGTATACAGTAAAAAAAAGTGCCGCGGCAACCAGCCAGATCAATATCAATTTGATCTCAAGATCCAATAATTGAATACTGTAAAAAATTACCGACGCCACAGCATTTGAAACAGGTTCAAAAGTGGCATCAATTACCTTATCAATTTCCATCAATTAAAACACTCCCGTTGTACAACGCATATCCAACGCATTGCATTTGACGTATACAGTACAGTTGATCTGATTTATTCCAGAATTTTTATATGCTGAGAAAGAGAAAACTGAAACAGGCTTTATCCAGGCAATACCGATAGCCATTTAACTGATAATATTCCATTTTACATAAGCTCGCTTTCTTATCCAAATGCGCAACAGTCGCTAAATTTTTTCATTTTGCCATACTTTCCCTTGGCTCGCATATCATGGCACCATTCATATCATCTCACTAATCCATCCACGATAACGCCATGTCTTTCAGCAAACAGCTTTACCTGACCTACCTTCTGATTTTAATTTTTTCTACCCCGGTGCTATCGGCTAACGAGATATTCCGCAGTGTCGATAAACAAGGTCGCATAACTTACTCAGACACGCCTTCCAGCGGTGCAGAGCCCGTCAAGATCATCAGCCGGCCCAGCCGGCAATTGCATCAAGTCACCCGAGTATACGACGGGGATACGATTATTCTGGAAGGCAAGAAGCATGTGCGTTTATTGGGAATAAACACACCCGAAATTGAAAGCCGTCAACGCGCAGAAGAACCCGGCGGGGTCACCGCAAAAAAATGGTTGCAGACTCAGTTGCAGGAAAACAAGGTTTATCTGGAATATGATCAGGTAAAACAGGATAAATATAAACGTTTATTGGCGCATGTATTTTTACCGGATGGCAAGCATCTCAACCTTGCTTTGCTGGAAAACGGTTTGGCTGTAATCAGCATCATCCCGCCGAACGGGCGTTACACCGATAAATTAATTCAAGCGCAGCAACATGCAGAGAAATTGAAACTGGGTATCTGGTCGATGCCGGAGTATCAACCCCGGCCAATTACCCAGATTACCAATCACACCAAAGGCTGGCAGCGATTTACCGGAACACCGGTTTCTATTAAGAAAAGCAAAAAATATACGCGATTGCTGTTTAGTGACAAAGTTGATATACGCGTCGCCAATACCAACCTCGACCTGTTCCTGTGCTGAATACCTATGTAGGAAAACCACTTGAAATACGCGGCTGGGTATCGCGCAGTAAAGATCATTATACAATGCTGATTAACCACCCCAGTTCGTTAAAGAAGCTCTGATCAAGTCCTTCGACAAGTGCAGGACGAACAGCAGAGTGTTGTAACGAAATGGGGATTTCTAGAGACGCCCTTAAGGAAACTCTGAACAAGTGTCATTTCGAGCAAGCGCGAGGAATCTTTTGCATTGATTGCCAAAGATTCCTCACTGCGTTCGGAATGACAAATGCGAGTTATTCAGAGTTTCCTTAAATGATTTCACTATCCATCGGATAATTTAATGGTATTGAGGTCGTACTGAAGGTTATACTTTCCGGTCATCAAACTGCAAACTATTCAGCGTATAAACACGCTGAACTTACTAACAATAAATAATACAGACTGTCTTGCAAGCGTAAATCCCGTTATGACCGAAAACGATACCAACGACCCGGAAAACTCACCGACCCCGCAGCAACAAGTCACCTACCTGTTGCGTAAATACAAATTGGTCGAAGGCCTGGTTAATTTACAGGATGCGGCGGATCAATCGCTTACCGAATCTTCAGTACAGAAACAAAACATGACCGAGTTACAAAATTTCCTGGATCAACTCCATCCCGCTGATATCGCCCATATCCTGGAAGCGCTGCCGCTGGAAGACCGGCTCTTGATCTGGAGCATGGTCAGATCGGATCGGGACGGAGAAGTCCTGCTCGAAACCTCCGATGCCGTGCGTGCCACACTGATTACCGACATGCACAATCAGGAATTGGTCGCGGCGACGGAATATCTGGATGCCGACGAGATCGCCGATCTTGCGCCGGATTTGCCGCAGGAAGTGATGGACGATGTTTTCCGCTCGCTCCCCGTGGAAGAACGCGAACAACTGCGTGCCGCCATGTCGTACCCGGAGGATTCCGTCGGCGCATTAATGGATTTCGATGTCATCACGATTCGCGAAGATGTCCGGATGGAAGTGGTTCTGCGCTATCTGCGCATGTTGGACGAAATGCCGGATCATACCGACCAGCTCTTCGTTGTCGACCGGAATGAACAATTAAAAGGCGTGCTACTGATCAACCGCTTGCTCGTCAGCGATCCGGATACCCTCGTTGCCGATGTCATGACCAACGAAATAATCAAATTGCACCCGGACGATGTCGCGCAACAGGCTGCCAATGCGTTCGAGCGCTACGACCTGGTCTCCGCTTCTGTGGTGGATGAAAACGACAAACTGCTGGGCCGCGTCACCGTCAACACCGTCATCGACTTTATCCGTGACAAAGCCGAGAATGAAGCGCTGAATCTGGCCGGTTTGAGCGAAGAAGAAGATCTTTTTGCACCGGTCTTAAAGAGTGTTAAAAACCGCTGGGTGTGGCTGGCCGTCAATCTGGTCACCGCGTTCATCGCCTCCCGTGTCATCGGCCTGTTTGAAGACTCCATCGAAAAACTGGTCGCACTCGCCGCGCTGATGCCGATTATCGCCGGCATTGGCGGCAACTCCGGCAATCAAACCATCACCATGATCGTGCGCGCGCTGGCACTCGATCAAATCAACACCAGCAGCGCCTGGAAATTGATCACCAAAGAAGTCGGCGTCAGTATCGTCAACGGCCTGCTCTGGGGAACCATCGTCGGCCTGTTCACCTTCGCCATATACCAGAACGCCGAATTGGGCCTGGTCATGACCTTCGCACTGGTGCTGAATCTGCTGCTGGCAGCGTTGCTCGGTGTCCTGATCCCGCTGACCCTGCGCAAATTCGGCCGCGACCCGGCAATCGGCTCCAGCGTGATGATTACTGCCGTGACGGATAGCGGCGGGTTCTTTATTTTTCTGAGCTTGGCAACTGTCTTTTTACTATAAACTGGCAGTAATGGCTTATTTGCTGACATGACTCTTCTGATTACTATAAACTTTAATGAGTTTCAACAACAAGTTATCTATTATTAATCATAATTACACGACATCTGCTAAGTATTATTGGAAGAATCATGTCGTATACATCACGTTAGGTCACTCCTATGACGAAACTATTGCAAGGCAAAGAGTTAGAAAGACGGTGTATTGAAGTTGGTGTCAATATTGAGGGGCCGCCCCGAACTCAAAGCTCGTCAGGCAATTCGCCTCGCGCTTCAGATGCCGAGCTTCAACGTAGGCTTCTCGAAGCTGAACGTTCTGTTCGTGAGTCGCGTCTATGGTTACTCGCTCTTGTGTCCGCTGTAGCGTCAGTTCTCAGTGCGGCTGTTGCCCTAGTCGCCTTGTTTCATGCAAAATAACCTAACCCCACTAAGCTCAAGCGGGACTGCGCAAAAGCGCGCAGCCCCTTAGCTCCACGTTATACAAATTTCTCATAGAATATCCATGAAATTCCTAATCTTCCTCGGCACAGTCCGAAACAGCTCACCCCCCAACCCTCCCCGGCTTGGCCTGAGAGTCGCCAAAGCTTGCGTAGCCCAGCTTCACCAAGGCGATATTTCAGTGGAGCTGATCGATCCGCTGGATTTTGATCTTGGTCTCATATTCAAACCGCACTTTGCTTACGCGCAGGGCAAAGCACCCGCTCAGCTTCAATTCTTGGCGGAAAAAAGCGCAGCCGCGGATGGTTATGTCATGGTGAGTTTGGAATACAATCATTCGATGAGTTTGGCTTTGGCGCATTTGCTCAATCACTTCGGCAGTTCGCTGTTTTCATACAAACCCAGCGCGATTGTCACTTATTCGGCGGGACAATGGGGCGGTGTCAGGGTGGCGGTGGGGATGCGGTCTTTTCTGTCGGAACTGGGTTGTTTGCCGGTTTCGGCGATGATCCATATTCCCAAAGCGCATGAAGTGCTCGCTGAAGACGGACATTTTCTCGAACCCGTCGATGCGGAAAAATGGATGAGCTATTTTTCCAGAACCTTCACGCAACTCACCTGGTGGGCATCCGCCGCACAAAATCAGCGGAATGTTATCGACCCGCACAAACTGGCACCAGCATTCAAAAGAGATCCCTCGCAAAAAAATTCCCCCTAAGAAAGCTCTGATTAACCCATCCTTGTCATTCCGAACGCAGTGAGGAATCTTGAAGAATCAACAATATAGATTTCTCGCTCGTCTCGAAATGACAGTGATTCAGAAACTCCAGAAGTTTATGCCGATAGGAAAAACTAAAGCATAGACCCAGCACGGTTATATAATTCCTGGAAGCAACGCGGATTTTGATTTAAAGGCAATCAAACAATCAATGAACAGCTTCCAGCGCATCTATCAGTTGCATCGCATTCTGGCGTCACGCACCTTGCCGGTGTCTCATCAAGTCCTTGAAGAGCGGCTGGAATGCTCCCGGGCGACGGTCAATCGTACGATTGAATCATTGCGCCTTTATTTTAATGCGCCACTGGTCTATGACCGTGAACGTAATGGCTACTATTATGATGCGCAGGCAAATGGAATATTTGAATTGCCGGGTATCTGGTTTGACGCCAATGAGCTGTATGCGCTGCTTACCGTGCAGCAGCTACTTGAGCAGATCCAGCCAGGGTTGCTTGATACCCAGCTCAAACCAATCAAAGACCGGCTGGAAAAGATTCTTGCATCCCGGCATCTGGGCAATCAAGAAATCAGCAGCCGTATACGCATCCAGAGCATGCTGGCGAGAAACACAGCCCTCCCGCATTTTCAGTCAGTCACCAGCGCGCTGCTGCAACGCATGCAACTTAGAATCACGTATCACAGCCGCAGTTATGATCAGCAAACCGAGCGCGTCATCTCCCCGCAACGGCTCACGCATTACCGCGACAACTGGTATCTGGATGCCTGGTGCCACAAACGCAACGCCTTGCGCAGCTTCGCGCTGGAGCGCATCGTTTCTGCTTCATCGCTCGATCACGCTACACTCGAAATTGCCGAAACCATGCTCAACGAGCATTTTGCCACCAGCTACGGCATTTTTGCTGGCAAAGCCAATCAGAATGCGGTATTGCGTTTCACCGCAGAGCGCGCCCGCTGGGTGGCGGATGAACAATGGCACCCGCAGCAAGAGGGGAAATTTCTACCCGATGGCAGCTATGAATTACGCATCCCCTACGCCAACGAAACCGAGCTGGTGATGGACATCCTCAAACACGGCGCGGCAGTCGAAGTGATCGCCCCGGAAGCATTGCGTCAGACCATCATGGAAAATTTGCATAGCGCACAGGAAAAATATTTATTAACGGGGGAAGAAAAATGAAACCTGGACGTAACGATCCCTGCCCCTGCGGCAGCGGAAAAAAATACAAGCATTGTTGTTTGCAGGTACAAGAAACGTCACAAACAGAGGATTTCTTGTGGCATCAAATACACCATGTGATTAAAGGATTGCCTGAGAAATTACTCAAATTCTCTGCGAAACATTTCGGGCCGGAAGCCGTGTTGGAAGCCTGGGGGGATTTCACCTTATGGAGTGAGGAGGAATTCGATCCGCATACACTGCACATGCAGTTATTCATGCCCTGGTTCTTCTATAACTGGCATCCGGAATTTTCCGGCATTGACGAAAATACTCAGGATGAACGCACAACGGGCCAAGCGTTTCTCGATAAATATGGCAAGCAACTCGAACCGCTATTAAAACGCTATATCGAACAATGCTGTGTGGCGCCATTTAGTTTTTACGATATCGTCTCCGTGCGTCCTGGTGATGGGTTTGTTTTGCGCGATATTTTGACGGATGCAGAATGTTATGTCACCGAACATTCCGGGTCGATGCACGCGCAAGCCGGACAGATTGTATTTGGCAAATTGGTAAAAGTAGATCATGTCGCGATACTGGAAGCCAGCGCACCGATTTTTTTCCCGCCCATCGAGAAATTTCCCATCCTTGAATTACGTGAAGAAATATACGAAATAGAAGACCCGCCTTCGCAAGAATTGCTGCGGGATTTTGATTTTGAATATGAAATGCTGGAAATCTACCATGAAATCTACGATAGATTATGCAATCCATCGATACCGGAATTATGCAATACCGATGACGACCCGATGGTATTTCAAAAACTCATTTATGACATTCCATCCCCGCAGACAGCTCTCGCTGCGCTTAAACAGCTCTGCATCAACAGCACGGAAGACGAATTGCTGGAAGATGCCGGGTTTGACGCGGACGGTGAACTCTACAGCATCGAGTTTCCGTGGTTGAAAAGGGCAATGCAAAACACAAATCCTGGGACAATACGGTACTGGGCCATATCAAAATCAAAAACCATCAGCTTACGGTTGAAGTCAATTCAGAAGAGCGTGCGCGCAAATTTCAACAACTGATCAAAGAAATACATCCGGAAGCGCGCTACAGAACCAGTGTGATCGAATCGCCGCAGGCCATGCTTGCACGAGCAAAAGATGAAGATGAAGATGAAAGCTTCCAGGCCCGGCAACGCCGTGAAGAACTGGAAGAACTGAACAACCGCCCGGAAGTGCAGGAAAAGATTATGGAATTCATGCGGGAACATTACCGCAAATGGCCGCAAGAAAAACTTTCCATCCTGGGTGGCAAGACGCCTTTGCAAGCCATAAAAACCAAGGATGGCCGGGAAATGGTCGAGGCACTAGTCCGGGATTCCGAACTGAAAAGTTTGAATTCCAATCCACCGGCTGATCCTTCTATCTTCGCCGAACTGCGTGAACGGCTGGGATTGAAGTTGACTGATTGATAATAGGCAAATACTGTTTAGCAAAATTTAACTGACAGGCTCAGGTTTTGAGCCTGCGGTCAGGGATAATGACTGCGTGTAGGGCCTCTAAAAATTCAAAGTTCTAAACAAAACGAAGCACGAGAAAAAAATAGTTACACAGCATAGGTATGCTATGTAAGGAAACATTTTTTCGAGCAACAAAGTGTTGTGACGAAATTTGGATTTTTAGAGATGCCCTGTAGATTGTTTCTACAAGGAGGCATGATGTCACGACGCGTATTCCTGAAATCACTCACAGCATTGCTCGGCGGATTTTCCCTGCCCGCAATTGCATACACCAGGCCGGACCCGGCGTGGAAGACCTTACAAATTTCACCCGTGGCCGGATTCCAGTATTACCAGGGCGAAACGCTCTGGCCGCAACTGGCCACCGGTCAGTTTGTCACGCTCGTGCGCGAAACCGATAACCGCTACGATGACCGTGCAGTCCGCATCGACTGGCAAGGCCATCAACTCGGCTATATTCCCCGGATGGACAATGCCGCCATCTCGCAACTGCTGGATCGTGGAGAAAAAGTATCAGCTTTGATTGTAGGGTTGAAAAAAAGTAATAATCCCTGGGATCGGGTGGAGGTGGAAATAAAATGGCGGGCATAAATAATCAACATCGCTGGAAGGGTCGAATTGTCACGAATCCGGAGATTTTGTCTGGAAAACCGATTGTTGCCGGAACTCGCATTTCAGTCGAGCTGATTCTTGATCACCTTGCCGCCAACTGGAGCATGACAGAGATTATTGAAAATTACCCGAGTATTACACCGGAAGATATACTGGCGGCTTTGGCATTTTACTGCAGATGTTATTCGAACAAAATCGTTTATCACGGTTGATGAGATTAAGAAAGGGAAACAATCTTGATTTATGCGCATAGTGCAAATGCCAATGGAGATTGGCACCCGCTGCAAGAACATCTGGCTAGCGTCGCTAAACTTGCTGGACAATTTTCCAATAATTTGGCATGGCAAGATGAGGCTCGCTTGGCTGGATTATTGCATGACCTTGGCAAATACGCTGACAGGTTTCAGGCAAGACTGCATGGTTTGGATTCCGGCCTCGACCACTGGTCGCAGGGGGCGTGGGTTGCGCTGGACAAAGAACATTGCGCCATTGCCGCTGCGGTGGCGATTCAAGGGCATCATGTCGGCCTGCAACGCGCCGACTTGGATTCTTTACGCCGGATGAATCCTCAGAGTCTTACGCAAAACCATCCATTCGGGCTTACCCTGAGCGATGCCGACCACTTGCGACTCAAACAGCGTGCCGAGGCAGATGGATTATTCTTCCATGCACCCGCACAAACAGCGTTATCGCTCCAAAATGGAATGGCACAAGCCGTTTCTTCCATGCTCGATGTACGGCTGCTCTTTTCGTGTCTGGTAGATGCGGACTTTCTTGATACCGAGGCGCACTTCGAGGGTGATGCGCAAGGCAAGCGTCCTCGACCTGAAGGGCCAAAGTTAGATGCCAGCGCGGCGCTCGCAGCACTCGATGCCTACATGGCAAAACTGCGTGGTACTACTGGTGCTCAGGCGGAGGTGCGGCAGGCGCGGCAAGATCTTTGGAGTGCGGTGGAATGTGCAGGAGAAATGCAACCAGGCTTGTTCACGCTGACCGCTCCCACAGGTTCTGGCAAGACGCTGGCTATGCTCAAATTCGCGCTGGAACATGCGGCGCGGCATAACTTAAAACGCGTCGTTCTGGCAGTTCCGTTCTTATCAGTCATCGAACAAACAGCGCGTGAATATCGGAAGGTGTTCAAATCATTCCCAGGCAACTTTGTGCTGGAACATCACAGCTTGGCTGGATTGGGAGTTGAAGCAGAACAGCATGATGCCGAAGGTGCAAGTGAACGCCAGCGCCGACTGCTGGCCGAGAACTGGGATGCGCCGATTGTGTTGACCACCAATGTGCAACTGCTCGAATCATTGTTTTCCAATCGCCCATCTTCCTGCCGCAAACTGCACAATCTGATGGAATCGGTAATTCTGTTTGATGAAGCACAAAGCTTACCGGCAGGCCTTGTGGTGCCTACGCTTGCGGCATTATCGCACCTGTCATCGGCCTACCATTCGAGCGTGGTCTTTGCCACTGCCACCCAACCCGCCTTTGACACACTACACTCAGCGGTGACAAAACAAGCCACACAAGGCTGGCAACCCGAAGAAGCTGTTCCGGGACACTCCGAGATGTTCCGCGTGTTGGAACGGGTAAAGGTTTCATGGCCTAAGGACGGAGAAAAACGTGGCTGGGCGGAATTGGCCGCCGACTTGCGTGATGATAATGCAAGGCAGGTTTTGTGTGTGGTCAATCTCAAGCGGCATGTCCTTGCTCTGCTCGATGAGCTAGTCGGTACGGAAGGCTTATTTCATCTTTCCACGAACATGTGCGCAGAACACCGGAGGGATGTATTAAAAAGGGTTCGCGCAAGACTCAAGGCTGGCGAAACCTGCCGCCTGATTTCCACACAATGCGTTGAAGCTGGTGTTGACCTTGACTTTCCGCTAGTCTATCGTGCACTCGCGCCGCTGGAGGCCATTGCCCAAGCCGCCGGACGCTGCAACCGTGAAGGCAGACTCAATGAACAAGGTCGCTTAGGCAAGGTGGTCGTGTTTGAACCAAGCGCCGAAGAAGACCTGCGGCGGTGCTACCCCACCTACGCCTACTATCAAGCCGCTGAAGTCACGCGAACAATGTTGACCCTGCACGGTGATCTGAATATCAACGATCCCGCTCTGTTCCGCGACTATTACCAGCGGCTTTATGATTTGAACAATCCAGCCAACCTGAATCAAGCATTGAACGATGCGATCACGGCGCTGGACTTTCCAGAGGTTGCCAAGCACTACCGCCTCATCGACCAGAATACCATTCAGGTATTGGTTCCGTGGGTGGAACGGTGGGAAGAGTTTGATACATTGCGCAACGAAGCTGAGCGAGTGGGTATCTCCGCCAAGTGGATGCGCAGCGCTCAGGGGCTTGCTGTTAGCATTTACCTGACACAAGAGGGACCGCCCGCTTGGGCAATCCCGGCAAAACTCAGGCGTGGTGGCACATCAGATGAATGGTTTTTCCTTGAAGGGGATTACTATGACGACACCCTTGGATTGAATCCGCCCAAGGGCGAGCAGGTTTTTATCGCATAAGGAGGCACATGGCAAACGGCATACATACATTGGAAGTCTGGGGCGATCTCGCTTGTTTCACCCGCCCCGAAATGAAGGTCGAGCGGTTTTCATATCCGGTTATTACCCCCTCGGCTGCCCGCGGAATTTTTGATGCCCTCTATTGGGATGGTCGCCGTGACGGTCGGATCATGCGCCCTTATTTTCACTGGCAGGTAAGACGTATCGAAGTGCTGGAATTGCCTCGCTACATTGCCCTGCGACGCAACGAAGTAAAGGATGTTGTGCCGGGAGCCGCTACGCTCAACAGATGGATGAATGGTAATACTGTACCCGAGCCAATCTGGGCGGATGGCAATAAGGATGAGCTCGGTACCGACCAGAAAGGCCGTACCCAACGCCAGACCATGGCGCTCAAAAACGTGCGCTACCGGATAACTGCGCAAATAATTCCCAAGTCCGGTTTTGCGCACGATTACGGTAAATTCAACAGTCTGTTTGAGCGTCGTGCCAAGCAAGGAAAATGCTTTCAGCAGCCCCTATTTTGGTTGCCGTGAGTTTCCAGCCTTCTTTGAATACG
The DNA here is from genome assembly GCA_016721865.1 of Nitrosomonas sp. Taxonomy (GTDB): domain Bacteria; phylum Pseudomonadota; class Gammaproteobacteria; order Burkholderiales; family Nitrosomonadaceae; genus Nitrosomonas. The sequence goes on along the minus strand of JADKHF010000004.1, from coordinate 58,337 downwards.
TCGAGTCACCGGATGCCAGTACCATAGCTCCCGCTCCCATTGACCAGCATTTAGGATTCATGCTTTACGATGTGTTCGATCTGCGCAAAGAAGCGGTAAGTGATGGCGACAAGCCATTCATCACGCTGTTCGATGCCCATGTGCGCAATGGCGTACTAGAAGTTCCGCCATTTGATAGCGTGTCAGTTAAAAAGCCAGGAGAACATAATCATGCTGCAAGAACTGATGGAATATGGCGGCGGACTTGATTCCGAACCCGGTTTCAAAACTCGCGAGGTGCGCTGGTGCATAGAGCTTGCCACTGACGGACGTTTTCTCAACGTGCTTCCGCTAGGCGATGGCAAACGCGGAGCAATGCATCACCGTTGCCCGGATATGCATGCTATGAATGCGGGTGGCAAGTCTCACTTTCTGGTGGAAACTGTGCAGACAGTGGTACTTATGTTCAAAGCCAATGAGGAAGCAAAGAAAATTGCCGGTACCGAAGATAAGCACAGATTCTTTGTTGAGATGCTAAGTAAGGCTACCGATGCGGCCCCTGCACTCAGTGCGCTGGTAAATGCGCTAAATAATGAATCATGCCTCGAAGTTATACGTGAAGCACTCACCGTGAGAAAGGCAAAACCTGCCGACTGGCTCAGTTTTCGGATAGATGGCATTGATCCGCGAGAGGATGCAGTAATCCAAGCATGGTGGCGCGAATGGCGCAAGTTAGACATGGGCGATGACGTACCTGATTCCGTAACAATTTCAGGTAATGCTACCGATGGCTCAATGGTCTGTTTCCTCAGTGGTGAGGCAACTCAGCCTTTGTTGACCCAACCAAAAATCACTGGGCTATCTGGTGTTGGTGGATTGAGTATGGGCGATGTGATGGTCGGTTTCGACAAAGCGGCTTTCGGCTCTTTCGGTCTGAATCAATCTGCCAACGCCGCCATGAGCGCCGAGGCTGCACAGAAATATGTGGACGGTCTCAACAACTTGATTCGCGATCATTCACGCAAACTTGCCAACTCTCTGGTGGTTCATTGGTTCAAGCAACAGATTGCCCCACAGGATGATCCGTTGGAGTGGTTAAACGGCTTCGAGTCGCAAGAACAAACCGAGGCGGCGGCACAAGCGGTAGCGCGTCGTTTGCTTGATGCGATTCGCAGCGGAACGCGCGCTGATTTGGGTAACAACCATTATTACGCGCTGACGCTTTCCGGCGCATCCGGGCGAGTGATGGTACGCGACTGGATGCAAGGGCGTTTCGAGGATTTAGTGCGCAACATCGAGGCGTGGTTTGCCGATTTCGCTATTGTCATCGCCGGAGATAGGAAAGACTGCGACGGGGAAAAAATTGCCCACGATCCCAAGTTCTATGAAGTCTGCTTGGCATTGGTCAGAAATGACCAGAAAAAATCTATTTCGGAAAACCTGAAGCAATTGCCCGCGCCCAGTGCCGCCACGTTATGGAAAGTGGCGGTGCAGCACCTGCCCATTCCACAACCACTGATGGCTCAAGCCTTGGCTCGCTTTCGTGCCGATCTTGTTGATAAAGACCAGCCCCCGTTCAACCATGCCCGCATGGGTCTCATCAAAGCCTATTTCGTTCGACTCAACTCAGGAGGTAACACAACCATGACTGCCTATCTCAACCCCGACCACCCCGCACCCGCTTACCACTGCGGGCGTCTGCTTGCCATACTTGCCAATTTGCAACGCGCAGCACTCGGCGATGTGGGTGCGGGCGTGGTGCAACGCTATTATGCTGCCGCCAGCCAGACACCGGGACTAATTATCGGGCGACTGGTCAGCAACGCACGCAACCACTTGGGCAAGCTCGAAGGCGGCTTGGCCTTTTGGTACGAAAACCAGATTGCTGATGTGATGGGGCACTTGGGTGATGGTGCGCCACGCATACTCGACCTTAACGGTCAAGGGCTGTTCGCTCTTGGTTATTACCAGCAACTCGCCGCACTGCGTGAAGGCAAGAAATTCAACGAAACTGCACAAGGAGAAACAAAATGACTGCGATCCAGAACCGTTACGAATTCCTCTATCTTTTCGATTGCGAAAACGGTAACCCGAATGGTGATCCAGACGCTGGTAACAGTCCGCGTATTGACCCGGAAGACATGCACGGACTGGTTTCCGATGTGGCTATCAAACGGCGGGTGCGCAACTATATTCAGGCTGCTTTCGGCAATGAAGCGCCCAATGCTATTTTTATCGAGCATTCAACTAATCTTAACAAACAGATTACAGCGGCGCATGAAGCTACAGGCGGCGCTCCATCAGGTGGGGGAAACAGAACGCAGGTTGGGAATGCTCGCAACTGGATGTGCCAACAGTTCTTCGATGTACGTACCTTTGGTGCTGTCATGTCCACCGGCCCGAATGCCGGACAGGTGCGAGGCCCGGTGCAGGTTGCCTTCTCGCGATCCATTGACCCAATTCTGCCGATAGATGCCTCAATTACCCGTATGGCTGTGGCTGAAAAAGTGACTGGTGCCAAAACCAAAGCCGATTATGAAGAATGGGAGAACAAGCAGGAAGAAGATTCCCTACGTACCATGGGTCGTAAGTCACTCATCCCATACGGCCTCTACGTTGCCAAAGGCTTCGTCTCCGCTAATCTCGCGTCAGGTACAGGCTTTTCCGATGACGATCTCGTTCATCTGTGGGATGCGCTGAAAGGCATGTGGGATCACGACCGATCTGCCTCCAAAGGAGTGATGTCCTGCCGGGGGTTGTATGTGTTTAAGCACGTTGGCACCGACAGCGATGCTACTCAGCGTGTGCGCCAAGCGATGCTCGGCTGCGCCCCCGCGCAGCGACAGCTGGATTTTTCTACGGATTCTCGTCCGGTTGATAATGCGATTATCCAAATCAACAAACGCGGAGGATTGGTTGGTTCGCCGCGCACTTTCTCGGATTATGTGGTTAAAATTAATAAAGATAGGTTACCTGACGGGGTGGATTTAATCCCGTTCTGCTGATATCAAAAATCAAAAGAATAACAGCATGAATGAAATCTTGTTTCTTGTGGAAGAGATGCCGGATGGTGGATTTATTGCCCATGCGCCTGGGGTTTCCATTATTACCGAGGCCGATGATTCTGAGAGCCTTTACATTCAGATCCGGGATGCAGTGCATTGTCACTTCAGTAAGGAAGAAATTCCTCAGATCATTCGTTTATTTTTCATTCGTGAAAAAATAATTACTGTATGAAATTGCTACATTATAATCTGGTTCGATCTGTATTGAACGTCAAGCTCGGTATGAGTGGATGAGTAATAACGAACAAAATGATCCAATCAACGTTTCCGCCCTCAATCAATATACCTATTGTCCGCGTCGCTGTGGGTTGATCTATCTGGAAAGCGAATTCTCGGACAATATTCACACAGCGCGCGGTAACGCCGAGCATGAACGGGTTGACCAATCGGGCTGGGTGACTACTCAAGAAGGTGCACGAACGGAATATGCCTTGCCGATATGGTCGGACCATCTCGGGTTGGTGGGTAAGTGCGACGTGGTTGAATTCTGGCAGGATGGCGGTGTTTATCCGGTGGAATACAAACATGGTGCACGCAAGAAACGCTTGAATGATGATTTACAATTGGCAGCCCAGGCAATCTGCCTGGAAGAAATGACCGGCAAGCCGGTGACGCATGGCGCGATTTATCATCACACTTCACGCCGTCGGCGTGAGGTGTCAATCACGGATACATTGCGCCGCCAGGTAGAAGAAACTGTGGCGGCGGTACGTGCTTTGCTGGAATCCGGTAAATTACCGCCGCCGGTTAATGATTCGCGATGCAAGGAGTGTTCGTTGCAGGACATTTGCCAGCCGGAAGCCTTGGCGGCCAGAACCCATCAACGCGAAATATTGACCGAACTGTTTAACGTGGACGAATAGCGTAATGGAGCATAGCGCATACTCTCAGAAAGGCTCGTTCTACAGCTTTCATTTCCGTTTTGCTGAGGACGGCCGGCGGCCCTTCTCCAAAGCCGGAACGACCCAGGGTTCGCGATTGATCCACAATGATCTGACAAACCAGAACAGGCCGGAATTTTCCGATTTCTTGTCCGCACGGCGGATTACTTCCACCATTTTCCGGTTGATTCTGTCATCGGCAAGTTGCCGGATAGGGAGCCTTCAGCGATGTCGAGTCCTTCATTTTCAAGCGGTAGAAATTCCTCGGCGATTGCTTTTGCTTCCTGCCGGATACTTTCGTTTGCGTATGCTTCCCGTGCTTCTTCCAGGAGTTGATCTATGAAACGTTTTTTCTCGACCTCTGCGAGATACCAAGCAAGCGCATCGTGCGCGATTTCGGTGCGTGTTTTATTTTCCCGCTGGGCTTCTTCGGCAAGTTGTTGCTCAATTTGGCCAGTTAGCAGGATATTGAGCATGGCCATGTTGTATTCTCCTATGTGTCATAAAATATTTTACAGAATGTAATACAAAATGTATCAGGTCCTCAATACGCTTTACATTATGACTCCAAACGCCTATGCGCATTTGGAAAACGATACGCTACGCATTGATGTGGAACGTCAAAAGAAGCTGCAAGTGCCGTTGCACCATCTCGGTTCTGTGGTTTGTTTTGGCAATGTCATGATTTCTCCCGCCCTGATGCATCGCTGTGCCGATGACGGCATCAGCCTGGTGTTGCTCAATAGCAATGGGCGTTTTAAGGCACGCTTGGAAGGTGCGGTTAGCGGCAACATTCTGCTGCGGCAGGCGCAACATCGCGTGGCAGCCAATGAACAATTTGCCTTGACGACAGCACAAGCAGTTATTGCCGGGAAATTACGCAATGCACGCCAGGTATTGATGCGCGGCGCACGCGAAAGCAATGACGCGCAGGATCAGAAAGTATTGAGTGATGCAGCGGCATCGCTGGCAAACTCCATTCGTAACCTGCCGGTCGCAGGCAATCTGGATGTGGTGCGCGGGATAGAGGGAGATGCTGCAAAAGTTTATTTCTCTGCTTTGCCGTATTTGGTACGGCTGAATGTACGGGAACATTTCACGATGGATGGCCGGTCACGCCGCCCGCCACGCGACCGCTTCAATGCGTTGTTGTCATTTCTTTATTCCATGGTAATGAACGATTGCCGCTCAGCGCTCGAAAGCGTGGGGCTGGATCCGCAATTGGGCTTTTTACATGCTGTGCGGCCTGGCCGGGCGGCATTGGCGCTGGATCTGATGGAAGAATTTCGCGCCATTCTGGCAGACCGGCTTGCCTTGACCTTGATCAATCGCGGTCAAATTACTGCGCATGATCTCGAAGAACACGAAGGCGGGGCGGTGTATCTGGAAGGTGATGCCAGAAAGATTGTTGTGACGGCCTATCAGGAGCGCAAACAGGAGGAAGTCACACATCCGCTACTGGAAACAAAAATACCGATTGGCCTGCTGCCGCAACTTCAGGCGCGTTTCATGGCGCGCACCATCCGTGGCGAAATGGACGGGTATATCCCTTTCCTGGCGAAATAATTATGCTGATTATCGTTACTTATGATGTCTCAACCGAAACCAGAGAAGGACGAAAAAGACTTCGGCGCGTAGCCAAAATATGCGAAGGAACCGGACAACGTGTGCAGAAATCGGTATTTGAATGTAAAGTCAATCTCATGCAATACGAAGAACTGGAACGCAGGCTGTTAGCCGAAATTGATGAAAAAGAAGATAATCTCCGGTTGTATCGTTTAACAGAGCCAGTTGAATTGCATGTCAAGGAATACGGAAAATTCAAGGCCGTTGATTTTGACGGATCCTTAATTGTTTAAAATGCGCGAACCACAAGCAATGGCAAAACCCCAGCCAGTTCGCGATGCTTGTAACTCAATGAATATTATGAATACTTTCAAACGGATATTTCTTGTTATGCTGTTACCTTCTCTTAGAAATAGAGAGTTCGCGCATTCACAGCAATATTCTTTGTTGTATGATGAAGTTGTAACTGTACTGGTAGCGCCCGGCCTCACGGTCGGGCGAGGATTGAAACATTGTAACGGTGCCTTATCAGTCATCCTGCGCCAGGGTAGCGCCCGGCCTCACGGTCGGGCGAGGATTGAAACAAGATGTGATACGCCGTTGTGATACAGGTCTTCCCAGGTAGCGCCCGGCCTCACGGTCGGGCGAGGATTGAAACATTATTTCGTGATCTGCAATCAATCATTACAAAGGGTAGCGCCCGGCCTCACGGTCGGGCGAGGATTGAAACATTTCAAATCGCTCAAACAGGCGCATATACTCAAGGGTAGCGCCCGGCCTCACGGTCGGGCGAGGATTGAAACGATGCGTGCCTATGCGGATTAATGGAAGATTGTCTGGTAGCGCCCGGCCTCACGGTCGGGCGAGGATTGAAACAGAAGCCTCACGGTCGGGCGAGGATTGAAACATGCATTGTTTGGCACTGATAATAGATTGGGAATCGGTAGCGCCCGGCCTCACGGTCGGGCGAGGATTGAAACCAGTGAAGTGATTTCAGAGCGGGTCGACTGGTTAGGGTAGCGCCCGGCCTCACGGTCGGGCGAGGATTGAAACAATCCGACGCAACATCGCATATATGCCGCGCCGGTAGCGCCCGGCCTCACGGTCGGGCGAGGATTGAAACATTTCCATTCTGTTGTTTGTTGTATTTCTAGCTCCGGTAGCGCCCGGCCTCACGGTCGGGCGAGGATTGAAACTCTGCGTGGATACGACCAGTCGATACAGGTAGCGCCCGGCCTCACGGTCGGGCGAGGATTGAAACAAATAACGCTTGGCAAAATGGTTAGACAAGATAAGGTAGCGCCCGGCCTCACGGTCGGGCGAGGATTGAAACAACATCGTGTGATGCACTCACAGTAAAGCAGTGTAGCGCCCGGCCTCACGGTCGGGCGAGGATTGAAACAGATATGTAACGCCTCTGTCATGGATATGCCTTGCGGTAGCGCCCGGCCTCACGGTCGGGCGAGGATTGAAACATTGAATCAACTGACGGGTACTTCGAGAGCGTATTGGTAGCGCCCGGCCTCACGGTCGGGCGAGGATTGAAACTTTGTCTACCATCAGCAAGCCGGTCGGCTCTCGGTAGCGCCCGGCCTCACGGTCGGGCGAGGATTGAAACAGTGATAGAGTTACCGCCACGGTCAACACGGCGCGGTAGCGCCCGGCCTCACGGTCGGGCGAGGATTGAAACCCTTGAATCCCTGTTACCGCATGGTTCTGCGGTAGCGCCCGGCCTCACGGTCGGGCGAGGATTGAAACCGAAGATATCGGACGGAAGAAACTTCCTGTCTTGGGTAGCGCCCGGCCTCACGGTCGGGCGAGGATTGAAACAGAACAAATGGATGCCGCTGCAACGAGAGACGTGGGGTAGCGCCCGGCCTCACGGTCGGGCGAGGATTGAAACGCACGTTGCGCGGCTGTCATTACGCGCTGGAGGTAGCGCCCGGCCTCACGGTCGGGCGAGGATTGAAACAATAATCTGATACACGTCGATATAGTCAAGGCTTGGTAGCGCCCGGCCTCACGGTCGGGCGAGGATTGAAACGGCATCTTCAGCTTGTATAAACACCGGGTTTGGAGGTAGCGCCCGGCCTCACGGTCGGGCGAGGATTGAAACGCTTTTACAGTAGCTTTTACAAATCTGATATGATCGGTAGCGCCCGGCCTCACGGTCGGGCGAGGATTGAAACTTTATTTGCCGCTTATTAGGCGGCATGTTGTTGATGTAGCGCCCGGCCTCACGGTCGGGCGAGGATTGAAACTCATACATCATGTAATGATCTGCTTCTTCTATGCGTAGCGCCCGGCCTCACGGTCGGGCGAGGATTGAAACAAGGCAGGGGATTGCAGAGGGTCTTGCTGCATCAAGTAGCGCCCGGCCTCACGGTCGGGCGAGGATTGAAACAGCAGTCAATGCTTCCTGCATTGCGCCTGCTGGCGTAGCGCCCGGCCTCACGGTCGGGCGAGGATTGAAACGTATCAGATAGCGCAAACAGGCGCTTATACACAAGGTAGCGCCCGGCCTCACGGTCGGGCGAGGATTGAAACATATTTCCTCGATTTCTAAATTAATGTTTACATATGTAGCGCCCGGCCTCACGGTCGGGCGAGGATTGAAACCAGTAGTAAGAGCATTGCTCAAACCGTCCATCATTGTAGCGCCCGGCCTCACGGTCGGGCGAGGATTGAAACATTGATAGTGTAACCGTTAACAGACCCTCGACGGTGTAGCGCCCGGCCTCACGGTCGGGCGAGGATTGAAACTAGCCATAACGCCGACGGGCACTAAACGCCGCAAAGTAGCGCCCGGCCTCACGGTCGGGCGAGGATTGAAACGAGCCTGAAGCGATGGATGATATATTACGCAGTATGTAGCGCCCGGCCCCACGGTCGGGCGAGGATTGAAACAATAAAGCAACGTACACGTCGATATAGTCAAGGTGACGTAGCGCCCGGCCCCACGGTCGGGCGAGGATTGAAACGATTCTGAGTGTATCGAAACTAATCGTGCTGTTGGGTAGCGCCCGGCCTCACGGTCGGGCGAGGATTGAAACAATAAGAATGGTCTGGCACCAGGTTTGGTTGTTGTGTAGCGCCCGGCCTCACGGTCGGGCGAGCTTGATCAGTGCGACTAGATCCCAGTCGCTCCAATTCTTTTCGATCCTGATCGCTGCATGTTACCTTTGCTGCTACCCGTGTCATGAGAGCCTCCTGCTTACGTTAAACAAACAGGAGATTACTTAAATATAACTATTTATGCAATTAAACACTAGCTTCTGGTAAGGTTGTCAGGAATCGATCGTACAGTGCAGTTACTCAATTCTTGGAATGTTATAAAGAAATATTGGAACAGGCTCTTGAAAAAAACTCAAAGTAAATTCTCAAGAAATTATTTTGTAGCTCATCAAGCTAATAAGGCACTTTTAAAGTTTTGTTCTCCCAAAAGGATTTAATATATGCATCTAAAATCCCTTATATTAATTTCCTTAGTATTCATTATATTTATTGTCAATGCTAATGTTAATGCTCAAAACGATCTATCAGGGCAAGAAGTCTTAGCAATATCCAAGATGTCGGGAGCATGTGGCATTCTTAATTCCATGATCTATTTTCAGAATACAACTAAAATGCCAGGCGGTGATGAATTTGTTAAGAGGTTCTGGGGTGTTGAAGCAGCACGACTAGGCTTTTCTATGCAGGAATACTCAGAGGCTGTGAAAAAATCGATTTTTGCGAGGGGTAGCATTCTGGCGAAGACGGCATTGAGCCGACACGATTTTCCATGGCATACATCAGATTGACACCCTGTCTTTCAAAAGAGCGTCAAGCCAGCCGCTTTCCCCCTGATTCTGCGATCATTCTGCTCCCTTTGCCCGCCAGCCACTAACGAAATGGACTGTGTTGGGTGCCAAATCCGAGCAATTCGGGCGCTAAGGCAAAGGTTCGCATCAAGTTGTGCGCTAGCGCATGGAGTAACAATACGCCCCGCACCTTGGTTCTGCCACGTACTCTCAGCCGGGTTAGTCCGCGTCCCTGGCTAGTGCATTGACACATTCGGCGGTTGCGGCTCGCTCCTTGTATACTTTCCTGGCTTCGTCTGTTCCCATGCGCTGGCACCAATCTCTTACCGCTTGACTGTCCCCGGGTTTCGGTTGACAGGGGTCACTGGCATCGTCTCTCGATTTTGGTATGGGCGCGTAAACGCAGGTCTTCGTTTCTGCTTGATCCAGTTGATTATGGGCTGGATAGCCACCATCGACCAGCCACTGCTGCGGGTTTTTGCTGTAGCGTTCATTAACTTGATCGATCATTGGCACCAGTTGCCCCATGTCACTACCGTGCTCACCTCGACTCCCACGATGATTTGAGTTTCGGTATCGGTGGCATATTGCGCGTTGTGAGCTGGGCGAAACCCGCCATCACCCATCTTCATGACCGTGGCCTCGGCATCGGTGGTCGATGCCCGCGCGTCTTCCGTTTTCTTGCCTTGCTTTCCTTGAGCTTTTCCAATTCCGGCAAGTGCTGCAGCGCTTGTTCGATCCGTTCTTGTCGCTCTCGTTGAGCACGCTCCCGAGCTGCTTGTTGCCGACGCGTCATGACTCCAGGATCGTCTTCAACTTGCCGCTTTAAGGTCTCTATCTGCGTGCGCGCTTCTTCCAGGCAGCGCTCCAGCGTCCCCCGGCGCCGGAATGATGATGCTCCCGCACTCGCCCTTACCCGCATGCCATCCTGTGCTACCCGCTTGAGCTCGACCGCTTTCACCGCCAACAAGGCCGCCACACTGTCTGTAAGTAAGCCATCAAACTCCGCTTCATGCTCCCCCCCGAAAATCCGACAGTGTGTGATGGTTGACCTGTACTCCTCCGCAAATCCACCGATAGGCATCATGCGCCTCGGTTAGCCTCGCAATCGTCCGTGCGCTGCCTACTCCTCAACAGTGGCATACAACCACAACGAAAACAAAATTTCCGGTGCAATCGGTGTTCTGCCGCTGCCACCTTCCACTGCCTTTGATTCCAGCATAGATTCCGCTCAAGTCAGCCTGCTCTACATACGCCCATACGATCCTGGCCCGATGATCTTCCGGTAACAACGATTCCAGATCGCTCGGTCGTAATTCCACTTGCGACCGATTCGGCATCAGTACCCGCGCTACGACCGCAACCAAGGGTTTAGCCAAGGGCCTGGGATTAATGATCATGTTGAGGTCTTCGGAAATAAATCAGGGATTGATGACGTTGTCATGGCAGGTACAAATTAAATGGCTCGTTTCCGTTATTTTACCTGCTACTGGTCAGTTAAAGCCAGTGCACAAATGGTTTTTTTCACAGCCTCTCAGATCATTGCAGTCAATCTATTGCAGTATACGACAAGCTTTGGAAAGCAATGGAATTGACGCAATAATATTTCGTCTGATTTTAATAATTAGAAAATAATATTTAATTACAGAATTCTCTGACACTTTAGCGGTACGTTTGTACCATCAATAAAATGAGGGTACACATTCAGAATGTGAGTAACTTTGTGAGTAACTTTTACTTCACAAATTACTATAGCCTTATTTGCAGGCAATTACACTCCATAGTTCGAATCCCGCCTTCCCAAAAAAGTACGTATCGCGAGTAGCAGGGAAATGGATCCGTAGAGATTAAAGACGCAACGGCAAGTTATTCAGGAGATTACCGATTAAATTTATTAAAAGGAAGCAAGTCAATTAACAGCACTTTTTAGCGATCCCAAAAAATAAGAAATTATTGTAGCACCGGGTTTATATTTTTTCTGAAGGCGGCAATTGGTTTTTGCAGAAACCAACATTCCATAGAATGTAAACCGAAATGAAATACAAAGTTGAATTTCAGCCGCTTGCCATTCCTGAGGACTTCCATTTTGCGGCACAGACTCTTTTTCCCATATATCTCATAGTTTCATGTTCATGTTCTCGTGCTATTTGGTGCTTTGTTACTCTAACATTGGCGCTTGGTACAATTAATCAATATTATTGTCGCAAAGGCGATCAGTTTTCAGTTAGCATCAGCATAGCAAGACACACTCCTGTTTAACTTGCGATTCCCCGCGGTCTTGCCGCGGGGATAGGTGCAGGGCGCGCGGAGCAAATTTATTAAGCTTCCTATTTTGTTAGAGAAAGGAGAACTAACATGAGCGACATCAATAAACTGGGGCTGCCTATTGTACTAATGGCAGCTTTATGGGGGCTGTGAGCACTACCCTGAATTTCTTTGAGATCATTAATTCGCGACGTGACATGATATTCAGTTGATCGACAGTTGCGGATACTGTATTGAACAAACGCTTGGCCCGATAGAAATCTACTTTACCAACCTCCTGCCTCTTACCATCGGAAATATTATTTTCTTGGCCTGATCTGTTACGTGATTTTATCAATTCCACGCCTTAAATAATGAAGAATCTTCCAACAAAAACGACTGCTCTTGTGTTTTTGTTTATGGTTTTCAGTCTTGGTGGCTGTGCGGTCATGGATAAAGACATTCCGGGTTGGTCAAAATATCGCAATCCGGATAAAGTTAATGAGCTGCGGTTGGCATCCAGCAGCATCGGTGAAGGCAGGCCCGTGCTGCTTATCCATGGTTTCGGTGCCAGTAGCTATAGTTGGCGACATATTATTGAGCCACTTGCCCAAAAATACCGCGTAATCACCCTTGATCTTAAAGGCTTTGGCGATTCGCCAAAACCGCGCGATGACTTATATTCCGTTTACGAACAGGCTAGATTAATTAGAAATTTTATCCTCGAAAACGACCTGCAGAACGTCAACATTATTGGACATTCATACGGTGGCGGTGTGGCCCTGGTCACTTCGGTATATTTATCAGCATCGCATCCGAATCCACAGAGTAGCCTTGTATTGATAGACAGTATTGCCTCTCCACAGGATCTTCCGGATTTTGTAGAAGTGCTTGCTACTCCCGTACTGGGGCCACTGGTGATCTACGCGATTCCAAACACCATCCAGGTGAAGAGTCTGCTGAAAAAGTTTATTTCAATGATTCATTGATTCCGCAAAGCGCAATAGATCACTATGTCGACAATCTGGGCAAACCAAACGCGAAATACGCGACACTAACCACTGCAAAACAAATGCTACCTGCAGACCTGCAACAATTTTCAGAAAATTATGCAAACTTGACTATACCTGCCTTAATTATATGGAGCAGTGACGATGAAATTGTACCGTTGGCGATTGGTGAACGTCTGCATGAGAATCTTCCCAATTCAGAAATGGTTGTTTTCAAGGATGTTGGTCACGCCATACAAGAAGAAAAGCCATCACTCTTACTACCCTATTTGCAACAATTTCTGGATACAGAAACGCGCCATCCTGTCCGAGGCAGCAAATAATATGCTTTGTTACAAAAGAATTCAAAATTACAGATCAGATCTTTGATTTTTTAGCCGGACTGGTACTTTCAGTGAACTACTTGGTACTTTTCTTCGGCATTAACTCTTAACTCTGTATTCTAAGCTTGATACAGGTCAGCCACTTAGTTAAAGCAAAACGATCCGGTATATTCGTAATTACTGATAGATATAATTGTTGTGCAAGATCCAACCATCCACATGATCCCCTTCAGGGTCATGATGTGTCCAATGAATGATCCCACCTCTATTGTTCCACTCATATACACCGAAAAACTCAACTTGATCATTTACTAATAGGTTATCAATTCTTGCCGACAGGTCTATATTATGTGAAACAAGCAAAGTTTGATTTGATTTCAACTCAATGATAAATCGTTGATGGCGACTACCATCAAGATCATTAGATAATATTGAAATTACTATTCCGGTTCCATAAACTTGCACATTGCTCTGGCCATCAGTAAATAATTCAGCTAATAATTCATCACTATCAGGTTCTAGCGCAACAAAATCTGAAATTTCTCCAGCTCTTAACAATCCATTAAAAACATCTCCATAAACATAGATTTCTTCACCTTTAGTTCCGATATAGTTACCAGTGCCAGGATAATACCGTACCAAATAATTATCTGAACCAACAGTTTTTATTCCCGCAGGACTAAAAAAATGTGGATAAGATTCCTCTGCAAAATCAAATAATTTATTACTATTAATCAATAGGTTTTCAGCAAATGATATTGCCGGGAATTAATGCCAGAAGTAATAATGCAGTCAATCTCAGGATTGCATTACAATGCGCCATAACCAGATTCTCCCTTTTTTGGTTCAACAAGTTATGTGAAAGCTTATTATACTTCCGATTATGGTCGAGTCGGACCGGAGTACTTCCTCGTTAACGGATATTAGTGATGAATGATCAAAAAATCTCGACCCTTTTAGTATTGCTGGCTTTAAATTTAGCAACACTGTTGCAAGGTTGTGCTTTACCCACAAGATTGCCAGCCGTTCCGCAAGACGTCGCTGACCAGGCCGAGGTACCTGGAATGCCGGGCGTGCGTTATGTTGCCGTTGGCGATATGACCCAATTTATGCTGGATTGGGAGCAGGCATTCGAAGCGGAGATGATTTTCCGTGCAAAAACCGGACAACAGGATTCTTTGCCAACGGTCAATTTTCTGGCTCTTTCCGGCGGTGGTGACGATGGTGCTTTCGGTGCAGGGCTGCTGAACGGATGGACCGACGCCGGCAACCGCCCAGAATTCAGATTAGTAACAGGTGTCAGTACCGGTGCTTTGATCGCACCGTTTGCATTTCTGGGATCGAAATATGATGCCCAATTGAAGAAATTTTTTACCAGCACTTCGCCGAATGATATTTTGGAGAAACGTAACCTGATGGCGGTCGTTTTTGATGATGCGCTGGCTGACAACAAGCCCTTGTGGTATCTCCTGGAAAAGGAGATTAACGCAAACATGCTGCGCGAGATTGCGCAGGAACACGAGAAAGGCCGCCGTCTCTTCATCTCGACGACCAACCTGGATACCCGGCTCTCGGTGATTTGGAATATGACCAAGATCGCCGCTAGCGGCCATCCGCAATCACTGGAATTATTCCGCAAGATAATGATGGCTTCGGCAGCCATTCCCGCTGCGTTCCCGCCGGTAATGATCGATGTGGTAGTGGGCGATAAACAATTCCAGGAGATGCATGTAGATGGAGGTGCTAGTCGAGCGGTGTTCATTTACCCGGTAAAGTTTAAATTAAATGAATTTGCAGCAAAAGCGAATGCGCATCGTGAACGTAAAATGTATATCATCCGCAATTCACGCCTGGATCCGGGTTGGGCTGAGGTGGATCGGCGTACCTATAGCATTGCGGAAAAAGCTATCGCATCACTAATTCGTACCCAAGGAATCGGCGATTTGTTTCGGCTTTATGCAACATCACAACGAGATGGCGTCGATTACAATCTGGCCTATATCCCTTCAACCTTTAAAACCCTCCATATAGAAGAATTCGATACAAACTATATGAGAGAACTTTTTAAGCTCGGATACGAGGCCGCCGCAGCAGGTTATCCGTGGGAAAAGGTTCCGCCGGGATTTTAGTGTTTCTCTCGTTCTCCCAGCGAACGAAAATTGAGCAAATCAAGGTAGGAAAATAAGCTCAATCCAGCGCCCAGATTACTCCAAGACAGCAAGGCGTTCATTCTTGATCTTATATTTGTTAGTTGTACTTAACGGCAGTTGAAATACTATCCGTGGTGTGGTGTTAGAAACAGGCAAGAAATACTCATTTATCATGCATAAACTGCGCTATTTCGCTTGTTCTCGCCTTGCATCGACTTGCCCTCGAACATGTTTTTCAATGCCTGTTAATTTACCTTCTGCATGGCGGCACACTTCGATGTGATCACTTCCATCAGCTCGTTCCAGGAAGCGGTGAATCCCTTTGCTCCTTCTTCTTGGAGCCTGGTGGCCAAGGCATCGACATCGATGTCGGCCTTGGCGAACTGCTCCAACACTGTCTCGCAGTCGCCGCCGTCAGCAGGCATGATTCCGCCTAACTCACCATGATCGACAAGCGCGTTTAACGTACCTTCGGGCATGGTATTAACCGTAAAAGGGGCGGCAAGCGCTTTAATATAGAGCAAATCGGACGCCTTGGGATCCTTGGTTCCCGTGCTCGCCCACAGCAGGCGTTGTGGCCGCGCTCCAACGTTATAGACACGCTGCCAACGCGGCGAGCTAAGGAGATTGCGAGCTGCTTTGTAGGCACGATTGGCGATGGCGATACCAAGCTTAGCCCGCAGGCCGTCGGGAACTGTACCGGCTACTGTGGCATCCCAGCGGCTGATAAACAAGGAAGCAACGGAACCAACATCAGGATTGAGTCCGGCATCGATGCGCCGCTCGATGCCGCGAAGGAAAGCCTCGGCCGCCGCTAAATAGTGTTCGCGGCAAAACAACAGAGTCACGTTGATCGGCACACCGGAAAAGATCGCCTCTTCAATAGCGGGCAGACCTTCCTGGGTACCTGGAATTTTAATCAGCAAATTCGGCCGTGCCGCGCGGGCATGCAACTCCTTTGCTGCCGCAAGCGTACTGGCAGTGTCATAAGCCAGTAAGGGAGACACCTCCAGCGACACCCATCCATCGACACCATTGGTGCGGTCGTAAATGGGACGAAAAAGATCGGCTGCCTGAGTAAGATCTTCCAGCGCCAAATCAAAGAAAATCGCTTCGGCTGATTTTCCTTGTGCCAGGCCGACGCGGATTGCAGCGTCGTAAGCACTACTAGCCTTAATCGCATGATCGAAGATGGTTGGATTGGAAGTTAGTCCTGTTACCGATAGCTCCTCGATGTAGCGTTTGAGCGTGCCACTGGTCAGCAAATCACGTGTAATATTGTCAAGCCAGATACTCTGGCCCAGGTTGTGAAGCAGTTGTGTGGCTTTCATAGTTTCAGCTCCTGTAAGAATTGGACTGGCGTCTGCCTGTCAACAAAGTAGCTTTTCCGCAGCAGATTGGCACTGTTCCTGGCAGCCTCCTGGCTAGAATGCCTTGCTCGGAGGATTACAATGCATTGACTGCATCACTTACGATCTCCTGAGCTTCCCTCACGATCGCGTTCAGATGATCCTGACTCTTGAAGCTCTCTGCGTAAATTTTATAAATATTCTCAGTGCCGGAAGGACGCGCTGCGAACCAACCGCTATCGGTCACAACCTTGAGACCACCGATTGGCGCGTTGTTACCAGGGGCGCTGGTAAGCTTCCTTCGGATAGGCTCACCCGCGAGCTTTGGAGCTGCAACTGCTTCGGCTGATAGCTTTGCCAGCTTCGCCTTCTGCCCGGGCGTCGCGGGCGCATCGATGCGCGTGTAGTACAATGTGCCGAACTCGGCTTCCAGTTCCCGGTAATGCTCGCCCGGATCCTTCTGCGTGCGGGCAGTAATCTCGGCCGCCAGCAAGTCCATGATCAGACCATCCTTGTCCGTAGTCCACACAGTGCCGTCATGCCGCAGGAAACTCGCTCCGGCACTTTCTTCGCCACCGAAACAAAACGAGCCGTCTAACAGTCCCGGCACGAACCACTTGAAGCCCACCGGCATCTCGCACAACCGGTAACTCAGCTTGTTGACCACCCGGTCAATCATGCTGCTGCTGACCAGAGTCTTGCCGACAGTCACGTGGGCAGGCCATTTTCGTTGCGACAGCAAATAGCGAATGGCTACAGCCAAGTAATGGTTCGGATTCATTAACCCGGTGGACGGCACAACCACGCCATGCCGATCGGCATCCGGATCATTCGCGAAAGCGATGCGATAGCGATCTTTGAGGTCCACAAGCCTGGCCATGGCGTAGGAGCTGGAAGGGTCCATACGGATCTTGCCGTCATGATCGACCGTCATGAACGAGAATGTAGGATCGATCGTTGGGTTTACGACAGTAATATCCAGGTGATAAATGGTATTAATGGGTTCCCAATAGGGTTCCCCGGCGCCGCCAAGCGGATCGACAGCCAACTTTAGACCCGCTGCCCGGATGACGTCCATATCAACAACATTGCGCAGATCCTCGACATAAGGCAGCACAAAATCATCCTGATGCGTCGTGTCTGCCCTGATGGCAGATGTGAAGGGGACTCGCTTGATGCCGATGTTCCCCTGGCGCAATAACGCATTGGCTCTCTGCTCAACCCATTTGGTTACATCGACATCAGCGGGTCCACCGTGCGGCGGATTGTACTTGAAACCGCCATCCTCTGGCGGATTGTGCGACGGCGTAATAACAATGCCGTCGGCGAAGTGTTCTTTACGATCCCGGTTATAAACGAGAATTGCCCGCGAGATGACTGGTGTCGGAGTGACACCGTCATTTTTTTGGATGACCGTCGATACACTGTTGCCTGCCAGCACTTCCAGCGCAGTCCGCTGCGACGGCCCCGATAAGGCATGTGTGTCTTTGCCCATGTAGAGCGGCCCGTCAATGCCCTGATCCTGCCGGTAGTCACAAATGGCCTGTGTAATAGCCAGAATATGCGCTTCGGTGAATGAACCGTGCAGTGGTGAACCGCGATGCCCGCTAGTGCCGAAACTGACTAATTGTGCAGGGTCAGCCAGGTCGGGGCGGCGTTCATAATATTCCCGCTCAAGTCTCGTGAGATCAACGAGCATTTCTTTCCGGGCTGGCTTGCCCGCATCAGGAGAAATCGTCATGCTTTGTATCCTTTGCTAATGAATTGAGTAACACAATTAAATTCCCCTATCGGAGCGGTGAACTCTCTTCGCTCACCGGTTTTACTGTCGTGAAACGTGGTTTCGGCGAAAACATCTCAGCCTCGTCGACCCAACCGCCGCCCATTGCTTTGTAGACGTTCACCAGCTCGGTGTAACGCTCGGCCTTCGAACGCACTGCGACAAGCTCTGCATTGAAAAGCTCGTTCTCCGAATAGAGCACCTCGATATAGTCCGCATAACCGTTGTCGAACTTGAGCCGGGAAAGACGTGCGTAGTCTTGTAACGCCGCGGCCCGCATCGCCTTGGCCTTGGCTTCTTCACGCTTCTTCACTGCGCCAATGAGCGCGTCATTCGTCTCGCGGAAAGCATTGAGGATCGTCGCCTGATAGAAGGCGAGCGCTTCCCGCTGGGCTGCTTCAGCAGTTTTTACCTGTCCCTCGATGGCGCCAAAGGTTAAAACAGGCCCCGCGAGACCTGCAGCCAACTCCCACGTACTGGCCGGTCCCGTCAAAAGTTACCAAACGCGAGGCTTGCTGAGCCCAGAAGACCAGTGAGCGTGATCGTTGGGTAGTAAAACGACCTTGCCACCCCGACGTTCGCGTTGGCAGCCACGAGGTTCTGCTCGGCCTGTACAATATCCGGCCGCCGCTCAAGCAGCGTCGAAGGTAGATCGGGAGGAACTTCCGGGGCAATGAGTTCATCAATGGTTTTGCCGCGCGGGATCGATTCGGGATTTTTTCCGAGAAGGATCGAGATGAGATTCTCCTGTGCGACGATCTGCTGCTCGATTGCCGGAATTGTGGAAAGTGCTAACTGGTATTGCGACTGCGCCTGGGCAAGCTCTACCTGCGACACGACGCCGTACTGGTAGCGAAGCTCGAAGATCCCCAGCGTATCCGCGTAGTTCGCCGCACTCGCACGCACGATAGCAAGCTGCCGGTCGAGCGCGCGCAGCTCGATATAGCTCGCTGCAACGCTCGTTACGACCGAAAGAATGACACCTCTGCGGCCCTGTTCGCTCACGAACACCTGCGCCTGGGCAGCTTCACTCTGACGTCTAATCCGTCCGAAAAGATCGATCTGCCATGACGCGCCAAGTGATCCACGATAGAGCGAATAGTACGGATCGGTGCCTGGAGGAAGGGGGGCCGGTCCATGTTCCGTGCGCCGGTTACGACTCGCATTCGCGTTGTAACCGATCTGTGGATAAAACTGCGAGCGGGTGGTTTGCAGTGCGCCGATAAACTGATCCACACGGGCGGCAGCAGCCTGGATATCGCGGTTTTCACGTAATGCCGTCTCGATAAGCGCATCGAGCGCCGAATCGCCGAACTGGGTCCACCATCCGATATTTGCGACTGACGCCGCCTCCGGATAATCAACCCGCCAATTCTCTGGCGTTACAATCCCCGGCCGTTGATAGTCGGGACCCACTGCAGCACATGCGCTGAGAAATACGGCCACAAACACAGAAAGGGCGATGTGATGCATATTACTCACCTTTCCGTTTTTCAAGCGAAGCCGCTTCAGGATCGGGATCGTGAACAGGCAAAGTTTCGGATACAGCCGCAACTCCCTGTCCCGCTTCAAGCACTTTCTTACTTGCAAACTTTGCACTCATCGATTCCAACAACCAGAAAAACAGCGGCACGAAAAAGATTGCGATCAGCGTGGATGCAAGCATTCCGCCGATCACGCCAGTGCCGATTGCGCGCAGACTGTTTGCACCGGGCCCAGTCGCGATCGCGAGTGGCACACAACCGAGAATAAACGCGAACGATGTCATTACAATCGCACGCAATCGCAGCCCGGCCGCTTCGATTGCTGCCTCCCGAGGCGGCATACCGTGGCGAACACGCTCAATGGCGAATTCACAAATCAAAATCGCGTTTTTCGCGGACAGTCCGACAAGTGTCACCAAGCCGACCTGGAAGTAGACGTCGTTTTCCAGACCGAGTATCCAGGTCAGCAGCAACGCACCCAACACGGCAAAGGGAACCGTCAGCACCACCGCAATGGGGAGCGTCCACTTCTCAAACTGCGCTGCAAGTAGTAGAAACACCACGATCAGACCGAAGATGAAAGCTGACGAAGACGTGCCGCCCGCACCCTTTTCCTGCAGCGCCTGTCCCGCCCATGCATAATCAAAGTCACCGGGTAGTGTATCGCGCGCCACTTCCTCCATCGCCCGTATCGCGTCCCCCGAGCTGTAACCGGGGCCTGGCTTCCGGTAATCTTCACCGCAGGAAAACCGTTGAAGCGATTCATTACCTTTGGAGAAACGACATAGCGGGTGGTGATCAGTGCCGACAGCGGCACATTGGCACCGCTCGAAGAGCGGACGAAGACTTTGCTGAAATCCTCCGGATTCACGCGATAATCCGCATCCGCCTGAATGATGACGAACCACACACGGCTGGACAGCGAGAACTGCCCGGCCACCTGGGAACCGAAGTAGCCCTGCATCGTATTGAACACATCGGCTACATGCACACCCAGCACTTCGGCCTTGTTACGATCAAGATCTACAAAAAGCTGCTGACTGTTGGCACGAAACGTCGTATTCACCGTTTGCAATTCCTTGCGTTCGCGTGCCTGGGTTAGAAATGCCTGGAGGGCGGCATCCGTCGCGAGTGAATCACCTGATCCGCGGTTCTGCATATAAAACTCGAATCCTCCGGTCGTACCCAGGCCTGGAATCGAAGGTGGATTGACGGCAAAAGCGATGCCGTCGTTGCGCGCCGCGAACTGCGCGTTCAACCGCTTCAGTGTATCGAACGACAGCAGACTCGCATCTTTGCGTTCATCAAAAGGCTTCATCAGGGCAAACATGAGTGAGGCACTGTTGTTTGGCATGGCGTCGATGAAACTGTAGCCATTGATCGTGCCCACATCCTGGACGGCTGGATCCTGGAGCAGGGTCTGCTCAAGCTCCTGGGTGAAACGGCTCGTGACGCTTAAACTTGCCGTATCGGAAACCTGGGCGAGCACGAAGAAATAGCCTTGGTCCTCGTCCGGCACGAAGCTTGCCGGCAGAATACGGAACATCAACAGGATGCAGGCCACGACACCGCCGAAAACAATGAGAGAAACCGGCCACAGATGCATAACGCGAGCAACATTACCCAGGAATCCGCGCTGCAGCGATTCGAACGTATTTTCGAATGCCAGAAAAAACCGGTTCTTCTTGCCATGATGCGCTTTGATAATGATTGCGGCCAGCGCCGGCGACAGTGTCAACGCCATGATACCCGAGATTACCATCGCGATCGCGATAGTAATCGCGAACTGCTTGTACAGGGTTCCGGTCACCCCGCCGAGAAATGCAACCGGCAGGAATACCGCAAGCAGCACCAGCACGATCGAGATCAGCGCACCCGCAATCTCCGTCATCGCCTCTTTCGCGGCAGCCATTGGGCCGAGCCCTTTCTTGGTGATGTTCGTCTCAACGTTCTCAACCACCACGATGGCATCATCCACCACCAGACCGATCGCAAGGATCATGCCGAACATGGTGAGCATATTGATCGAAAACCCGAACAGGTACAAACCTACGAACGTGCCAATGATGGATACCGGCACCGCCAGGATCGGAATAATGGTCGCCCGCAGCGATTGCAGGAAGACGAACACAACCAGCACGACCAGCACAACCGCCTCGAAGAAGGTATGCACTACCTTGTCGATCGAGTAGAGGGTAAATTGGCTGGTATCGAGCACGATCTTGTAATCCAGGCCGGTAGGGAACTTCGCCTTCAGTTCCTCCATCTTCTTGCGTACACCGGCGGCAGTTTCCACAGCGTTTGCGCCCGGCTGCTGATAGACACCGATGGTCGTCGCAGTCTTTCCGTTCATACGACTCGGCATCGAGTAATCCCGCCGGGAGAGTTCGACGCGCCCAATATCCTTGATGCGGACGATGGCGGCGCCCTCCTTCGCGGTGCGTATAATGATATTCTCGAACTCTTCCGGTTTGGTCAGCAGACCCTGCGCCGTCACGACAAACTGCTGCTCCACGTTAGGGGGCACCGGCGGGGCGCCAAGCTGGCCGATACCGAAAGTCTGGTTCTGGCTCTGAATCGCCGCGCTCACTTCGTCCACAGTGATGCCAAGCTGGGCCATGCGATCAGGCCGCAACCAGACACGCATTGCGATATCGGCCAGACCAAATGTTTTCGAGCGATTCGCCCCCGGAACGCGTTTCAGTTCATCGAGTACGTAGAGATTGGTATAGTTGGCGATATAGGAATCTTCATAGCGATCATCGGGCGAAAAGATCGAGACCACCATCATAATGCTGGGTGACATCTTATCCACGATCAGTCCTTGCTGCACGACTACGCTGGGCAATTGCGGCATCGCCTGGCTCAAGCGGTTCTGTACGTTGACCTGGTTGATATCCGGATTGCTGCCCGGCTTGAACACCACGACGATCTGGATATTCCCGCTCGACCAACTATTCGCATAGTAATACAGCAAGTTGTCGATGCCGTTCAACTGCGCCTCAATGGGGGCGGCGACGTTATTCGCGATCACCTCGGCTGTGGCGCCAGGGTAACGTGCGTCAATCGTGACCTGCGGGGGTGCCATGTCGGGATACTGTTCGATCGGCGAGACGGACATCGACACCGCGCCTGCAAGTACAATCAGAATCGAGATAACAGCGGAAAGGATCGGGCGATCGATAAAGAAGTGAGTAAACATAAAGTTGTCCTCTATTCCTGCGCAGCCGCTACAGGCTTGGCTATTGCCTTATCATTTCCCGCTCCTGACGCCACAATCTTGACCGGCTGGCCGGGAACCACCTTGAGCGCGCCATCCACTACAACACGATCTCCGGCCTGGAGTCCGGTCAAGATCACGATGTCCTTATCGCCTTCGTAGTCACCGATCACCACCGGCCGTATCTCCGCTGTGTCATCCGGCTTGATGACATAGACGACATGCCCATGTGAGCCTTGCTGCACCGAAAATCTCGGCACCACGACAGCATTTGGCCGTAGCGCACCTTTCAGGTGTGCCATCACAAACATACCGGGACGCAGCTCGCGCTTTGGATTAGGAAGCACCGCGCGCGCCATGAACGAGCCGGTGTCCTGGCTGAACGATGGATCGGCAAAATTGATCTTGCCTCTCTCTGCAAAACGGTTCCCCGTTAGGAAGAACAAGAACCACCTCATAATCCAGGTTCTCAGGCTGGATAACCAGTCCTTTTTGATTTTCCTCGCGCATGCGTGCCAATTGGTTTTGCGATACGCTGAAGGTCACCCAGATCGGATCGGTAGCGGCGACGTAGGTGAGTTTTGCAGTCTCCGTCATCGCGTTCACGAACGCGCCTTCACGCTGCAGCGCGCGGCTCGCCAGACCCGTCACCGGAGAACGAATGGTCGTATAGCCGAGGTTTAACTCACTCTCCTTCACTTTTGCGCTCGCAGCGAACACGGCCGCTTTCGCTGCGTCGTACTCGCCCTGCGCCCGGTCCAGATCAGCCTGCGAGAGTGCGTTTTGCTCGGTCAGCGGTTTCACGCGCTTAAGATTGGAATCCGCCGTCTTAAACCTCGCCTGTTGCGCCTGCAGTTCACCGCGAGCAGCATCCAACTGGGCTTTGAAAGGCTTCGGATCGAGTTGAAACAGGAGTTGGCCTTCCTTCACCAGTTCGCCTTCCTGGTAAGCGATACGATCGAGAAAACCCGATACACGGCCGACAATGTCAACCATACGCGAACTTTCGGTCTGCGCGACAAAGCTGGGGTATAGGAAATATCCCGCGGGGTCACGGTCATCACGGTCACCTCGGGTGCCGGGCGCTGCTGCGCTGCAGACTCTTCCTTGGAGCAGCCAGCCAGGATGAAGATGGTGGCAAAAGACAAGGAAAACAGCAAGAACTCGTGTGTACATAAAAAACTCCTTGAAACCGCCGTGCGGCGCACTGGGGATTTAAAATGGTGTGCAGAAGGAATAAAGCCCTGTTTTATTAAACTACGCTGGTTAAAAAAATGTGCAAGCGCAAGATTCAATAAATCTCCGGAATCCAGCGCCGGTCGGCCATGGTCGCCTCATCGTCATAGGCATGTTTCATACTGCGTTTGGGTAACTTGACCTTCTTCTTTGGCACGTGCTCGTAGGGAATCTGCTTCAGGAGATGCCGATTATATTTAAGCGCGCGCGTTTCTTGTCGTCGGAAGTGACGATGTGCCAGGGAGAAAAATCCGTATCTGTGGCCGCCAACATCTGGTCGCGTGCACGCGAGTAATCATACCAGCGCTCGCGTGAGGGCAGATCCATCGGTGACAGCTTCCATTGGCGCACCGGATCGTCGATACGTGCACGGAAACGCCGCTCCTGTTCCTCATCACCGACTTCCAGCCAGTACTTGAGCAGGAGGATGCCGCTATCCACGATCTGCTTTTCGATGAACGGACATAGATCCAGGAAAGCGACGGTTCTGCGCCTCGGTGCAAAAGCCCATTACATGTTCAACACCCGCGCGATTGTACCAGCTACGATCGAAGATGACGATCTCCCCCGCTGCGGGAAAATGCGCCATATAGCGCTGAATATACATCTGCGACTTCTCGCGATCCGATGGCGCCGGCAAGGCGACCACCCTGAACACATCACGCCCCTCGAACACCAGGATGACGCGCTGCCCAGTGGCAAGCACCAATCCTGCAAGGCGCACAGTTCCGCCTGCAGCTCAAGCAGTGCCTTGTCGTAATCCTTGCGTTTGAGCTTGGGCTTGGGCTTGGCCTCGCTGATTGTATCCGCTTCTTTATCAAGAGATTTAATGGTACGTGCCTTTTTCATGTTTCATGACTCCTTTCAGTAATCGATTCGCTTTCCACCATGTTATCACGCTCCTCCCGCTTCAGAATAGCCGAAACAGCGGAGTGAACGGAGTAAAACATATTGTCTGTACCAATCTTTTTGATCAACCCCAATACCTGTCCGTACTTGCGCATGTACACCTTTGGCCGCGCAACGACCAGGTGCACGCCACGATTCTGCAGCTCGTCGATCAGCTCGTCGACGGCCTGCGCGCCGGTACTGTCGAGCTGACTGATGGATTCGACGTTAAGCACAAACCAGCGTGGCTTAGGCTCGGTATTATCCACCAGAGACAGTATCCGTGTCTTGAAGTAATCGGCATTGAAAAACAGCAATGGCGCATCAAAACGGTAGATGATCACACCCGGGACTGGCCGGGCGGCTTCCGATATGCTGAGATCGTTGTAACCTTTCAGGCCTGGAACAACGCCTAGCAGAGTATCCTTGGGTTTATAAATCTTGAGAAGCACATTCGACAGCGCAAGCGCGATGGCAAACACTACCCCTGGCAGAACGCCAATGACCAGTACGCCAATCGTCGTCAACAACGACAACTTGAACTCGAAGTGATCGATCGATCGCAGGCGGCGTATACCGTCGATATCCAGCAGACCCCATGCCGAGAAGATCAGCACGGCAGCCAATGCAGGAATGGGCAGGTATCCCAATGGTTGCGTCAGAAACAACAGGATTCCGGCCGTGGCCAGCGCGGAGATCACAGATACCAGTTGGGTTTTGCCACCACTCGCATCGTTGACCGCAGTACGCGAATCAGCACCGGTGACGGCGAAACCGCCGAACAGGCCCGAAGTTATGTTGGCGAAGCCGATAGCACGCATTTCCTGATCGGCGTTGATACTATAGCCATTACGCGCGGCGAAGCTGCGCGCCGTCAGCACGCCGCCGGTAAAGATGATGATGACGAGGCCGACCGAGCTCATGAAAATGCTCTGCGCACCTTCATAACCGAGACCGGGTAGCGCGAATGACGGCAATCCGGACGGAATCTCACCAACCAGATTGACCGCGTGTGCGTCCAACCCCATCAGAAACACGGCCAAACTTGGGATCAGCAGTGCAATCAGCGCCGCTGGTGAACGCGGTGCGTAGCGAAAGGTCAGGATCAGCGGCATCAACGTCGCCAGCCCCACGCCCAGCCTATAGGCATTCATCTCGCCGAGACGTCTGGCCAGCTCCAGCAGAGATGGTCCAAAATCCCGGTTTACCATGGTAATACCGAACAGCTTGCCCAGTTGTCCGACGATAATGCTGAGCGCAATACCATTGAGGAAGCCGACCAGAATCGGGCGTGAGAAGAAATTTACGATAAAGCCCATGCGGGCCATTCCACCCAGGACCATCAACAGGCCCGCGGTGACTGCCATAGCAGCCGAAAGCTTCAGGTAATAGCCCAGATCGCCCCCTGCCATCGGCAATAGCACTGCAGCGATCATCGCGCAGGTGGCCGCATCCGGCCCGATTACCAATTGTCGTGACGAACCAAACAAGGCATAAATCAGTACTGGCAGTATGCAGGCATAGAGTCCGACCTCAGGTGGAAAGCCCACCAGGCTGGCATAAGCAATCGCCGTGGGCACCTGCACAGCGGTAACCGAGAGTCCGGCGACCACATCACGCGTCAGCCACCCTTTGCGGTACTGACGCAGATCACGCAACAGGGGTATCCAGTCAGTTAACATATCCTTTCTCCTTTTTAAACACCAGCGCCAGGGTATGGCGCGGGATCATCCATTCTTCATCAGTCGGGATGACCCAAACTGCAACAGGACTATCTTCCATTGAAATGCGCGGGCCACCGCGTACATTAGCTTCAGCATCGACTGATATACCCAACCAGGCGCACCCTTGCAGGATGCGCGCGCGAATCACCGGCGAGTGTTCGCCAATTCCGGCTGTGAACACCAGGCCATCGATACCTCCCAGCACCGCGGCGAGCGCGCCAATCTGTTTAATTACGTAATGTAAGAAATACTCGATCGCCAATTGCGCACGCGGCTCGCGACTTTCCATGAGTACGCGCATATCATTGCTGATGCCGGACAAACCAAGCAGGCCGGATTCTCTGTACAGAAGCTTCTCCAAGTCGGCGCCCGACAGGCCGCACTCATTAATGAGATACAGCAACACCCCCGGATCAAGCGCACCTGGCCGCGTCCCCATCGGCACGCCATCGAGCGGCGAGAAACCCATGGTCGAATCTAAACTCTTGCCTGCTTGCATCGCACACAGGCTCGCGCCACTGCCAAGATGCGCTGCAATTACACGGCCTCCGGCCAGAGCTGGCGACACCTTCGGCAGTGTGGCCGCAATATATTCATAAGATAATCCGTGAAAACCATAGCGCCGTACCCCGGACGCATAGTATTTCCAAGGCAATGCATAGAGGTCGGCAATCTGAGGATGCGTGCGGTGAAATGCCGTATCGAAACACGCGATCTGCGGCACTTGCGGCTGTACCTCACGTACCACGCGGATCGCCGCCAGGTTGTGCGGCTGATGCAGAGGCGCGAGCGGAATCAATTGCTCCAGTGCCGCGAACACAGCCTCATCGACCAACACAGGATGTGAATAATCAGTGCCGCCATGAACCACGCGATGCCCCACGGCAAGTAACTGCGCGTCCTGAAAATATTCATTCAGCCAGTCACCGGCAAACCAGATTGCCTGCTGCACGTTACTAATCTCGATGATCGCGAAATCGCGTTCGGCCACCACTGCACTTGTAACATCTTTCACGCACAGATGCGGCCGGGTACCGATACCATCGATTTGCCCGCGCACAGCCAATTGCAAGATGTCCGTGTCACCCAGGCGAAACACTGAAAATTTCAGACTGGATGAACCCGCGTTGACGATCAGAATGATGCGTCTGCTCATTCGCGTGCTTCGAGGACAACCACACTGCGCGGACCAGTCAGATAGGTTCCGCCAATGACCGGCATTTGGCGGTCGCGAACAAGGATATCTGCAGGGGTAGATTGGGTGGTGTCAAGCGCCAGATGCCAGCGCCGCTCGTGCATGACCGGTAAAGGCATGTCCAAGAACTGGTCAGACATATTCAGAATCACATGCAGATCCTCTTCATCAGTGTGCTGACCGGCTACAGTGAAGGCAAGCATCCGCGCCTCTGGATCGTTCCACAACGGTTCGTTAAGACGTGCTCCATGCCAGGCGATATCGGCGATATCGCGGCCGGGCACCATTGCGCCTGTAAAGAAACGGTTGGTGGCAAGACTGGCATGGCGGCGGCGTAATGCAATTAATTCCTGTGTATAACGCAACATGTCGGCGTTGCGCTCGATGAGCCGCCAGTCGAACCAGCCAAGCTCATTATCCTGGCACCAGGCATTGTTATTGCCGCGCTGTGTGCGCAGAACCTCGTCTCCGGCCAGCAGCATGGGTACGCCGCGTGACAGCATGAGGATGGCCAGCAGGTTTTTTGCTTGCCGTAAACGCAACGTGTTCACTGCAGCGTCATCGGTCACACCCTCAGCACCACAATTCCAGCTCAGGTTGTCGTTGCTGCCGTCGCGATTGTCCTCTCCGTTAGCTTCGTTATGCTTCGTGTTGTAGCTCACCAGATCATACAGGGTAAATCCGTCGTGACAGGCGATGAAATTGATGCTGTTCGCCGGCTTGCGCTCGTCGTCAATGTACAGATCAGCGCTGCCAGCGATGCGCGTCGCCACTTCATTAATAAGCCCCGGATCACCGCGCACAAAGCGGCGCATCACATCCCTGTAGCGGCCGTTCCATTCCGACCACGCCATGCCGGGAAAAGCACCGACGTGATACAACCCGGCCGCATCCCAGGCCTCAGCAATCACAGGCACGTGAGAGAGCGTGCGCGAGAATTCGATAGCCCAGGGTAAGGGCGGATTGGCCAGCGGTATGCCATTATCGCCGCGCACGAAGACGCTGGCAAGATCGAAGCGAAAACCGTCCACACCCAGCATCTCCACCCAATATTCCAGACTATGCAGGATGAACGCCGTCACCAGCGGATGATTGCAGTTCACGGTGTTGCCACAACCGGTAAAATCAAGATAGTGGCGCCGATCGACGGCGTCAAGGTGGTAGAAAATATCGTTGGCAAGCCCGCGGAAATGAATCACCGGTCCAGCTTTGCCACCCTCCGCCGTGTGGTTGAAAACCACATCCAGCAACACACGGATACCGGCCTCATGCAGGGCATCAACCAAGTCGCGGAACTCGCGAGTGGATTGCACCGGATCGACGCTATACCCAGGATGCGGCGCCCAGAAACTGTGTGTGCTATATCCCCAATAGTTGGCTAACCCACGGTCTGTGACACTGGACGGTGCGTCTTGCGTGTCGAAGGCCATCACCGGCAGCAGTTCGACATGCGTCACACCGAGCGCCTGTAGATAGGGAATCTTCTCCTTAAGCGCGGTGAAACTACCGGGGTGCGCTACCTCTGCAGAAGGATGACGGGTAAAACCGCCCACATGCAGCTCATAGATCACCGCACCTTCCAGGTCGGTCGTCTTCCAGCGCGATGGCGCGGCGGATGTTGCCGGTGCTTGCGGCTCGACGACAATGGCGCGCATGCGGTTCAATCCGCTATCCTGGGAAGTGCAGGCACGCCTGCGATCCCACAGCGTATCGCTCACCGCCCGCGCCCAGGGATCGAGCACTCCTTTGTCGGCATAGAAACGCCGTCCGGTAGAAGTGGTGTCGCTGGGACCATCCATACGCCAAGTGTAACGCGTCCCGATCGGCAAACCCTCGACGAACACATGCCAGAAGAAAAAGCTGCGATTAAGCTCGGGATCCAGATGGATAATTTGAAACGGCTCGGGACTGTCCGCGGCAGCATACAACAGCAATTCGACCCGGATCGCATGCTGGCTGAAGATGCAGAAGTTCACGCCTTCCGAGCCAGCAGTGGCGCCAGGTGGAAACCGGGTCCCCGGCAAAATCGTGAAGGGTGGCGAAGTCCTGCCACGAATCACCGATGCCGAGCCTGCATTACCCTTTCCTCGCGATCTCACTTTATCATGTGACGACATGGCAATTCACTCTATAACTTTACCGTCACTGGCTGTACATTCCAGATCTCGTCGCAATACTCACCGATAGCGCGATCGGAGGAAAACTTGCCACTGCGCGCAGTGTTCAGGATCGACATGCGCGTCCAGTTTTCCTTATCTTGCCACGCAGCACTCCCCTGCTCCTGGCAAGCAATGAGGCAGCGTAATCCGCCAGTACCAGGAATGGATCCGACTGGGTCAGATTATCGACAACGGCACGAAACACCTCGGCATCGCCGTGGGAAAAATGACCGCTGCTGATAAGCTCCAATACTGCACGCAACTCTCCGTTCCCGGCAACATAATCACCCGGGTGATAGCCTTCACGCTGGACGCGCTCCACCTCCGCGGCGGTAAGGCCAAACAGAAAAAATTCTCCGCGCCGGCCTCCTCACGCATCTCCACGTTGGCGCCATCGAGCGTCCCAATGGTAAGCGCGCCATTGAGCATGAACTTCATGTTCCCGGTCCCTGAGGCCTCCTTGCCCGCAGTGGAAATCTGTTCTGACAGATCGGCAGCCGGATAGATGAGGTGGGCACTCTGAACATTAAAGTTGGGAACAAAAGCTACCTTCATGCGCGTATTCACATCCGGATCAGCGTTAACCGTCTCGGCGACAGCATTGATGAGTTTGATGATGCGCTTAGCCATGAAATAACCGGGCGCAGCTTTACCACCAAAAATGAACGCACGCGGCGGCACCGCCAACTGCGGATTTTCCTTGAGACGGCGGTAAAGTGTGACAATGTGCAACACGTTCAAATGCTGACGCTTGTATTCGTGAATACGCTTGACCTGGATATCAAACAGCCAGCCGGGATCAAGCTCGATACCGGTGGTCGCCCGGACATACTCGGCCAGGCGCTTCTTATTGGCCTCTTTGATCGTACGCCACTTGCGCCGGAAGGTTGCATTACCGGTCTTGGCTTCGAGTTGGCGCAACTGCCCCAGATCTGCCAGCCATTCCCCACCGAGCGTACTATTGAGCAAGCCGCGTAATCCCGGATTGGCAAGTGCCAGAAAGCGGCGCGGCGTAACGCCATTGGTTTTATTACTGAAACGCTCAGGCCACAGCGCATAGAAATCCTTCAGCACACTGGCTTTAAGCAAATCGGAGTGCAAAGCGGCTACGCCGTTAACGGCATGGCTGCCGACCGTAGCAAGATGCGCCATGCGCACACGTTTGTCGCCTTCCTCATCGATCAGCGACATGCGCGTTACACGCGCCTCATCGCCGGGAAACCTGATGCGCACTTCATCGAGGAAACGGCGGTTGATTTCGTAGATGATCTCCAGATGCCGCGGCAGCAACCCCTGGAACATCGGCAAAGCCCATGTTTCCAAGGCCTCGGGCAGCAGCGTGTGGTTAGTGTAACCGAAAGTCTGCACGGTGATAGTCCAGGCCGTATCCCAATCCAATTGCCGCTCGTCCACCAGAAGGCGCATCAGCTCCGCTACACCAATGGATGGATGGGTATCGTTCAACTGTACGGCGAAGCGCTCGGCAAAACGCTCCACCGGCACGTTAGCAAGATCGAGGATGCGTAGCATGTCCTGCAAGGAACAGGACACGAAGAAGAACTGCTGCGCCAGACGCAAGCGCTTGCCGATCGCTGGCTCATCATTAGGATAAAGTACCTTGGTTACCGTTTCGGAAACCATTTTTTCCTCTACGGCCTGGTAATAATCACCCGTATTGAAAGCCTGGAAGTCGAACGATTCGACTGCTTCGGCACTCCACAGCCGCAAGGTATTGCAGGTGTCAACGCCATAACCCTGAATGGGCGTGTCGTAGGCAGTGCCTTTAACCACCCGCCACGGCACCCAGCGCACGCGCCATCTGCCCGTTTCATCCGTATACGGTTCGGAGTGGCCGCCCCACTGGACGTAATGGAAGACTTCCGGCTTGGCGATCTCCCAGGGATTGCCGTAGCGCAACCACTTGTCCGTTTTCTCCGTCTGCCAGCCGTCATGGATCGCCTGGTCGAAGATCCCGAACTCGTAGCGGATGCCGTAGCCGATGGCCGGGCGCTGCAGCGTCGCCAGCGAATCCAGATAGCAGGCGGCAAGCCGGCCCAGGCCGCCGTTGCCCAAGCCCGGTTCTTCCTCGCAGGCCATGATGAAATCGAGGTCTTGGCCAAGCTCAGCTAACGCTGTGCGGGCCTCTTGTTCGATGTTGAGGTTCACCAGATTATTACCCAGGTGAGGTCCCATGAGAAATTCCGCCGAGAGATAGCAGGCGATCTTGCTGTTTCGGTCGAAATAGTTCTGGTGGGTGTTCATCCAGCGCTGCTGCATGCGGTCACGCACCGTCAGGGCCAGCGCACGGTAGTAGTCACGCGGACCGGTGATGGCTGCTGGGTGTCCGACAGAATAGCGCAGGTGGTCAATCACAGCCTGCTTGAGTGCGGCGGCTTGCAGGCCGGTACGAACATCTGAGTCTGCAGGTCCAGAAGTAGTAGCTGATGCTGCGGTTTTGGCTTTTTTTAGAGGTGCTTTGCTATTCATGATATTTGATTCCTCTCAAAATCGTTTTTTGATCTATCCAATTTCGGTGATCAATGTCCCACAGTAAAATTCTCGTTAGTAAGCTTGCTGCGGTTTCACGGCCTAATTCCGGTAGTTATGCTGTCAGCATTCTCGGCTAACCAGCACGCATGGTGTTGTCGAATGATAGCAATCGCCTCGTCAGCCGTATCCACGCAACACGGAATCTTCATGTCTTCGGCGTTGGCCAATTCGAACCCCGGGCGCAACATCGCCTGACTCGCCCAATCGACAAGCCCCTGCCACATCGGACCAGTGAATATGAGCGGTGTGTCGTGCAGTTGACGCACCTGCAGCAGCTGCCAGATCATTGTGGATTCAAGCACCGTGCCGATACCGCCCGGCACCACAATAAAGGCATCGGACAGCAAAACGAAGTGATGCAGGCGGGTAAAAAATGTTTGATGTTCAAAAGCCTCTTCGACAAACGGATTGACCTTCTGTTCGAAAGGCAACTCAATGCGAATGCCGATATTCTGCACCCGTTCCGGTGCCTTGGCTGCCTCCGCTCCCTCGTTGGCAGCC
This sequence comes from Nitrosomonas sp., assembly GCA_016721865.1. GTDB lineage: Bacteria > Pseudomonadota > Gammaproteobacteria > Burkholderiales > Nitrosomonadaceae > Nitrosomonas. The sequence goes on along the minus strand of JADKHF010000004.1, from coordinate 25,233 downwards.
TGCATCAGACCCGGCCCACCACCTGTGACGATGTCGCAACCCATGGACGCCAGAGCCTCGGCCATGCGCCTGACTTCCTGATATACCCAGTGCCCGGGCTGGGTACGTGCCGAACCGAAAATCGTGACACGATAGCGCTCGCGCCTGGACGGGCGCAGGCGAGTTAAATTGTTCGCCGCCGCCCATAGGCCGAACAATGTCTCCATGAGAATATGCTTGACCGCTTCCTCGTCGGCCAGACTCACAGTTACCTTACCCGGAGTGGGTGATGATGGTTGCTTGCTCATGGTTCTGCTGCTCAATACGGCCACACCCAGTTAGTAAATTCATCGCGATCGGTGCCATGCTCATGCGCATAGGCAAGATTCTGAATAATCTCGTTCTTCATCTGTTCCTTCAGATGCGCAGCCCTGCCCGCAAGGCCGGGTACGCGGTCAATGACATCGATGACTAAAGTGAAGCGATCAGTCTGATTCAAGATCGCGAGCTCTAGCGGCGTGTTGATGTTGCCGCGCTCTTTATAGCCACGCACGTGAATATTTTCGTGGTTCTTGAAGCGATAGGCGAGCTTGTGAATCAACCAGGGATAACCATGAAAATTAAAAATCACCGGTTTGCTGGTAGTGAACAAACTGTCGAACTCGCGGTCGGTCGAACCGTGCGGGTGTTCCGCTACTGGTTGCATTTTGTAGAGATCCACTACGTTGACGAAGCGCACCTTCAGATCAGGCAAGTGCTCGCGTAATATAGCGGTCGCCGCGAGCGCCTCCTGGGTAGCCACGTCGCCGCAGGATGCCATCACCACATCCGGCTCCACGCCCTCATCGTTGCTGGCACGTCCCCAGATACCAATTCCCTTGGCGCAATGCACGATTGCTTCGTCGATGGTGGAGAACTGCAGATGCTTCTGTTTATCCGCAACAATAACATTGATACAATCCGTCGAGCGCAGGCACTGATCCGCTATCACAAGCAAGGTATTGGCGTCCGGCGGCAGATAGATGCGGGTGACACTCGGACTCTTGTTGGTAACCAGATCGATAAAGCCGGGATCCTGATGCGAAAAGCCATTATGATCCTGTCGCCAGACCGTGGAGGACAGCAGAATATTCTGCGATGCCACCGGCGCGCGCCATGGCACATGATTCTTGGAAATATCCAGCCATTTGGCATGCTGATTGAACATGGAATCGATCACATGGGCAAAGGCTTCGTAGGTATGAAAAAAGCCGTGTCGGCCAGTGAGAAGATAGCCTTCCAGCCAGCCGATCAAGGTATGTTCAGAGAGCATTTCCATCACCCGTCCATCGCGGGATAATTCACCGCCATCGGCATCCTCGGGCAACAGATCCGCCATCCAAACCTTCTTGCTCACCTCGTAGATCGACTGCAGGCGATTGGAGGCCGTTTCATCGGGCCCAAAAACACGGAAGTTGGTCATATTGTCGCGCATCACGTCACGCAGGAACTCACCCAGCGGCTTCGTATTCTCCCACAACACCTTGCCTCTCTCAGTTTCTTTTACCGCCACCGCATAGTTACGGAAATCCGGTAGTTTGAGTTCTTTGCGGAGCAGTCCGCCGTTGGTGTGCAGATTGGCGCTCATACGCCGCTGCCCTTGTGGAGCGAGCGCGCGAAGTTCCGGGATGAAGCGGCCCCTTGCGTCGAATAATTCCTCGGGCTTGTAGCTCTTCATCCAGTCTTCCAACAGTTTGAGGTGCGCGGGATTTGTCCGGACGTCTGAAAAGGGTACCTGATGGGAGCGCCAGGAACCCTCTGCCTTGTGACCATTGATCTCTTTTGGTCCAGTCCAGCCCTTGGGTGTGCGCAACACGATCATCGGCCAGCGCGGACGTTCGGCCTTGCCGCTGCTGCGGGCTTTCTCCTGAATGGAGCGGATCTCAGCGATAGCCGTATCAAGTGTAGCCGCCATCTTCTGATGCAATTCTGTGGGATCCGAACCTTCGACGAAATACGGTGTGTAGCCGTAGCCGACAAACAAAGCTTCCAGTTCCTCATGACTGATGCGCGCAAGGATGGTCGGGTTGGCGATCTTGTACACATTGAGATTCAGAATCGGCAACACGGCACCGTCGCGAATCGGATTGATGAACTTGTTTGAATGCCAGGCGGTGGCCAGCGGCCCGGTCTCGGCCTCGCCATCACCCACCACGCAGGCAACGATCAGTTCGGGATTATCCAGACAGGCGCCGTAAGCATGTGACAGGCTGTAGCCCAGCTCGCCTCCCTCATGAATAGAGCCAGGTGTTTCCGGTGTAACGTGCGATCCGATTTGACCAGGGAACGAAAACTGCTTGAAGAACTTGCGCATCCCCTCCGTATCTTCACTCTTATCGGGATAGACTTCGGAATACGTGCCTTCGAGATACGTAGGCCCGAGGACGCCCGGCGCACCGTGGCCAGGGCCGGCCATGAAGATCACATCCAGATTGTCGCGTCTGATCAGTCGATTCAGGTGCACCCAGCTAAACGATAGCGCCGGACTCGCTCCCCAGTGTCCAAGGAGCCGATGCTTGACATGCTCGATCTTGAGCGGCTCCTTGAGTAGCGGATTGTCACGCAGGTAGATCATGCCCACCGAGAGATAATTGCAGGCGCGCCACCAGGCGTTCAGCGCACGCAATTCTTCGGCACTCAGTGGATTGCTGTCAGGCACAGGTTTTTGTTCGGAACTGATCATTCTAAAACCCCTTATTTAACGTAACGTTTTGTATTAATTAAAGAATACAGATAAATTTAAAATAATTATAATATAAAAACAAATATATATCTCTTTAATGACAAATTGATGACAAACAATCCAAAATCGCTCTCTTCTCCCAGCTCCCAGCTCCCAGCTCCCCCAGTTCCTAGTTCCTAGTTCCAGCGACGAAATATGCCAAAAGTATCAAATCATAAAAGGATTTTTTTGATCTCTACAGCATACTTGCTAATTCAGCAAACGAAGTCTAGTATAGCTGCTGCTGGCTTGTCTGAGCAGTAAACTTGTAACAAAACTCATGTTACTATTTATTTGAAGGAGCAAGAACATGAATCGTAAAACTGATTTTCAAATTGTCGTGTCAAGCATGGCCATAGCAACTGCATTGTTGATAGCACCGTTGACGAGCTATGCAACCGAACAGGGTGGGCAACGTCGCGAAGCGCGAGAAATAAAGCAGGATGCTCGTGGGGATGCAAGAGAGACCAAGGCTGAATGCAAAGCTGGCGATGAAAAATCCCGGGCGGAATGTCGGCAGGAAAAGCGGGGCACCAAGCAGGATGCCCGCGAGGAAGCACGAGACACCAAGTATTAACAGCGGGAAATATCTGATCAGATCGAGGAAGCCATGCATGGAATAAAGAGCTGCATGTGGGCTTCCTCAGGTCGACGTTGCTTATGTTTTCCCGGTTTTTTTCTGTTATACCCCCGGAGCATCTGAATTCTGTTGCAGTATGGCCCCACTTAAGGGCACCTTTATAATGGATTATCTCCCTCCCCCAATACACGCGCTGTGCAAATTGAATCTACTCAAGCGGCGTTGTTCCTTTCTCGTTAAGAAGCGCCCGCTCAGTAATCTCCTTATAGAGATGCACCATCTGTGCATACACCTCCTGGTATTCCGGAAGCCGGTTTACAAGCGGCCTCACCTCTTCAGCGCGCTCGGACAGTGTATGTAGAAAATCGATATCCCTCTGAGACAATAGTTCGCCGTGGTCAACTCTTTCCTTGATTTCAAAAGCTCTTGGCAGCGTCTGCGAAGTAAGTCTTTGCAGAAGCGCCATTGCGACCCCAAGGTCGTTTAAATTCTCGGTCATATTTTCCTCCCAATATTAAATAAAAAAATCATTCTGACGGCCCTCACTGAAGCAATCACAGGGATCACGTCATGCAAATCTTTGCCCCGGCCGGTACCGCAAATGACACGCATCGCACTTACAGGTAACGCTGCGCCTCTCGCAAGGGATCCGATGGCTCCGGTATATCTGCTGGTGCAATATACCCCAAAAGTATAATCCTTCGTATCTCCGCTCCAGAAAAAATCTCGGTCAACACAATCTCCCTTGCTGCTGCCGCTGATGCAGCTTGAATTTTGATTCCCATCGAATCAAGGCGCAGAGTAATTTCACGAGATGCAAGCCAGTCTGCAGGATGACTCAAGGTATCGGCAACGCATGCAAGACTCGCTTCAAGACTGATATTATCAGTATGGAATTGTCCAAGTTCCACATTGATTGCTTCGATCTCCGTTTCGAGAGCTGCAAAATCAGGACACTGCTGCTCGAGATCGGTCAGCATCGCATTAAGCCCCCAATTTCCAGCTTTCATGGCATCAAGCTTCAGTTTCAGGAGATGCCGCTGGCGATCCAGCTCCATTTGTTTGCTCCGCTCACCCGCAATGCGTTCCAGAGCCTTTTCAATCAGGAAATCGAATGCGCGTTTTTTTAGTTCACGACGCGTATCCAGCTCATTGCTGGTGGGTCCAATGTAACGGTGATTAGAAAAATTCACCGTAACTTGCATCACATCCCGGCGCAGGGTATCTCCAACGAGTTCTACCCCAAACACTTTGCGCTCCTCCATAGCCATATTCAGAAGACCGAAAATCTTTTGGGAGCAGGTGTCAGGTCCGTCAGGTAATTGCGCACAGTCTTGAGGCTTCCGAGAACTTCGCGCAGATGGTCGGTCGAAACGAAAAATGCGCGTAATCGCGAATCCTCGCTGAATGCCCGCGGGCTAATTTCTATCGGCGGCGACAAGGCGTCGACGAGAGAAATCACATGAGCAACAGCAAGTTCAACGGGCTGACGAAGGCGTTTTCGATACTGCCCGATGGCACGGATACGCCGATCCGTACCATCCACTGCCCGCTCGGTGGCTGCCTCAATCAACGCTTCATCCAGGCCTTTTGCCCGCTCTGCCGTCGGTGAAAAAAGTGAACTCAGAAAACGTAACATGCGCCACCTACTTATAAGGATAGGGTTTGTTGAAAGGAAAAATAATCACTCTTTATTTTTATACGTTAATAGGGAATGATACTATGAAAAAGTTAAAGGTACGTACTTGTAATTCGATTCGACCAAGAATAACTTCCCGCAAAAATTTCAGCCTTCTAATTTAACCTTAATTTATGATGGAGTCATTGATGATGAAAAAATATTTGACGAACATGTTGCATCTTATTTTGTTGATTCTATCTGCAACTCTTATTCTTCCTGCATTCGCGGATGAAGCCGGCGAAACCGGCAATATGGAAATATTGCGCCAGAAGATCACCGCGGATAAGAAATTGTTAGTTGCGAACAACATGAATCTGACTGACGCCGAGGCGAAGGCGTTCTGGCCTGTCTACGATGCATATCAGCAGGATCTGCATCAAATCAACGAACGCATGACCAAACTGATTAATGACTATTCTTTAGCCTACAGTAAGGGCGCAGTGCTAAATCAAACGGCGAAGGAATTACTTGATGAAGTTATTGCAATTGAAGTGGCTGAAGTTAATTTAAAGCAGTCTTATGTGCCCAGGCTCACCAAAATCCTTCCTGAGGTAAAAGTGGCTCGCTACATTCAGATCGAGAATAAAATTAGAGCCATCATACGCTATGAGCTTGCTGAATTCATTCCTTTGGTGGAATGAGTCACAGATATCCAAATAATTGGAATTTTGACATATAAACAGATTGTTAAATATAAGTAAAGGAAGGAAAATGACTTTGAAATCGATAACGTCAATAGCGGTATTTACAGCTTTATTCAGTTCCTCAGTGATTGCGCAGCAGGTCATTTATCCCGCCAAGGGTCAGTCAGCAGCGCAGCAACAAAGAGATGAGGCAGAATGTTACGCATGGGCCAAGGGGCAGACGGGCTATGATCCGGCGCAGGCTTCCCAATATGCAGTAGCACCGCCGCAACAAAGCGTTGGCGGCGAGCGGATAAGAGGTGCCGCTCGCGGGGCGGCTGGCGGAGCGGCGATTGGGGCAATTGCCGGTGATGCCGGCAAGGGTGCTGCGATTGGTGCGGTTGGAGGAACAGTACTCGGTGGCGCAAGAAAACGTGATAAGCAAGCTAGCAATGATCAGGCCGCAGCGCAACAACAACAGGCCACGGCACAGCAACAACAGTATTTTCATCGTGCCTATGCAACCTGCTTTGAAGGTCGAGGTTATACCGTCAGGTAAAATTACTGATTATGTCGCAAAGTTTGGAACTTCTTGATTTCACTAAATGGAGAAAAATGTCTCTGAGCTATAATTTGCTTTGCATAGGAGACTAAGGTTCTATGTAATCAGGGAGAAGTTTTGTACTTTAACGGCAGGCACAAGGGATCGAAGGATAAAATCTATTCGAGAAAACGAACGCGACCCGTTGCCAACTCATAAATACCCCCTACCAGAGTCACGCGCCTTTCCCTGAGCGCCCGTTTTCCTTCCGGAGAACTGGAAATTTGCTGCATGGACCAACGAACGTTGGCCTCTACGGCAGCGCTCAGCAATGCTTCCTGGTTCTGCTTCAAATCTAGTTTGCTTAGCCCGGGTTTAATTAATCTGATTAGCGACTCAATGTGCTCCAGCTCCTTAGCCTTCTTATGCGTCATCTCATCAACCGCAGCGGAAACGGCACCACAGCCTTCATGGCCCAGCACAACTACCAATGGGGTATGCAAATGAGACACGGCATATTGCAAGGTGCCCACCACGTCTTCTGCGATAATATTGCCAGCCAGACGAATCGTGAAGAGATCGCCAAATCCCACATCGAAGATGAATTCAGGCGGCACGCGCGAATCACTGCATCCAAGAACAGTTGCAAAAGGTTTTTGGCTCCCGACAAGATGACTTCGCCAGGCAGCCTTTTCATGCGTATGACGTGGATTTTCATCCATGAAACGCTGATTTCCATCCTGTAATCGTGCCAGCGCCTCGTCAGCATTACGCGGATAAAGTTCCGTATCGATCGCGCCTGATCTGGTTGAAGGCTCTTCGGCAGCCACCCCCAAGGCCATTCCCATAGCTAAGCCACAGGTACTGGACAGCCACTGCCTTCGGGTAATCTTCCAGCTCTTTATGTTTTTATTCTTCAAGGGGACTGAATATTGGAACGCAATCGTTCCAAGTTCTTGATCATTTGTTTTTTCAGTTGCTCACGCCCGATACTATGCTTCAAGCTACTGCCCAGGCCAGCAACCTGATCAGTGGAGGTCCGTTGCGCATAAAACACGATGGAGCCATCGCGGTAGGGCAAGCAACCAACTATCAGATGACTGGAATTGTAGGAGTGTCCAACAAAGAATTGCCTCGCGATAATCACCGAAACGGTATCGGAAGTCTGCGCGATACGATGACTGAGAATAGCCGTAGGCCGGTTTTCCACTGTCCGGTTGATCCAGAAAAATTGTTCTTCGGCACCGGATGGCAATTTTTCCGGGTAATTCAGCCAAACCTTATGCAGATCTGGAAAGAAGTTTGCAAATAGCTTGCTGCTGGCGGCTGCCGTACGTAATTCCTCTGCAGGTTTTGCGTCTGCTCCATTGCGCGCGTAGGACGCAATTCCTGCCAAACCCCCTTCTAGATAAGCTTGCCAGCGTTGCAATAAAATCTGCCGGTAGTGTTGCGACACGTCTGCAACTAAAGCAGCTTTATCAGCACCGGTCAGTTTTTCCTTTAGCGCCGCAAAGCCTTTTATTTCCTCTGCGGACAAATTAAACCGGTCACCCGCCGCAGCAGCCATCAAATCCCGGGCCTCGTCACTCTGTTTAAGCGTAAAGGAAAATCCCTTGAAAGCATCTATACCTGAATTTGGCTGTATGCTGGCATGTGTCGTAATATCGGAGTCGATCAAAGCCAAGTCGCCAGTTTTAAAGTAAGTGGCTATTTTTGCCGGTGAGGACGGCAGGTACATGGCCAGTCCCATTGCCAATTCTTTCTGGGTCGCTTCACTAATTTCAACATCAACGATTTTACCCCGCTCAAGCTCAGCCACCTGATCTTGTTTAAACGCCATCGAAGTAATAATGTCTTCGGCACTGGGGGTCGCCATTACGCCAACGGACCATAACAAAAAAAGCAGCAAAGAAAACCAAGTAAAATTAGCGCGCATAATAAATTATATAAAAAATGATTAGATTATCTTGACAAGATTATTCAATAAATTACCTTCTTCATTCTAGCAAACTTATGCTTGTTAAGCATTTATTTGTTGCTATAGATCCGGCCAATAAATAGTTTGAATTTTTGGTGATTTTGCATGTCATAGAAGGATGGAAAAAATAGATGCAAGAACCTTAAAAGATGAAGCGCTGCATGAACGTCGTCGGCAAGTGATTCGTCTTCACAAGCGAGGCGGCAAACCTGGGCAAATAGCGCAGTTACGGAGCTGAGCGGCACGGCTGTGAAGAAGATTATTCGACTTTATGAAGAAGGTGGTGCAGCTGGGCTAAAGCCTGGGTAGACGCGGACGACGTACGGGTGACAAACGCAGCTTAAGCGAAGAGCAGGAGTTGAGATTGCAACGGCTTATTTGTGATAAACGTCCTGAGCAACTGAAGATGGATTTTGCGTTGTGGAATCGTGGAGCGATAAGACAGTTAATCGAGCAGGAATGTGGCATATCCATGCCGATACGCACGGTGGGACACTACCTCAAGCGTTGGGGATTTACCCCGCAGAAGCCGATCCGACGTGCTTACGAACAACGCCCGGAAGCGGTAAAGCACTGGCTCAATGAGCAGTATCCAGAGATAGCCAAGCGCGCTCGTACTGAAGGCGGGGAGATTCACTGGGGTGATGAGACAGGATTAGTCAATACGGATGTGCGAGGACGTGGCTTTGCACCCAAGGAAAAACACCCGTGACCTACGCTCCTGGCACGCGGCAACGGCTGTCAATGATTGCCACTGTAACCAACAAAGGCTGTGCACGCTGGCAGATTATTGATGGAAATTTCAATTCAGATAGACTCATTGAATTTCTCGAACTACTGATCAAGGATGCAGGGAAGAAAGTGTTCTTGATCCTGGATAATTTGAGAGTGCACCACAGCAAACCAGTGAAGGCTTGGCTGGAAGAAAATAAGGAAAGATCGAATGCTTTTATTTACCCAGCTACAGTCCGGAATTAAATCCAGAAGAAAGATTGAACTCAGATTTGAAGCAGGCTATCGGTTCGAAAGTTCCGGTGCGTACCAAGGAGAAATTACATGCCGCTGTCGATGATCATATGTTGATGCTGCAGAATAATCCAGAGCGCGTTGCTTCTTACTTCCAAGATCCGTATGTAAAATATGCCGCTTAAAACTATTTAATGGCCGGATCAATAACATCTCAATTGCGCGGCTGCACGGCTGAGCCGGTGTATATGATATTATCAATGCAAAAATTCGTTAAAGAAAAGGCAAATGAATATTTTAAATCTGGCCTGCACCATACTTGCTATCTTTATTAACCGCACAGCATGTCAATCCACATCTGACACTTCCTACTAATCATCAGGCACCGTCGAAAGAATGCTAAAGGAATATGCATCAACATGACGAAAAAAGTACTGGTTAACAATACCATTGCAGCATCCGATGGTCTGCAAGCTGCTATATAACTGTGGACCCGGCGCACGATTACAAAAACCCTTCCATAAATACCAAACACTTTGATTAATCGGAATTTTATAAAAAGATGTGTCTGGTTTATTGGAACCACATTACTGCTCACACTGTGCCCCTTATTTGCACTAGCAGAAGATTCGCTGCCCGGCTCACCGGCGGAAAGGGGCCTGGCATCAGACACACAGAAAGAAATGAATGACCTCATCGAAAAGCCTGACGCCGTTCCCAGGAGACGCCGCCCCCTCAGCAGATTGGGGCCTCAGCCGGTGACACCGGAGCAGCAGGACGAGGCAGAGCGTCTCAGAAACCTGGGCGCCAAATATGGGACCGACCCCACCGCCATCGTGGGACGGATGCAGCTGTCTTCCACGTACCGCGAGCTCCCTCAGGGAGGTCAAGGCATTGATACCGTAGCTCGTGTTGATCTGCCGTACCGAGGAAACTATCTGCTCCGTGTAGATGCGCCGTGCTTGAACTGGAGCGATCCGCATCGCCCTGGCACCACTAGCGTGCAAGGCTTCAGCGATCTCGCCGTCACGGCCGGGTGGCGTGCTTATAATACGCCTGAATATGCCTTACTACTCGGCGTGATATCGACATTTCCTACCGCTACCGAGAGCGCATTGAGCCTTGGCAAGTATACGATCAGCCCGGTCATCTTCACGGGACGGTTTCTCCCCCGATGGGATTCACTCATGAGTGCGTTAGTTACACAACAAGTTTCCGTCGGCGGCGATCCTGCCCGAAACTCCGTTAATGTTACGAAGGCCCAGATACAGATCAATACGTTCTGGGGAGCGAATGGATGGAGCGTCCTGGATGCCGATTGGAGGATCGACTGGGAACGGAGCACAAAAAACAGTATGACCCTCGAACTTGAACTCGGACGGAATGTAGTGGGAAAATGGGGAGTGTTTGTACGCCCCGGGATCGGAATTTATGGGCGGGATCTTCCCGGTGCCTATACCTGGAATATCACTGGCGGCATTCGTTATATGTTCCCGAGTTTCTAGACAGCTGGTAGAAAACTTCGCGACAGGAGCGGTGAAAAACTAAACAACCACCAGCTCTAGCTGGTGGGTTAGTGACAATGACTCAAGTCAGGATACGGATCTTAAGACCCGTTTAGCTTTCGGTACTGAAATCATCATCACCTTTAGGTTCAAAATGATGTTCCAAATAGTTTTGAATCATTTCTTCTGTCAGTTCTCCTGACGTTACACAAAAGTATCTTCGTGCCCAAAAATGGCGCCCCAGTAGCGTTTTTTTAATTCCGGAAAACTTTCAAACAACTTCGCAGAAGTTCTACCTTTGATGCGCCTCATTATTTCGCTGGGCGCCATGTTCGGTGGCGCAGATACCAATATATGTAGATGATCCTGACTGACACCGCCTTTCAGAATTTCTATTTCAAATGCCTCGCACGTCTGCCTTATCAGTTCCCTGACCTTCAGCCCTATGTCACCGCTCAGTACCTCATAGCGATATTTTGTTACAAATACAAAATGGTACTGTTTCTTGAAAATTGTGTGACTTCCATAACGATAGTCCATGATACTCCCCTACTTTTAACATCATGGTACGTCCAAAATTTTAAAAAATAAATCTTACCGCTTTAAAGGCGGTGGTTTTAACCTTGCTTCGGACTAATAAAAATCTGCTGAAAGTACTTTCATGTCTTGCTCTCAGCTTGTTTTCTGTAACTGAGGAGCAGTTAACATTTTAGGCCTGGAACCCTTGATAGTATTAGATTACAGCCATTTTTATCCTAAATTCCAACTGAGGAAATTAGGCTTAGCGCAGCAAACAAAGTCAAAGTGCCATGACGAATATAATCGTGCGTTGTGGTCTTGATATGCCCGATGCCCAGCGGAAAGCCCGGCTGAGTACGCTCCGGCGCCTGACATTGTGATTTCTCGTCACAACACAGCACCAGCGCTTTTTCCGGTGGATTGAGATACAAGCCGATGACATCCCTGAATTTTTCCTCGAAATGAACATCGTTCGACAGCTTGAAGGTTCGGATCAGGTGCGGCTTGATGTCGTTTGCCGCCCACAAGCGTTGTACGCTGGCTGTCGAAATACCCGCCGCTTGCGCCATGGTGCGGCAACTCCAGCGTACCGGATTAGCGGGCGGGCGCGTAACTGTCTCCAACACTTTCTTGACCGCCGTATCGGGTAACGAAGGCTTGCGGCCACGTCCGGGCGCATCCGTTAGACCAGCCAATCGTTCCTTAGCAAAACGCTGACACCAATAACTTACGGTTACCGTGTCACACCAGCTTTCGCACCGAAAGCTATCTGGAGTATGTCCTTCAGCCCTCAGCAAATGATTTGTGCGCACTGCCGATCTCGTACTAACACGGTGCTGGCACGTAACCGCCTATCCAGCTCTCGTTTCTCTTCCTCATCAAGGATAATCTTTGTCTTTACCATGATTCGCTCCTCTCCTCAAAACAGTTTGTGCTTCGAGTATAATTAGAGCTTACTCAAAAAGTATAACTAATTGTTTTAATTGAATAGCATTTCATATTTTGGTAAAATGGTGCACATAAATATGTGAATTAACACCAAAAACCGTGCACTATGATTCGTTATATCAATCAAAAACTGCCCCTCAAAGGATTTGATACACCACCGGGCATGATTCTTGATCCCAATAATCGCTGGGTAAAACTGAGTGATTGCCTACCGTGGGATGAGTTGTCCGAGAGTTACTATAAGACGCTGTGTTCAAGACTAGGCCGCCCAGCCAAAGATGCCAGAATTGTGATTGGAGCAGTGATTATTAAACATAAATTATCGATTTCAGATGAAGAGACTGTTGAGCAGACCCGGGAGAATCCATACCTGCAATATTTTATTGGCCTGAAAGGTTTTCAAGCGAAGACGCCCTTTGCGTCATCATTACTGGTTGAGATATGCAAGCGCATGGCTCAGACGGTATTTGATGAATTTCATGAGGTGATTTGAACCCCGGCGGACAAAGAAGTCAGTCAAAGATAATTGATGATGACAACGACGACGACAATGATGTAACAAATAGCGGTGAGGTAGGCAGCTGCGACACGGGTACCGCAATGGAAGCAGAGCAATCTTTGGCAGATGAGCCGCCGCGCAATCATGGCAAATTAATACTGGATGCCACTGTTGCAGAGCAGGCCATACGCTATCCGACAGATCTTGGACTGCTGAACGAAGCGCGTGAATTGAGTGAGCGTATCATTGATGAACTGCATGCCAAAAGTAATCGTCCACAGAAAAGAAGCCGCGCACTTATCGCGAGTTGCCAGAAAAGCCTATCTCAGCCTAGTCAAGCTGAGACGGCCATCCAACAGGAAGCGCCGTGCCGGTATCAGGCAACAATTGCAGTTCCTGCACCGGAATTTAAATCATATTGAAGCGATGCTGACGGAATATACGCCTGGCACGCCCATACCATTACCCAATTGGTTGTTGCGCCGCTACTGGGTATTACCCCATCTGTACCGGCAACAATATGCAATGTACAAAACCAACACCAGACGTTGTGATGATCGCATTGTCAGTATCAGTCAGCCGCATCTTCGGCCCATTATCAGGGGAAAGCAAGGCAAGACAGTGGAATTTGGCGCCAAAATAAGCGTGAGCTTGACAGGCAAAGGGTTGGCTCATGTCGACAAGCTGCACTGGGACGCGCAACATGAAGGCCATGATCTTCAAGCGCAAGTTGAAGTCTACAAAAAGCGTCACGGCATTATCCCGAAGTCGTCATTGCCGACACGCTATATGGCTCACGTGATAATCGCAGCTATCTGGAACGCAATCACATCCGCTTCGCAGGCAAACCACTGGGACGTCCACCAAAGACTACACCTGAAAACAAAGATGAATTAATGCACTTGAAAGGTAAACCTCCAACCCTCCCACATTAACACCCTGATACATCACCGTTATCCTCAAACCTTTTACAAGGAGGAACGATGTCATCATCAGAAGCACGACGAATTCATATCGAAACATGGCAAACCAGCGGTATGTCTCAGCCCATACATGGACGCCCACATTTTTGCAAAGCCTTCAATCTATGATCTCAAGAAGGTAAAGATTGCAGCCATACATCCGGACTTTATGTGAAGCGCATTGCCTCTGTCCCTGATGGAATTTGCTGAGTAGCACCTTATCATCTTCACGTGCTCTATGCACTTGGGCTAAGTCAGGTTTAGCTACTCACGGTCTGACCAGTCTCGCCATCATGTCATGATTGCCTGTGCAATCGGTGGTGACTTTCTCCTTAAACTCGTTTTTAATGCAACATACCCATACGCTTCTAATCAACCCTCACGATCAATGAGCCGCAGCAGTATGTTGCCATAGTGTGATCGGGGTGAAATGTCGCTTTCTGGGTGAGCAATGCCCAGATGATGCGAGCGTTCTTATTTGCCAGGGCAACAGCAGCAACGTTCTTATTGCGCCGTGTTATCAGCTTGCGAAGCCAGCTTTCTGGCTCGGCCTTCTTCTCGGCAAAGCGGATGACTGCTCTTGCTCCATGGATCAGCAGGGTGCGAAGATAAGTATCCCCGCGTTTGCTGATACCAAGCAATAACTGTTTGCCACCGCTTGAATGCTGCTTGGGCACTAACCCTAGCCATGCGGCCAATTGTCTACTGCTCTTGAACTCTGTAGCATTCCCCACAGTTGCCACAATGGCGCTCGCTGTAATCGGGCCAACACCAGGGATGGCTTCCAGTCTTTGGCTGGCTTCGTTCTCCTTGTGCCAAAGCTTGATTTGCAACTCTAACTCTTTCACCTGCCGATCCAGTTCTTTAAGGTGATCATTCAGTCTTTCCAGTAATCGGCGCATTGTTCCTGGCAAACCATTTTCGGCATCTTCCAGAATGTCAGGCATGCGTTTGCCAATCGATTGGATCCCCTGAGGGATGACGATACCAAACTCAGAGAGTAGACCGCGTATCTGATTTGCCTGTGAAGTTCTCGCCTTGACAAATCCCTGTCTGGCTCGGTGCACTGATAGAATGGCCTGTTGCTCAACAGTCTTGATCGGTACAAAGCGCATATTGGGTCGAGTAACTGCTTCGCAGATCGCTTCTGCATCGGCCATATCATGCTTGTTAGTCTTGACATAGGGCTTGACGAACTGGGGCGACATGAGCTTGACAGTATGCCCAAATCCACCCAACTTTCTCGCCCAGTGGTGGGAACTACCGCACGCTTCTAAGCCAATCAGGCAAGGCCCCAGATTGGCAAAGAACTCCGTCATCTGTCCGCGGCGTAATTGCTTACGCAGCACAGCCTTGCCATACTCATCTACACCGTGGATCTGAAACACCTCTTTTGCCAAATCAATGCCTATTGTTGTAATCTTCATGTCGGACGCTCCTCTCTGTTTTAGTGGTCATTGCACCACTACTTTGGCACTTTGATGCCGTTTTGGGTAGTGGGCGTCCATTCCATTATCTTCGTCACAACACCTCAAACTTTTCATTTTTTACAACAGGTTAATCTCGCACACAATACCTGTTGGCACTACAAATTTGGATTCTAGCCGGGAATGATTGTTTTGCGTATTCCTCCGGGATTTTGAGGTAAATCCAGTGCCTGATAGATTGCTTGCTGCCAGGCTCAGGGCGAGCAGTTTTGCGAATGTGCAGTGTCTTGTTATCCTTGGTACGCATTGTTGTTGTGACGCGCATATGGCTGCGCATGCGCTGGCGTAGCGTGTCCCAGCTGTCATGGATATCCGCAGCTTTTAAACGCAAACGGATGTGATGCACCAGGTGATAGGCAAGCAATGTGATCCACAGGTGACCTTCCACGCGTTGGGTCGTTTGATGGTAGACGGGGCGCATGCCTAATTCCGATTTCAGGCTGCGAAATACAGCCTCCAGATCAGTCAGCATGATGTACGTGCGCCAGAGCTTCCCGGCATCCCAGTCCAGCATGTTGGTGCGCAAACAGTACACGCCAGCGTATTCCTTCGCTGCAACGTTTGTGCGCTCAAAGTGTAACCTGGTGGCAAGATTGCTATGCGGGTGTTTTTCTACTTCGATGGTGTAGTGCCGGGCCACTCGCGCATATTTCTCCTGCAGCCGGCCAACACGTTGTAATACCTTGTCGTATCGCCTGGTACTTCCCTTTTGTTCAATCCATCCGCCAG
Source organism: Nitrosomonas sp. (assembly GCA_016721865.1). Lineage (GTDB taxonomy): Bacteria > Pseudomonadota > Gammaproteobacteria > Burkholderiales > Nitrosomonadaceae > Nitrosomonas. The sequence continues at coordinate 9,475 of JADKHF010000004.1, read as the reverse complement.
CGCACGCATTTGCGTCTCAAAGCGTTGCTGAAACAGGGAATCTATCGCGACTTCCCTGGCCGCACGGCTGCTGGAGCGACAATACAGTTCCACTTCTTTTCATCGTCACTCGGTTTGCTGTAAATCCGGACTTCATTCGTGCCTTGTACACGCACAATTTGCGATAATTCCTCGTCCCATTCCACTTGGCGCTTGCGGCTGACCACCAGGTAACGATAGTTTCGTTCCTGCAGCCATTGAAGATTCGCTTCAGTCGCAATGCCCGCATCCATCACAATCAATGCGCTGGCCTTTGCGCCAGCTAGCGATGTAACCATCGTCTCGAGCGTGGCTGGTTCACTGGCATTACCAGCAAAAACCCGGCTGCTGCGCGGAAACCCGCTACTGTCAAGCACCAGACCCAGTGTAACCAACGGGCAGTCGCACCGCTTCTCCTTTGAACGGCCACGAACAGCTTGATCATTGTATTTGCCGCTGCCTTCAAAGAAAGTATTGGTCAGATCGTACAGCGTGATGGTGCAGTTCAGATCAAACAACGTACATTCACGCATAAACAGGTGAGTTTCCAGCGCATCACGATGCCTTAACAATTGATCTGAAACACGATACAGGCGACTCAAACTACATTGGTTGAAATCGTAATCGATGATCTCACCCAAGCCACTCTCCCGCTGTAACCAGCGATGTGTAGATAACTCACTATCCGGCGCAACCATTCGGCCAACGATCGTGCCAATGGCCGTGGCCACTTCCGCACGATTCAGTCCCAGAGCCGTTAATTGAACATCCAGCTGCAAAGACTGCAATGCAGCATAGGCCATATGCTCCAGCCCAACACTGCGCAGTTCCGAGCTTTCGATGCTATCAATATCTACCGTGCAATAATCTGCTGTCGCCATGCGCTCATCACTCGGCGCATATTCTTTTTTACGCAGCAGTAAATTAGAAGCTATGCGCTGCGCCTCAGCTTCAATGGTTTCGTCAAGCGGAAGTAGATTGGGCTGGTGATGCAGGATGGCTTCAATACGATTGGTCAATTCACCCCAGTACTCACGCGGTATGGAAAACTCGGCACCCAGATTCAGCAGCGTTTGTTGTTTGACCTTGTTGCCGATACGGAAAGATTCAACCAATCGATAGGACTGGTAAGTGCTGTCTTTTTTTAGAGCGGGTGGTGGTTTGTCTGATATACATACCCTTAAGCCTACTATAGCCAGGGGTATGTGTCGATATAAAACAACTATATTATGGCACTACAACGCACGAGAAAAATACGATCGTATATTATTCAAATGCTTATAAAATTAACGGCCGGATAATAACAGTGAAATGACAGTTTCTGGACGGGTTCCTGACGAAGATAATGGAATGGACGCCCACTACCCAAAACGGCATCAAAGTGCCAAGTAGTGGTGCAATGACCACTAAAACAGAGAGGAGCGTCCGACATGAAGATTACAACAATAGGCATTGATTTGGCAAAAGAGGTGTTTCAGATCCACGGTGTAGATGAGTATGGCAAAGGCTGTACTGCGTAAGCAATTACGCCGCGGACAGATGACGGAGTTCTTTGCCAATCTGGGGCCTTGCCTGATTGGCTTAGAAGCGTGCGGTAGTTCCCACCACTGGGCGAGAAAGTTGGGTGGATTTGGGCATACTGTCAAGCTCATGTCGCCCCAGTTCGTCAAGCCCTATGTCAAGACTAACAAGCATGATATGGCCGATGCGAAGCGATTTGTGAAGCAGTTACTCGACCCAATATGCGCTTTGTACCGATCAAGACTGTTGAGCAACAGGCCATTCTATCAGTGCACCGAGCCAGACAGGGATTTGTCAAGGCGAGAACTTCACAGGCAAATCAGATACGCGGTCTACTCTCTGAGTTTGGTATCGTCATCCCTCAGGGGATCCAATCGATTGGCAAACGCATGCCTGACATTCTGGAAGATGCTGAAAATGGTTTGCCAGGAACAATGCGCCGATTACTGGAAAGACTGAATGACCACCTGAAGGAGCTGGATCGGCAGGTGAAAGAGTTAGAGTTGCAAATCAAGCTTTGGCACAAGGAGAACGAAGCCAGCCAAAGATTGGAAGCCATTCCGGTGTTGGCCCGATTACAGCGAGCGCCATTGTGGCAACTGTGGGGAATGCTACAGAGTTCAAGAGCAGTAGACAATTGGCCGCATGGCTAGGGTTAGTGCCCAAGCAGCATTCAAGCGGTGGCAAACAGTTATTGCTCGGTATCAGCAAACGCGGGGATACTTATCTTCGCACCCTGCTGATCCATGGAGCAAGAGCAGTCATCCGCTTTGCCGAGAAGAAGGCCGAGCCAGAAAGCTGGCTTCGCAAGCTGATAACACGGCGCAATAAGAACGTTGCTGCTGTTGCCCTGGCAAATAAGAACGCTCGCATCATCTGGGCATTGCTCACCCAGAAAGCGACATTTCACCCCGATCACACTATGGCAACATACTGCTGCGGCTCATTGATCGTGAGGGTTGATTAGAAGCGTATGGGTATGTTGCATTAAAAACGAGTTTAAGGAGAAAGTTACCACCGATTGCAGTAAGCCTCCAACCCCACCATCTACCCACATTCCTTCAACAATGCTTCAATAGCCTCCGGTGCGAAGGGTAGCAGTTCATCGATTCGGCTGTTAGGCCAGGTGGGGAGTTTTTCGAGGGTGTCGGCTAGCCATTGTGCGGGGTTGAGGCCGTTGAGTTTTGCGGTGCCGAGCAGGGTTTGGATGGCGGCGGCACGTTTTCCGGCGCGCTCGGAGCCGGTGAACAGCCAGTTTTTCTTGCCGAGCGCGATGGGGCGAATAGTGTTTTCGACGGGGTTGTTGTCAATCGGCAGGTGTCCGCTGCCGGCGTAGCGGATCAGGCTTTGCCAGCGCTTCAAAGTGTAGTCGATGGCTTTGGCGGTGCCGCCGCCATCGGCGGTATGAAAGCGGGTTTGCAGTAACCAGTCGTGCAACGATTGCAGGATCGGCAGGCTTTTTCGGCACGCAGTTGTTGCCGTGCTTCGGTCGATAAGTGCTTGCTTTCGGCTTCGACGGCGTAAAGTTTGCCAATGCGTTGCAATGCTTCGAATGCAACGGTGCTGGCGTTGGCCTGATGCAGATCGAAGAATTTGCGGCGCGCGTGCGCCCAACAGCCTAATTCTGTGCAGGGTGATGCTGTTTTGGAGAATAAAGCCTTGTACCCGCCATAGTCGTCGACCAGCAAGTGGCCTTGCCAGCTGTTGAGGAAGTTTTGCACATGTTTGCCACTACGACTGGTTTGGTAGTCAAATACGATGATACGCGGCTCCAATTCGAAGTCGTTGCTGCGATACGCCCACAGGTAGGCGCGCTGCGTTTTTCCGCTGCCGGGATCAAGTTGCGCCACCGGGGTTTCGTCGGCGTGCAACACGCGACCTTGCAGCAAGTGCCAGATCAGCCGGTCAGCCAGCGGTTGCAGTGCCACGCCGACGCGTCCAACCCACTCCGCCAGGGTGGAGAGCGATAAAGTGACACCTTCGCGGGCGGCGATTTGCGTGATGCGATACAGCGGCAGGTGATCGAGGTATTTAGCCGCGACGATCCAAGCAAGCAAACCCGGTGCCGCCATGCCGCCGTCGATCACCGCGGGCGGTACCGGTTCCCGCGACCACAGTTTCGCATGCCCGGCAGGAATATTGCGGACGGATGTGGCGGTGCACAAAGAATTCGGCGGGTTTGACGTCGAGTTGTTCGGTGACGTCTTCACCGATTCTGACCAGATCGCTGCCGCACTGTTTGCATTGGCAGGATTGCGGTTCATGGCGGTGTTCGATGCGCGGCAGGTGATCCGGCAACGGCTGGCGCCCAGCGCGTGCGCGCTTAGGCTTCTGCGGAGCAGGCAGCGGCAATTGCTCGATTTCCGCCTCAACGGCAGAAACATCAGTTTGCCAGTCTTCTTCGAACAAACTCAACTGTGGCTGTGACAGTGCTTCGCTCTTCACACCGTAACGAATGCGGCGCAAATGCCCCAGTTCCAGCGTCAGCGCCTGATTCTTCGCCTCCAGCAGTTTGAGTTCGTTTTGTGCTTGCGTAAGCAGTGATTGAATCAGATTTGATACCTCGGTTTTAACCGCCGGCGCGAGGTTCAGATGATCCAATTCAATTGACTGTTTTGCGTGCGTTTTCATGGTGTTATTGTACCACAAAACCCGCGAAAAGCGGCATCAATATTGGCGTTCAGCTATATTTTCGTACGCACGACTGCAACCCCCAAACGATGCCAATCCACTCCGGCAATCAACCACTCCCATTGCGGCTACGTCAACACAATGCCACCTTCTCCGGAATGTTGCCAAACAAACCGTCCCCGATGCAAACGCCTCTGGCACAGCCACACACCGGTACCGTCCCACAGCAACACTTTGATGCGATTGCCCGCGCGATTGCAAAACACAAACGCCGAGCCCGCACAAGGCGATCGCTGCAACGCCTGCTCCACCAACACCGACAAACCGTCGATCCCCCGGCGCATATCTACCGGATCAACCATCAACCAGATCTCCCCGGATTCGCAATCAAAGACACTTCAACAATTCCCCCAACCAATGCGGCGAAACCGTCGATGGCAGTTCCAGCACATGATCGCCCCGTCCGCGAAGACACAGTGTATTCGCTTAGCATAGACATTGGTTTGATCGTTATCGGAACCAACGCAGGCGACCGAATAACCTGATCGGCACGATGCTTGCGAACCCAATTACCAAACGTCTTTGTATTCAAACCATGTTCCCGGCAATAAGCTGCCTGGGACATACCGCTGGTTTGCCATGTTTCGATATGAATTCGTCGTATTTCTGATGATGACATCGTTCCTCCTTGTAAAAGGTTTGAGGATAACGATGATGTACCAGGATGTTAATGTGGAGGGTTGGAGGTTTACCGATTGCACAGGCAATCATGACATGATGGCGAGACTGGTCAGACCGTGAGTAGCTAAACCTGACTTAGCCCAAGTGCATAGAGCACGTGAAGATGATAAGGTGCTACTCAGCAAATTCCATCAGGGACAGAGGCAATGCGCTTCACATAAAGTCCGGATGTATGGCTGCAATCTTTACCTTCTTGAGATCATAGATTGAAGGCTTTGCAAAAATGTGGGCGTCCATGTATGGGCCAGGATCATGCTGACCGCCCAACAGATGCGCACGCTACCCGATTTTTTTAATGACATCCCTGATCCGCGCCGTGCCGAAGGTCGACGACATCGGCTCTGCGTTGTGCTCGGTATCGCCGCTGGTGCAACCTTGTGCGGTATGCGTGGTTACAAGGCGATTGCCGAATGGGCAAAAGACCTTGGCCCCAAGGCACGCGAACGCTTTGGTTGCCGCCGCATAGAAAAACGTTACATCGTTCCCAGTGAATCCATCATTCGGGATGTGTTGGTCCGGGTTGATCCGGTCAAGCTCGATCTTGCTCTGCAGCAGTGGAAATGTGGCCTTCGGTGAGGAAGATCAAGTCTTGCAATTGATGGCAAGACGATGTGCAACGCCATCGACGGGCAAGGGCAAAAAACTCACATCATGAGCGTAGTCGGGCATGAGACCGCCTTGTGCATCACCCAAAAAAAGTCGGCACATTGCCTGTAGCGGGTAGCTTCGATTCCAAGCAAACCAATGAAATCGGAATGTTCATCCCGCTGCTGGATGGCATCGATATCAAGGGCAAAGACATCACCGCCGATGCGCTGCTAACGCAACGCAAACTGGCAACCTATGTGGTGCAACGCGAGGCGCATTACCACTTCGCCGTTAAAGGCAATCAAGCGACGCTCCAATCCGACATCGCACATCTGTTTCAGAATCGCAAAGCGCCCGATTTCATCGCTGTTTCCCCACTGGCCCATGGGCGAATCGAGACCCGGCGTATCTGGTGCAGTGCCGCGCTCAACACCTATCTCGACTTCCCGCATGTCGGACAAGTATTCCTGATTGAGCGGGAGGTAATCCGCAAGAATAACGGGAAAGTCTCTACTGAAGTTGCATTGGGAATGACCAGCCGTTCTCCGGATCAAGCGAGTCCTGAGCGTATCCTCGAATTGAATCGCGGCCATTGGACAATTGAGAATCGCTGCCACTATGTGATCGATTGGAATTTCGATGAAGATCGAAGTCGTATCCGTACGGGCAACGGCCCCGAAAACATCTCTCGCCTGCGCCGCTTTGCAGTCGGCGTTATTCAGTTCATCTCCGACGGAAAATCCAGCGTCGCTCAAAAAATGCAACAGTTAAACAGAAATACCCGTTTGGTATTCGACTATCTACGGATGACGTTTAATTCAACTCAACTATGTTTGCTTTGAGTGCAAAGAGAACAGATTTGCCGTGAAGCGCATGCAGTTTAATCTTGACAAGATCCGCCAAATACACCATTATCGCCCCCGCAAAAAGAAATTATGATTATTTGTATAGTAACAATCGGCTTTGTCGATTACAGTTTGAAGGCATCGAATGCAGTAACAAAAGCATAAGTTCGAATCCCGTAATTGCTTCAATCTGATATAATCCTCCCGGTTGATAAAATAAGCTGGAAGTAATTAGATTGTGCTTAGCGCCCGTAGCTCAGTTGGATAGAGTACTTGGCTACGAACCAAGGGGTCGTGGGTTCGAATCCTGCCGGGCGCGCCAATTCATCGAATAATCTTATTACACTTCACTAAACGAGTTTATTCGTTTATTTGTCTAGTCATTTCTCAAATGGCCAAGTAGCTCAGTCGGTAGAGCAGAGGACTGAAAATCCTTGTGTCGGTGGTTCGATTCCGCCCTTGGCCACCAATAAAAACAAGCACTTACAGATAACAAATCTTAAGTGCTTTTGTGTCTTGGTATCGTGTAAGGCTGGTGTAAGAAAATCCGGTCAACACAATTCAAAAAGCTGTCACTGGGACAGGCTAGGGATCAAATAATCATGAGAATTGAACTTGCCGTGAATGGTACGTTGATGAGAGGTTTGGAGTTAAACCACAATCTGCTTGAGTTAGGCGGTGTATTTGTGGAAGAAACGTTAACCGCGCCTCTCTACCGGCTTTGGTCTATTTACGATCAGCACCCTGCAATGCAACGTTGTTCAAGCGGTGGGCAAATATCCTTGGAAATATGGGATATAGACTCATCCAATATCGGTGAATTGTTAAGCCGTGAACCGGCCGGGCTCTCTGTTGGAAAAATTCTCTTAGCTGACAATCGGGAAGTATTAGGAATCCTTGGAGAATCCTATCTTTGCGAAGGAAAGCAGGAAATAACACATTTCGGGGGATGGCGTAAATATAAGGGATTGCGTTAAATTCCTAACAATAACAATGAAGTAGTTGATTTCTTCGGCCATAGCTGGCTTGCTAAGGATTTGTATTCTGAGGCTGGGATCAGTGCGGTTGAAAGGATTGAGTAAGACAGAATATTAAATTTTTCTCTGAGTGTGTCGTTATAACAAGTGCATTTATTAGAACGTAATTAGAAAAAATTTTCACAATGCTCCTTCGGCCGGTTAAGGTTCGCAAATGGCCTTGACCGGCTACTTCAAACAAGTATCTTCACCAGTAAGAATATTTTCAGCAGGCAAAAAAAAACCAGCACCTGAAAAGCGCTGGCAAAGGAATTTATTCAACCATCCGTCTATGCTTAAATGCACTGGTTGACGCGGTTAGAATCAAAAAAGGAGAGTTGATTCACTTAATTGGAGTAATTAAGCTTTTCATTGGTTCCATTTTTGTTTCGCTGCTTCATTCTAGTAACCATTGATGCGTTGTCTGGTAATAAAAACCCGCCATAAAAAGACGGGTATTTGTGTGATTAAAGCATTGTCTTCTAATTCTGAGGTCGATCACCAGTTTTTTGTTTTACTGTTCCAGAGGGATTGGTTTCAGGCACTTTAGCAGGATCAACAATGTCGATTTTATTGGTATTACAACTAATTAATAAAATAGCTAATCCGGCAATCGATCCTATTACCATATGTCTTATAACCATGAAGTCACCTTTCTTTATCAAAAAAAAATTTTTATGATCCTAAAAATTTTGATGTCGGTCGGTGCGTAACCGCACATTTAATTGACATATTTAGCCTACAAAAAAGCCCAAGGACAAAACGGGGCTAAGCCAGTGAAAGATAATCGCTTAAACGTAGATCTTAGTCACTCTCAATCATTGGCAAATTAGCGAATCCTAAAGCACCCTGGCTTCATTCAACGTTTGACTGAGCGCATTTATCAGTGAAGGATATGCCGCATCGTCTGGTTTAATCATCAGAATGTCTGGCAGGTCATACAAGGCTTCAGTATCAAGATAACGATCAACTTCGATTTGATAAAGCAGAAAGAGCAACCCTTGCATCCTGGCTAAAGTCTCAGCCGACACAATTACGTCATGTTCTCGGCATACCGTGCCTAATCGTTGAATTTGAGAAAACCACAAATCTGGCACAATGCGCGTCAATGCCCAGCTAATAGATGCACTATCAAGCTGTGCTTCTTTAGCCTGCGTTGGCTGATATTTCTTGCCGGTATTACCGCCACCGATGCGCCCCGTCTTTGATCGAAATGGATTAATGTTTGCTATACCATGCTTTTGCAGCCTCAAAGCTATCAGTAGGCATGCCCTTGGCCTTATAACGATTGCATAACTGGTGCGATATTCCGATTAATGCCGCCAATTCTTTAGATTGCATATTTTCTCCGTGAAAACATTACCGTGAAACCTATTTGAAAATTGGTGCGCTAGAATTTGAAGAGGTCTCTAATCCCGCTAAAATAGTCTCTGGTAAGACTAAGAATTTTTATTCAAGTCAAATACATAATATTTTTGTCTGCCAAATTTCACTAAACCCACGAAACAAAACCGACAAAACCGATATAACCGATAAACAAGCGAATAAATAGCTCTCAAACACTCCCACCCATCCCCTCAACAAACGTATCAATAAACGATTTAATCTTATCAGCCACCCGCTCAATGATTGGTTTGCGCTCCAATATCTTGGGTTTAAAGTTGAGAGTGTCGACGATTTCCTGATCACGCGGCAAACGATTGGCGAAGGTGTAGTGATTCAGTATTTTTTCCAGTTCTTGCGGTGAAAGGTTTTCTTCTGCACAGTTTGCACAAAAGCTTCGCCTTTTTATTGACCGTCCAATACTTCTCAAATGCTTGGATCACATTCTCATTCGGTTTGAGTTTTGGCAGGTTTTCTTCAATGAATGCTTCAATCAAGGTGCGTTTGCTGCGCAGTTGAATTTCACCGGCTACCAGATCAATGATTTCCTTCTGGCGTTTTTTTGCTTCCTCGGGATTCAATTTATTCAGGCTAACCAGCAGATTGAGGATATAAGCGACATTGATTTCATCGCGGTGGATCAGGCTTAGTTCAAAATCTACATCTTCCAGGATAGAGACTTTTTCTGAATCGCTCTGTTTTTTAACCTTGTCGTGTATATCCAAATACTTG
>JADKHF010000003.1 GCA_016721865.1 Nitrosomonas sp. | reverse complement strand
GATAAGCAAAACGGGTTGCAGATTGAGCGGAATGGGGTAATGCACAGCGGTTGGAATGCCCGCTTCGTTGAGTTTTTTCTGTATGATCTCGCGGTTTTCAACCAATATGGTGTATTGGGCATAAACACTGGTATTGTGGGAGGCAATGTAGGGAGTGACAATTCCTGGTGCTGCGTTAATTAACTGGGTGTAATGGGCGCCGATTTCGGCGCGGGCTTTGACTTCTTCGTCGAATATATCCAGTTTGGCCAGAATGATGGCGGCTTGCAGAGTATCCATACGGCCATTAATGCCGATGATGGGGTGATGGTAGCGACGATCTTGTCCGTGCAGGCGAATTTCGCGCATAAGTTTGGCGAGTTTGTCGTCATCGGTGAACAGTGCTCCGCCATCGCCGTAACAACCTAACGGCTTACTGGGAAAAAAGCTGGTACTGCCAATTGCTGAAAGTGCGCAGGATTTTTTTCCTTTGTAGGTTGCGCCAAAGGACTGGGCGGCATCTTCGATGACGGGCAGGCCATATCTGTCTGCTATGGCATTGATTGCATCCATGTCGGCGCATTGCCCATACAAGGCTACCGGCATGATGGCTTTGGTTTCTGGGGTGATCGCCGCTTCGATCTTGTCTGGGTCGATATTGTAGGTGCGCGGATCGATGTCCACGAACACAGGAATTGCACCTAGCAGCGCAATCATTTCACCATTGGCGATGAAGGTGAAGGGCGTGGTGATGACTTCATCACCCGCTTTGATGCCCAACGCCATCATGGCGATGAGCATAGCCTTGGTACCATCAGAAACCGTGATGCAGTGCTTGACGCCAACGTATTCGGCCAGGCGCTCTTCCAGTTGTTTGATTTCCGGCCCCATGATGTATTGGCCATGGTGCAGAACACGATGGATGTTATTTTCCAGTACTGGGCGGATGTGGTTTTGTTGTGTTCTCAGGTCGATGAAGTCGATTGCCTTATGCTGCAAAGGAGTCTGCAAAATATTTCTGTGGTGTAATAGTTATCTCTGGGTAGCGTTCACACAGCAGCTCATCGCGGGTTAAAAGCTTGATCGATCCTGATGTAAAACGTTCCAGCGCCCGAATGAGTTGTTCGTCCTCGGGGTCTGGGCTTTCAAATACATTACCCTCATTCGCCAAGGCTGCCAGCCAATGTTTATCTTGCGCAAATATTTTCCAGGGCTTGCCGTGCGCGAGCCACACATTGACGATTGTTTGCCGGCATGGATTGCGATACAGCTCTACGCTGCACTTCTCGGGCCATGCTGAACTCCATGGTTTGCACGCTACCAGAATACAGCCAGAGTTTTCCGCCTTGAGCCTGACACTTTTGCAGCGCCGCAGAGGATGTTGTGGCGAAGGGCATGCGGCACGCGCACACATCGAGAACGATGTTGATGTCTATTAGTAGATCCATAATTTTATTAAGTCGGACGATTTTGTTCTTGGCGAATTTGTGCACGCAGCTCTATGGCGTCCAGGCGATCTTGATACTCGGCATTCAGCTCGGGCAACTCATGGTCCGGCAGAAGAGGGGCATCGAGAATGGCCTGGTATTTTTCAAGCATTGCCTGTGCTTGTTCTTTTAATTCACCAGACAAAACATACTGGCTGGATACGTCTTCAATTTCTTCGTCTGGCACAATGATGGTAAGTTTCTTATGTTTGATTGAGATCGGTTGAATGGGCCTGAACACGCCGTTTTCCCATATTGCTTGAACGTTCATTTTAGTTACTCCTTTGTTTTTTCTTGTATAAACAATGCAAAAACCTTATTAGAAACTCTTCCGGATTGCCGCGCCGCTACGCTCCTCGCGAAGCAATCAGTTCTTCAAAATACTCGCTTCACGCCTTTTCAATACAAGCTACCTTTCCATCTTCCAGCACATAGTGTTTACCCGTTGCCGGGCAGATAGTTTCACCTTTGCCGCTTTCTGGCAAATTCAATTTTTCACCGTGCTGACTGATCCAGCCAATTTGTTTGGCTGGCACACCTACCATTAATGCGTAGGGTTTTACGTCGCGATTAATGACGGCTCCAGCGCCAACAAAAGCATATTCACCTATCGTCACACCACATACGATGGTGCAATTGGCACCCAGTGTCGCGCCACGTTTGACAAGGGTATTGCGGTATTCATCCTTGCGCGACACTGCTGAGCGCGGATTGTATACATTCGTAAAAACCATGCTGGGGCCGCAGAAAACATCGTCCTCTAGCGTGACGTTGTCATAAACGGAAACGTTGTTTTGTATCTTGACGTTGTTGCCTATGGTGACTTTATTGCCCACAAAAACGTTTTGTCCGAGCGAACAGCGCGCGCCGATCTTCGCGCCTCCACACACATGCGCCCAATGCCAGATGCGCGTGTCCTGACCAACTTCAGCACCTTCGTCAATAATTGCAGTCGGGTGAAATAAGACAGCCATTTTTAGTAATCCAAGGGTAAACAGATCCGTTTGCCATCGCGCGCGGAGAGATAGGTGGCAATCAATGTTTCCAAAGAACGCAAGCCTTCGCGCCCATCAGTTTCAGGTTCTGCTTCACCGCGCAGCACGTCAATAACGTTTTTATAGTAAAGCGGATGCCCGAAGCCATAAACCGATGTGGTTTCATAGCTGGCGGTTTTCACTTTGTCGTCATCGGGATCTGCATCAGCAAATTCCCAGTGCTGGATTTCATTCACCGCCAAACCACCTATTCTCACCGTGCCTTTTTCGCCAATGATGGTGATGGATCCTTCAAGATTTTTTGGGTAGGTCAACATGGTGACGTTCATCGAACCGAGCGCTCCGGAGCGCCATTTGATGCTGACTACGCCCGTGTCTTCCACTTCAATATTGCGCGCCAAGGTACCAGTATAAGCCTGCACACTTTCGACGGGGCCGATCAGCCAATCCACCAGATCAACATAGTGACTAGCCTGGTTCATGAATGCACCGCCATCAAATTCCCGTGCCACGCCATTTGGCACTGTCGTAGTATTCCTGCGGGCGCGTCCAGAAGACGTTGATGTTGACCATATAGATGCGCCCGAATCGTTCTTTCTCGACTGCGCTCTTCAATAGTTGCAATGTAGCATTACGACGATTCTGCTTGACCACGAACAGCCAAACCCCCGCTTTATCACAGGCTTTGACCATGTTCACGCCGTCATGCCAGCGTGTAGCCATTGGTTTTTCCGTCATGACGTGAACTTTATATTTGGCCGCCATTTGTGCCTGCATCGAGTGCAAGCCACTGGGTGTGCACAACACGACCAGATCAAGCTTTTCTTGTTGCAACATGTCTTCGAAATGTCGATAACCCTTGATGCCATGTTCTTTAGTCGTTGCCGCCAGCACCTGTTGGTCAATATCACAAACCGCAACCAGTTCGATGCTGTCAGCATGCGTTGTGATTGATCCAAAATGATTTTTTGAAATGCGTCCACAACCAATGATAGCCGTGCGGATTTTTCTGTTAACTATTGCATGTCGCACATTTTATCTCCTGTAAATTTTTGAATATACCATTCCATTGCCTCTTCTATACCCTCATTTATTCGATGGGTGGGATTATATCCCAAAAGCGTCGCAGCTTTGCTGATGTCGGCAAGCGAATGGCGCACGTCCCCCGCACGGAAATCGCGATACACGGGCTTCACGCCTTGCAGGTGAGAATAGCTGGGCAGCAAGTTGAGACAAAGCTGCTCATAGAGCTGGTTGAGCGTGGTGCGGTCACCAATAGCTACGTTATAGACTTGGTTTATGGCTTCTGAATTTTCTGTGATGGCGGCCAGAAGGTTGATCTGATTGACATTTTCAATGTAGCAGAAGTCGCGACTGGTTTCACCATCGCCGTTGATATACACAGACTCGTTTTTGATCATGCTGGCAATCCATTTTGGAATGACAGCCGCATAAGCCCCATTAGGATCCTGGCGCGGGCCGAAGACGTTGAAGTAGCGCAGGCCGATGGTGTTGAAGCCATAGGTACGGGCGAAGACATCGGCATAAAGTTCGTTGACGTATTTGGTGACTGCGTAGGGCGATAGCGGTTTGCCAAACTTGTCTTCCACCTTGGGCAGGCCGGGATGGTCGCCATAGGTGGAGATGCTTGCTGAGTAGACGAAACACATTATTTTGGCATCACTGGCGGCAATCAGCATGTTGAGAAAGCCGCTGATGTTGGTTTCGTTGGTTGCAATCGGGTTCTCGATGGAACGCGGAACAGAACCCAAGGCGGCCTGATGGAGCACGTATTCTACAGAAACGCTTTCTTGACAATCTGGATTCCCGCCTTCGCGGGAATGACGGAAAAACCATGGCACGGCGGCAATCATCGAGATTTCGGATATCTCCTCGATCCCTGAATAGCCGGGTACAAATTTTCTGGAAATTTGTCACAGCTCTACCTTTGATTCTTCATTTTTATTGTCGCTCCACCCGACAACCGCTCTGGCAAATTTCTCAAAATCCGGTAAATTAAGGTGCGCAATCGAATAGACGATATTCCAGTTGATTGCTTCATAGTTATGCACTGCAATGTTACGGAAGCCGACTGCCCGTTTCAGCCGCATGGCTAATTCAGTATTGATAACGCCCAACTGACTTAACGTATCGAAGGTTTCGCCCATCGTTTCGGGAGACGGAAGCTCTGTCTGGGAAATAAGATGCGCACCAATATCTACGCAGAGTTGAATGGCGCGAGTCAGATTGAGGGTAAGAATATCTTGCGCATCGATATTCTTTGCCAATGCGATTGCATCTTCCGGGCATTTTTCTTCCACCCTTCTCAATGCCCGGCGCAATGATTCCAGTTTTTGTTCGATCACATCCCAAGCCATTTTTCCCTTCTTTCCCGCAATATCCTGTTCCGATAAGGCATGAAATCTGCTTGATCGATCAGGTACTTGTAGAGTGTCAACGCATAGCCCGCGTTATTTCCCAGAATTCTTTTCCTTTGGTGAGTATCTGCTTCAGTAAGGGAATGCCTGCCGTGCGAAGATCGATCAGATCGACTGGACGGCCCAATACCTCGGCAAGTTCAGATATCAATTGAATTTTTTCGTGTTGTTCCATCGGGCGACCAAAATCAACGGCCAGATCGAGATCACTGTCAAAGTCAGCTTTGCCTGTGGCCACGGAGCCAAACACGATCGCAAGCTGGATAGTGGTGGAGTATTTGCTCAATACCTTTTTAATTCGGTTGAGTTCTGGAGTATCCGGAGCGTGTTCTTTCATATGTTATCTAATTGCAGGCGTGACTGAATTTTTTTATCGGAAGACAAAGCAATTTTCTCCTCCTTAAAAGCGATGTCATGGATAGGCAAATGCTGCAGATTGGGTGCCGAGAATAACACATCTACTTTCCGGTCATGTATCAGGCGGCTCGCTTTGGTGGAAAGCGTGGCGGCCAACAGCGCGGGGTTTTCCACTGGTTCGGTCATTCGAGTCAGGTCACAGTCTCCTCCAAGTGCTTCATCATCCAGCCCGGAGCCGGAAAGCCATACACGGGCGTGGTTTGCCGCTAATTGATTGGCCTGGGCTTGTTGTTTAGTCAAACGCATAGTGAGTGTGATTCCTTGTCATTTAAGTTCGTAAGTGATGAAGGTGGAAATCATTGTTCTGTCTTGTTGAGAAGAGAATATTATGGCCAGCACGGCTGGTTGCCACGGCGCATTGCGCCTCACCATGACAGTTTTCATAAGCATGGCAACTACGGATTGTTTGTTGTTGCGCAATATGTCAAACATACCATTCCTTCGCTACTTTTAGCCCTTCTGCAATGCGATGCGTCGGCTGATATCCTAATAAAGTAACTGCTTTGCTAATGTCCGCCAGCGAGTGGCGCACGTCACCCGCACGGAAATCGCGGTACACGGGTTTTGCACCTTTCAGGTGCGAATAGCTGGGCAGCAAGTTGAGACAAAGCTGCTCATAGAGCTGGTTGAGCGTGGTGCGGTCGCCCACGGCGACGTTATAGACTTGGTTAGTGGCTTCTGGATTTTCCGTAATGGCAGCGAGCAGGTTGACTTGCACGGTGTTATCAATGAAGCAGAAATCACGGCTGGATTCGCCATCGCCATTGATAAATACCGGCTCGCCTTTGATCATGCTGGCAATCCATTTTGGAATGACAGCCGCATAAGCCCCATTAGGATCCTGGCGCGGCCCGAAGACGTTGAAGTAGCGCAAGCCAATGGTATTAAAACCATAGGTGCGTGCAAAAACATCGGCATAGAGTTCATTGACGTATTTGGTGACGGCGTAGGGCGATAGCGGCTTGCCGATCTTGTCTTCCACCTTGGGTAGGCCAGGATGGTCGCCATAGGTGGAGCTGCTCGCGGCATAGACGAAACGCTTGATTTTGGCATCGCGTGCAGCAACCAGCATATTGAGAAAGCCGCTGATATTGGTTTCGTTGGTTGCGATGGGATTTTCGATAGAGCGCGGAACAGAACCCAAAGCGGCCTGGTGCAGGACGTATTCGACAGGAGCACTTTCTTGACAATCTGGATTCCCGCCTTCGCGGGAATGACGGAAAGCCATGGCACAGCGGCAATCATCGAGATTGCGGATATCCCCTGGAATAAAGTTGAAGTTCGTCCACTGCTCGGCGGATACCAATGATTCGACCTCGTCCAGATTGCGCTGGTAACCGGTGGCGAAGTTATCCAGCCCGACCACGCGCTGGTTGAGCTTGAGCAGGGTTTCAAGCAGGTTGCTGCCGATGAACCCCGCTACGCCGGTGATGAGCCATGTGTGTGGCTCGGTAGCCAGGCGGGTTTTGAGTTGGTCGTAATATGAGGGTTGGATCATTTGAGTTTTTTGATTTCTGGTGCACCCAATAAGGAGCGCATTTGATGAATGGCAAGTTGGTTCAAAGCAGTGATCCGATCGGTTTGCGCAACGCCTTGCCGGATAAGTTCTGCATTGATGCTCTCCAGAGAGGGGTGACAAGGTAAAGCTATTCGTACCGGCCTCGCCTTTAAAGGAGTCGAATTCGATCCTTTTAAAATTCGGGTTGTTGATTTTTTCCCAGAGGCCAAGAAACTCAATAGTCGTGGGTGTTCTTAACCCGTTCTTAACGAGCCCCTGAATAATTGTCATTTCGAGCATAGCGAGAAATCTATACTGTTGATTCGCAAAGATTCCTCACTGCGTTCGGAATGACAAAGATGAGTTATTCAGAGTTTCCTTAAGAAAGTTCTGATTAAGTCCTTCGACAGGCTCATGACGAACGGTAACATATTGATTACATTCGTGGTGAGCTTGTCGAACCATGAATGTAATCAACTTAATCAGGGCTTCCTTAACTACATCTTTCGGTTCATTAGGATTCTTGACCTTGGCGATGCCAGTCAGCGATATGAAGTCCGTCTGCTCTATTCGCGTGATAGAGACAATGGTGTTTTGGACAATTAGTTTAGTATTAGTCATCATTTTGTTCAGGCCATATTAAATGCGAATTATAGCCGCCACAACTTGTATCCAGCCGCTTCGATTGCTTCTTGAGGGTAAGAAGATTTGATGTCGATGAACACGCCGCGCGGTTTCAATTTCGCCAGTAATTGTATAAAGGGCTTGCTGGTGTATTCGGTGTGCGAAACCGCCGCCACTATGGCATCAACCTGATTTGGCAGCGCATCCCACTCGGTAAGGGCGATGCCGTATTCGTGGATCGCTTCTTTGAAGTCCGCAAGCGGATCATGAACGCTGACTTCACACCCATATTCCTGCAACTCTGTCACCAAATCAGCAACCTTACTGTTGCGCAAGTCTGCGCAATTTTCTTTGAAGGTAAGTCCCAGAACGATGATCTTTGACCCTTTGACTGCTCCACCCGCCTGGATGATTTGCTTCACAGTTTGCTGCGCCACGTAGGCTGTCATACCGTCATTGATGCGACGCCCTGCCAGAATAACCTGTGGGTGGTACCCAACCATATCCGCTTTATGGGTCAGGTAATACGGATCAACACCAATGCAATGTCCGCCAACCAGACCGGGGCGAAATGGCAGGAAGTTCCACTTGGTACCCGCCACTTTCAATACTTCCAGCGTATCGATGCCGAGTTTATCAAAAATAATAGCCAATTCGTTCATCAGAGCGATATTCAAATCGCGCTGGGTATTTTCAATGACCTTGGCGGCTTCCGCCACCTTGATGCTGCTAGCTGGATAAACGCCTGCGGTGATAATTGAACCATAGATTTCGGTGACAGTTTTCAACGTTTCCGGCGTGTCGCCGGAAACGACTTTAACGATTTTTGTAACAGTCCGTTCTTTATCACCCGGATTGATACGCTCCGGACTGTAACCAACAAAAAAGTCTTTTTTCCATTTCAATCCGGAATGTTTTTCAATCAGTGGAATACACACCTCTTCGGTCGCACCAGGATAGACGGTGGATTCATACACCACGATCGCACCGCGCTTGATGTGTTTTCCAACAGCCTCGGAGCTTTTGATGAGCGCTGTGAAATCGGGCTGGTTTGCTTTATCCACGGGCGTTGGAACGGCCACAACAATAAAATCAGCGTCGCTTAATCCCTGTGGATCGGTGTGATAGCTCAGCATGGTTGCGGCACGCAAATTCTCCGATGAGACTTCACCGGCCGGATCAACGAAATTGCAATAGGCTGCAATTTTATCTGCCGAAAGATCGATCCCGGCCGTGGGATATTTCTTGCCGAACTCGACTGCCAGTGGCAGTCCAACATAACCCAGACCAACAACTGCGATTTTCATAAAAAAACACCTCTATAAAATATATAAACTTGGTAGTTATTTAACGAAACTCTGAACAACTGTCATTTCGAGCACAGCGAGAAATCAATACTGTTAATTAACAAAGATTCCTCACTGCGTTCGGAATGACAAAGGTCATTTTATCTTCAACGTAACACTTCAAATGACAGCGCTTGTGGTCCCAGCTTGCGTCGGCTCGTGACTTTAGACTCACCGAAGGCGTTCCCTTCACTATGAATTTCCGGATAAGAATCCGTGTCGCGACTGAAAAACCGGTGTAGATGAATGCCTCGTTGTTCTATTAACCGCCATTGTAGCGCCGCTATATACTTCCTCACGGTTTCTTTCGAGATACTATTCTTCTTATCAACCCAGATATTAAATGTAATCGCATAACCATTTCCTGAATGATTCCTGAAGATCCTTATCCAGAAATCCATCTCAGATCCCAATTCATCACTGATTGCCTAACAAGCGCCTCCGCTTTAGCAGAGTAGTTACCAATTAGGATTTTGCTATTTGAAACAGGTGCAAAACCTAATCGGGTATTAAGCAGTGTATCCAGGTTTCGAAGCTTCGCTATAAAAAGTAAAGGCCGGTAAGTCAAGTAGAAGTACCCGGCCAGAATCAGAAGGAAACCAAGCAGCATCGCAAATTCAGATACGCCTGAATACAAACCAGCAAGCCCTATCATTCCTAACAAACCATGTAATAACGTTATGGTAAAAACAATTTCCGAGACCCGGAACCCGGATCTCATCAACAAGTGATGTAAATGTTTCCGATCCGGAGTAAAAGGTGAGCGCCCCGCACACATCCTGCGCATCATGACACTGAACATATCCAGGAGCGGAACGGAAAGCAACCAGATCGCTGTTACCGGTGTTATGGACGGATTGGGATCTTGCGCAATATCCACTAGTATCCAGGCAAACATTACGCCGAGCAGCATACTGCCATTGTCACCGAGAAAAACTCGTGCATGGCGTTGATAGAGATGGCGCAGGTTAAAATTCAAAAAACCTACCACACCACCGGCAAGCACACAAATCAATATCAGATTGGGCTGATCTTGTCCTATATAAATTGCGATACCAATTAACAATAGACTCACCAGCGCAATTGACCCTAAAAGCCCATCAACACCATCCATCATGTTAAGCGCATTGATTCCACCAATAGTGGCAATAAGTGTGAAAATAATGCCCATCGTTCCGAGTTGCAGCGGGAATCCAAAAAACAATCCGCCTAGTTCATTCACCACCACCCCACCAACCAGAATCATAATGAGCGCAACCAAAGCTTGTATTGCAAGCCGTAGTTTATATCCGAGCTTAATCATATCGTCCACGAAACCAGTACTCCAGATAATGATAGAACACATAAGCAGGGCAATATATTTCTGGAAATGCTCGGGATGAAGGTTGATCAATAGAATGATTGCAAAACATAAAACCACCAGCATCCCTACCCCACCAACAAAAGGAGTATTGATATCATGCAGCTTATGTTCATCATCAGGCTTGTCGGTAATATTAAGGGTATGCATGATTGAAACAGTAGACCGAATAGCCAATATTGAAAAAAGAATGCTAATCAAAAATACGGGAATGATAAAAATTTCCATCATTTTTATTTTGTTTTCTGGTAGCTGTATTGATAAACATACCTGCCATAATGATAACCATAGCCATAACGCGACGATGATTGCGGCATATCATTAAATACGATGCCCTTTATGGTAACGCCCGACTGGGAGAATTTTCTGATGCTCTGTTCCAATTCCCGTTTGGTATGCAAACCAGCTTTTATAACCATGAATGTCGCACCTGCCATCCGGGCAATAATAGCGGCATCTGTAACCGCCAGGATTGGCGGCGAGTCGATAATGATCAAATCGTATTGTTGGGTGAATCCTTCAAGGAGTTGACCAAAACGTTCATGCAGCAATAATTCGGATGGATTGGGTGGTATTGTTCCGGTAGAAATGAAGTCGATATTGACCAGCGGTATTTTGCGCGTAGCATCCTGCACGGATAGGGTATTTAAAATTATTTCCGATAACCCCCTCTCTCTTTTACTCCAAACATTTTATTAAGTGCACCCTTACGCATATCACCATCGATCAGTAATATTTTCTTATCGGAATCAGCCATTACTGCAGCAAGATTAGCGGCAACAAATGATTTTCCAATTCCAGGGCTTGGCCCGCTGATTGCGATGATATTATTTTGCGCTTCCAATAAAGAAAATGTATGGTGGTGCGCAAACTACGCAGACTTTCTATTGCAACATCTTCCTTGTTTCTAAGCGCTAAAATGACTGGTCTATTCCTCCTGACAGACTTGGAAGGTTTGTTCAATTCCTTATTGAGTAATTCCTGTTCCTTGCTGTGTAAAATGGTGGCATAAACAGGAACATGCAATTGTTTTTCGACCAGATCCGGATCGTCTATGCCACGATGCAATGCTCTGCGAACAAATACCGCAACAACACCCAGAAATAAACCCAAAATAAATGCCACGCTAATAATTAGAAGTTTTTTGGCTTGACCGGCTTATCAGGTAATATCGCATAATCGATCACCCTTACGTCTCCCACGGTACCTGCTTTGGCCACACGCAATGTCTGTGCATTATTAAGCAAAGTGGTATAGAGCGTTGCGCTCACTTTACGTCCCCGGATAATCCCACAATAACTTGCTGTGTTTCTGGCAGCGATTTGACCATTTTGTCATGCGAACGCATCTGGTCTTGCAGTCGCGCAATCTGTTTATCAATAGCGATAACGTTCGGGTGTGATTCGGTATATTTCTGTCTCAATTCATCCCGCTTTTGTTGCAATAACGTAATTTGAGTTTTTACTTCCACCATCCCATGTAAAATATTCTGTGTTTCAATATCCAGGTCAACAGAACCTTTTTTATTTCGATATTCATTCAGAGTATTCGTAGCAGATTCCATCTGTTCTTTAAGGACGGGAAGCTGTTTCTCCAGAAATTCCAGGGTCTTTTGCGATTCAGCAGATTTATATTCAACATTCTGCTGTACATAAATGTTAGCTATTTCATTTAACACGCGCACAGCATAATCAGGGCTGTTTGATTCCAACGTCAGTTGCAGTATCCCTGTGGTTTTGCCTTTTCTGATACAGTTAAATTCTCCAGTAATTGACTGATTGCACTATTTATAGATTGTCGAACGAGGACAAACTGGGTACCGGGACGCGCTTTTAATTGCGACACAAAAATGCTGATGGGCTGTTGAAAGTTATCAATTTGTTTGCTGACCAGCTTGCCTACTTCACCTTCCAGGATGAGTTCATCATCCAAGATGATCTGAAATTGGCCGCCGTGACCGGCCAGCAGTATGAATTCCTTATCTTTCAAATCATCAGGCACCGTTAATGTGCTGACATGAATAGCTTCGCCGCCCCAGGCATATTTGTCTTGCCAAAATAGCGGGCTGGAAACTGCATTATCTTGATTACGGTGTTGGAATCTTCTGGCGATAGTCTCGCCAACGAGCGGGAAATAATTCGGTCTAGCGATGATATCCAGATCCAGATTTTTAATGGTTTTTCCAAGCACGAACCTGGACTGAATAAGCTCAACTTCAGCCATTACCGGAATTTTACTTCCCAGAATATCGGTTAATGGCTCCAGTCCTGCCATGGGTCTTGACTTTTCTTGGATTTGCAACATGACATCGACTTTGTAAACCGGTGTATCCAGAAAAGCTTTGGCTATCCCCATAGCAAAGACAGTGAATGTAACCAGAATGACAAGCCATTTGCCATCCATCAATAGGCCCAACAATTCGCCCAGATCGATAGAATCGTCTTCCTGGTTCGTTATGGTATGAATCGGTTCTTTTAAATTATCAGTAGGTGAATTGATCATGTGTGGGAATTGGAATATTAGAGATTAGGGTAGCGATCTCATCGGTTGAACGTTTACTGATCCATCAAACAAATTCAACAATTGAACGGTCGGTGCAATTTGTGCAATGATCTGGTTCCAGCGAATACCTTCAGCCCGATCCACAAATACCACATCGCGTGGCTGCAAAGGGAATCGCTCCGCCAGGATAAGCGCATCGGGGGATTTAGCATCCAGATGATATATGGCCGATTTCCCCAGGGCGCTTCTAAAAACAAAAACTCTGGCTGCGTCCGCCGTCTCCTGATCAAATCCTGCGCCCTCAGCCAGCGCTGATCAATGTCATGCGCGCTTTATTCATCATGATACTTCGTGGTCTGACACCAAAACCGCGACCTGTCATGGTTTCTCCTATTACAAAAACCTTATTGAATTGATTATCCGGCACGTTCAGAACATCGCCCTGTTTAAGCAGCACGTTCTGCTTTATATCCCCTCCTTCGTAAAGGCTTAGCAGGTTAATGCTGTAGGTTTTGTCGTCCCTGGTTAAAGTGATATTGCGTAAATCCGCTCCAGGTTTTACCCCCCCTGCACTATTTATCGCTTCCAGTACGGTTAAAGGGATGTCTTTAACCAGATGAATTCCCGGTTGTTCAACTTCACCGACATAAACCCGTTGACTACGATATCCAGCCACGCGC
This sequence comes from Nitrosomonas sp., assembly GCA_016721865.1. Lineage (GTDB taxonomy): Bacteria > Pseudomonadota > Gammaproteobacteria > Burkholderiales > Nitrosomonadaceae > Nitrosomonas. The sequence goes on along the minus strand of JADKHF010000003.1, from coordinate 59,701 downwards.
ACGTCGAGCTGAACTTTTTCAATATACTTGGAGAGTTTCTGGGTTAATTCTTCGCGGATTTCCTCTACCGTTCTTCCAGCCGCTCGAATTACTCCGGCGAAAGGATAGAAAAATGTGCCGTCTTCTCCAACAACATTGCCTGCCGCTTCCGCACTACGAAATTCACCTGCAGGAATAGTCAATTCCGGATGTCCCCAGACAGTTATATTAAGAATATCTCTGGGACCCACACGATATTGATCGTAGGTTTCCTTATCAGGCGTGCCTTTTATCGTGTTTGAACCAATGCGATAATCAAAATAATGATTAGCAACATTGTCAGGGCCCAAGCTAAAATTATTGATATCCTTTTCCATATCAATAATTAATTGGGCATTAATTTTTTGAATGTTAAGTTTTTTTAAGATTGCTTCATTATCTTCCGTGGTCGGCATTTCCACACTGGATTGGGTGGAAAAAGCCCTCATATGTTGCCCTGGGATCAGAGTACAGGCTGAGAGTTGGCTTAATATGATCAGAACAAGAAAAATTTTTATTCGCAAGAATATTATTTCTCGACTATATAATAAGTTATATAAATTCATATTAAGACACTCTCTAATTTTCATTAACTTGAATAACTCTCACTTCCTGTACAGCAGGAAATCTAAGGAAACGCTGAATAACTGTTATTTCGAGCGTAGCGATAAGTCTATCGTATTGGTTTACCAAAGATTCCTCACTTTGTTCGGAATGACACATGAGGATTCTTCAGTGATTTCTGAGGATACCAGATATATTTTATTATGTTAAATAATTTTAACAAAGACTGAAAAGCAAGCAAAATCAGGTGTATCTCGTTCTTGATTTAAAGACATCTATGGAAGCCCTTTACTCAACCGTTACTGCCTTTGCCAGATTTCTTGGTTTATCAACATCTGTCCCTTTTACCAGGGCGACATGATAAGCCAATAATTGTAATGGTATGGTATGAAGGATTGGACTGAGTAAACCGGCGTGTTCGGATAAACGGATTACATGCAGATTATCATTGGAAGTAATTTGTGAATCTGCATCCGCAAACACATAGAGTTCGCCTCCGCGTGCGTATACTTCTTGCAAATTTGATTTTAGTTTACCCAGTAACTGGTCATTGGGAGCAATTGCAACGACAGGCATGTCGCTATCTACTAAAGCGAGCGGTCCATGTTTCAACTCCCCTGCCGCATAGGCTTCCGCATGAATATAGGAAATTTCCTTGAGCTTAAGCGCGCCTTCCATGGCGATAGGATAATGCACACCGCGCCCAAGAAACAAGGCATGATGTTTTTGCGCAAAACTTTGGGCCCAGATCTTAACCTCTGGCTCTATCTTCAACGCGTTCTGCAACGCTACGGGTAAATGGCGCAGCGCTTCAAGCATACGTTGTTCAGCTTCTGGGGATAAACGATTGCGCATCTTCGCCAGTGTCACCGTCAGCAGCAAAAGCGATGCCAACTGCGTAGTGAATGCTTTGGTTGAAGCAACCCCAATCTCTGGGCCAGCTCGGGTCAAGAAACGTAATTCGGATTGCCGTATCAACGCACTTTCCGGCACATTGCAGATGGCGAGGCTATGGCGATACCCCAGTCTTTTTGCATATTCCAATGCTGCCAAAGTATCAGCAGTTTCACCCGATTGGGAAATGCCAACCACCAATGTATTCGGATCTGCGATAGGGTCACGATAACGGTATTCGCTGGCAATCTCTACATTACAAGGTAAACCGGCAACAGTTTCCAGCCAGTATCGCGCTACCAGGCCAGCATGATAGCTGGTTCCACAAGCCAGAATTAGAATTTGCCTGGTTTCGGAAAATATTTTTTCTGCTTCACTACCAAACAGATTGGGCGCGATGGACTGTGCGTTGGATAACATTTCCAGTGTGTTGGCCACAGCAATCGGCTGCTCGAAGATCTCTTTCTGCATATAGTGCGAATAAGATCCCAACCCAATCTCTTCGTTGGATAGATGGGATTCATGCACGATACGGTTAACCGGCTCGCCAAATTGGCTATTCAGACAATTTACAATCCGGTATCCATGATTGCTGAGCACCGCAATATCGCCATCTTCCAGGTAAATGATATCGCGGGTAACTTGAAGTAAAGCCGATGCATCGGATGCGACATAATTACCGTCTTTTCCCACACCTAATAATAAAGGCGCCCCATGGCGTGCAACAACGATACTTTCCTGATGCGCTTCTTCCATCACCGCTATGGCATAGGCGCCTTGCAATTCTGCGGTGGCTAAGCAAACAGCCTTGAATAAGTCATTCACTTCCTTAAGCTTTAGAGCTATCAGGTGTGCAATAACTTCGGTATCTGTATCCGATAAAAATATATATCCCTTATCTTTAAGATAATTACGAATATGCTCGTGGTTTTCTATGATGCCATTATGCACAATAGCAATAAGAGGTTCCTCTGCAGAGAAATGAGGATGTGCATTACGTTCGGAAGGTTCGCCATGCGTTGCCCAGCGTGTGTTCGCAATACCGGCCACGCCTTGGGTTTTCTGCTGTTCAACCAGCTTACTGAGATCGTTTACGCGACCTGGTGTACGTAATCTTTTTAATCCAGAATCAGTAACCACCAGACCAGCCGAATCGTAGCCCCTGTATTCGAGACGCTGCAATCCTTCCAGTAGAACAGGAACCACATTTGCATTTGCTATTGCACCAATAATTCCGCACATATACGATTTATTTCCTTAAGTCAGAGATTCAAAAGATAAATCTTATGGAACCAAGCAAACCACCAGTTCAATTCTATAATTTGCTGCCAACTTTCCAATCTATTAATAAGGGGATTACCCACGTAATTCTCAACTACAACCTCTATCCATTGCGATACACCTTGTTCAATCAATGCCAATGTTCTTTCAAAATGGTGGATTTCTTTTTGATACGGATCAGAAATGTCGAATTTCCCCCATTCACCCAGTCGAAAAATCTTTCCTCTTGCAGTGGGCTCATTTTCTTCAATCGTGTATTTTTGATTCAACTCCATTACTAAAATAAGCTCTGACTTGCGAATCATTTCCTGATTTATCTGGCAAGCACGATAGCCTGAAATGTCTATGCTTTTCTTTATCATCAATTGACAGGCATTCGGATCCGGCGGGTGACCCACTAATGCACCAAGACCAGCAGAACTCACCAGGCAATCCGGTTTATTGGCTTCTATGAGTGCCTGTTTAAATAATCCTTCAGCCATCGGGCTTCTGCATATATTCCCGACACAAACGACAAGTATATTGTTAAACAAGTTACGAATTATCCAGAAATGATGGTCTTTAGAAATTAAAGAAAAACGGTCTAAGATCGGATTTTTCCAGCGTCTTAGCGCTTATTATCCATGTAATATAGTTCCATAAACCCTAATCCCGTATGGGATCCCTGTACTTTAACTGCACCTTCCCAATAGATGTTATATGTAGTTAACATGGCATCAAACTCACTGTTTTCACTTATGCTTTTAACTTCCAGGTATATATTTCTTGATGGAATTTCTATCACCCATTCCATAGAGTACGATGTGATTTATTGCTGGTCCATTTCTTCCCTGGAACAACCATAAAATCTGCTGCTGACAGGGTTTCAGTGTTGCCGTTCTGACTGATGCTACTCGGTATAGAATTGGTTCGTCAGTTTTTTCGCGTAATTGATAAATCATCACATCCATACCGTCATTTAATTGTAGGCTAAACCAATCCCACTTTAAAACGCCAACAGAAAAGTCACCCCATTGATGGTCAAACCAGGAAATGCCCGTCACTTTTTCAGACGTGTCACCTATTTTTATAACGCCTGATGCAGCCATGCGTGATCGGGAGTAATAATAACTATCACCAGCATCCCGCATTGAAATAATGCCATTCCCGCCATGAAAAATTGGGGGGTATGTATTTGTCAAACTGAGATCCAAGCTGAATTCATCGGTAATAATTTTTAATTTATAATTACCATTGCCCCCAATCATGAGCCAATCGCCCTGGGTAAATTCAAAACCATTTTCTTTTTTTATAGATGGGTTACCAGCGGTTCTTCGTTGCGCTGTATAGTGCTTGCCCGTTTGATGTTCATTGACAGAAGCATGACTAACCATATGATGAACAACATTGTTTACGAGGAACACCGTATAGTGAAAACTATACTGTTTGCCCGATTCGGTGTTCAAATGGCCATTATAGTACCACCACTCCATTGCAGCTTGATGCGGCGCGTCATCCTTAGGCAAGGATACCGCATGCGTATTGACTGCAGTGCTTTCAAACCATTCGTCGGTTGCCTGGGGATATAACACTTCATGAATAACCCATGCACCAACACCAAAAAACGAAATCAGCAAGGCTGATAAAATAAATTGTTTTCTTGAAAAGCGGTATTTTCCATATTTTGAATGGGTTTTTCTGATTTTTCTCATGCCGTTATCTAAAACAGATGCATCAAGGACAAGCTTGAAAAAAACAGCGTTTTCTTTAAAAAACGCTGTTTAAAGCATTAGCGACTTATTTGCTAATTTTAGGGAAACTCTGAATAACTCGCATTTGTCATTCCGAACGAAGTGAGAAATCTTTAATAATAATCAATGTAATAGACTTCTCTCTCTTGCTCGAAATGACAGTGATTCAGAGATTCCTCAGGGAACAAGAAAAATCAACTATTCCGGTGAGCCCATTTTCTGGACACAAACATGCCAAACAAGCCTAAAGCTAACATCAGGTACATTGATGGCTCAGGAACAGCAGAAACTCGCAATTCAGCTCCGGTGAATAAAAAATCTTCGTAAGTAGTTTGAGCCAATTGTTGGTTAAACCCAAAAAGATTAGCTAACGCTACAAATTGAGCAGGCAAAAGTGACGTATTGTACAAATCGAGTGCTACCAAATCAAAGGATAAAACCCCAGTTGATGAAGCATTCAATAAACTCGTTACATCAAAACTATACCCCGCTATACTCGGCGATATAAGTCCAACACCCAAAGCTGCTAATACTAAATCCGGTCAGTTATAGGATTTGCCGTCAATGGACTCTCATAACCATCACTACCGGAAAAAACACTGTTAAGTGGAAAAACATTCGCCGGATCAAAAAATGGATTGGTTGTCTCTACTTCTACTGCAGCCTGCGACCCCAAACTTGAAGCACCGTCTCTGATGTCTGTTACGCGAGCCCATTCTCTAGGCAGATCAATCGCGCCTACTGAATTCAGTGTTGTTGAAACATCATCAGATAAAAGTAAAGTCAGTGTCGCTGATGTCACATTACCCGGAGTCCAGAACGGGGTGTAATTTATCGAGCTAGTGTAAGTACCACTGGTCTCAGTAATTAAATCAGATGCCGCAGCACCAAAAAACGTCTGTGTAATTGCCATTGCATTGCTGATATTCAGTAACGATAACGAAAATACTAACGCAATAGAGGTTTTAAATAGTTTTTTCATTTTTTTTCCTTGTAACTTAATAAAGATCCTAAAGAACCCACCCGCAAGCAGGGGGATATAATCACATTTACAATCTGTTGATTCCGACCAACTCGCTCCGAGGTACTGGGGAATTGAGCGGAAGAGCTTAGAAAAAATTTTTAGTAAAAACACTCACAGCATTACTTTGTACACCAAATACTTTTCTTCACTCTTTTTTAATTTTAAAACAAATAATCGCCTGAGTATATAGTAGTTCCTTACTTTTTTTCTAGTACCTATGTACTACTGTTGAGGGACGCGATAAACAGACTTATCCAGTGTGAATCCTGGATGTTTGGTTTTTGGTTTTTTCTCTATTCGCGTTAAAATGCCATGCATTTCCGCCGCAGATTCGCAGGCCACATTGATGAGCGCAGCTTTTCTGTTCCAGCCATCGGGATAATCGTGAGCGAATTTGTTGCGAGTAATAGGAATTATCTTCACGCCTCTGCGATTTTGCAAAGCGCAGAAAAACTGGTCCAGCAACTATCTACGGTGTTAAAAACAGGCTCAAAATGCTCATTTTTTCAGTCTTGCAAGTTGCTCTTTCAATGCTTTAATTTCCTCTTCTGCCCGAATTTGTGGGGTAACATCCAATTGAACACCCAGAAAATACAGTAAATTTCCGTTGGAATCAAAAAGCGGTGACATTACTAAATGGTTATAAAATAACTCACCATTTTTACGATAATTATGCAGCGTTACTTCAACAGATTTCTTATTCTTTATGGCTTCTCGCAATTTATTTACTTCTGCTTGATCGTGCTCCTTCTTCTGAAGAATCGACAATTCCTACCTACCGTTTCTTCGAATGTGTAGCCAGTTATCGTTTCAAAAGCTTTATTAACATAAACCAATGGCATATCCTCCTGATCAGGATCAGCCAGTGACACTCCATTCACGCACGAATCAAGAATCTTGGACAACACTTGTGGAATTAATCCAGGGTCTTTCTCAACGATAAAATCCATGATTTTCTCTCCAATTTAATCAACTGCAGGCTAAATAAATAAACGTATGCTATGGCTGATCAGTTGGAACCAGCCTGTTCTGCTTCAATTAATTTTTTAATGTTTTTTACAGTCCTGTCGGTTCCATCTTGAACAGCAATACGCACCAGCTTCTCAAATGGCCTTACATGCAAATCAAGACTTAGCAACTCAAAGATAAATGTTATCCGGCTATCTGATGCGCTGATCGACTCAATCAAGTAATCACAACGATACGGATTAGAAACTCCTTCAAAACAAATGCGTGTTCCAACATCAAAAACTTTGACTTTGAATGTCGATTCAGAGCGATTGCCCTGATCAATGCGCACTTGACGGCAAAGTGTCCCAATCTTATCGGACCATCGGTGAGTTTTTCCAATTCCTTCACTTCCGGCGACCATCTGGGATAGTTAATAAGCAATTCGTTTCCAATAAAATTGAAAAGCTTATCACTGGAAGTTTGGATTATTGTATTGGCCTTGCCAATTACAGGGGTATCTTTAAAAAAACCAAGCATTATAGTGCCTCCTGCGTAGTGTTGGTAACAGGCCGCTGAGAACTGGATGCCATTTTGCTTCGAATACGTTTTCAACAGCCTGCTAAACCAAATAAGTATCGATTCTACCAATAATAAATCGTATTGCGCTTCAACCAGTTCTTTAATTGTCAAAGCTGGTATACCTGTGATCAGATTGCCTTCCGAAATCAGCCAGCCCACCGCATCCGAAGGCCCGAGACTCACTACATAGCCTAATTCATGATGGAGATAGGGTTCGAGCAATCCGGGAAAACCTGAATGCCGCAATATATTGCGTGCTACTAACTTCCCCTTCCGAACAGCTGATTGTGCTGTTAATGTATTCGAACCTAACGATTGATAGTAAGAGCAGTCACCCGCCACAAAAATATTCTGTAGTGGTTCCTGATTAACTATACCTTGTCCAAAGGCGTTAGCGGTAAAAATATTTTGTTGTTTCTTACCTAAAAACAAAATGGACAGGCTAGAAACCAACTCAAACGGTTCTTTGGTTTGTTTATCTGTCAGTATAATTTGACCATGTTGCTGTTCACGGTAATAGGTATTTGGGTAAAAGCAATACCCATATCACGCATGCGAGCTTCCACATAGAACCAAATCCGGCAGGAAATTTCTCCAGAACATGCTCACCCGAATGAATCAGGCGTAACGTAGCCTTGCTTTTAATTCGATTCAGAAATTGCTTTATTTCAAACAAGAACTGTATGCCCGTCGCGCCTCCACCACAACCGAAATAGATTGTTCAGATGAATTACCCCGGTCCAGTAATTTTGTTAACAAATCTGATCCGGGTACAGTCGTGAAGTCCTGCAGACTCAAAACATTATCTTCATGGATAGGATCAATTACTCTGCTTTCACAACCCGAGGCGATAATCAAATAATCAAAATACAAAACTTCTTCATCGAGAATCAGTTGTTTTTATCCTGGCTTTCTTGTAGCGTATCCTGATCAAAATTTACCGATGCCGCAATGTGCCGGCAACCGTAACGATTTTCTATCTCGGTAAATGCAACCAGCAAATCTGTTAATGGGTACCGGAATGTCTCATGTAGGTGGGTGATTTTTATATGTTGCGTTTTCGGATCAATAATCGTGATATCAGTATCTGGAGCGTATTGCAAAAGATTTGTTAATGCAGCAATGCCAGCATACCCTCCTCCTGCAATCACTACTTTCAATCTCTTTTGTTTCGGTATATTAAACGGCAAAAAAGCCACAGTAACTCCTTAGCTGATATGCATGAAAAACAATAATTTCTTCTCGTACAGACTAGCACAAATATTAGGTTCAGCGCCTTACTTTAAATTGATTCCGTAGTCCAGGAGCCTGGAACAATTAATGATTAATGCGGAATCAGAGTCACGCACCAGTTTTGTTTGGCCCATTGCCAGAAGGAAGAAATATCGCCTTCTAAAATTTCCAACGGTGGTTTCTGACCCAGGAAATGCAATGCATCGACCAATTGCGCTAATGCATCCGATATATTGATCGGAGCTGCATTTGTTTGTTTACTGAGCTTCTCACCCTTCGCATTTGTTACCACTGGCAAATGCATATATTGCGGTATTGGATAGCCCAATAATTGCTGTAAGAATATTTGGCGCGGCGTAGAATCCAGAAGATCTGCACCACGCACAACATGTGTTATGTTTTGTGCCGCATCATCTACCACTGCGGCCAATTGATAGGCATAAATTCCATCGGCCCTGCGTAAGACGAAATCACCTACATCACTACTAAGTCTCTGAGCATAAGCACCTTTTAAAATATCCTTAAACTGAATTGCATCATTATTTGTTTGAATGCGAAGTGCATGTGCATCCTTTACCGAAGCAGGACTCTTAAGGCAAGTCCCTGGATAAATAGGTCCATTCAGACCTATGATACTGGAATCAGCAATTTCTTTTCTTGAGCAAATGCAGGGATAAATCAGACCTTGTTCATTCAAAGCATTCAAGGCATCGCGATAGGCTTCATATCGCTGGCTTTGGTAGATCACTTCCTCATCCCATTCCATGCCTAACCTTTCAAGCACATATAAAATCTCACGCGCTGCATCAGGTACTTGGCGTTGCAAATCAACATCCTCGATTCTAACCAGCCATTTGCCATGATGAAATTTCGCATCGAGATAGCTGCCTACAGCCGCGACCAATGAACCAAAATGCAGCGGCCCGGTTGGTGATGGCGCAAATCGACCGCGATAATTTAAATTAATCGATTGCGTGCTTTTCATTAAAAATGAACCAATGGAACATACGAAGGTTTAACACAAACTGTCTTATTCAATAGACTATAATTCTAGTTGTGTTTGTGAAATATAATCAAGAATTTTTAAACTGATCATGCATATTCATATACTTGGAATTTGTGGCACTTTCATGGGTGGCATAGCAGCCATTGCATGTGAGTCCGGACATAGAGTGACAGGCTGCGATCAGGATGTTTATCCACCAATGAGTACACAGCTCGAATCTCAAGGCATCGAATTAATAGCAGGTTATTCCCCGAACAAATCCAGCTGCAACCGGATATATTCGTAATCGGCAATGTTATTACCCGTGGAAATCCCTTGATGGAGGAGATACTCAACCGGAATCTGCCTTATATTTCCGGTCCGCAGTGGTTATCAGAAAATATTCTGAGAAATCGCTGGGTACTTGCCGTTGCCGGCACGCATGGTAAAACAACTACCAGCGCCATGTTAGCCTGGATATTAGATTATGCTGGATTAAATCCCGGATTCTTAATCGGTGGAATACCAGAGAATTTTGGCATATCAGCAAGGGTTGGCAATATTCCATTACCTGCTCATGATTCCAATTTGAGTTCTACTGATCCCTCACCTTTCTTTGTCATCGAAGCGGACGAATACGACACAGCTTTCTTCGATAAACGCTCTAAATTTGTTCATTATCATCCCAGGACTGCGATTTTAAATAACCTTGAATTCGACCATGCCGACATATTTCCGGATCTTTCTGCCATTGAGCGTCAATTCCATCATTTTGTCCGGATTATTCCCAATAATGGTTTGATTGTTACAAACGGAAATGATAAAAATTTAAAACGTGTTCTGCAACAAGGTTGCTGGACACCCATTGAAGCATTTGGAATAGAAACCGGCTGGCATTCAAAGTCACAGACAAACCATGATACCGATATTTTTCTTGATGAAACCTATCAAGGCTGCTTGCATTGGGATTTGTTAGGTGAACATAATCGCATGAATGCATTAGCTGCTCTGATCGCCGCCCGGCATGCCGGAGTACCCATCAAGACGGGAATTGCGGCATTAACGCAGTTTAAGAATGTTAAACGCCGCATGGAAAAGTGCGGCACCGTCAATGGCATTACTGTTTATGATGATTTTGCACACCACCCTACTGCTATTCTAACAACATTAAATGGCTTACGAAGCCATGTCGGCATGCAGAGAATCATTGCAATATTGGAGCCGCGTTCAAATACGATGAAAATGGGTGTATGGAAAGATAATCTTGCAGACAGCTTAGTACAAGCTGATCAAGTTTATTGCTTCACCCGTGATTCACAATGGGCCAAAGCCGCCATGGATCCATTGGGAGAAAAAGCGCATTGTTATGATGATTTGAATCTGCTGGTAAGGAATATTTCTGTTATCACAAAACCTGGCGATCATATTCTGGTCATGAGCAATGGTGGGTTTGGCGGCATTCACGAGAAAATACTGTTAGCCCTTCGCGATGGTTAATCCAACAGTTGTATAAATCGCTCGGATAGCCTTCTAACCGCCATCAAATTCACATAACGCAAATACTTTACATCCTAAATTCTCCAGACGAGCCCGCCCGCCCACATCCGGCAAATCAATTACAAAACAGCATTCCACGACTTCTCCGCCCATGTCCTGTATAAGGCCCACGGCGGCTTCTGCAGTTCCGCCCGTTGCAATCAGATCATCGATGAGGTCTCCCTAGCGTTTCCGCCGGCAGCTTATTCTGCTTACGAATGGGTACAAAGCCTTTATGCAATTGATACGCGACAGGCGCACCAATGATAAAGCCACGTGACTCAATCCCTACGACTTTGTCTATATCCGAATTGATGTATCGGTTTGAAATTTCCTGGATGGTTGTACGCAGCCCGACAGGATCTTTCAGCAAAGTCGTAATATCACGAAACATGATTCCATGATGTGGGTAATGCGGAATTGTACGAATATGCGATTTAATTGACATAGGATTTTGCTGATCAACAATCAATGGAGATATTAAGAAGTGAGCATATTTATAATCGCAAAAATAAAAAAGCCCCAACCGATAGGTTGAGGCTTTTTAGTTACTACTTCAACAATTACACTAAATCAAACCTTAGTGATCCATTGCAGCTTTTGAATCAAAGCTCTTTGGTGCTTTAAGTTGGCTCATGAGATCATCATCCCATTTACCTTCAACGTTCATATGAAGCGCAGCACCCAGTAATACAGCTTCAATCAGGTTATGACTGAGGTATACGTAGAGTCCAGGTTGCTTGAATTCATACGCTGCAGCAACTGCAGAACCGGCTGGAACAAACCAGGTTTCCTGGCTGGTCAAAGGAACGTCGCTGAATGAACCACCTACCCAGTACAGGTCGGCATGGCCGCCAATCAAGTGTGGATAGGAAGGACGGTTCGATTGTGAGTGGATAAACAGTACTTTCTCGCCCACTTTTGCTTTCAATGCATTATCGCCAGTGATCGCGCCAACAGAACCGTTAAACACTACGTGAGAAGGAATGAGTCCCTTAGCTGTTTCCAACATGTCTGCCATGCCTTCAGCTGGTGAACCATAGGATTTATATGCACCTTTGCTGTCTTTTGGCAGATAGAAATCTTGCTCGCCAATGTAATAAGCACGATCATATTTGTATGGTTTGCCTTGTGCATCTTTTAAGCCGCCTTTTGGCAATACCATAATCGCGCCATTCATACCAGAAATAACATGGAATGGAATCATGGTTCCACCAGGTGCGCAATGGTAAACGAATACGCCTGGTTTAATTGCTTTCCAGCGTAATACGACTTCTTCACCAGGTTGTACCAGGGTTAAACCAGCGCCACCCAATGCACCCGTTGCTGCGTGGAAATCCACGTTATGTGCCAGCGTACTGGTTTTTGGGTTAACTAATGTTAGTTCAACATAGTCGCCTTCATTCACTACGATAAGCGGACCAGGAATACTACCATTGAAAGTCAAACCCCATACTTTTGCACCTGGAGCAACTTCCACCAGTTTTTCTGTGGTTTCCAAACGTACTTCAACAATCTTAGGTCCTTTACTTACCTGATCGTGCACAGGTACATTCGGTGGAGCCACCAATTCTTGTTTTACACGCGGCAATTTAGAAACGTCTGCAGAGGCCACAACAGCGTATGTTGCACCAAAACAAAGCAATCCTAACCCTACTACTGCCTGAACAGCTTTAATCATATCTCCCTCCATAAAAGATGAATTTCGCGCCTTTCTATGCGCCAATCTAATTTGCTGTGCAACCCATTAAGATCACATCAACACCTGCCCTTTTTCTAGAGCAAAGGGCGGAACCGGGACTATACACTTTCTACGCTGCGCTGTCCATTTTTCATGCGGTAAATAACTGAAATCTTTTTGGAATTAGTCACAATTAGAACAGGGATTTTGCCCATTAAATTCATTGATAATTATGTTTATGCATATGCCGATTAACCTTGCATCAATTTAATTTCAGCAGTGGCCAGATTCTGCTGTATTCCTCTAAGCACAACAACATCACCCGCCTCTAATCGGGTTTCTTCAGTTGGCAATAATCCTCGAATGTTACGCCGCCTCACTGCAGTTACTTCAACCGCCAGACTTGCCAGATCAATATCTCCCAAAGTCTTATTGATGGCAGCTGCACCTGGAATAATGGTAATTGTCAGTAAGCGCGGAAGCGAATTTTCACTACCCTCTTCCGTCTCGTCATTTACACCATGATAAAAACCGCGCAATAAACTATAACGTTGTTCGCGAATTTCTCGTATGCGCCGTAAATACGGCCTGTTGGTATATCAACAAACATCATTGCATGCGATGCCAACATCAGACTTCCTTCCATAATCTCTGCGACAACTTCTGTCGCCCCGGCTTCTTTCAGCAAATCGATATCCGAATCATCACGCGTCCGGACAACAACAGACAATTCCGGCCGCAATTCCTGAACATGTCTTAGAATTTTTAAAGCTGAAACGGTATCGGCATAACTGATAACCAAAACTTTTGCACGCATCAGACCAGCGGCAATCAGCACTTCGCGCCGCGCCGCATCACCATATACAACCGATTCTCCAGCACTGGCAGCTTCATGTATGCGCTGCGGATCGAGATCCAAAGCGATAAATGATATGGACTCCTGCTCCAATATGCGCGACATACTCTGACCACTTCGTCCATAGCCGCATATAATGACATGGTTCTGTGCCACCATAGTCTGTGCTGCAATGGAGGTTATCTGCATGGCTCGATACATCCATTCTGAACCGTAAAAACGCTGAACCACCGGCTCGCTGCATTCGATCATGAAAGGCGCAATAAACATGGATAAAACCATGGCCGCAAGAACCGGCTGAAGAACTGAACTTTCGATCAATCCCATTGCACCCGCTTGTGCCAGCAAAACAAATCCAAATTCCCCAGCCTGCGCCAAACTCATCCCTGTCCTAACCGCCACGCTGGAATCTGTTCCAAACAGGCGTGACAATCCGGCAATCAATACTATTTTCAATAGAATGAGTGCCGCCAGAATTACAAACACCCAAAGGAAATTTTCCAGAACTACTTGCATGTCTAATAACATGCCAATAGTTATAAAAAACAAACCCAATAAAATATCCCGGAAAGGTTTAATATCATCTTCGACCTGATAACGATATTCCGTCTCAGAAATGAGCATACCCGCAAGAAATGCCCCTAAAGCCAATGACAAACCAGCCAATTCAGTTAGCCATGCAAGGCCCAGGGTAATCAACAGTACATTGAGTACAAACAGTTCCGAGGATTTCTGACGGGCAACCAAATGGAACCATGGGCGCATTAACTTTTGTCCCAGAAACAGGATAAATGTCAACACAGTAATTATCTTCAATACAGCAACAGCAAGCATCAAACTAAAATTATTCGTATCGCTGCCAGCCTCGGTTGCCAAAGCAGGAATAATAATCAGCAATGGGATAACTGCCAGATCCTGAAAAAGTAGTACGCCTATTACCTGCCTGCCATGTGTGGAATTAAGTTCAGCCCGCTCTGCCAGCATTTTGATCACAATGGCGGTAGAAGACATTGCCAAAGCCCCCCCTAATACAAGCCCAATACGCCAGTCTAATCCAAGTACCCATACAATCGCCATCACCAATACAATGCTGACTATTACCTGCGCTGTGCCAAAACCAAACACAATACGCCTCATGGTCAGCAATTTAGACAGGCTGAATTCAAGACCGATGCTGAACATCAGGAATACTACCCCGAATTCTGCCAAATGCCGGGTTTCATCGGTTTCAGAGATCCAACCCAAAGCATGCGGCCCAATAATGACACCCGCCAACAAATAACCCAACATGGGCGGCAAACGCAGCATACGAAAAACCACCACTGCCAATACTGCGATGGCTAACAGGATAAGAACGGGCTGCAGAGGGTTAAGCATAAATCGTGAATAAACTATTTTTGATATAGAGAAGCCATAAGATACTTCAGGATTGGGCCCGTCACAATCCACCTAATACAATAATGCTATAATAGGTCTGGATTAATACTTCATACAGAAATGCCAATACCACATCTCTCCACTGCCCTGCACGGCCCTATCCTTGATCTTGAGAATCGTATCATTAATGCCATGCCAACCATTGAACACTGGTTAAGAATCAAATGGCGTGAGCACACGGTGCCCTTTTACTGTTCGGTCGACTTACGCAACAGTGGTTTTAAATTGGCACCGGTTGATACGAATTTGTTTCCGGGCGGCTTTAACAACCTTAACTCGGAATTCATTCCGCTCTGCGTACAAGCGATGATGAGTGCCATCGAAAAGATATGTCCGGATGCGCATAGCATACTTTTGATACCGGAAAATCACACCCGCAATATTTTTTACTTACAGAATATTGCGACTTTGCAAGGCATTATGCAGCATGCTGGTTTAAATGTACGCATTGGTACTTTATTACCTGAAATTACAACCGCCACTCAAATTGATCTTCCAGACGGGCGAGCCATTACACTCGAACCTATCATACGAAAAAACAATCAATTAGGTGTCAGCAATTTTGTACCTTGTGCTGTGCTCCTTAACAATGATCTGTCAACGGGTATTCCGGAGATACTGCAAAATCTGAATCAGATTGTAATTCCACCTTTGCACGCAGGTTGGGCAACACGGCGAAAATCCAATCACTTTGCCGCCTACGATCGAGTCGCACGGGAATTTGCTGATTTGATCGGTATTGACCCCTGGTTGATCAATCCTCGCTTTACTTCGTGTGGCGAAATCAACTTCCGCGAAAAACAAGGAGAAGAATGTGTGGTAAGTGCTGTCGATCGAATTCTCTCGGTTATCAAGAAAAAATATCAGCAGTATGATGTCAAGGAAGATCCTTTCGTCATCGTCAAAGCCGACTCAGGTACTTATGGTATGGGTATTATGACGGTAAAGAATGGATCAGACATATACAAGCTGAATCGCAAGCAGCGCAACAAAATGGCCGTGGTTAAAGAAGGACTGCTGGTCTCAAATGTTTTGGTTCAGGAAGGTGTTTACACCTTTGAGAATATTAACCAGGCAGTTGCAGAACCCGTTATTTACATGATTGATCGCTATGTCGTCGGCGGATTTTACCGGGTTCATACCGGGCGTGGTGTCGACGAGAACCTGAATGCTCCCGGCATGCATTTTGTTCCTCTGGCATTTGAAACCACCTGTCTGGTGCCCGAAAGCGTGGCGCAACCCAATTCCATTCCAAACCGCTTCTATGCTTACGGCGTTGTTGCGCGTCTGGCCTTGCTGGCCGCCGCGTTAGAATTAGAACAAGACCATTCTGAAATAACAGCAGCTCTTCCTGCTTAAAGTCAAAATGAAACTCGCTTTTATTATTGATCAGCTGGATTCCATCAAAACCAGCAAAGATTCAAGTTTTGCAATGATCTGTGAAGCGGTTGCCAGAAACTTTCGGATTCACATACTCTATCAACATGATATTGCACTGATTAATAATATTGTCACGGGCTTCTCCCGCGCACTGACCTTGACGAATGATCTTCTGCAGGATAAGCGCTGGTATAAAACAAGCGATATTTCCGCAACGCCGCTCTATGAATTTGATGCCATAGTGATGCGCAAAGATCCGCCGTTTGATCTGGAATATGTTTACAGCACGTATCTACTGGAATTGGCCGAAACCCAGGGTGCATTGGTAATCAACAGCCCCCGCGGTATCCGTGATCACAATGAAAAGCTGGCGATTGCAAAATTTCCACAATTCATCGCGCCTACCCTGGTAACCAGCCAGCCTCATTTGATCAGGGAATTCCTCAGTGATCATCAAGATATCATTTTAAAACCACTCGATGGCATGGGCGGCGCCAGCGTATTTCGTGTGCACAGTGCAGACCACAATATCAATGTAATTCTCGAAACACTCACTCATTATGGAACACGAACGATTATGGCGCAACGTTATATTCCTGAAATTGCCCAGGGAGACAAACGCATATTACTCATTGCGGGTAAAGCCGTGCCCTATGCGCTGGCGCGCATTCCGAAACCCGGTGAAACACGTGGCAATCTGGCTGCTGGCGGCACAGGAAAAATACAGCCATTGTCAGCGCGCGACAAGGAAATCGCAGAATTTCTCGGACCTGAATTAGTCAAACACGGCTTAATGCTGGCAGGACTGGATGTCATTGGCGATTATTTAACAGAAATTAATGTCACCAGCCCGACAGGTATGCAAGAAATAACAAAACTAACTGGATTTAATGTGGCCGGAATGATGCTGGATGCAATAGAGGACAGTATCAAATAAAGACCACTCCACGGACTGCACTGTTTGATCTACTTTGCGCGCACTTCTGTCACTGCGCGTTAGTTAGGTCCTTGCGAAATAATCGCCTGCTTGAGCTTGATAATTTCGGGTTGATTGAGCGTTTCCGTTTTCAGTAACTCTTCAGCAGTATGATCAAGCAGAGCGCGATTGATCTGAAGTATATTGATTGCACGCTCAGGGCCTGATCAACCAGCACACGCACCGCAATATCGATCTTGTTGGCAGTTTCTTCGCTGTAACTGCGATTCTGCGGTATCGGTATATTAGGTTGCAGGAATGCGGATTGTTCCCGTTCATAAGCCACATTACCTAGTGCCTCGCTCATACCGTAACGCAGCACCATAGCGCGAGCGATGTCTGTGGCACGCACCAGGTCATCCGCCGCACCGGTAGATACCTCGTGAAACACCACTTGGTCTGCTGCTCGTCCGCCCAGCAATACCGCCATTTTATTGAGCAGTTCCACGCGCGTCATCAGAAAACGATCTTCGGTAGGACGCTGTATGGTGTAACCCAATGCACCAACACCACGTGGAATGATGGATACCTTGTGAATTTCATCGGTTCCAGGTAATGCCAGCGCAACCATCGTATGCCCCAGCTCATGAAACGCCACCACGCGCCGCTCTTCAGGATTCAACAGCCGGTTACGTTTCTCCAGACCGGCCACGATACGCTCGATGGCGTTATTGAAATCATCCATCGTCACCGAGGCAGCAGCACGCCGTGTAGCGAGCAAAGTGGCTTCATTGATGAGATTTGCCAAATCCGCTCCGGTAAAACCGGGGGTTAAAGCGGCAATCTGTTCAATTTTGACATCCAGATTCAGTTTCACTTTTTTCGCGTGAACAGCCAGAATTTGCTCACGCCCGATCTTATCCGGCCGATCCACCAGCACTTGACGGTCAAACCGCCCAGCACGCAGCAATGCCGGATCAAGAATTTCCGGCCGGTTGGTTGCCGCCAGCAGCACAATACCGCTGCTGGAATCAAAGCCATCGAGTTCTGCCAGCAATTGGTTCAGCGTTTGTTCTTTCTCGTCATGCCCGCCGCCCAGTCCATATGCGCCACGAGCACGCCCCAGCGCATCCAGTTCATCAATAAAAATAATCGCCGGGGCCATTTGCCGCGCCTGCTCGAACAGATCACGCACTCTGGCTGCCCCCACACCGACAAACATTTCAACAAATTCTGAACCGGAGATGGAGAAAAACGGTACGCCAGCTTCGCCTGCCACAGCGCGCGCCAATAATGTTTTTCCAGTACCGGGGGGACCCACCAGCAGGATGCCCTTGGGTGCGCGCCCGCCCAAGCGGCCATAATCCACCGGATTCTTGAGGAAATTGATAATTTCTACCAGTTCCTCTTTAGCTTCATCGACGCCGGCCACATCATCAAAGGTCACTTTAGTTTCCTTCTCTACAAACACCTTGGCGTGGCTTTTGCCGATTGACATCAATCCGCCGCCCATGCTACTGCCCATGCGGCGGATGACAAACAGCCAGATACCGACAAAAATCGCCGTTGGCACAATCCAGGAAAGTAAATCGCGCAACCAGGTGCTCTGTACGACACCGGTATAAACCACATTGTGCTTGTCCAGCACTTCTGCCAATTCAGGTTCCACCCGTGTGGTAACAAAGTCCTTAAAGCCATCTGCATTTTTTCCTTCAGCGTACCGAAGATCTGATGCTCAGTAATCGCAATTTCAGCAACACTTCCCTGCTCCAGCAAATGCTGGAAACGGCTGTATGGAATGGGTTCTACTTGCGTGTATTGCGAATACAGATTCTGTATCAACAGCAACCCCAGAAATGCTACGATGATAAACCAGAAATTAATTTGCGCTTTTTTATCCATCGTTTTACCTTAATATAAATGTAGATAGAAAATAAGTATTGTCTATACAACTGGTGTATAAGATACCTTAATACAATATGATTTTCATGCATATCAATCGTCAGAATTATCTAACAGACCGTCCGGGAATAGAGCAATCTACTTTGAAAAAGTGCAATTTATGCGTGATAAAAGTGCATCTCAAGCCTGTTTTTAACAACACAGCACCGGCGCAGATAGTTTTCAACAGACTGCTCGGGAATTTTCAATGAGAAGTACTCATATTAACAGTAAATTTATATTAGAATTTCTACCATTCATTTACTAACAATTAGAGCAAAATAATGGCTGTTAATCCAAGGAAACTCAAATGCTTAGGGTAAAGAAAATTGTTACGACTATGTGTCTAATATGGACGGCGGGCACCTTGTCTTATGCTATACCTGGATATGGCCAAGCGCTCGGTGAGTTGCTTTATTCAACACACTGCGTAGCATGCCACACTAAAATAATTCATTGGCGTGAGAAATCGCTTGCAACCGACTGGCATAGTTTGAAATCTCAGGTGCATCGCTGGCAGAGCAACATTGGGCTTGACTGGAGCGAAGGTGAAATTACCGATGTCACACGCTACCTGAATGAGGCTTATTATCATTTTCGGTTACTGACAAACAAGATCTTTCTGAGAGTAATACTTCTTACCAGAACGCCATTTCCAAATAAACAAAACCAGAAGATACTTTCAAGGTTGTCGACGAAGTTGAAATCAGTTAGCGCTCTGTGATGGGCAAAAAGATGAATCCCTGGACTGAATAAAATCATGTCTGACGTCGCGCATAATCAACAGAATGGGGAATTAACAACCGTCCCGCCAAAAAATAAGAAAATACAATGAGTAACGCTGTGTCAGGACCACGAGGAATCCAAGATTTAAATCAAGCAACACTTAGATTTGTATTTGATGAATATCAATGAAATTGATGCAGAATCTTGATATGATGAAATATAGATGGGCATGGATTTAAGAATTACTTGGTATGCTTGAGCATTCAGACTTGATGCTGTGTTGAAAAAAATTTCACTTTGCAAGAGGCCGATACTATTAACTTAAGGAGTTATTCTATGAAAATGTTATATGTGGGGATCCTGATTACCACAATGAGTTGGGTGCAGATGGTGGGTGCAGAACCTGTGGTGACTCCCAAGGAGAATACGCAGTTAATTGAAAAGTCATCAGAGGCTGAGGATGTACTCATGCGCATGGCCGAATTCCTGGCCAAGACGCCTCGATTCAGTTTTAACCTTAATTCCAGTTATGAAGTGCTTCAGGAATCCGGGCAGAAAATAGAATTCGGTGAGAACCGGAAGGTCATCGTGAATAGGCCTAATGGACTGCGCGTCGAAGTCGCGCATAGTGATGGCGAGCAGCATCTTGTTTTGTATGACGGCAAGGAAATCACTGCGTTCAGTCCGTCAAAGAATGTTTATGCACAGACACCCAAATCTGGTGGAATCGATGAGGCGGTCAAGTTTTTCCTCAGGGATCTCGGAATGAGGCTACCGCTCGCTTTGCTTCTGACGAGCCAATTCCCCACAGAAATCGATCGTCGCACTCAGGAACTTGATTATGTGGAGCGTACCGTGATTGATGGAGTTCCGGCTCATCATTTGGCAGGACGTACTGAAACGGTCGATTATCAGATCTGGATTCCTGATGGCGCTAAACCGCTACCGCTTCGGATCGTGCTGACTTACAAAAATTCAGAAGACAGCCAGCTTACCGGGCAGAGTTTTCCGGGAGGAACCTGACACCTGAGTTCAAGGATTCTTATTTGCATTTACTCCACCTAAAGAAGCGCAAAGGATCTCCTTTGCCGCAGAATTGCCAAAAATTGCGGCTGAAAGATTGACCACTCAAGAAAAAACCGGAGAACAGAAATGACTACCAAACCATATTTGATCATTGCAGTTATCTCGGTCACATTCATTTTTTTGATAGCTGCCGTGAATGATGCCGTTTCCCGAGGACGTGGCGGTGGCGGTGGCGGTGCCCGCGCCGGGGGGGGTGCGCACGGCGGGGGTGGCGGTTTCTCCCGCGGCGGCGCTGCTGCCAGCGGCAGCCTCTCATCCGGTGCCGGGCAAGCCGGGAGCAGGAGTCCATCTGCTTCCGCATCGACAATGGCCGGCAGATCGCAAACTGCACAGACAGCCAGCCGATCGCAGGCAGCACAGACCGCATCCACAAACCGGGCAGGAACTCGGGAAGGCCGGCAGCAGGCTTCCGGCGAGAATGTTGGATCACGCCAGGAGGGCCGCACAGATCGCACGGAACCGCCAGGAAGGCTACACGGAATGAACTCAAGCCCGGCAGGAAACTGCAATCTATGCGGGACACTACGACAACTGGGGGCACACTTCGATGATGACGACTGGATGGCAGCGAAGTCGCAGTAGCAATGGCGGGCAGTGGTGGGAGGATGGTCGGATATGCAGCAGGCGAGTCATCAGCTGAGCAAACGGTCGTTTATACTACGCCACCGGCTTCGGGTTCAGGAGGTCTGCCCTGCACTCCTAACACGTCTGTTGTCAACGGAGTAACCTATTATCAATGTGGTACAGCCTGGTATACCCAGGCTTATGGAAGCAATGGTGTCATGTATATGCCTGTACCTGCGCCTTAGTATTCCCTATCCGATAAATTTGCTCCGCGCGCCCTGCTGCTCCTATCCCTGCAACAAGAAGGACCGGAGCAGAAAACGCGGAACGGAGCGCTACGCTAACATCAGAAACGTAATCTAGTGTTTAATTGCATAAATAGTTATATTTAAGTAATCTCCTGTTTGTTTAACGTAAGCAGGAGGCTCTCATGACACGGGTAGCAGCAAAGGTAACATGCAGCGATCAGGATCGAAAGAATTGGAGCGACTGGGATCTAGTCGCACTGAGTCAAACTCGTTTGGTCGAGCGTGCAAAGATTGTGTTGGGCTGTCTGGCGGGCGAACGTAACGACCAGATTGCGGCACGCATGAAGTTGCAGGCGAATACAGTAGCGATGTGGCGCAAGAGATTTATGGAGGGCGGCATCGCGGCGTTACATGACCGAGCGCGCAGTGGCAAGCCACCCATCTACGATGCAGCGACTTGCGCGATAGAATACGCAAACAGCTTGAACTTACTCCACCCGAAGGGCTTTCCGGTTGGGACGGGAAGAACGCCAGCTCAGGCACTGGGCGTGTCAGATGACGCTATCTGGCGCATTCTTCGCAAGGAGGGCATTCAACCACGGCGCATGCGTTCTTGGTGCGTGAGTACTGATCCGGAATTCGCGGCCAAAGCAGCAGATGTGATAGGCTTGTACCTGGGGCCACCCACCAACGCACTGGTTCTGAGTATTGATGAAAAGCCATCGATTCAAGCCTTAGAGAGAAAAATTGGCTACGTTCATACCAGCAGCGGAAAATCGTGCGCGGAATCCAAGCACGCGCAGACGTCAGTACCGTCAATTTATTTGCCGCGCTGAACGTGGCCACTGGCGTAATCAATCCAAGGTCACGGCAGTCAGAAGCGTCCAGACTTCCAGGCCTTTCTTGATGACGTGGCTGAGGTGCCTGTCAACCAAGAAATTCACGTGATCTTGGACAACTACGCAACCCACAAGAGAAATGATGACTAGCTGGCCCGTCATCCTAACGTCCACTTCCCTCACACCTACTTCAGCAAGCTGGCTTAACCAAGTAGAAATTTGGTTTGGCATCTTTACACGCAAACACTGAATGGGGCAAGCTTCCAAAGTACGGAGCAACTGACGCAAGCCATCAAAGCGTTCGTGAAACACTACAATAAAACTGCTGCGCCGTTTGTTTGGAGGAAGCGCGAGGTAAGAGGTGCTCAACTCAGAAATACAATCGTTAACTTATACAATTAGACACTAGCTACCGTGATTGTCGAATAATTTGGATTTGGCGCGATCTGAGGAGATGCATTTACAAGTGTTGGTACGCTCGCCAGAATTATGCTTGTTAAATAGATGCAAATCTTTGTCAAGTTCATGATGTTTTCCTTTTTTATCAACCAAGAATCAATAAAATCAGCCAATAAGGTCAGCCAGAAACCCCCCATAAAACCTCTTAAAAACACACTTTAAGATTCTTACATCATTCTGTTTTTTAATGACTGACTATGAATCGACGCTTTTGCTGCCGATCGGATACAAATTCCGTGAATTTCTGATCATTTGTCTGTATTTTTGACAATCCATCTGCCTTCCAGTACTCTCATCTTTATGATTATGAAAAAGAATGCCTGGTTTTACTATACACGAAAGTTATGCGCGGCAGTCCGGCTTTTTTATTTGGCACCTAAACCTGTATAACAATTCATGGGAGAACATCATGAAAGTTCAACGCATCGCACGTCGCAGGAACATTCTGATCGTCACAGCGGCCATGTGGATGTGCACGCTCACAACGGCTGCCCATGCTGAGCAGACCGTAACGGTAGGGGTGGAGTCGCAGGGAATCTGGGAAGGCTGGGGAACTTCGCTAGTGTGCCTTGTTTGGTGTTTTTTGGAGCCCCCAAATAGTGATATATAATGTGGTTTATTGTTTCTGTTTTTGGAAAGACACTACACTAGCGTGGTGGGGCAAGGGCGTTGGCGGGGCGAACTACGAGGATTTGTACGCCGATCTTCTATACACGATGAAGCCTGTCCAATTCAAGGATCGGCAGCAGTTACCCGGCCTGGGTTTAAACATAGTCCGTTACAATATCGGTGGGGGAGGATTGCCCAGCGACAACATTGATGGGCGCGTCGATGCTGTACCGCCGCCGCCCAACTACCCTCCCGATGATGGTAATGTTGAAGCGAAGGATCATAGAATGGCGTGGTTCCGAGACATCGACGGATTCTGGGTGGATTGGTTTAACAACGATCCAAAAACGGGAAGCTGGGATTGGACTCGCGACGCAAACCAAGTAAGCATGCTACGAGCCATCTATAAGCGCGGTGCGAAAGTTGAGTTCTTTGCCAACGCACCGATGTGGTGGATGACTCGGATTGACCCGAGTACGACAATACCGGGGATACCTGGCTACGACGCAGACACAAAATGTAAGGCTTCCTCCTCACCCGAAGATACTTCGTGCAAGAGTTCGGCTGGCGGGAAACTGCAGGAATGGAACTACGTTGACTTTGCCTACTACCTTGCCACTGTCGTTGAGCACGCAAGAAACAGTTGGGGTATTCACGTTACTTCGCTTGCACCGTTTAACGAGCCTAGTGGTTTTCACCCTGAAAATGGTCCTTTCTGGAAGTATCCCAAGGACCAGGAGGGAGTGAACCTTAATTTGACGGAACAGGCAGTGATTCTGCGCGCGCTTCGTGGGAAACTGAACAAAATGGGCCTGAGTGATGTGAAGATTGCCGTGTCAGACGAGAATAACCTGCCGGATGCCATTGAAACGTTCGATTTCCTGGTCAATCAACAAGGCCTGCGAAAATTCATCGACAAAGTGAACGTGCATTCCTATGCTAATAACAATGACAAGCCCGGGGATAGACAAGAACTGAGGACCACGATCAAGACAAAAAAGGCATGGGTTTCGGAGTATGGGAATTGCGAAGATTGGCTTGAGTCTGATGCTAAGGATTGCTACCCTGGCAAGTTAGCTGACACGATCATGGATGATATCACTCTGCTCAAGCCTTCCGCCTGGCTGTATTGGCAGGCTGTCGAGTGGGGGGAATCGCTGCCGAATAAGTACAGCTCATGGGGCTTGGTCAATGGCGCATTCGGGCATGAGAGCGATAAGGATTCCCAGGAACGTGGAAAGCCTGGATATATAAATAATAAATACTATGTCTTCGCCCAGTTCACCCGCTTTCTCAGGCCGGGATTCGAAATCGTAAGTTCGCGTCAGTCCAGGCCGACATACTACGAGAACTCCTCCATCCCGATAAACCAGAGTCTCGCATCCTACGACGCCGCCGGCAAAAACTGGTTCTAATCTGGAACAGTAGTAGTCGCAGCAACAAAAGCGAAAGCGTCACGTTTGATTTGACAGCCGCCAGCGAGATCGCGTGCGATGAGGCTTCGGTCACCATCACTAGCTACAAAAGACGGCGGAAGCAGTTCGAACAGACAAAGACGTCCGTTAGCGGCAAGAAACTTGCCATCAATGCCGAGCCTGATACGATTTACTCGATCGTGGTGCCTGGCGTTACGCTCATGACGACGTCTCAGATCGGCAAGTCAGGTGATTTTACGGAGTCCTCGAGTGAGAATGAACAGAACGAACTCAACGACTGCAGCTTCGAACTTTCAGACAATCATGTCAGCCAACCTTCCCCAGCGCCACGCCATGCAGCCGGGTGAATAGCTCAACTTGAGCCTGTCGATCACTTCTGAGAGCGGCCGTTACCGGTTCATCGAACGTACTGGAGTCGTTGCATCGTATCAAGTAGCGACAGTAAGTGCGCCCGGCTGGGCGCAGCGGAATAAAAGAATGCGCCCACAGGCGCATTCTTTCTTCATGTTTCATGCCTGAATTGACAGGCTGGCTACTAAAACTCAGAAAGGCAGTACCGCATCCAGCGAGAATAGAATTTGATCCTTATTGCCGCCAAAAGGCCGGTAGCAGCAGTCTGCAACGATTCGTGCAACGCATCCACGCGGTCATAACGGATATTCGGACGGATATTCAATTGCCTCAGTCCTTCCAGCCCATTCAATGTCTTGGCTGCTTTCCAGTTAGCGCCAATGGTCACTGCATAGTAATCCGCAGGTGTGCTGGTACCCAGCAGACCGACGTTACTTGCGTAACTCCTGCCCAGATGATTGGTTGCGGCAGTCACACGTCCTGGCGACCAGACACGGAAACCATCGCGATCACGGAACCATTCTGCGCGAACACCGATGGATACATCGGGAGTCACGTCGTAGTAGAGATGCGTATTAACGCCATACCATGCCGCATCTTTGATAACGCCCGAATACACATTATTCGCTAACAATACATTATCCGCAAAACCATGGTCATGTTGTACGACAAAATGTGTTTTGTCTGTAACCATATGTTTCATAACAACACTGTACATGCCCCAGAAACTGCTGTTGCGTGTCGAAGTGGTGCTGCCGGTACCGCTGATATTAAGGGAGGTTTTTTGATCATTACTGGTCCAGGTTATCCCGCCGATCCCACCCCAGTTTTCCATTTGTTTATCAAAATTACCGTCCCAGCCACCCGTTCCGCTACCGCCGATGGCACCAGCCATCGCGCTAAAATTCTTATTAATCGCATAATCACCCAACACACCGGTATGCGTAAAAGGCTCACCGTACTGCATAGTATAGGCGTGCGTATAGAAAAAGTTGTTAGGCGCGGGTACTGTTTCATAGCCAATCGGGGTATAAAAATGACCCGCTTTAACATTCAATCCGTTACCCACAGGCGCATAAATCTCTGCAAAAGCCTGCGGAATTGCGATACCGTATGTGCGGCTGGAATTACAGCATATATCGAGATCCCAGTTACCCCGGTCAGCCAGCGGGCGGCCATTGTTGACATCGAATGCAGGATTACCATAAGCCTGTGTAAAAATGGCATCGGTGCCAAACAGGAAATCAGCACGAAAACCGAAATCCCAGCCTTTGCCTTCTGTCTTTACCGCACGTTCCAGAAAGAAATTCAATTGATTCAGTTGAAATCTATTCGCCTGATCAGCAAAAGTTACCGGGCCATTGAAACCATGCTTTGAACTTGGATTAAAAGTCGCCCCACCCTGAATCCAGCCACCAAACTTAATGCCGCTGTTTTCAATTGCATTCATAACACTGTTGCTGCTGCTATCTTTGTTACTCGTAACTGTGTTTGCATGTACACCCGACGAACTCATGCCAATCAGCAGTAATCCCCCAGCCACAGCATGAAACGTCCGGATCTTGTATAGCGATTGATATTTCATTACTACCTCCCCCTAAATAAGTCAATGAAAAGATACAAAAACCAGAAAAAACAAAAGACCCCAACCTCCGCATGGAAAGAACTCTAACACTGAATAGCTGAAAGGGTCAACGCGAACAAGCCGGTTAATTGGCTTATCACCAAGAATTACAGAACAAATAAGTGATTTTGTCGTCACTACGCCCAGTTCGTTCTGGAACATTAGCGCAAATGGGTTATTCAATCGTTTATATATCCGGTCTGATCACGAAACACTGGTTAAACACACCGCCGAAGCTTGATTAATTCATAGGAGCAGGCAGTAAAAGTAAAGAGGATTTAACCCGGATATTGCATGAATTCGCACGATGCTCATGCATGATATTGGTTTCACAAGGGATTTTTCGAAGAAGCGGTGTAGTTATTCATACACCTGACTGAGACAAATCCCTTGTGGAATCAAGAGACAGGTAAGGGCGTGCGCAATTCATGCAATATCCGGGCTACCTGGCGTACTATAAAAACAAGTCTTAGGGAAACACGGATTTATTCACATTGTGATTTTTATTAGCGTTGTTCACACCCTGATTGGAACGGCTGCCAATGTTCACGACATTACTCAGGCACAGGCACTGCTGCCTGGTGATGAAACGGATGTGTTTGGATGTGGTACTGATAGTCAAGTTGCGCCCTGAAAACGAAAATTAAGGATAATACTGCAAAGAATGACGCGATTGAGGCCAGAAAATACCGAATTTTTACCCGACAACCCAAAGGTAGAGATGGATCCAAATTTCCCGCGCTTGTTCTGGGAGGTTTTCCAGTAATCAGCTAAACTTGCAACAACTCAGAAAACGCACCGCGGAAATTCCATGCATACAGTCCGGTTGCACCGTACAGAACGCAAAGCGCACCGGCAACAGCTATGAACTGGATCTGATCTGCACCAATCAGCATTTTCAAGGCAATGGAACCGCGCAAGGCACTTTCACCAGCCCGGAAAACTTCTCGGGAAATACCGAATTCGACAGCACTGTAGCCGGCAATCCGGTTCATGCATCGGCGCAAACCAATGGCCGCTGGATCGGCGAACGCTGTACCGCAGTCAATCCGCTGCAATGACACTGGATTACGCCACGCTGGAACACCTGCGCACGCGCCATCCCGCGTGGCGGTTGCTGCGCTCGGATCATGCGCCGCTGGTGGCCAGTTTTTTGCAGCGCGTGTTCATCGCGCCCAACGTGCGTTTGCGGAAATTCTATCAGCAAGGCTCGGACGAACCGCAATTCGATCTGACACCGGCAGCAGAGAAAGCCATCGCCTGGCTGTCGGCATTGTCGGAACGCAGTTTTGTCGGCACCGAGTCACGCCTGTTGACGCTGTTTGATCTGCTCAAGCAGATCAGTGCAGGCAGCGAATCCGACCCGGCCAAACGCATTGCGGAATTACACAAACGGCGCGCTGAGATCGACGCCGAAATCGCACGCATTCAAGCGGGTGATGTCGTGTTACTGGATGATTCGGCGTTGAAAGACCGTTTTCAGCAATTCATGCAGCTGGCAAGGGAGTTGCTCACCGACTTTCGCGAAGTCGAATATAACTTCCGCCAATTGGATCGCAAAGTCCGCGAACAAATCGCTTTGTGGGAAGGCGCCAAAGGCGCTTTGTTGGAAGAAATCATGGGAGAGCGTGATGCGATTGGCGATTCGGATCAAGGCAAAAGCTTCCGCGCTTTCTGCGATTTTTTGATGTCCAGCCGCAGACAGGAGGAATTGACCGGACTGCTAGAACATGTGCTGGCGCTGCCGCCGGTCATCGAACTTAAGCCGGATGCCCGGACGCGCCGCGTGCATTACGACTGGCTGGAGGCCGGCGAGCATACGCTGCGCACCGTGGCGCAGTTATCGCAACAGTTGCGCCGTTTTCTCGACGATCAAGCCTGGCTGGAAAACAAGCGCATCATGGATATTCTGCACGGCATCGAGAGCAAAGCACTGGCCTTGCGTCAAGCGCCACCCGCCGGTGATGTCATGCGCATCGCACAACCTGGAGCGGCCATCGAACTGGCCATGGAACGGTCGCTATTCACCCCCGCGTTCAAGCCTTTGATTGCAGAAATAAAACTGCAGGCAGGCGACAGTGACGCCGATCCGGCGGCACTCTATACCCAGATCGTCGTGGACAAGGCGCGCTTGACCCGGCACATCCGTCAGGCACTGCAAACACGCGGACAAATCATGCTGTCTGAATTATTGACGCACAACCGCTGCAACAGGGTTTAGCCGAGCTGGTCACCTATCTGCAACTGGGCAGCGAATCGTTCAAAGCCGTAGTGGACGAAAACACCGAGGATTTGATCACATGGAAAGCCACAATCCATGATGGCACCCTTGTCAGCAAACAGGCAAGGCTGCCGCGTGTCATTTTCGTGCGCTGACTATTGATGGATAGGATGGATATGGAAGGAGAAGAACAATCGGCAGAAGTTGCAATGCCCTCCTCCGCCCCGCCTGCGGATCTGCCGGTGCTGCTCATCACCTTGCTCAAGAGTGTTATCTACCGCGACGGCGATGCACGGCTGTGGGGCATGCTGCTGAATCTGCAAACCCGCGTGCGCGATTATATAACGGTGCTGGGATTGGATCTGGTGCTTGATGAAGCGGAAGGTTACGCGTTCCTCAAGAGCCGGGAGGAATCCGCGGACGATGAAGCCACCCCCAAACTGCCCCGGCTGGTTGCACGCAGACCGCTGTCGTTTCCGGTCAGCTTGCTACTGGCGCTGTTGCGCAAAAAACTGGCCGAATTTGACGCCAGCGGCAGCGATACCCGCCTGGTTCTGACGCGCGACGACATCGTTGAACTGGTGCGTGTGTTTCTGCCGAACAGCAGCAACGAAACCCGTTTGATCGATCAGATCGAAACCCACATCAACAAAATCGTTGAATTGGGTTTTCTGCGCCGCCTCAAGCCGCTCAGCGGCAGCACTGCCGCACTGCCAGGTTTCGAGGTGCGACGTATCCTCAAGGCATTTGTCGACGCGCAGTGGCTGGCCGATTTCGATGCCCGGCTGGCAACCTATCAAGCGCAACTGTCGGGCACAACGCCTGAAACATCCAGGGAAAATGCGAACGATGCTTGAACCACAACCACTGAGTCTTGATTTCACAGCGGATAACAGGCTATCCGGCTTCCGGCTGAAGCGGCTGGAAGTATTTAATTGGGGTACGTTCGATCAGCGCGTCTGGACACTGCAACTCGATGGTAAAAATGGCTTATTGACCGGCGACATCGGTTCCGGCAAATCGACGCTGGTCGACGCCATCACCACCCTGCTGGTTCCGGCGCAGCGCATCGCCTATAACAAGGCCGCGGGTGCCAGCAGCAAAGAAAGGACGCTGCGTTCCTACGTACTCGGGTATTACAAATCCGAACGCAGCGAAGTCACCGGTACCGCCAAACCGGTCTCGCTGCGCGACCCTAATAGCTATTCGGTGATCCTCGGGGTGTTTCACAATGCCGGTTACGATCAGACAATCACACTGGCGCAGGTCTTCTGGATGAAAGAAGCACAGGGACAACCGATGCGATTCTTCGTCGCAGCCGAGCGTGATTTGACGATCACCGCGGATTTTGCGCATTTCGGTTCCGATATCACACAACTGCGCAAAAAACTGCGCGCCGCCGGTGCGGAAATCGAGGACAGCTTTCCGAAGTACGGCGCATGGTTCCGCCGCCGCTTTGGCATCGACAACGAACAGGCGCTGGAACTGTTCCACCAGACGGTATCGATGAAATCGGTCGGCAATCTGACCGATTTCGTGCGCAGCCACATGCTCGAACCCTTCGATGTCGCGCCGCGTATCCAGGCGCTGATCACCCACTTCGACGATCTCAACCGCGCGCATCAGGCGGTGCTGAAAACACAGCGTCAGGTGGAAATGCTCACACCGCTGGTGGAAAATTGCGATAAACACGCGACGTTGGTCATCGAGGTAGACGATTTGCGCCGCAATCGCGAAGCGTTGCGCGGATATTTTGCAGCTTTGAAACTTGATCTGTTGGGCAAACGCTTAATAGATCTGGAACAAGACTGGAACCGGTCTGACGGTCAAATCAAACAGTTGGAAACCCGCCTGCAAGAACAACGCATTCAAGTCGATGAATTGAAGCAAGCCATCAGCGACAATGGCGGCGACCGGCTGGAACGGCTGGGCGCCGAAATCAAGAAAAAGAAACGCTGCGCGATGCGCGCCGAGCCAAAGCGCAACGCTACCAGGAATTAACCGCCATACTGGAAGAACCGGCCGCCACGGACAGCAGCAACTTCCTGAATCAACGCCATCAGTTCAAGCTATTGCGTGACGAACTGCGTGACCGCGACGCGGGGCTGCAAAATGCCTTGACCGAACACAGCGTCACCTTGCGGCAAGGAAAACAGGAACATGGCGCGTTGCAGACTGAAATCGACAGCCTGAAACGACGGCGCAGCAATATTGACGATCAACAGATTCAGATCCGCGCCGCCTTGTGCGCCGCATTGAACATGGCGGAAGACGACATGCCGTTCGCCGGGGAACTGATCCAGGTACGCGACGAGGCGCGTGAGTGGGAAGGTGCCGCCGAACGTCTGCTGCGCGGTTTCGGGTTGTCGCTGCTGGTGCCGGATGCGAGTTACAAGGCAGTGGCGGCCTGGGTCGATCACCAGCACTTGCGCGGACGGCTGGTTTATTTCCACGTCCGGCCGCGCCGTCAGGCAGAAGTGCCGGATCTGCATGCCGATTCGCTGGTCAGAAAACTTGCGATCAAGCCTGATTCCCCGTTTTACGACTGGCTCGAGCGCGAAATGGCGCATCGCTTCGACGTTGCGTGCTGCGCCACGCAAGAGCAATTCTGGCGCGAAACGCGGGCGATCACGCACGCCGGTCAAATCAAAGACCCCACCGGGCGGCACGAAAAAGATGACCGGCACGCGATTTCCGACCGCAGCCGCTACGTGCTGGGCTGGTCAAACAACGCCAAAATCGCCGCGCTTGAAGCCAAGCAGCACCAGCTTGAAACACGCTTAAGCGAGGTAGCCGGTCTGGTCAGTAAAATTCAGTCCGTCCGCGCCATGCTGGAAAACCGCCTCAACGCGCTGACGCGCCTGGAGGAATTCACCGACTTTGAGGAATTGGATTGGCCCGGCGTGGCGACGGAGATCGCAGCACTGAGGGTTGAGCGCGATCAATTGGAAGCGGCATCCGACGTGCTGAAGCAACTGAATGAGCGATTGCGTGGCGCCATCGATGCGCAAAACGCACTGGAAAAGGAATTGGAAAACGCCAAGGACAAGCGCTCCAAAATCGAGCAGCGCCGCAGTGATGCCCAGAATCTGCAACAGCAAACACGAACCTTGCTGCCTGAAACACCGCTGAACGAAGAATCGGTGCAGCAACTGGAAACCATCCGCGCTCAAGCGCTGGGCGAACATGCATTGACGGTGGAGTCGTGCGACAACCGTGAGCAGGATGTACGTACCTGGTTACAAAACCGCATTGACTCCAAGGACAGAAACCTGAAAGACCGGCGCGACAAGATCATCCAGGCAATGATGGCGTTCAAGGAACAATTCAAGCTGGAAACCGCCGAGATCGATGCCAGCATTGAAGCGGCTTTTGAATACCGCCACTTGCTCGAGCAACTGAAGCGCGACGACTTGCCGCGCTTTGTCACGCGCTTCAAGGAGTTGTTGAACGTCAACACCATCAACGAAATCGCCAACTTCAACGGACAACTGGCGCGTGAACGCGAGACCATCAAAGAACGCATCGCGCGCATCAACGAATCACTCACGCAAATCGACTACAACCCGGGACGCTATATCGTGCTCGAAACCCAATTGAGCCAGGATGCCGAAATACGCGACTTCCAGACCGAATTGCGCGCCTGCACGGAGGGCGCCACCACCGGATCGGACGGTTCGGACGATGCGCAATATTCGAATCCAAGTTTCTGCAGGTCAAAGCCATCATCGACCGTTTCCGCGGGCGCGAAGGTTTGTCGGAACAGGACCGGCGCTGGACCGCCAAGGTCACCGATGTGCGCAACTGGTTTCTGTTTGCCGCCAGCGAGCGCTGGCGCGAGGATAACAGCGAACACGAGCACTACTCCGATTCCGGCGGCAAATCCGGCGGGCAGAAGGAAAAACTGGCGTATACCATACTCGCCGCCAGTCTGGCGTATCAATTCGGTTTGGAATGGGGCGCCGTGCGCTCGCGATCGTTCCGCTTTGTGGTGCTCGACGAAGCATTCGGCCGCGGTTCGGATGAATCGGCGCAGTACGGCTTGCGTCTTTTTCAGCAACTCAACCTGCAATTGCTGATCGTCACGCCGCTGCAGAAAATTCACATCATCGAGCCGTATGTATCCAGCGTGGGGTTCGTGCACAACGAGGACGGCCGTGCATCAAAATTGCGCAATCTTTCGATTGAAGAATACCGTGAACACAAAGCCGCAATGACACCGCAGACAACGTAGACAAACCGGGATGAACTGGACCACGCCGCGCGACCTGAAAGCACAGCTTTCCCGTTTCTGGGAGCGGGGCGAGCTTTTGCAGCCGCTGGTTACCAACGAACCGG
The DNA here is from genome assembly GCA_016721865.1 of Nitrosomonas sp. Taxonomy (GTDB): domain Bacteria; phylum Pseudomonadota; class Gammaproteobacteria; order Burkholderiales; family Nitrosomonadaceae; genus Nitrosomonas. The sequence continues at coordinate 26,194 of JADKHF010000003.1, read as the reverse complement.
TTTTCCCCTTGCAACTGAAATTGAAAAGTCCTGGCTCTGCGGATCTGACCGGACGCTTTGAAGCGGTTCGTGCGTGGATCGCGGAATTGAAGGCAATGCCGCAGATCCGCATCGAATGGCGCGAAATCCGCCATCGCGTACAAGGATTACAACGCCTGCCTGAATCCGTGTGGGTCGACGCGCCGGACAGCGCATTTGCGCTGCTGGCGAAGCAGCGCGACGTCAAGCGCTTCGAGCAAATCGTGAATCTCACGCGCGACGCACAGCCCGCATTACTGCCCTGGCTGGCGCGGCGGCCTTTACAAGCCATCGAACTGGCTGACCAATGGCCGCAGTTGCTGGCCATCGTGCGCTGGCTTGCCGGGCATCCGCGCCCTGGCATCTATCTGCGTCAAGTAGACATTCCCGGCATACACAGCAAATTTATCGAGACGCATCGCACGGTGCTTGCCGAACTGCTGGACCGTGTGCTGCCTGCAACAGCAGTTACTACAGGAAAATCCGGTGTTAATCAATTTGCCGCGCGCTACGGTTTCCTGGAAAAACCCGCACGCATTCACTTCCGCGTGCTCGACGCACAAATCAAACTGTTGCCAGGAACGGAGCTGCCGATCGTATCGCTGGATGACCGCAGTTTTGCGCAACTAAAAATCCCGCTGCGGCATGTTTTCATAACCGAAAATGAGATAAATTTTCTGGCCTTTCCGCTGGTGCGCGATGCTATCGTCATCTTCGGCAGCGGCTACGGCTGGGATGCGCTGGCACGCGCGCAGTGGCTGATGCAGTGCCGGATTCACTACTGGGGCGACATCGACACACACGGCTTTGCCATTCTCAACCAGTTGCGCTTTCACTTTGCACACGCGACTTCATTGTTGATGGATCGCGCCACCCTGATGGCGCACCAGGAACTGTGGGGCGAAGAACCCGACCCGGTGGTGCATGATTTATCCCGGTTGACCGGAATCGAACGCGCTTTATTCGATGAATTAAGGGACAACCGCATCCGCAAAGGATTGCGGCTGGAGCAGGAACGCATTGGTTTTCATTGGGCGACAGCGGCCGTACAGGCGATTGCGGCCCAACATTGCAAGGGAGAATAATAGATATTCCGCACAAACTCACTTCGAGCATAGCAAGAAATCTATCTTGTTGATCAAGAAAGATTCCTCGCTACGTCCGGAATGACAAAGACCGGTTATTCAGAGACTCATCAAACAAGGCGCAATACGCGGAAAACCGCTATTGCGCCCTATCAGGCTAAAGTTAGTTGCTGACTTCCACAAAACTGCCGTCTTTTTTGATCCAGGTCTTTTTGGCAAAAGCATCGTAGACAGTTTGCGCATCCGTGGCAAAACAATCCGGTACGATTTGATTGGTGACCGTATCCTTGAGCGCCAAAGTAATCGGCGGTGTAATGGTTATTCCCGGTACGCTTTCGCTTCCCAATAACTCATCGAATGCGGATGTCATGTCATAGCAGATATCGGAATTAATAATCAGATTGGCTCCTTCAGCAGGCACATTGATTGTACAGTGTTTATTGTTGGAAAAATTTTGAGCAAAAGATTCAAATGGATTGGGGAATCCCGGAATATCAATCTCAATGACAACGCCTCTGATCGCCGATGAGATAACGTTCGTAGTCGTCAAAACCGAAATCCCTGTCGCAGAAGTCTGAGGCGGGGTTTCGCATAGATTGTTACTATCAGGCAGCGGAATACAATTTCCATTCGTCGTCACATTAACGACATTGCCATTCTGCGTATAGAAAATTCCAGATGGTGCATTCGCTGTATTGCAGGCAGGAATACTGCTGTTGCCGCCGGAATTGGCAATCTGAACAATCAAATCCGACAATGAATCGATCAAGGTTGGATTATCACCCCACGGCCCGCCCAACACATAAGCATTGTTATCATTTCTGTTCACACCGGCATAAATTCCGGTATCCGGATAAAACCGGTACAACCATGGCTCGATGCTCTGCGTGATTTGATGATTGGGAAAATATTGCGGGTAGGTATTTTCAGCCCAATTCAGCAGCGTTTCCGTATCGTTGGCGGTTTCGGCGGAAGCAAAGTGAATGTTACCGAGCAGAATAAATGCGCAAGCCGATAAGATGAGTTGCTTCATGTATTGTTTCATTAAAAAACCTCCAATTTGATTGATGAATATTTGTATCAATGGGAAAAATAACACAATTCGCTGTTAACTTAAACTCCAGATCACACTTGCAACAAGGCGCGCGCCCTTGAAGATATCCATGCAATTCCGGATTCTTTCAATGAAGCGCAATACCTGCACCAACAATTAAAACTAAACACCGCAATTGATCGCTCAGATGAATAACCACAAAATGATTTTAATAGACTACTCAATGTTTCATCATCTCATCTGTTGGATGAGTTCGCTACGAGGTTAGGTCAACAGTTATCGGCACCCGCCGCTTGAAGTACCCAATGCCAATTGGCTTATCGATCAAGCCATTTTGCGTACGTGTGTTCCGGAGGATTACTATGTGTGCTTTTGGTTCCCGTGCCAGGCGGAACGCCAAGAAATTTTCCGATCCGGATTTGGCGATTATCGGCGAACACCCCATAGGACTCGATCTGAGTTCACGATTGGCCGAAGCTTTGCCGCATCAAACTTACCCTATAAAGGAAACTCTGAATAACTCACATTTGTCATTCCGAACGCAGTGAGGAATCTTCAAAGATCAATGCAATAGATTTCTCGCTTGCTCGAAAGGACACTTGTTCATAGCTTCCTAAAGTAGACTTGATGGATTGGGCAACGGCCAATGAGTCGTGCAAAAAAATTATTGAACGAGACAAAATCGTTGTACGGCAGGGGCCCGCTTAACCCAACCCCGGCCAGTAATGGCTATCCGGCAATGGCCGCTTACCAAAAATCGCCTGTCCGACCCGAACTACCGTTGCACCTTCTTCGATCGCCAATTCATAATCTCCCGACATGCCCATTGAGAGCTCGTCAAATGACAATCCCGCTGGCGCCTCCTGGCGCAACATGGCCTGGATCTCGCGCATTTTGATAAAACATTGACGCACACGATCATGATCGGTCGAGAAAATCGCCAGCGTCATGAGCCCTTTGATGCGCAGTGAGGAATAATTCGGCAGTTGTTGAACAAAATCACGCACCTCTTCGGGTGGTAGACCGAATTTGCTGGCTTCACCGGAGCTGTTCACCTGTACGCAGACATCGATCGCGCGTCCTTCATTCTGCAGGCGCTTGTCAAGTTCTTCGGCGACTTTAAGGCTGTCGAGTGCCTGGAATTCATTGGCGAAACGCGCCAGATATTTGGCTTTGTTGGTTTGCAGGTGACCGATGATTGACCATTTTATATCCAGGTCTTGCAGCGCTTCGGATTTTTCCCGGGCTTCCTGAATTTTGTTTTCTCCCATCTCGTGACATCCAGCGGCAAAAGCGATGCGCAATCTTTCAGCAGGAACCGTCTTGGTAACGGGCAGGAGCCGGACACTGGATGGATCACGCCCAATTCGCTGGCAGGTATCGACAATGCGTTGCTTAACCATTGCAAGATTGGTTTTAATTTCGTTGAATTGCTGCTCTTCGTTGAGTTCCAAAATATTCTCCTGATCCATTGTGCTTAGGTTTCTATTCGCTGAGTTGCCTGATGAAATACCATCTTCCAATTATTCCCCTGGCGCTGCCAGATCGAGGTTCTGATTGAATCCTTGTTGGCGCTGTTTGGGTCATTAAGTTTTTTTGCAAAATAGACAGCCATTACCAAGCCATCCGTTAATGCCTTAATTCTAAAATCTATCAGTAACCATTGAATAGCGTTATCCTTGTTTAACAACCAATTGATCACGTCACTTCTTGTACTGACTTGCCCATTGCTATTAATCTCTTCAAAGTCTGCAGATAACAAGTCATCGACCAAGGCGGGATTTGCTTTCCAATCCGTCTGCAACAGTTCGAGCTCCCGTTGTTTGATATGTTCCGCGATAGCTTGCAATTCCATAAAAAGGATGCCGGCTATTTAACCCGCATTCCCGGTTGCGCGCCCGCATCGGGCGATAGAATGAATAATTCGCCCGGATTGCCGCCACCAGCTGCCAGCACCATGCCTTCCGACAAGCCGAATTTCATCTGGCGCGGCGCGAGATTGGCGACCATCACGGTCAAGCGGCCTTTCAGTTGTTCCGGGTCATACGCCGATTTGATACCGGCGAAAACCGTGCGTTGTTCATTACCAATATCCAGCGTCAATTTCAGTAATTTTTCTGCCCCTGGTATATGTTCGGCATTGACGATTCTTGCCACGCGTAAATCAATCTTGCTGAAGTCGTCAATCGAAATCGTATCGGCAACCGGTGTCACTGCGTGCTGCTGTTTTTCAGCATGCCGCGCGGGAGAATCGGCATGTTCAGCGGGTGCCAGGCTTTGCGTATTGGCTGCGATCAATGCGTCAATTTGTTTCACTTCGATGCGCGTCATCAGATGCTGATAGACATTGATCGTATGCCCTGCGGGTAACAATAAATCCGAAACTGGTTGCCCTTCCCTCAGTTCAGGCCAGACCGATGGTTCACAATCGAGAAAAAGCTCAATCTGTTTCACTGTTTCCGGCAAGATGGGTTTCAGATAACGCGACAGCACATAAAAAAGTTGTATGCCAAGGCTACAGACTCGCTGTAACTCTTCTCCCTTATCGGGATCCTTGGCGATTTCCCACGGCGCCAGCTCGTGAATCATTTCATTGGCTTCGTCGGCAAATTTCATGATTTGGCGGATGGCTGCGGAAAATTCTCGTTCTTCAAAAGCTTTCTCAATCTGATCGGGCCGCCAGGTGGCAAAACGCTCGTTCACTATCTCCTGCAATCGTTGATACTGCTCACCATCCGCAAGCTTGCCGTCAAACCGTTTGCTGATAAAACCGGCGCAGCGGCTGGCAATATTAATAAACTTACCCACCAGGTCGGAATTGACCCTTGCGACAAAATCTTCCAGATTCAGATCAATATCTTCCAGCGTGCTGTTAAGCTTGGCCGCGTAATAATAACGCAGCGATTCCGGATTCAACCCCTGCTTCAGAGAACTTTCCGCGGTTATGAATGTGCCACGGGATTTACTCATTTTTTCACCGTTCACGGTGAGAAAACCATGGGCAAAAATCCTGGTAGGCGTACGATATCCGGCATTTTGCAGCATCGCCGGCCAGAACAGGGCGTGGAAGTACAAAATGTCCTTGCCGATGAAGTGATACAGTTCGGTATCCGATTGCGGCTGCCAGAATTCATCAAAATCGATTTGTTTACGCACGCATAAGTTCTGAAAGCTGCCCATGTAGCCAAGCGGCGCATCGAGCCAGACATAGAAATACTTGCCCGGTGCATCGGGGATTTCAAAGCCAAAGTATGGTGCGTCACGGGAAATATCCCAATCTGATAGCTTGTTCTCCCCCGCCTCGCCGAGCCATTCACGCATTTTATTCGCGGCTTCCGGCTGCAAATGGTCTGCTTCGCGGGTCCAGCGGCGCAAAAAGTCAGCACATCGCGAATCGGACAAACTAAAAAAATAATGTTCCGATGATTTCTTGACTGGCTTGGCGCCGGATACGGCTGAATAGGGGTTTTTGAGTTCGGTAGGCGCGTAAGCTGCGCCGCAGGCTTCACAGGAATCGCCGTACTGATCTTTGACGCCGCATTTCGGGCATTCCCCTTTGACAAACCGGTCGGGCAAAAACATGTTTTTAACCGGGTCATAAAGCTGCTCGATGCCACGTATTGCGATCAATCCGGCAGCCTTGAGTTTGCCGTAAATGATTTCGGAAAAATGACGCGTTTCAGTTGAATGCGTACTGTAATAGTTATCAAACTGGATATGGAAACCGGAAAAATCTCCCGAATGTTCATCGTGCACACGAGCAATCAATGCTTCCGGCGGTATACCTTCTTTTTCCGCGCGCAGCATTACCGGCGTGCCATGTGTATCATCCGCACACACATAATAAACCGTATGCCCGCGCATTTTCTGAAATCTCACCCAGATATCCGTTTGAATGTATTCCACCAAATGGCCTAAATGGATACTGCCATTGGCATAAGGAAGCGCAGAGGTAACCAGAATTTTTCGCTTATTCATTAACTCTCAAGAAATCAGATTAGATAAAGGTGAATTGTAACAAACTGTGTGGGCATTCCTGATATTTGTTACCATCCCCTTATTAAATTATTAACCGTAAATTGGCTGTAAAAGGAGTTTGTAGTGTCTATTTCCGAACAACAAATACAATCTGTACTTAAGCAAACCATTGATCCGACGACGGGTAAGGATTACTTTACCACGCAATCAATCCGCAATATTCAGATTGACCAAAACAATGTATCCCTCGAAGTAGCGCTGGGTTATCCGGCGAACAGTGTCAGAGATACCATTCAAAAACAGATTGTTGATGCACTCAAGTCAATACCGGGCATTGGAAATATCCAGGTCACGGTTAACAGCAAAATTATCCCGCATAGTGTGCAGAAAGGGGTCAAGCTGATTCCCGGTGTCAAAAATATCATTGCAGTGGCATCCGGCAAGGGCGGTGTCGGAAAATCGGCAACCGCGGTTAATTTGGCGCTGGCATTGGCGGCGGAAGGCGCATCCGTAGGAATTCTGGATGCGGATATATATGGGCCATCACGACCGCAAATGCTGGGAATCACAAACCACCCGGAATCGCTCGATGGCAAGACCATGGAACCGGTTCTGGCACATGGTATCCAGGCCATGTCCATAGGTCTGTTGATTGATGTTGAAACGCCCATGGTTTGGCGCGGTCCGATGGTTACACAGGCTCTGCAACAGTTACTCAATGATACCAACTGGAGAGATCTGGATTATTTAATTGTTGATTTACCGCCCGGTACAGGAGACATTCAGCTCACGCTTGCGCAAAAGATACCGGTAACAGGCGCTGTCATTGTCACCACACCGCAGGATATTGCTTTACTCGATGCGCGTAAGGGATTAAAAATGTTTGAAAAAGTGGGAATTCCGATTTTTGGCATTGTGGAAAACATGAGTACACATACGTGTTCTCAATGTGGTCACACGGAACCCATATTTGGAACCGGTGGCGGGGAAAGGATGTGTCAGGACTATGATGTGGAATTCTTGGGTGCGTTACCCCTCGATATCAAAATTCGCGAACATACGGACATGGGTAAACCCAGCGTAGTCGCTGAACCTGACGGCAAAATTGCCGATATCTATCGGCTGATTGCACGGCGAATCGCTGTTAAAGTGGCCGAGTCCGCTGAAGATCACTCAGAATTATTCGCGAAGATCGTAATGGAAGATGACTAGGAACAACTAAGAAATGACGATTAAATCAGATAAGTGGATACGCCACATGGCGCAAACGTATGGCATGATTGAACCCTTTGAACCCGATCAGATCCGTCAGAAAAACGACCAGCGGATTGTTTCCTATGGCACTTCAAGCTATGGCTACGATATCCGGTGCTCGGATGAATTCAAGTTATTCACCAATATTAATTCCACCATTGTCGATCCGAAGAATTTTGACTCCAATTCATTCGTTGATGTCAAAAGTGATGTGTGTATCATTCCACCCAATTCATTTGCGCTGGCCCGCACCGTTGAGTATTTTCGTATCCCGCGTAATGTGCTGACAATTTGTTTGGGCAAATCAACGTATGCCCGCTGCGGCATTATCGTCAATGTCACCCCATTTGAACCGGAATGGGAAGGATATGTCACTTTGGAGTTTTCCAACACAACCCCCCTGCCCGCTAAAATTTATGCCAACGAAGGCGTCGCGCAAGTTATTTTCTTTGAATCGGATGAAGTCTGTGAAACTTCTTACAAGGATCGAGGCGGCAAATACCAAGGACAGCACGGTGTCACATTGCCAAAAATTTGAAGCAATGAAAGTTTGATAACTGATGTGTGAGAATCATTTATGATGTTGACACGAGAAAGTTTAAAGCTGATCAGACAACTTCCCATTCTTTTAGCGCTTATTCTGTTTTCTGCTGCTTTTTCTGTGGAAGCACAAAAGCGAATCTCTTTACCCCATACCGGATTTATGCCGGAAGATATTGCTGTCCTTGTCAATGATGACGATCCCTTATCCCGGCAAGTTGCTAGCTACTACCAGCAAGCACGGCATATCCCGGAAATCAATATAATTCATCTGCGTTTCCCCTCTGGACGCAGTGTCATGACACGCCAGGAATTTCAACAATTAAAAACAACGATTGATCAGCTTACTCCCGATCATGTGCAGGCTTACGCAGTTGCCTGGACCAATCCCTATCGGGTAGATTGTATGTCGCTGACTTCCGCACTGGCCTTTGGTTTTAACGAAAAATTCTGTTCCACAGAATGTACGCCGACAGCACCCAGTCCCTACTTCAATTCGCAAAGCCGATATCCGGCCAAAGATCATCAGCTGCGACCCGCCATGATGCTGGCTGGGGTAACCTTTGAACAAGTTAGCGCGTTGATAGGCCGGGGCATTGCATCAGACCACAGTTTCCCAAATGGCCACGCTTATTTATTAAGCACCTCAGATAAAGCGCGTAATACTCGAGCAATGAATTATGCGCAAACTGCAAAAGATCTGGACGGCGTTTTTTCTCTACAGATACTTGAAACCGATTACATTTTGGATCGTCAAGATGTGCTTTTTTACTTTACCGGATCGATTCAGGTACCGATGCTGGAAACACTTGCCTTTCTTCCCGGTGCATTAGCAGATCATTTAACATCGGCCGGTGGCAAACTGACCGATTCTTCCCAGATGAGCAGCTTGCGTTGGCTGGAGGCCGGCGCCACAGCAAGTTATGGCACGGTTGTCGAACCTTGCAGCTACCCACAGAAATTTCCATCACCCGCGGTTGCCATGTTTCATTATGCATTGGGTGCCAGCGCTATTGAAGCCTATTGGAAAAGTGTAGCCTGGCCGGGACAAGGTGTATTCATTGGTGAGCCGCTGGCTAAGCCATTTGCTCCATTATTACGGGAAATCAGCCACGGCCGCTATGAATTGACGATTTTCTCACCCCGCGCAGGGCGGCTGAGAATTGAGAAATCACTTTCTGCCGCTGGGCCATTCAAACCTCATTCCAGGCAACAGCCTATCCGCCGAGGAAAAAATCTTATTTATTTCAGATTTAATGAAAAGACAGATGGTTATTTGAATTTGAAGTTGCAGTGGAATTGATCTATCGCGAGGAAACACAATCATCTAAACAAATAAAATAGGCCATGTATCAGGGTGTTGAAATCAGCCATCAGTTGAAAATGAATTGCCTAAACTTTTTTGCAAAATGCCCGTCTTGTCCCGCATAAACAGCAATCGCATAATATGTTGTTTTAAAATACATAAGTTGCGCTCCATGAAAATTAATTTCTATATAAAAAAATACTTGATTTGCCTGAAATGCAGACTATAATGCGTGCAAATTCAAAACAAGCAAACTTACCGATAAGGAGGTCATCATGAAAACTATCAAAAACTTTTTTTCTGCGGTTGACTTAGTCAACGTTCATATTCCTGTTACGTAGCCATTTTTAAAGGAAAACACTCATGCATATATTTCCCTCTACACTTCAGAAATCCGATCAATCTGAAGTCCTGTTTGATACCCATCCTGAAAATAGTCTGAATTTTAAGCACGTTCAGAATGAACTGAAGAAAGACTATCAACGCCCTTTTTTACTGATTGACCGCAACATTGTCCGGCAAAAAACCCGGCGCTTTAAAGCTGCCATGCCACGAGTTCATCCGCATTATGCAGTTAAAGCCAATCCCGATGAGCGTGTACTGAAAACACTCATTGAAGAAAGCGCTGGTTTTGAGATTGCTTCGATTGCAGAGCTTGATCTGTTACTAAAGCTGGGCGTATCGGCTGCTGAAATATTTTATAGCAACCCGATGAAATCCCGAGCTTACCTTGAATATGCAGCTAAGAAAGGTGTTGAATGGTACGTACTTGACAGTATTGAAGAATTGCGAAAAATCGCCAGTGTCAAACCAGATGCCAAGATGTATTTACGCATCGACACACCGAATATCGGTAGTGATTGGCCATTAGCGGGGAAATTCGGAACGCACCTTGCTGACATTAATGAAATCATTCAGGAAGCTGCAAAGCTTAATGCAGATCTGGCTGGCGTTACTTTTCATGTCGGCTCACAGTGCCGCAATCCTCAGAATTGGCGGGTAGGCATTGAACGTGCCAAAAAAGTTTTTGCTGATATGCAACTAGCGGGTTTAAATCCTCGGCTACTTAATATTGGGGGCGGTTACCCGGTTCGCCATACCAAACCAATTCCTTCGATTGAAATCATTGCTGAAGTCATTAACGATGCTATTGCTGATTTACCAGACAATGTCAGCATTATGGCTGAACCTGGCCGTTACTTAGTATCCGATTCGGCCTATTTTGTTTGTCGAGTGGTGGGTACAGCAACCCGAAATGGGAAACGATGGATGTATTGGGATGCAGGCATGTTTGGCGGTGTCATAGAAATTACTGAAGGATTGCGCTACGAAATCCTGACTGATCGAAAAGGTAGCAATATCCCTTGGTCTGTCGCCGGTCCAACTTGTGATTCGGTGGATATTCTGATGCATGATCTCATGCTACCCAACGATATACAGGAAGGCGATTTCATTTATATACCCAACGCGGGCGCTTATACGACTGCCTACGCCAGTAATTTTAATGGGTTTCCTTTACCCGATGTGAAAGTGATATAAGTATTCGTTATTAATAACCCATCGATTGTCAGTCTTTCATAACAATGGTGAAGTAGCTCAGCGCACTTCGCCATTGTTATCTTTGATTTTTACGTTTAACGGTACAGAAAAACTTCAAAGCAACATTCATATCGTGCTTACTTTACGGTCAAGGACGACAAAATGGTATTCCAGATTGGCATCGTTTTCCGAAATCTGCTTATCACGTTGCGTTTCTTCCCACTCGTTCGGATCAAATTCCGGAAAGAAAACATCTCCCTCAAAATCTCTCTGTATCTCGGTAATATACATGCGCTGGCAAATTTCAAGTGTTTGCCGGTAAATTTTTTCGCCGCCAATGATAAAATGTTCCCCATTGATTGCGCTGTTTTCTTCACAGATCAGAAGCGCGTTGTCAATCGAGCTAACCACAATCGCTCCGGGCACTTCATATCCTGCTTGACGCGTGATGATAATATTAGTTCTACCGGGCAAAGGCTTACCAATAGATTCGTACGTTTTGCGTCCCATCACAATGGTTTGCCCCATCGTCAGGAACTTGAAATGCTTCAAATCGGCCGGTAAATGCCATGGTAATTTATTATTCCAGCCAATCACACGGTTTCTCGCCATTGCTACCAATATAGCCAAACGAGGTGACATCATACGGCTACTGGCGCCTTAATAGCCGGATAGGGATCATAATTCACCAGAGTAAAATCTTCATATTTAAAATCCAGTATCTCTTTAATATCTTTATTTAATTGCATGATGGGCAAGGGCCGCGGCTCTCGCTTTAACTGCTCATGAGCTTGATCCAGATGATTCAGATAAAGATGCGCGTCACCTAAGGTATGCACAAATTCCCCGGCATCAAGGTTGCATACTTGTGCGATCATTAATGTAAGCAACGCATACGATGCGATATTAAAAGGAATTCCGAGAAAAATATCCGCACTGCGTTGATAAAGTTGACACGATAAACGATTGTCCGCCACATAAAACTGGAAAAATGCATGACACGGGGGTAATCGCATTTTATGCAGATCCCCAACATTCCAGGAAGAAACAAGCATGCGCCGTGAATCGGGTTTATTCTTTATCTGTTCGATAACTTGCTTAAGTTGATCGACATGTTGTCCATCTGCTGTTGTCCAGCATCGCCATTGATGCCCATATATCGGGCCAAGATCACCATTCGAATCAGCCCACTCATCCCATATGGACACACCTTTCTCGTGGAGATAATCGATATTCGTATCGCCTTGCAAGAACCACAATAATTCGTGAATAATAGATTTCAAATGGCATTTCTTGGTTGTCACCAATGGAAAACCATCTGCCAAGTTAAAGCGCATTTGATAGCCGAAAATTGAAAGTGTCCCGGTACCCGTTCGATCTGATTTCTGATGCCCATGATTCATAACATGCTGCATTAACTCAAGATATTGGCGCATCCTTAGTTGAAACTCCTCATTAAAATCTGAATATAGTCCATCCGCTTCAGGCTATCTCAGCCATAATGCAAATTAGGTGTATATAATAACAAGTTTATTAATCGCCACCTTCATGCAATGACGTCTAGAATTGTCATTAAAAAAATAATATTCAACAGGAAAGCTTTCAATGCTGGCATCACTTTTCCAAAATACATCACCTATCGATCAATCTATTAAAGCATCACATATTCTCGTAATACTCCCAATATTAGAAAAAACCCCTAAAAAATATGATATTACAGGTGAAGAACCGCTAAGAAAACTGCTATTGCGACGTGAAATGCAATTGACTGATCTTATTGATACGCCAGTCAGTGCAAATCTCGAGAAGGGTGAATTATGTACTTGGGTCATGATAGATACAAGTCAATCTGTATTCATTCAACAAACCAGTATGCGGAAAGCACTCAAATTACTACTCTCGGAGAATCCTGCTGAAATACATATCGATGTCTATGGTACGACTCAACAACGAAGAAGCTTTTCTGAGTTAGCCGTGTATGCTACCTGGGTCAATGGAGCCGCACTTCCTGTACGCAAAACTAAGCCTGTTAAAAAACCGCTGGCTAAAATATTTTTATATGGTTATAAAGATAATGATAACTTTACCCTGCAACGTGCGCTGGCTGAAGGAAATTTTTTAGCACGCGGCTTAACCGCATTGCCAGCAAACGAACTAACACCGAAAACCTATCGCCAGCAAATCAAGAAACTGGCTGAGAATGAGGGCTGGAAATATCAGGAATATGATTTAAGCAAACTAAAAGAAATTGGTGCTGGCGCTTTTGTTGCAGTCGCACAAGGCAGCGATTCAGAAGATGCAGTCATTGTTCATCTGCAACATCATTGTAAACAGCATTCGCAAAATAAAAATGTTGCCATTGTCGGCAAAGGCATTTGTTTCGATACAGGTGGTCATAATCTAAAACCAGCCCGGCATATGATGGGCATGCACGAGGATATGAATGGCTCTGCTGTCGCACTGGGTATTTTGCTTGCTGCCACTCGAGCTGAAATTCCAATCAGAATTGATTGCTGGCTTGCAATAGCACAAAATCATATCAGCCCACATGCTTATAAGCAGAATGACATCATTTCCGCGTTGAATGGATTGTCAATTGAAATAATCCACACCGATGCTGAAGGACGCATGGTTTTAGCAGATACCTTAACATTGGCAGACAGACTGAAGCCAGATCTGATCATCGATTTTGCCACTTTAACCGGCAGCATGAAAACCGCTTTGGGATCCCGTTATAGTGGTATTTTTAGTAATCGCGACGATCTATCCCAAAAGCTGTTTATGCAGGAAACAAAAGCGGTGAGCGGGTCTGTGTTTTCCCGATGGACGTTGATTATGAAGAAAATCTAGAAAGCAATGTTGCAGATATTAAACAATGTGAATTAGGTGGAGAATTCGATCATATCCTCGCCGCATGTTTTCTACGACGATTTGTTAACGATACACCTTGGCTGCATATGGATTTGTCCGCCAGCAGTCATAAAAATGGCTTGGGCGCAGTGGATAGTGAAATCACAGGATTCGGCGTCAGTTGGGCCATTGAATTTCTAAAAACTTTGTCTGATCATATAAAGTAATTTACTGCGGCTAGCCTTTCACAATCACCAGTTTCTGACCAATAGATAAGCTCTCATCACTATCATTCCATGATTTAATTTGATCAACGGTTGTACCATAACGCTTTGCAATCTCATACAAAGTATCGCCTTTTTTTACGACATAAACATTCGACTGATAATTTTGTAACTGTTCCTTCTTTCGTGCAATATTATCAGACTGAGTCTCAGTTAGCGTATGAGGAACCAATATTTTCTGACCAAGGGTAATGTTTTTATTTCTGGCAATACCATTAATTGTTTTTAGTTGCTTTACGGAAGTACTATGGCGAGCAGCAATTTCATTTATATTCTCACCTTTTTTGACATGATATGTTTGCCATGAAACCCTGGAATCTTGATAAGTTTCCAGATTTTTCAAGAAAATCTCCTTATTGCTCTTAGGTAACAATAAAGTACGAGGTTTATCATGCACTTTAATAACATAACGATTGTAAGCCGGATTTAGGGCGTTAAATTCAACTTCGGATATGTTTGCAAGGCGGGTAACTAAAGAGGTATCGATAGGCTCATGAATTTTAACTTGATCAAAATACGGTCGATTCGCTATTGGTCGAATTTGCAAACCATATTTTCCAGAATTAACTATTATATCTTTAATCGCCAACAGCTTATATACATACTGTTTTGCATCAACAGGTAGATTTAAATCATAAAAGTTGCCTGACCTGCCTTTGTGAATATTCCTAGATAATGCCTTACTTACAGTACCTTCACCTAAATTGTATGCCGCAATGGCCAACTTCCAATTATCAAACTTCTGATGAAGATATTGCAGATAATCAAGAGCAGCCTGAGTTGACGCAACAATGTCACGACGATCATCGTGCCAAACATTCTGCACTAACCCTAAGATTTGTCCAGTTTTCGGTTGAAATTGCCACAAACCTGAAGTTTGGCTATTCGACTTGATCAGAGGATCGTAAGAACTTTCAATAAACGGTATCAACGCAATTTCCATCGGCATGCCACGGCGCTCTACCTCTTCCACAATATAATGAAGATACCGTTCGCTATTCGCAATAATACGATTGAAAAGTTCTGGATTTTGCGAATAGGAAACACCTATTCTATGAATTATTTTACTATCGGGTGGCAGCGCTAGTGAAAAACTGTTTTGTAAGCGATCCCATAAATTTGCATGATACTGAATTTTTTCTTGTACTAATTTATGGGCAAATGCATCCAACGGTATAAGTGCGCAAGTCCAGTAAAATAATGATATCAGTAAAACAAAAAACTCATTTCTTTTTAAAATCATCTATATATAATATTTTTTGTATCCATATTGACTAACAGGATATATAAAATTCTGAACTTTGCAAACTATTTTTTTCATGAAAAAATATAGGTAAAAATTAAATAATGTTTAGTATCAGAGTATTATGCATATTACTTTATAAAGCACATTAGGAATTACTCTCGAGTATTCGATTGACTATTGAATTCTTGAAGTAAAATTCTTGGCTCTGGTTGCCACCCCTCTTTTCGATAATCAACTGTAACGTTCGTAAAAATCCCGCCACGCACATAAAAACGAGCGATTAATCGCATATATCTTGGCTTTAAAGCAGCAACGAGGTCATCGAGAATTTTGTTCGTAACCGCTTCATGAAATACGCCCTTATCCCGGTATGACCATACATAAAGTTTAAGGCTTTTAAGTTCAACACATTTTTTATCTGGGATATAGTCCAGTATTAAGGTTGCAAAATCAGGCTGTCCCGTCTTTGGGCACAAGCAGGTAAATTCAGGAATCTGCATATGAATATGGTAATCCCGTTCTCTAAATAAATTTGGAAATGTCTCAAGCGTCTTCTCAGGTTTACTGGTCATTCTTCATGCTCATGTTTAAATTAATTCAGTTACAATAAATAGTTTGCGCTACGCGCTTCCTCTATTATAACTGCCTTATCTCGTAAACGAAAAATTGCGCTTAGCTCATATCAAACTCGCCGGCTTCAAATCATTCGTCGATCCAACTGTAATTTCTGTATCCCAAGATCTAGTAGGTATCGTGGGGCCCAATGGTTGTGGAAAATCAAATATTATTGATGCGGTACGATGGGTTCTGGGTGAATCCAAGGCTTCTGCGTTACGCGGTGATTCCATGCAGGATGTTATTTTCGCAGGATCAGATAACCGGAAAGCTGTTGGGCGCGCCAGTGTTGAAATAGTTTTTGACAATCACCTAAACAAAATAACCGGGCAATGGTCTAGTTATGCAGAAATCGCGATTAAACGCGTGCTTCAGCGAGATGGTATTTCAAGCTATTACATCAATAACCTTCAAGTACGACGGCGTGATATTTCCGATCTTTTCCTGGGTACTGGAGTCGGAGGTCGAGGGTATGCAATCATTGAACAAGGCATGATCTCACGGATTATTGAGGCAAGACCCCAGGAACTGAGAAGTTTTCTGGAGGAAGCAGCAGGAATTTCCCAATATCGGGAAAGAAGACAGGAAACTTTCCTGCGTCTTATTGAGACCCGCAAAAATCTCACTCGCTTAGAAGATATTTGCCTGGAATTAACATCTCAGTTGCAACATTTAGAAATTCAGGCAAGAATTGCCAAAAACTATAAACTCTTACAAGAAAAGTTGCATAGATCGCAGTCCTTATTGTGGTTGCAGCGTAGAACCGAAGCAATTAACCAACAAACTCATGCAAAAAAAGAAATTCAAAGACTTGAAACCGAATTGGAGATTGTTCTTAGAGATCAACATAATGCAGAAAGAGAATATGAAAAAATCCGGACAAAAGAATATATTGTCAATGACAAACTACTCCAAGTGCAGGGACAGTTGTATGCTATCGATGCCCAGATAGGCCGCCTGGAGCAAGAAATAAATCACCTGAGAAACACAATTGACCGTTTAGCGCACCAAATTCAAGAAGCTGAGAATCAACTGGAAAGAAGCAATCAGTTAAAAAAAACCAAATTAGAAAACCTAGCGCATTGGTATCAGGAAAAAGAAAGCGGAATTAAATCACCAGGAATATATTCTTAAGAATGATGAGGAAAACAAAAAACTCCCTATTATCGAAGCAAACTTTCTCGCTTGCCAGGAGAAATTAAACGAGTGCCGGCATAATCTGCTTTTAATCGAACAGGCCAATCAACTTGAAGACAGCCACCTCTCCCATATTGAAAAAAACATTCAGCAGCTTGAAGCGCGACATAGCCGTTTGTTGAAAGAGCAGAATGAGCTTGTATCCATTGATCCATCAAGATTAACGGAGCTACAACTTGAAATGGATCAAACTGAAAATGCTTTGAATGAAGAAAACCTGAAACATCAGGATAAAGAAACTCAATTAAACGCGGCAACCCAGTTTAAACAGCAGATAACTAGCGAAATTCAAGAACTGCAGCATACTTTATCGCAGGCAACAGCCCGCTTCAACGCATTGCAGAATCTGCAACAAAAACTGGAAAACAATAAGGAATTAACTACTTGGCTAAGCAAACAGCAATTGGATGTTTTGCCTCGCTTATGGCAAAAAATACAAATCCAGCCCGAATGGGAAAAAGCTTTGGAAGCAATTTTACGCGAGCGGCTCAATAGTATTGAATTTGAGCAATTGGATAGTATCCGGAACTGGATTGACGATGTGCCTTCGGGAAAATGGACCATTTTTGAGCAAACTCAGGTCACATCGAATGATACCAGGCATCAATCAATAATTAACAATATAAACTGTGAGAAACTGCTTGCTTATGTCATGGCAAATCAGCGCGAAACTCAACATGTGCTGGAGGATTGGTTAAGCAAGGTATATGTGATAGATGATGTTCAAACAGGCTTCATCAAAAGATCCATGTTAAACTCGGGCGAAATACTTGTGACACGGCAAGGGCATATCATTACGCGCAACAGTCTCTCTTTTTATGCACCTGATTCTCAATTACATGGCGTTCTGTCAAGACAACAAGAGCTTATCAATATACAAAAAGAAATTGATCAGATTGAGCCTCAACTCCATAGCCAGCATGTTTTTCTGGCAGAAGCTGAACAACAGTGTGCTGAATTTAATCGTACAATCCAGATAATTAATGCGAATAGCAAGCAACTACAACAGTATTGGCATCAGTTACAACTTGAAACAGTAAAACTTGCACAAATTAATGAGCGTAACGCTCACCGCAATGACCAAATCAAGTCTGAATTAGCTGAAATCAAGCAGGTACTTGATAACGAGATTACGCTGCACGAATCAGCGAAATCAAGATTTAAGAAAAATCTTGGACAAATTAATACGTTAAAAGAAAATACACAACGAGCTCAGTTAGCTTGGGAGGCAGCTGATCGCTTACTCATAAGTCAACGACAAAACATACAGCAATCCACAAAGCAAGTGCAGGAGATTGAATTTCATGTCAGAACTTGTCAGAACAAAATTGATGAAATAGAACTTAATTTAAAAACTATTGATGAACATTTACAAAAATTAGAAGAAAGCCGTGTCAATCTGATCAAAGAAAAAGATTGTTTAAACGAAACCCCATTCAATAAACAATTAGAGGCTGCTCAAACTCATCGCAAATCGATTGAACAATCGGCATCACAGGCGCGTCAAGATGTCGAAGATACCGTACGCTATTTACGCGAAATTGAAAATATCCGCATGGCATCTGAACAAAAATCACATGTATTACGAGATGCCGTCCACCAAAATCAACTCAAGGAACAAGCGGCCAGTATTACAATTAGCCAATTTAATGAGCTGATCAATAGCGCTAACGTTGATACGAAAGAATTGCAACCATTATCAGGGGAAAAGACTATTGCCGAGTTACAATCAGAGATTCATAAAGTTAACGCAGAGATAGCCACATTAGGCACTGTCAATCTTGCCGCATTAGAAGAACTGGAGATTGCTCGCGCACGTGAAACCAGTCTACTTATGCAATTACAGGATATTAATGCAGCCATTGCAACTCTGGAGAATGCTATCCAGCAAATAGATCGAGAAACCCAGTTACGTATGCAGGAAACTTTTACATTGGTCAATAAATATTTAAGCGAGATTTTTCCGGTTATTTTTGCGGGCGGCAAAGCCCGGCTTGAATTTTGTGACGATAAGGTGCCGGACGCCGGTTTGTTATTGATGGCACAGCCGCCAGGAAAAAAGAACAGCTCTATTCATTTGTTATCAGGAGGAGAAAAAGCCCTCACTGCATTGGCGCTAATTTTTCTTTATTCCGGTTAAATCCAGCACCGTTTTGTTTGCTGGATGAAGTAGATGCACCACTCGATGATAGCAATACAGGACGTTTTTGTGAGTTAGTAAAAAATATGGCAACACAGACCCAATTCCTGTTTATTAGTCATAATAAAATAACCATGGAGATGGCACAGCGATTAATAGGCGTTACAATGCAAGAACGAGGGGTATCAAGAATTGTGGCTGTAGATCTCGCTGATGCCATTAAAATGGGAAAGCGGAATGATCAATCTGTGATCTAGTGATTGTGGTTGAACGAATAAAACTGACATAATCTGTTATCTGCACATTGCATAACGGTATTTTTAGGAGATGGCAAGGAGGTATTATGGAGATAATGAATATGAGTGACTTGCAAATAAGCTTGATTATCATTGGCGTAATAATTATTACCGGTGTTGCTGTCTTCAATTGGCTACAACAACTGCGTTACCGGCGTAAAGTACAAGCCGCGTTCGAGCACAAGCACGATGATATTCTTTTAGATACTCATGATTCTGAAGAAAACTTTCAACGTATTGAACCAAAATTCAATAAAACAACATCGGATATTCCGTTTGATACTTCTATTCAAACCGAATTATCACCCAGTGAACCCAAAAAAACACTGACCAAACCACCAGCTGGCCCCTCTGCCAATATTTCAACAAGCTCTGTTACGAATACCTCCACGCTTACCTCAGCCGTTCTAGATTACGACAGCAATACAAATTATGTTGTCACTATTCGATCAGAATCGGTTATCGCAAATACCTATATAGCCAAACTGCTGCAAAGAAAATTTGACTTCGGGAAGCCTGTTTACTGGCTGGGCCAGCGCGATAAAAATGATTCTTGGGAAGAAATCACCAATGAATCCAATGTCGACAGTGATGGCTACAGTCATTTGAAAGGCTGCTTGCAGCTTGCTGATAGAGCTGGTCCCATCAGTGAGGTTAATCTATCCAAATTCAGGGATCTGGTACTGGATTTTGCATCACAGGTACATGCCACTGCAGAGTGTTCTGATATTGTCAGTACGCATGAAAAAGCCGTAAAGCTGGATAAGTTCTGCGCTGAAGTAGATGTCATGATAGGTATTAATATCATTAGTAAAGATGACGGGGCATTTGTTGGAACCAAAATTCGTGCATTAGCAGAAGCTTCTGGATTCAGACTTGAATCTGATGGAATATTCAAATATCACGATGATAATAACAATGTATTGTTCACATTAAACAATTATGAATCACCCCCATTCCTGCCTGATAACATCAAATCACTTACAACACGCGGCGTGACATTCCTGTTGGATGTTCCGAGAGTTGCGCATGGAGAAAGGGTGTTTGATCAAATGACTCACTTGGCAAAGATTTTCTCAAATACGCTTGGCGGTATTATGGTTGATGATAATCGGGTTCCATTAAGTGATAGCGGAATCCTTAGAAGTAAACAACAATTAATTGAAATACAAACTTCAATGAAAAAGAATCATATTAATGCAGGCAGTCCAAGTGCTTTGAGGTTGTTTGTATAAGAAAAATCTTTTCACTAAAAATTAAAGCTAAATACTTAAACATCCGTAATCGCTAATCAGAGCAACAAGTTTCTATAAAATATTATATAACAAATTGTTAGAAAATATTATTTAGCTTTAATTGTAAAATAATGGGTTATGTTTATGATAAATATTAACTGTTGCAGTTGGTCCTTGAATCCGTGCAGCAATAAAACTAATTCTAACTCACCGCAGCATGTTTTTATAAATGATAATTTCTATAGGGCATTTCTAAAAATTCAAAGTTCTAAACAAAACGAGGCGCGAGAAAAAAATGGTTACGCAGCATATGTATGATATGTAAGGAAACATTTTTTCGAGCAACAAAGTGTTGTAACGAGATTTGGATTTTTAGAGATGCCCTATAATAACTTTCTTTAATAAAGAGATAACAATGAATCAATCTTCGAGTACGGGACAATCTTTCACCCCCATTGAAGTCAAGCTTGAATCAGGAAAGGACTACTATTGGTGTACTTGCGGCCGGAGCAAATCCCAGCCCTTTTGCGATGGCTCTCATAAGAATACAGAATTTGCTCCCAAAAAATTTAGCGTTAGTGAGAATAAAACAGCATGGTTATGCACTTGCAAAAAAACCAGCAATGCCCCTTTTTGTGATGGCACTCATCTCAAACTGTAAATATTAAACAGGCGCTGTACTTTCATAATAAAAAAACAATCACCGCTAGTGCGATCAGGTACTGAGGCACGTAAACAGAATTTATAATTTGGTTACTCATTAGCTGTTTAATAGTTCAAAAAGTAGTGTCTCCATGGAAACAGAACTGAAATCTTTAGAAGAAAAAGTTTTTCTGCTTTTACGCTTGTATCAGGATACTCGCATAGAGAATAAGAAGTTACGTAAAGAACTTGCAGACACCCACGCCCAATGTGAAAAATTAAATGAAAGAATACATGTTGCAGCTGGTCGACTTGAGACACTACTTTTAAATATGCCAGATAATGAACAATAAACCGCTGAATCTCGATATCATGGGACGTGAGTTTTGTGTTACTTGCCCCGACGAAGAGAGAGAAGAAATTCAACTTGCTGCAGCTTATTTAGATAGAAAAATTCAGGAAATCAAAGCAGAAGGAAAAGTTATTGATTCTGATCGTATTGCAATTATTGCGGCACTGAGCATCACGCATGAATTGCTTATGCTACGTAATGGGACTGGCTTTGACATGAATGAATTTAGGCGTAGAATTACTTCGTTGAAAAAGAAAGTGGATGAAGCAATTATCAAGTCGGAAAGTTAGAATGGTTGTAAATGAGGTTAATCCCTGCGGTGTTTGTTAAGATCTATATTCTTTGAACCAAGTATTAAAAATGGTTGTGGACTTTAGTAATACTGTTGTGCGCACCTATATACTGGATGTGCCTGATGTATTCGTGAAGCAACCGCCTTGGACCTCATGGTTCAAGATGAAGATCTGACGGCATATGTGGGGAGCTATTGCAGGACAAGAAACGTTTATTAAACGTTCCTTGTCCTTTTAGTTTTCCGCTTGCTACCTGTTTTTAAAAATGAAATTCACCATGCTACAAGACATCAAGACTCAATTCTCTTTCCAGCCCAAAACATTTTTGTTTGATATTGGCCGAGTCCTACTCGATTTTGATTTCGAATCATCGCTTATAAAATTGATACCCGAAAGGATTAATAATCCCAAAGAGCGTATCCAACAAATACTTGAGCAGAAAGATGCATTTGAAGCCGGATTAATCGATCCGGAAAGTTATGCTAACTGGGCTCTGAGGATCTTTGAAAGCGATGCCACATTGAATCAGTTTTATCAAGCGTGGCAACAAATTTTCACCGCAAATGAACCCATGTGGCGCTGCGTTCGCGAACTTGCCAACCATAATCACACATTGATTCTGATTTCAAATATCAATGCAATCCATTGTCCCTGGATATTTAATGCTTACCCTGAATTTTCTTACTTTGAACACAAACTATTATCGTTTGAAATTGGTATTCTTAAACCTGAATTTGAAATTTATCAACACGCAATCAAAACTTATCAGCTTAATCCAGCGACAACCATTTATATTGACGATCAGCCAAAAAACATTACAACGGGTAAAGAACTTGGTTTCCAGTGCTGGCAGTACGATTTGAATGATCACCACGCTTTTGAAATTTGGCTCGAAAAAATTTTAGCTAGTCGGCTCGAAATATCTACAAGCATATGATATCATATAAAAATATACTGTTTTTATGATCATAGCGACCAGAAATGTTAAAATTCATATGTTTTCTGGTCGAAATGGTGATTAAAAATGCTAAGACATAGCAGTACGATTCATCAACCGAATTTGTTTGGAACAGATTTGTTGATGCAGCTTGATCCCAGTGATCCGTTTCTGAAGCTTGCATCAGCGATACCGTGGCAAGAATTTGAGGAATCACTTTCCATTCATTACACAGAAGCGACAGGTGCGCCGAGTAAACCGATCCGGCTGAGGTTGGGTTATTGATTCTGAAGCAATTAGAGAATTTGAGTGACGAATCGGTAGTATTGCAGTGGAAACGCAATCCTTATTATCAGGCTTTTTGCGGCATGAATGAATTCAAGCAGAAGTTGCCGTGTCATAGCACAGAACTGGTACATTTTCGCAAACGCATAGGCGCGGAAGGTGTAGAGCGGATTTTCCGGATGAGCGTTTGTTTGCATGGGGAATCGGCACTGGAAGATGTGGTTCATGTTGACACGACTGTGCATAAGAAGAACATCACGTACCCAACGGGTTGTAGGCGGCTTAACGAAAATGTTGGAGTTCCTGGCGTCATTCCAACCTACCGGGCTATGACCGTGAATGTACTTCTACAAAGAGTTTACTCAGAAATTCAGCGATCAGATATGCGCTGCCAAGTAAGAATTCCGGTTTGAGATGAATTGGCAGGCACGCGCAAACGGAATTTCTCTGGGCATGCACTCTTTGTCACCCAAAATGCTATTTTGGCAGCAAGATTCCTCAGACAAATAAAAACCCGCACCAAGATGAGCAGGTTCATAACCAGGAAGATGCTATTAATCCATGCGGCAGACGTATCAGCGCGCTTGGCTCGAATATTGTTGAGCCGATAACCATATTTTCCTTGGCCAAACTTTCCTTCAATTGGAATGCGCTCGCGATATTCCTGTCGACGTTGCGCTTTCAAGTGCATTAATTCATCTTTGTTTTGTAAACCTCCAACCCTCCCACATTAACACCCTGGTACATCATCGTTATCCTCAAACCTTTTACAAGGAGGAACGATGTCATCATCAGAAATACGACGAATTCATATCGAAACATGGCAAACCAGCGGTGTGTCCCAGGCAGCTTATTGCCGGGAACATGGTTTTAATACAAAGACGTTTGGTAGTTGGGTTCGCAAGCATCGTGCCGATCAGGTTATTCGGTCGCCTGCGTTGGTTCCGATAACGATCAAACCAATGTCTATGCCGGCGAATACACTGTGTCTTCGCGGACGGGGCGATCATCTGCTGGAACTGCCATCGACAGTTTCGCCGCATTGGTTGGGAAATTGTTGAAGTGTCTTTGATTGCGAATCCGGGGAGATCTGGTTGATGGTTGATCCGGTGGATATGCGCCGGGGATCGACGGTTTGTCGGTGTTGGTGGAGCAGGCGTTGCAGCGATCGCCTTGTGCGGGCTCGGCGTTGTGTTTTGCAATCGCGCGGGCAATCGCATCAAAGTGTTGCTGTGGGACGGTACCGGTGTGTGGCTGTGCCAGGCGTTTGCATCGGGACGGTTTGTTTGGCAACATTCCGGAAAGGTGGCATTGTGTTGACGCAACCAATGGGAGTGGTTGATTGCCGGAGTGGATTGGCATCGTTTGGGGTTGCAGTCGTGCGTACGAAATATAGCTGAACGCCAATATTGATGCCGCTTTTCGCGGGTTTTGTAGTATGCCACCATGAAAACGCACGCAAAACAGTCAATTGAATTGGGATCATCTGAACCTCGCCTCACGGTTAAAACCGAGGTATCAAACCCAGTTCAATCACTGCTTACGCAAGCACAAAACGAACTCAAACTGCTGGAGGCGAAGAATCAGGCGCTGACGCTGGAACTAGGGCATTTGCGCCGCATTCGTTACAGTGTGAAGAGCGAAGCACTGTCACAGCCACAGTTGAGTTTGTTCGAAGAAGACTGGCAAACTGATGTTTCTGCCGTTGAGGCGGAAATCGAGCAATTGCCGCTGCCTGCTCCGCAGAAGCCTGGGCCAAGCGCACGCGCTGGGCGCCAGCCGTTGCCGGATCACCTGCCGCGCATCGAACACCGCCATGGACCGCAATCCTGCCAATGCAAACAGTGCGGCAGCGATCTGGTCAGAATCGGTGAAGACGTCACCGGACAACTCGACGTCAAACCCGCCGAATTCTTTTGTGCACCGCCATCCGTCCGCAATATTCCTGCCGGGCATGCGAAACTGTGGTCGCGGGAACCGGTACCGCCCGCGGTGATCGACGGCGGCATGGCGGCACCGGGTTTGCTTGCCCGGATCGTCGCGGCTAAATACCGCGATCACCTGCCGCTGTATCGCATCACGCAAATCGCCGCCCGCGAAGGTGTCACTTTATCGCTCTCCACCCTGGCGGAGTGGGTTGGACCGTCGGCGTGGCACTGCAACCGCTGGCTGACCAGCTGATCTGGCACTTGCTGCAAGGTCGCGTGTTGCACGCCGACGAAAAACCCGGTGGCGCAACCTGACCCCGGCAGCGGAAAACGCAGCGCGCCTACCTGTGGGCGGACCAAGCAACGACTTCGAATTGGAGCCGCGTATCATCGTATTGGACTACCAAACCAGTCGTAGTGGCAAACATGTGCAAACTTCCTCAACAGCTGGCAAGGCCACTTGCTGGTCGACGACTATAGCGGGTACAAGGCTTTATTCTCCAAAACAGCATCACCCTGCACAGAATTAGGCTGTTGGGCACGCGCGCCGCAAATTCTTCGATCTGCATCAGGCCAACGCCAGCACCGTTGCATTCGAAAACGTTGCACGCATTGGCAAACTTTACGCCGTCGAAGCCGAAAGCAAGCACTTATCGACCGAAGCACGGCAACAACTGCGTGCCGAAAAAGCCTGCCGATCCTGCAATCGTTGCACGACTGGTTACTGCAAACCCGCTTGCATACCGCCGATGGCGGCGGCACCGCCAAAAGCCATCGACTACACTTGAAAGCGCTGGCAAAGCCTGATCCGCTACGCCAGCAGCGGACACCTGCCGATTGACAACAACCCCGTCGAAAACACTATTCGCCCCATCGCGCTCGGCAAGAAAAACTGGCTGTTCACCGGCTCCGAGCGCGCCGGGAAACCGTGCCGCCGCCATCCAAACCCTGCTCGGCACCGCAAAACTCAACGGCCTCAACCCCGCACAATGGCTAGCCGACACCTCGAAAAACTCCCCACCTGGCCTAACAGCCGAATCGATGAACTGCTACCCTTCGCACCGGAGGCTATTGAAGCATTGTTGAAGGAATGTGGGTAGATGGTGGGGTTGGAGGCTTA
>JADKHF010000002.1 GCA_016721865.1 Nitrosomonas sp. | reverse complement strand
ACCTGGTCAAGTAAAACCGGACACTCCAGTTAAGCTGCTTTTATCGATTTTGCTGCTTCTGCTTCATATTGGTTTGGGCTTTTGTAATCCAGATATGAATGCAGTCTCTGGTTGTTATAAAACACGGCGATATACTGCAAAATGTCCTGCTGTGCTTCATGGCGGTTTGCAAAGGCACTTCGCCAATCCCAGCACGGGTCAAATCAAGTCAGGCATTCCATGACATATTAAACTGAGTATCCCAACAATTTCCCAGGCGACTCATGCTGCCAATAAAACCATATGCTTTCAGCAGATTGCGGTATGCTTTGCTGGCATACTGCGACCCGCGATCCGAATGCACAATCAAGCCAGGTGGTGATCGACGCAACCAGATCGCCATGCGCAATGCATCACAGACAAGCGTCGCTTTCATCCGTGAGCTCATGCTCCAACCGACCACTTTTCTCGAAAACAAGTCTATTACGATTGCCAGATACAGCCAACCTTCCTGTGTCCAGATGTATGTGATATCGCAAACATAAACTTGATCCGGTTTGGCGACATCAAATTGCCGATTCAATTGGTTTTCAAATAACGGTAACTGGTGATCGCTATCTGTCGTCACCTTGTATTTCTTTCGATGCCTGACAGTGACGAGAGCCTCACGCATTAATTTTTTCGTCTTCCAGCGGCTAATCGAATAGCCTGAGGCATTTAGCGCTTGTTTCATGCGGCGACTGCCATAGGTGTAATCGCATGATCTTGCAATATCCCGCACAGCATCAAGCAGTTGCCTGTGGCACAAATCATCAGAATTATCGCAGCGGTGTTGTTCATAGTCATAGTATGCACTGCGACTAACACCCAATAGCCGGCACATTACGCCGACCGGGCAGGTCTTCTTCTTTTGGGTGATGAACGAATACTTCACTTCGTTTCTTTCGCGAAGAAGACCGCTGGAGATTCAATGGGTGAAAGCGACACTTAAATTGTATAGTTTACATTTTGGAGTGAGCTCATGAATTATCAACCCTCAAAACGAAGTTTTACGTATCATCAACAGGAAACGATGTAACTGCTATAGTCACAAAGCAAATCGTTGAGTGAAATTGGTCGGCAATTGAATAAACATGCCGGTTCGGTATTTTGCTACTTACAAAAATCCGGTGGAATAAAGCCATCGCCGTCCAAACGTTCGACCAGGGACCTGTCGTTACTAGAGCGTGAGGAAATATCACGAGGCCTATCGGCTAATTTATCCTTTAGGGCGATTGCCAGAAATCTCAACAGAGCCACGTCAACGGTCTCGAGAAATCAACCGCAATGGCGGACTATCGAAATACCGTGCCGTAGCAGCCGATAGACGCGCCTGGATGAAAGCTAAACGGCCAAAAACCTGTAAGCTTAATGACGACGCCCACTTACGCGCTATCGTATCGGATAAACTGGCTAGCAAGTGGTCGCCAGAACAAGTGGCGGGTTGGTTGAAACAAACTTATCCTGAAGCATCGGCTATGCATATTTCACACGAAACCATCTATAAAACGCTGTTTATTCAATCGCGCGGTGCTTTAAAAAAAGAGCTGCTCCGGCAGTTGCAGGACGCAACGGTGATGCGTCAATCCAAGCACTTCAATACCAAAGGCAATGCCCGAGGCGGCATTATTGATGCGGTATCCATCCATGATCGGCCGCAAGAAGTAAACGATCGAATCATCCCGGGACATTGGGCAGGCGATTTAATCTGCGGCACCCAAAAGTCGTATATCGCAACCTTAGTCGAACGAAGCTCCCGCTATACGTTGCTGGTTAAATTAACTGGAAACGATACTCATGCTGTGGTTAGTGCTATCACCCAGAAAGTCATTGAGCTGCCCCAGCAACTGAAAAAATCGTTGACCTGGGATCGAGGGATGGAATTGGCACAGCACAAACTGTTCACTATTGATACCGATATCAAAGTCTATTTCTGTGATCCTAAGTCACCTTGGCAAAAAGGAACCAATGAGAATACTAATAAACTACTCCGTCAATATATGCCTAAAAAGACCGATCTATCCGTTTATTCACAGGAGCAACTCGACATGATGGCAGAAGAGTTAAATGATCGACCAAGAAAAACGTTGAATTTTTTATCGCCATCACAGAAAATTTCAGCAGTGTTGCAATGACCGGCTGAATCTCCAGCCGCCTCCTTTAATATTTGCCGCTCAAGCTTTAATTGTTTGTTTTCTATCTTAAGCCGTCGAATTTCTTCCAGCTCCGGTGTCAGCTTCCCATTACCTCGGAATGACTGACCATTATTATCCGCCTGGTTCTCCTTGATCCATCGCCCAAGCATGTTCGCCCTAATTCCCAGGCTTCTGGCAGCTTCTGCTATCGTAAACCCCTGATCCAATACCAGACTGATCGCATCCAGTTTGAATTCCTTTGTATATTGTTTCCTCGCTTCCATTTCTTCCTCCAGTTAAGATTATTTTCTCTTAACTGGAGTGTCCGGGTCTATTGGACCACGTCAATTCATCCGTGGTTCGCTTCTACGATACGGAAGGTAAGCGGCTTTCAGAAGCTTATGCATGGACGTAAGTTTCTTAACATCCATCTCACTCAGGAACTACGACATGCCAAGAATCGCCATCTTCAATTGTCTAAGGGAAAAGCTCTCCTACAAGATGAACATTAACACCACGAGCGTGTGGCCCGGGCGCGTGATACCCAGAGCGGTGACTCCGGGGTACCGAATTGGAATTACGCCGCAGGAATAACGATCTTGATTTGGTGGAGACGCGGTGAGTTGAGGTCAAGACTTGCGACCCAACAGGCGACGTTAGCTGAAGTAATACGCCGATGTCGACATTTACCTGTGAGAGAGGACGACAACTTCGAGGAATCAGAATTCAGTGTATGACTTTACAAATATAAGCGTTGTCGCCACTGTTTATTTGCCAAAAAGGGGAGATAGTATGATTTCAAAAAAGGCCCACTTGCGAAAAGCTTGTGGCTTCAGAGCGTGCGAAATCTTCATTGGGCGTCGCTCGCCGAGCGAGCACAAAGGCGGCGATCACCAATCCGAAAGCACTCATCTTGCGGCTGGACGTCCGGCAGTCGTTGTTGTCTCGGCTCAAAACCTGCAGCGAAATACTCCAGTTTAACACCGAAGACCGGACTGTCCATGATTGGAAAAAGCGACTTGAATTCATGCTATCGAGTCAGAGCCAGATTGCGTTTGACGATGTCATAAAAGACCTATTGCTGGAGCCAGCGTTAAGGACTCCAATCGAATTCACGTTGCCTAGCGACAAAGACCAACAAGTCCTAGTTGGTCTGGCATTCGCGGAAGCTTCGGGTACTGACGCCTCCGAGATCGCCGCAATAGTCGGTTGCCTGGTGAACGTTGCGTACTATGCGAGGTACAAGGAACCACCTAGGAAATGCTTTAACGACTCGTTTGGCGATGGAACCATTCTGTCTGCCATTAAGAGAAGTTCTATCGCCTACGAATCAGCGCAGTGGAAACGGGTGATGAGCGGCGACTGCTGATTCCCAAAGCTAAATTGGAGCAGTCATTGATCCCCACAGAAGTATTGAAGCTCAAGACATGTTGTGCAGGTGTGACCGAAGTTTGTGCTGGTGCCGTCCCATACTCGGATGAGGCTTCAGGACGTATTCTGGTCCAGTTCAATCAGGCAGCAGACTCGCCCCCAGCCAGCGCCTGGAGAAAGCGGCCAAGTATGGTGTCCATACATTTTACGCGTTCAAGACTGGTAGGGAATGCCAGTAGTGGTGTTGTCCCCTTTAACGGAAATATTATGTTCTGTTTAAAGGAGAAATAAGGTGACACAAAACTACAAACTTTCATACTAGGCGGAGTCACGCCAACAGATGGTGGCCATTTGGCAGATGTCCCTAGCAGTTATCCAAGGAATCTGGTTGCCACTACACTTCGATACAAACCTGATGTCGAGTAGTGTTTCGGCTTAACTTGGTAACTGACAAGGCTTCAATATAAATTGTAGCGCATTGAATACGAATTACCAGCAGGAACTGATTGAATTACGCAAGAAGCTCATGCGTGTCAAGATGGGGCGTGCCATATTGGTAAAGGCTACTGACTGGTTTGCAAACAACAAAGACTGATTTGGGAAGGTGTACCAGTTAATCAAAACAAACCTGACATAATTTCCGGCTTTCATTCGATACATGCTCCGATAAAGTTTCTAAAGGATATAAATATTTCAGGTTGCACTGCATTAAAAATTCTTACCATCGGTTATTCTTCATCATTTTTTGATCAGTAAGCAAAGCCAGTAACTGTTTCCAAGAGTCTGGATCGTCTTCATTACCTAAAATATCAATGCGATCTTGGCCAACTAATCCTTTTTTTAATAAGAAGGCGTCAATTGCTGCACTAGTGGCAGGGCCTATAACTCCTTCATCAAATCGACTCCCGTCGTCGTTAAATTCCTTAAGATAATCCAATTCAATTAATCGCTTTTGGATGAGCTTAATTGTTTTATTAGGTCCTTGTAGATCTAATTTTTCTATAACTTGTTTTTCAACAACTTTTGACTTCATTCATCTGTTTTTCAACAGCTTTTCGACTTCAGTTTGATTTCCGTATTGCGACTTAAGTTTGGCGAATAAAGTAGGCCAACCTAATCCGATAACTACAGCTGATTGAGCGGACAATTGAAATAAGCCAACTAGATAACCTAAACAACCAACTATTGATGCTGAAACAAACCACAAAAACCACTCTAAAAGAGACCATTTTAAGTTTCTTATTCTTTTTGTTGAATCAATCCCATTTAATTTAATTGATTGATCAACAACCTTAACTAATATACTTATTATTCCGCAGCCAGTAATAAAAAACCAAAACTTTAAATCTGTTAAAAACTCAAATCCATCTATCCCTTTTGGCTTCTCCTCAGAGTTAACTATTGTTGTTCCGGTATTAACAACAGCTTGTACAGGCCCCTTTACACCTTCTAGCTTTCTTTCTGAGTTGACAATGGTTGTTTCAGATTTAGCGATAGTTTCTTCAGAATAAGCATTATTAGCTATACTTAGCGATAATAGTAAAAGTAATAAATTTAAGATCATAACTTTTAATTTCATAATATTAAATATCCAGAAAGTTAACTCAACTCATGAATAGAAATTAATTAAACTCGCCGAGTTAGTTGTAGATTTCCAACAAACTATATCATTATGGTTAAATTTTACAAACACTATAATTGTATTTATTAAAAAAAGTATACTTGTAGAGCTGTGAAGTGATCACCTATAACTGTACATCCTGAGAGTAGAATCAAGCTCTGCTATTGTAAGTTGTAAGAAATCTCAGGGTTGTTTATAGAGGGGTTGATTGAAATAAGTGGTGAGTATTTCATAGGAAGTATCGTTATTCAAATTCTTATGTGTTCACGGTATTGTAGAAGTTAATGAAACGAATAAGCTGAATGTGTCGATCGGCGTCTTTAAAGCGAGCCTGGCTGTGCCACATGTCCATCAGAGTGCAGATGACCCGTTCGGCTTTACCGTTGGAGCGATTGACACAGGTAAACTTCTGACCGATGCCGTGTTGTTTGCAAGCGTTGACGAAAGCATGATCCGCAGTTGCCGACCTTATTTTAGTAGCCTTCACACATAAGATATCGTTACGCTTATCCATAACAAAGCACCGTTGTTTTTATCCACGCATGCGGCGATCTGTGACCAGTCAATTTTGTTGGATACCATTGATAAAGATGATTTAGTTTCCGGTATCACCACAGGTTGAGAAATTGGCACCGCCTGAACCAGATCTATTTGCTCGTTTCTTATTGTGGTTGATGATAAGTATCAATTAAAGTGATGCGCGTCTTTATTCGCTCTGTAATGCGGCTATAAGCGATTGGCGCCATTGCGGGCACTGCGAACAGTAAAAAATGGCCGTATAGACCATTTTCGGTATAGCACGCTTCGATGGATTGATAAATCAGGAGCGATTATATGGGTGATTTAATCAATCTTACGGTCATTCACCACACTTGACCAGGAGTGGCCGGAAAATTGCTGAGTTAACTGGAAGCACTCACGATAATGTTTTAAAAACAATAACGCGCAACTTCGCGCTCGCTTCTGCCTTCTACCATCACCGCACGTCGAATCTTTACATATAGTTCCACTGTATACATCCTCATCGCCTTTCACTTGATGCTAATCGCATCAGCTTACAGGCTTCAGACTGGTACATACATGGACACCCACGGTATGCCAAGCTTTCAGTCAATGATTTTGAGAAGGTTAAAATTGCAGCCATACATTCGGACTTTATGTGAAGCTCATTACTCCTGTCCCTGATGGAATACGCTGATTGGGGCTCTATCACTTTTACGCACTTGATGTGCTTGTACCAGAACGAGCTTTCCCAACCACGGTCTGACCTATCTTGCCATCATGTCGTGATTGCCTCAGCAATCGGGGAAAGTTTTTCTCCTTAAATTCGTTTTTGATGTGACATTACCAATACGCTTTTATTCAGCCACCCTGATCAGGCTTTGGCAGCGGATGCTGCCGAAGTGTGATTGGGGTGGAATTTAGTGTCTCTGGCAAGTAACGCCCAGATGATACGTGCGTTCTTGTCGCTAGTGCAACAGCGGCTACATTCTTATTGCGCCGCGCCATTAGCTTGCGTAACCAACTTTCCGGTTCAGCCTTGTTTTCGGCAAAGCGGGTAACTGCTCGTGCTCCGTGGATCATTAAAGTGCGCAAATAAGTGTCGCCACGTTTACTGATACCAAGCAATATCTGCTTACCACCGCTGGATCGTTGCTTTGGGACCAATCCGAACCAGGCCGAAAGTTGCCTTCCGTTCTTGAATTCCGTGGCATTCCCTACAGTTGCCACAATGGCGCTCGCCGTGATCGGACCAATACCAGGAATGGCTTCCAGTCTTTGACTGGCTTCGTTCTCCTTATGCCACAGCTTGATCTGCAACTCCAGTTCTTCCACCTGACGATCCAATTCCTTGAGGTGGTCGTTCAGTCTTTCCAATAACTTGCGCAGGGTACCTGGTAAACCGTTCTCGGCATCTTCCAGTATATCCGGCATACGCTTGTTGATGGATCGGATCCCCTGAGGTATCACAATACCAAATTCAGAGAGTAAACCACGCATCTGATTTGCCTGCGCGGTTCTGGCTTTAACAAAACCCTGTCTGGCGCGATGTATCGAGAGGATTGCTTGTTGTTCAACGTTCTTGATCGGTACAAAGCGCATATTCGGTCGGTTAACTGCTTCGCAAATCGCTTCTGCATCCGCCATATCATTCTTATTGGTCTTCACATAGGTTTGACGAACTGGGGTGACATGAGTTTGACAGTATGCCCAAATTCTCCCAGCTTTCTCGCCCAGTGGTGCGAGCTACCGCAGCTTCCATGCCAACCAGGCAGGGATCCAGATTGGCAAAGAACCTCGCCATTTCGCTGCGGCGCAGCTGCTTACGTAGCACAGCCTTGCCGTGCATATCCACCCCGTGAATCTGAAATACTTCTTTTGCCAAATCAATGCCTATCGTTGTAATCTTCATGTCGGACTCCTCTCTTGTTTAGTGGGCTTTACTGCGTCACTACTTTGGCACTCGATGCCATTTAGGGTAGTGGGGGCGTCCATTCCATTACTTTTATTCCGAGATTCCCGTGAAATTCAGTGCGCCTCAGTAGAACATAAGGTGGACCCCCACGGTATGCCAAGCTTTCAATCATTGATTTTAAGAAGGATGAAGATTGCTGCCATACATCCGGACTTTATGTGTAACATATTGCTTCTGTCCCTGATGGAATACGCTGGTTGGGGTTCTATCATTTTTACGCACTTGGTGTGCTTGTACCACTACGAACTTTCCCAACCACGGTCTGACCTGTCTTGCCATCACGTCATGATTGCCTGTGCAATCGGCGGTAGTCTATCTCCTTAAGCTCGTTCCCGATGGGCATTACCAATACGCTTTTATTCGGCCACCCTGGTCAGGCTTTGGCAGCGGATGCTGCCGAAGTGTGATTGGGGTGGAATTTAGTGTCTTTAGCGAGTAGCGCCCAGATGATTCGTGCGTTCTTGTTCGCCAGAGCAACGGCGGCAACATTCTTATTGCGCCGCGCCATTAGCCTGTGTAGTGCCTCTCCGGTTCAGCTTTATTTCCAGAAAAGCGAATGACCGCTCGTGCTCCGTGGATTAGTAAAGTGCGTAGGTAAGTGTCGCCGCTTGCTGATACCGAGCAATGTCTGTTTACCACCACTGGATCGTTGCTTTGGGACCAATCCGAACCATGCCGAAAGTTGCCTGCCGTTCTTAATTCCGCGGCATCTCCACCGTTGCAACAATGGCGCTCGCCGTGATCGAACCAATACCCGGAATGGCTAGTCTTTGACTGGCTTTGTTCTCCTATGCCACAGCTTGATCTGCAACTCTAATTCTTCCACTTGGCGATCTAATTCCTTGAAATGATTGTTTAGTCTTCAAGCTAACCGACGCATAGTTCCTGGCAAACCATTCCCGATCTTCCAGAATATCCGGCATACGTTTATTGATGGATCGAATACCCTGAGACATCACAATACCAAATTCGGAGAGTAAACCGCGCATCTGATTTGCCTGCGCAGTTCTAGCCTTGACGAAGCCTTGTCTGGCACGGTGTATCGACGGATGGCCTGTTGCTCAACGTTTTTGATCGGTACAAAACGCATGTTGGGTCGGCTCACTGCTTCACAAACCGCTTCTGCATCCGCCATGTCATGCTTGTTGGTCTTCACATACGGTTTGACGAACTGGGGTGACATGAGTTTGACAGTATGACCAAATTCGCCCAGCTTTCTCGCCCAATGGTGTGAGCTACCGCAGGCTTCCATGCCAATCAGGCAGGGATTCAGATTGGCAAAGAACCTAGCCATCTCGCTACGTCGCAGTTGCTTACGTAGCATAGCCTTGCCGTGTATATCCACTCCGTGAATCTGAAATACTTCTTTTGCCAAATCAATGCCTATCGTTGTAATCTTCATGTCGGACGCTCCTCTCTGGTCTAGTGGGCTTTATTGCACTACTACTTTGGCACTTCGATGCCGCTTAGGGTAGTGGGCGTCCATTCCCATTATTTTTACTCCGCTATTTACAAAAATAAGCAGTGAGCTGAAATTATGCCGTGGCAACAATAGCGATATTAAACTGGATACTGAATTCGAATTATCTATTGATCCTGGATCATTAGCTAATCTTGAAGAATTAATATTCATAGTTAAATATAAACTTTAACGATTAGCTGATGTGAGGGTTCTATGAGTTAGATTTTGATCATCGGATGAGGTAGGCTGAAGTAGCCCCCAAAACTTGACAAGCAGTTAAGCTGTGACATTGCGCTAAGAAGAGCGATGAGATGAGTAAGAAACGCAAGCAATATTCAAGTCGTGGGTTCAGGGCGAAAGTGGCGCTGGTGATGTAGTTGATCCGGGTTTAATTGAACGACACGAACGTCTCTGTTCCGAATAACGCCGCTACAGCACTTTGGATGAGCATATATCAAAAATTGATGTCATTAATAAGTATGTGCTATCATTGATTTCATATAATAAGGAGTGAAGTCAAATGTCTGTTGTTACTGTTCGCAATTTGCCCGAAGAAACGCATCGCGCGCTTAAGCTGCGCGCAGCTCAGCATGGACGTAGTACAGAAGCAGAAATCCGGGAAATTCTAGAAGAGGCAGTGCGTCCTAGGACGCGTGTCAAAATCGGATCTGAACTCGCTGCTTTTGGGCAATCCTTTGGGGGCTTGATTTTAATGATACTCGTGATCAGACGCCGACTGATCCGGCGGTGTTCGAATGATCGTTCTGGATACGGGAATGTCATATCGAGCCATGAAACCCAACGGCAATCCCGCCGTTCAAACGGCTGATCGGCAAACAGCCGAGACACTGTATCTGACTGCAACAAGCCTTTCCGAAATTGCTGGTCGGCATTGAAATCCTGCCAGATGGAAAGCGTAAAGAAGGACTTGATGCTGCATTGAGGAAACTGATGGAGAGGCTTTTGGGGCGCGCATACTATCATTCGACCAACAGGCTGCGATAGCATATGCCTCCATAGTCGGTCGAGCTAGGACTAATGGTCGCCTCATCTCTGTGGCAGACGGTCAGATTGCCGCAATCGCGGTCGTACATGGATTCACCATAGCGACGCGAGATACTGCGCCTTTTGTCGCTGCCGGAGTGCCCGTCATCAATCCTTGGGAAGAATGATCTTAGGTATTTTGTGTTAATGGTAGTTATCGAAGGAACATCGATCAAAGGAACATCGATCAAAGGAACATCGTTATACGAGAACGAAATATGATGCGGAATTGACTGTGTCAAATTTGTGCCAAACCTACTCTGTAAGTGTCACCGTTTGTGGTTGTGTGAGACAGTTTTTATGCTGGGCAAGCATTGTAAGTGATTGATTTATATGTAACTGGAATTTGTAAATAAGTTTTGTAATCAGAAGGTCCCGAGTTCGATTCTTGGTGTCGGCACCATAAAATCAATAAGTTATAGAGTTAAATGTCTAGTGTAAAAAAGTCATTGCTACCATATTGCTACCTTTTGCGTTAATGAAGGTAGCAATACAGTAAAGTGCGACAACACTGACATGAGCTAATAATCAGTCCATTTCATCAAACGGATAAAGTTATTAGGCGACAATTTAATCTACCAGATCAGATAGACTGATCGGTGCAATAAGTCCGCCTAAGGGTTAATAGATAGCTGATCTACCCCTCTCTTTTTATCCGTAACATCCGTCACAACGTCACAACGTCACAACCCAGCACTGACGGGGGTTCCAGTGTTACACTGTAAGCCTCCAACCCCACCATCTACCCACATTCCTTCAACAATGCTTCAATAGCCTCCGGTGCGAAGGGTAGCAGTTCATCGATTCGGCTGTTAGGCCAGGTGGGGAGTTTTTCGAGGGTGTCGGCTAGCCATTGTGCGGGGTTGAGGCCGTTGAGTTTTGCGGTGCCGAGCAGGGTTTGGATGGCGGCGGCACGTTTTCCGGCGCGCTCGGAGCCGGTGAACAGCCAGTTTTTCTTGCCGAGCGCGATGGGGCGAATAGTGTTTTCGACGGGGTTGTTGTCAATCGGCAGGTGTCCGCTGCCGGCGTAGCGGATCAGGCTTTGCCAGCGCTTCAGGTGTAGTCGATGGCTTTGGCGGTGCCGCCGCCATCGGCGGTATGAAAGCGGGTTTGCAGTAACCAGTCGTGCAACGATTGCAGGATCGGCAGGCTTTTTCGGCACGCAGTTGTTGCCGTGCTTCGGTCGATAAGTGCTTGCTTTCGGCTTCGACGGCGTAAAGTTTGCCAATGCGTTGCAATGCTTCGAATGCAACGGTGCTGGCGTTGGCCTGATGCAGATCGAAGAATTTGCGGCGCGCGTGCGCCTAACAGCCTAATTCTGTGCAGGGTGATGCTGTTTTGGAGAAGAAAGCCTTGTAACCGCCATAGTCGTCGACCAGCAAGTGGCCTTGCCAGCTGTTGAGGAAGTTTTGCACATGTTTGCCACTACGGTTTGGTAGTCAAATGCGATGATACGCGGCTCCAATTCGAAGTCGTTGCTGCGATACGCCCACAGGTAGGCGCGCTGCGTTTTCCGCTGCCGGGATCAAGTTGCGCCACCGGGGTTTCGTCGGCGTGCAACACGCGACCTTGCAGCAAGTGCCAGATCAGCCGGTCAGCCAGCGGTTGCGGTGCCACGCCGACGCGTCCAACCCACTCCGCCAGGGTGGAGAGCGATAAAGTGACACCTTCGCGGGCGGCGATTTGCGTGATGCGATACAGCGGCAGGTGATCGGGGTATTTAGCCGCGACGATCCAGGCAAGCAAACCCGGTGCCGCCATGCCGCCGTCGATCACCGCGGGCGGTACCGGTTCCGCGACCACAGTTTCGCATGCCCGGCAGGAATATTGCGGACGGATGTGGCAGTGCACAAAGAATTCGGCGG
This sequence comes from Nitrosomonas sp., assembly GCA_016721865.1. Classification (GTDB taxonomy): domain Bacteria; phylum Pseudomonadota; class Gammaproteobacteria; order Burkholderiales; family Nitrosomonadaceae; genus Nitrosomonas. Next base: position 1,163 of record JADKHF010000002.1, on the reverse strand, counting down.
GTTTGACGTCGAGTTGTTCGGTGACGTCTTCACCGATTCTGACCAGATCGCTGCCACTGTTTGCATTGGCAGGATTGCGGTTCATGGCGGTGTTCGATGCGCGGCAGGTGATCCGGCAACGGCTGGCGCCCAGCGCGTGCGCGCTTAGGCTTCTGCGGAGCAGGCAGCGGCAATTGCTCGATTTCCGCCTCAACGGCAGAAACATCAGTTTGCCAGTCTTCTTCAACAAACTCAACTGTGGCTGTGACGGTGCTTCGCTCTTCACACCGTAACGAATGCGGCGCAAATGCCCCAGTTCCAGCGTCAGCGCCTGATTCTTCGCCTCCAGCAGTTTGAGTTCGTTTGTGCTTGCGTAAGCAGTGATTGAATCAGATTTGATACCTCGGTTTTAACCGCCAGCGCGAGTTCAGATGATCCAATTCAATTGACTGTTTTGCGTGCGTTTTCATGGTGTTATTGTACCACAAAACCCGCGAAAAGCGGCATCAATATTGGCGTTCAGCTATATTTTCGCCGCGACTGCAACCCCAAACGATGCCAATCCACTCCGGCAATCAACCACTCCCATTGCGGCTGCGTCAACACAATGCCACCTTCTCCGGAATGTTGCCAAACAAACCGTCCCCGATGCAAACGCCTCTGGCACAGCCACACCGGTACCGTCCCACAGCAACACTTTGATGCGATTGCCCGCGCGATTGCAACACACAAACGCCGAGCCCGCACAAGGCGATCGCTGCAACGCCTGCTCCACCAACACCGACAAAACCGTCGATCCCCGGCGCATATCCACCGGATCAACCATCAACCAGATCTCCCCGGATTCGCAATCAAAGACACTTCAACAATTCCCCCAACCAATGCGGCGAAACCGTCGATGGCAGTTCCAGCAGATGATCGCCCCGTCCGCGAAGAACACAGTGTATTCGTGGCATAGATATGGTTTGATCGTTATCGGAACCAACGCAGGCGACCGAATAACCTGATCGGCACGATGCTTGCGGACCAATTACCAAACGTCTTTGTATTCAAACCATGTTCCCGGCAATAAGCTGCCTGGGACATACCGCTGGTTGCCATGTTTCGATATGAATTCGTCGTATTTCTGATGATGACATCGTTCCTCCTTGTAAAAAGGTTTGAGGATAACGATGATGTACCAG
>JADKHF010000001.1 GCA_016721865.1 Nitrosomonas sp. | reverse complement strand
TTTGAAGTTCGCAACACGCTGCTAGATTGGCTGGATAATGCGGTATTGTGTGCTCACAATGTGCGTTTTGATTATGGTTTCCTCAAAAACGAATTCAAGCGCATTGGCATTACCTTCCAGAAAAAACTTCTTTGCACGGTTAAACTTTCAAGAAGGCTCTATCCGCAACATAAAGGGCATGGCTTAGATGCCATTATAGAAAGATTCAAACTGGTTTGTGAAAACCGCCACCGAGCCATGGGTGATACGGAAATGATGGCGGCGTTTATTGCTGCGGCCTTCAATGAATTAGGTGAAAATGCCGTTCAGGAAGCTGCCCTGGCATTACTGAAACAGCAAGCCATTCCGGCTAATCTCGACCAATTTGAAATCAATGCCATACCGGACACCTTCGGTGTTTATTTATTCCATGGTGACAGTGCATTGCTGTATGTCGGTAAAAGTGTCACTTTGAGAACTCGTGTGCTCAGTCACTTTCAGGGTGATCATAGCTCAGCCAAGGAAATGCGCATTGCCCAAGAAATCAAGCGAATCGAGTACCGGGTCACCAGCGGAGAACTGGGAGCACTGCTACTAGAATCGCACTTGATTAAAGAATATCAGCCTATACACAATCGGCAGCTCAGACGTGAGCGACAATTATGCGCATGGCAGGTTTCGGATGACCCCGCAGCCCGGCCATTGGTTACCTTGATTTATGAAAGTGATATTGACTGGACTATCTTAGATAATGTTTATGGCACTTTCAAAACCAAACGACAAGCACTGGAAATTCTAAATAAGCTTGCCGATGAACATGGGCTATGTGATAAGGCATTAGGCCTGGAAAAAGGCACTGGCGTGTGTTTTGCGCATCAATTAAAACACTGCAAAGGCTTATGTGCGGGCAAAGAATCTGCGGAATCTCATCGCTTACGCCTTTTGATAGCTTTAAGTGGTTACAAGCTTTTAGCGTGGCCGTTTGATGGTCGCATCTGGATTCGAGAGCATAATCCGGATAATGACATGACAGAAATGCATGTCTTTGACCAATGGTGTCATCTTGGAACAGTGAGAGATCATCAGGAGTTTGATGAAATAGCGACTCATCCACATTTTGATTGTGATACTTACCGCTATCTGCTGAAATTCCTGAACCGCAAAGATGTCGAAGTAATCGCATTGCATGGATAAGCATAACCGCTCCATCGCATTAATTGACGTCAACAATTTTTATGTCAGTTGTGAACGGGTGTTCAATCCCAAACTGGAAGACAAACCGGTTGTAGTGCTATCCAACAATGACGGTTGCGCGGTTGCCAGAAGCAACGAAGTCAAAGCGTTGGGCGTCAGAATGGGCCAACCCTGGTTTCAGCTGAAAGATCTGGCCAAAAAACACGGAATCATTGCCTACTCATCCAATTATGTGTTGTATGCCGACATGAGCAATCGCGTCATGAGCATACTGTCAATGTTTAGCCCAAACCAGGAAATTTATTCCATTGATGAATGCTTTCTTGATCTGACTGGATTCAGAAAACAAAACCAGATTCTCTATGGTCAGCATATCCGTCAGCGGATCAAGCAATGGACGGGATTGCCGGTTTGTGTCGGAATTGGATCAACCAAGACGCTGGCCAAGCTTGCCAATCATATTGCCAAAAAGAATCCTGAGTTCAATGGTGTGTGCGATCTGAACGCCATGTCATCCCAGCAACAAGATGAATGGTTCAGCAAAATTGAAGTCGGTGAAATCTGGGGTATTGGCAGGCGGCTTGCACCCAAACTGCATGAAATAGGCATCAAGACCGTGCTGGATCTCAAAACAGCGTCGCCATCACAACTGCGCGCCCGTTTCTCGGTTGTGATGGAGAAAACCATTCGCGAAATCAATGGCACTGCCTGTATCGAACTGGAAGAAATCAATCCACCGAAAAAACAGATCGTCAGTTCCCGCTCGTTCGGCATTCCTGTATCCGATCTGGCTAGCCTGGAAGAATCTGTATCCCTTTACATCAGTCGTGCAGCAGAGAAACTGCGAAGGCAACAATCCTATGCTGGATCAGTGCATGTCAATATTCGCACCAGTCCATTCAATGAGAAAGAACCGTATTATGCCAACGGCATGACGATTGCGTTGCCAAGACAAACGGATGATACGAGATTACTGACCAGAGTTGCGCTTTGGGGATTGCGCAGAATTTACCGCCGTGGCTACAAATATCAGAAAGCGGGCGTGATGCTATCTGAACTGGTACCCAGGCAATACCGGCAACTGGATCTCTTTGGCTCGGTATCAGCAACAGATAATCAATCCAGCAAATTGATGAGTGTCATGGATCAGATCAATGCTCGTATGGGTCGAGGCACTTTGAAACTTGCATCCGAGGGATGCAAGCAACCCTGGAAGATGAAGCAGGGAAATAGAAGTCCCAACTATACGACGAACTGGGATGAGCTGATTTGCGTTACGAAATGATCGGTACTTGTCGTTAAAGAATGTCTCCGGATACACACTCAGCCTTTATTATTATGCAATCTCTGATTATTATCATCTTGCTATTTTCTTCATCAGCCTACTACCAGGGCGTTCATGGCGAGTTCAATAAGAGCCCGCAGATAGAAATCTAGTCTGCAATAAGGCTAGATATAAGACTGCAGCCACTTTCCTTTTACCAAAACACGGAATATTGCTTGCCAAAGCAGGAAGCACCCATATCAGTATAAATGTACCGGATAGGCGCAGTACTCTACCGCGCATCCAAAGCATAAAAAGAAATACTACCAAATTAGGAAAACCGGCCCAGAACGCTCCCGGCAACACTGTTTTTTAATAACTCGACTTCAACCAAAACGAGTTATTAAATATGAATGATTTTTACCAGATCCTAGATACAGCAATTCAAACACACCTTGTGGCCAGTTCAATAAATCAAGAACTGGCAGCCAAAATCACTAGCAAAATCATCAACGATTTGTCTGATTGTATCGGCGGTCGAGTGGTCTATCTCAAAAACAATTATGCGGTTAAATTAGCTGAAAAGCATAGGCGAATCGTTGCTGAATATAATGGCCTGAATCAAATTGAGATTTGTCGTAAATATGGCATTACAGAAATATGGTTGAAAAAACTATTAGCGAGGGCAAAGAGAGATGAACCTGCTCTATAACAGCAATTACCGCAAGCAAGGCTGGATTAACTATTTGCAACAGCGCAATCATGATTTAAAGCATTGGTTTTTTAGAATCAACAAAATAGAGGGATGTTTAAACCACCAAGCAATGAGGTTCATTTATGACGGAGTTGACCGATGAAGAAAAGCAGCGGTTTGTCGAATCTATTAAGAATGCCGATACCATCATGGACACTACTAAACTACATGCAAAACACACTGGTGAATGTTTATAAAGATAGAGTGTTTGGAGGAAAAAAGCAAATCAAGAGTATCTGGCGGCATTAGTAAGCGATTTTGCGCTTGATGCAGTAGAAGGCAAATTCGCTAAGTTTGAGCTGCTATTGGTCGGACAGGTCATAGTGCTTGATGCCATTTTTACTGATATGGCGGTAAAAATGAGCAATTCTGATGATGTCAAAACGATTGAAGGCTTGGCGCGTGTGGTGTTAAAAGCGCAGGATAACACTCGGAAAACAATACTATCTTTATATGAAATGAAGAATCCAAAACCGACAACTTTCATAAAACAGCAGATGAATCAATCCCTTGGACATATGCAGGTTAATAACTCAGATAAATCAGAAGCTCTTGAAAAATATCAGAATTTACAAAAAAACAAAAACGAACTATTGGAGCAACAACATGATGAATGGCTGGACTTTGGAAAGACGCAAACGACAAGCAGAACAAATCAGGCAATGGCAGCCGTGGGCAAAATCCACGGGACCGAAGACTGAGCAAGGTAAACTTATTGCTTCACAAAATCCACGAAAAAATGGTCTGCATTCCCGTGAAATGCAAAAATTAAAGGCTATCTTATTGCTTCAACGACGGAATTTACAGAATTTACGAATGAGAACTCAAGAATAAACCGCAACACTCAAAAAGCCCCGCATGAATGGCTACCGCCATTAAAATCTTACTGCGTGAGTATGGCAAACGATGGGAGCGTATCAAGGAAAAGTATAAATTGTGGTATAGCAAACAAAAAACGCATTACATTGAATAAACTGGCTGAGAGACTTGTTTATAGCCAGTCAAGGCTATTTGCGAACCTTGACCGGCTGGAGATGATGAAACTTTTCTTCATTAGCGTTCTATTAAACGCATTTGCTATATCGACATATTCAAAAATAACTTGAAAAAACTTAGCCCTGTCGGTATGCACAATCAAAACGGGAGCCCAAGTCCCGTTCTAGATTAATCTAAGTCTAATTTAAACTGCTGATTCTTTTCTGCGACGTGCGCTGAAACCCAGAAACCCCAGCCCGGCCAGCAACATCATATAAGCCCCCGGTTCAGGTACTGCAGATATAGGCGAAAGGCAAATGCTGTAGGGATAACCCCTATCCCGAGGATCTGCCCCAGGTTGTTGATGTCGGAGCCGCCAGTTGATTCCACCCAACTGCCACGATTGGTGCTAAGGCCAATAAGTCAGTGACAGAACCTTTGGCTATAGAGGAAAGCCGAATTAATTACATCATCACATTCAAAATCACAAAGCCGGCTACTGAAATTCCCCACCACCTGTCCAGCGTCGTTAATTCTCCAGGCATAGCTATTTATTGCGCCATCAAGTCAGTCATATTGGCACCATTTACGCCCGTGATGAAGGAATGTGCGTCATAGAGTATAATTTAACCTCACCAGAAACCCTACCACCTACGTGCGAGTCATTGATAACATAAGCCCTGCTTGCAGCTTGCCATGCATTCAAAGGTGCCGAGATCAGGCATACCTGCCGCCATTTGCTCAGTAATAAAGGAGTGAGGGTTGGCCGGTAACTATCTGGTGAGGGCCTAATCAGAATAAATCCAGTCACTTGCCCAGAATTATTAATGTTAAAAGCGGCGCTGTCGTACACACCCGGAATATCCGGGGTACCCAGATCGGTCATACCCACGCCATTCGGACCCGTAATGAAGGCATGTGTATAAAATGGAGCTGTTTTGGAAACGTCAGAACTCCCTACCACCTGTCCAGAATCATTAACAGCAGAGGCGGAGCTATGGTCTCCACCCAAAGTACCTAAATCCCTTATCCCAGTGCCATTTGGACCTGTAATGAAGGCGTGGCCATTTGAAAAGACCACCTTACGACCTGTCCATAATGATGATCAGCTCGATAGCTACGTCCAGAGCGCACCCCTCCATCCAAGTCATCCAGATAAGTGATCCCCGTCCCGTTTGGCCCAGTGATATAAGCTCCCAATGGCGTGACACCATTCCAGTTGTAACCCACAACCTGTCCAGAATCATTCATGGCGATCACAGTTGCCCCCTGGTCCAATATTTTAAGTGACCAATCTGCCGTCACCCCCATCCCTGGTACCAAAACAGTGCATATCCCGGCGAATAACCCCGCAATATATTTAATATTCATAAGCTTAGTATTCATTATTTTCCTTTTCGATTTATTGCCTAAACAATCAAATTACGCAAAATAACATATCGCAGTGCAAATAAATTATATCGATTAATGATAGGCTCAATGAACCCAGCTGTATACAAGCCATATCCTTATTTATCAAGATATATGACTCTCGGTGTGTTGTATTTCAATGAGTTATGGTGTCGACTAGGATAGCCTATCTATCTTATAGGCAAAAAAGCGGCGGCAAAGTATCGATTTCGCAGCGTGGATAATCTCAGAATTGCTAGAGAATGAATATGATGAAATTGTTAGAGGAACTAATAAATGCCAAGCCAACTCCTAAAGATTATAAATCGGCTCTTTTTTTGTTTGATGTGGTCACATCAGGCGGTTCATAATTTTCAATGTGTAGTCGGATAGTTGAATATATTCCTTTGCCCGCGTTCTTTGTGTGCTGTTTTTTTTCTTGTTGTTTTTTTGTAACGTAACCCCAGTGTAACCCTGGTTAAGAAATCAGAGTTTATATCTTAAGTAACATATTGTTTTTATGGTGCCGACACCAAGAATCGAACTCGGGACCTTCTGATTACAAATCAGCTGCTCTACCATCTGAGCTATGCCGGCAACTTACATGACCAAACCCAAATGCTGAAATCATTTGATTATTCTAAGATTAGGTTTGCGTGTTTTTTTTGTTTGAAATTTCAATGCATGCTGGATTGAAGTATTTTTTTGTCCTTTAATTGCTCTTCCTTGATTTTCATCTTTATCATTTCCATTATCAGTGGAGAACGCTATTCCTTGATTTACTTCTTTTGCAAAAATACCTCTAACAGCATTAAGCGGTATTTCTAGCTTTGTTGATACACCATTGAATCGTGCAGTAAAACTGATAAAATCATTGTTAATAATAAGCTCATGCACTGCTTTTGCGCTTATATTAAAAACTATCTCCCCATCCTTTACAAATTCCATCGGAATATCCAGATCTGAAGAGGCTTTTACAGATACATACGGTGTAAAATCACTATCAATGCACCAATCATAAATTGAGCGAATCAAATAAGGTTTGGTTGAATTAATGCTCATTTCCGCATTACTTTTTCTGAAGCTGATAATGCATCAATAAAGAGCGGTCTACTGAACAGTCTTTCCGAATACTTTAGTAGTGGCGCTGCTTGTTTAGGAAGGCGAATTCCAAAATGTTCAAGACGCCATAGCAGAGGTGCTATGGCAACATCAAGCATCGAAAATTCATCTCCGAGCATGAACCTTTGTTTTTCAAAGATTGGCGATATAATCGCCAGATTATCTGCTATTACTGTACGGGCTTTATCAATTGCCTTTTGATCTGACCCATCGAACGCATCTATATGACAAAATAATTCTTGTTCAAAGCGAAACAACAGCAAACGAGCACGAGCCCGCATAACGGGATCTGCTGGCATTAATTGCGGATGTGGAAAACGATCATCTATATATTCATTAATGATGTTTGATTCATATAATACAAGATCGCGTTCCACAAGCACCGGGGCTTTTCCATACGGACTCATTACTGCCAGGTCTTCTGATTTATTATTTGGATCAACATCAATTACCTGAAAATCCATATCTTTTTCGTGCAGGACAATCCGGCAACGATGGCTATATGGACATGTAATTGTTGAATATAGTGTCATCATAACTTCTAATTCCCAAACTTCTTCACAATATACTCAGTTTGATGTCAATGAATATCTTTCCAATATTCTCTTTTTAATGCGTAGGATAAAATCAACATACCTAAAAGAAAAGCCATGACTATAATACCTAATTCCTTACGAGTATTAGCGTGTGGCTCGCCTAAATAAACCAGATAGTTAACCAGGTCGCCAACAAATTTATCAAACTCTGCCTTGTTCATTTCTCCTTGTTTATCAAGCAGCAAGGATTTTTGCTCCCCTTTATCACTCGTTTTAACAACTAATCTCTGCTCACCCTGTAATTTATATAACACGTGAGGCATTGCTGCTCGATCAAAAACGAGATTGTTCCATCCAGTCACAGTAGAGTCGTCACGATAAAACGCTCGCAAATAAGTATATAACCAATCTGCTCCTCGTGAACGAGCTATCACAGATAAGTCAGGCGGCACAACACCAAACCATTTCTCAGCTTCCTTTTTCCGCATTGCTGATTGCATCAGATCGCCAACTTTCTGACCTGTAAAAACGAGCTTATTAAGAATTTCTTCATTATTGAAACCGATATCACGATGACGGTTATAGCGCATAAAACTTGCACCATGACAAGTTACAATAATTTACAAAACTCTCTGCGCCACGCTGTAACGAAGCATTGTCAGTTGTATCAATAGGGGCACTATCTAATGCCATACCAGACTCAGCAGCGAACAAGTCACTAAATGGAGCCATACACAAGATAAATATAACAATTGTTATTTTCTTCATTTTTTACTCTTTTACTCTTTTTGGCTCAGGTTTTGTTTTATCTATCTTGCTATACCATGGCATTAAAATAAAGAAAGCAAAATAGATAACCGTAAAGATTTGCGCTAATAAAGTATATAAAGGAGTTGGAGATTTTGTTCCTAGCCAACCCAATACAAAAAAACTGATTACAAAAAGTGTCAAGGCTGTCTTAAAATATAAGCCTTTATAGCGTATTGATTTAGCTGGACTTCTATCCAACCAAGGCAAGAAACAGAAGATAATCACCGAACCCGCCATCAATATCACACCCCATAGTTTTGCATCTATCCAGAGAAAATTAACAGTTACTGCTCTCAGCATCGAGTAGTAAGGCGTGAAATACCAGACCGGCGCTATATGATCCGGCGTCTGCAATGTGTTAGCAGGAATAAAATTATTGTATTCCAGGAAATATCCGCCCATTTCCGGAGCAAAGAAAATAATTCCACAAAATACTATCAAAAACACCACGACACCGACAATATCCTTTACAGTGTAATAAGGATGAAATGGTATTCCATCTACTGGAATTCCTGTTTTGGGATTTTTATTTTGTTTTATCTCAATGCCATCTGGATTATTTGATCCAACTTCATGTAGCGCCAGAATATGCGCAAAAACCAAAATTAAAAGTATTAAGGGTAATGTTACGACATGATAAGCAAAGAAACGATTTAGCGCAGCATCTGAAAGTGTAAAATCACCCAGCACCCATTGCTGGAGAGATTCTCCAATAGTTGGAATTGCTCCAAACATACTCACAATCACTTGCGCACCCCAGTAAGACATTTGCCCCCAAGGCAGAATATATCCGGTAAATGCTAAGCTCATCAGTACAAAAAATATAATCATACCAATCAGCCACAAAAGCTCCCGCGGCTTCCGGTAAGAGCCATACATCATTCCACGAAACATATGCAGATAAACCACGACAAAAAACATGGATGCGCCTGTGGAATGCATATAGCGGATTAACCAGCCATAATCCACATCACGCATAATGTACTCTACCGAAGAAAAAGCCAAACTTGCATCTGGCTTGTAATTCATAGTCAGGAAAATTCCGGTAAGTAGCTGATTAACCAACACCAGCAGGGCTAGCGAGCCAAAGAAATACCAGAAATTAAAGTTCTTTGGCGCATAATATTCGGAAAGATGCGCTTTCCAGTTCGATGTTAATGGAAATCGTTTATCGATCCATCCTATCATTGAATTAAATAGGTTACTCATTTATGCTGCCCCCTCACTTTCAGATCCAATTAAAAGACGACTATCGCTCAAATATACATGAGGAGGAACAACCATATTAGTTGGAGCCGGCACACTTTTATACACGCGACCAGCCAAATCAAATTTTGAACCATGACAAGGACAGAAAAATCCACCTAACCAATCTGGCCCTAGATCTGCAGGAGCAATCTCCTTCCTGAATACAGGAGAACACCCTAAGTGTGTACAGACGCCTTCAGTAACGAGAATTTCCGGTTTGATTGATCGCGTACGATTTCGAGCATATTCCGGTTGTTGTTTCCTTTCTGAATTTGGGTCGGCTAGATCACCTTCTACTTTCTCGAGCGTCGCAAGCATTTCCGTAGTGCGATTCAAAACCCATACCACTTTGCCGCGCCATTCGACCATCAGAAGCATGCCAGGCTCAAGCTTTGATATATCCACCTCTACCGGCGCTCCAGCTGCTTTGGCTCGTTCACTCGGCATCATACTTAACAGAAAAGGCGTTGCAATTGCAGCACCTGCGACACCGCCAGCTAATGAAGTTGCAGCGACCAAGAACTTTCTTCTGCCACTCATTTCATCATTGATACTAAAACTATCTGCCATATTCAACTATTCCATCAGTAATGTTTTCATGTAAGGCTATTAATAAAAAGGCAAATTTAATCTACTTCCCGTCACTATCACGATCAAATTTATAATCTTTAAACCCCAAAAAAGGGCGCAGTATACCATACTCCAATTAAGGATTATAGAAAACTTAAACGTATCTCCATAGAGCAAACCAGCATGACACGCTCATGACAGGTTGTTTTCTAGAGTAACTATTTAACCTTTCCATGGCATTGCTTATATTTTTTACCAGAACCACAAGGACACAATTGGTTACGGCCAACTTTTTTCATTTTGGCGTACGAAAGGTTGTGTTTTCTCTTCTTGAGCTCTCTCATACTCTGTATCCTCAACCAGCGTTTCCTTATAGGAATCATGATGAAATTGAATATTATCTGGCGATCGTAGTGATTCGGCCACGGCCTCAACCTGCTGCTCACTTTTTATTTGCACAGTTAAAAGTATTTTTGAGACTTCGTTTTTGATCGCCTCGAGCATATTGGTAAAAAGCTCAAAAGCTTCGCGTTTATATTCCTGCTTTGGATTCTTCTGCGCATAACCACGCAAGTGTATACCTTGGCGCAAATGATCCAATGCCGCCAGATGTTCCCGCCAATGCGAATCCAAACTTTGCAGCATTACAGCACGCTCATAGTGATGCATAATCTCAGCGCCCACCTTCTCGACTTTCGTTTGATATTGTTCATTTGCAAGATCAATAATACGTTCAAACAAGTTCTCTTCATGTAACTCCGGCTCTTGCTCAAGCCATTTCTGCAAAGGAAAGTGCAACTGATATTCCGCTGCAAGCGCTTTTTCCAATCCCTGCACATCCCATTGCTCTTCAACACTTTGAGGTGGAATATATAAGCTGAATAAATTACTTAAAACATTTTCACGTATTGCTGTGATTGTTTCTGAAATATCATGATCTTCTTCCAGCAATCCATTGCGCTGTTGATAAATCACATTACGTTGATCATTAGCCACATCATCAAATTCAAGTAGCTGCTTGCGCATATCAAAATTTCTCGCTTCTACCTTACGCTGAGCATTTTCAATAGCACGAGTAACCCATGGATGTTCAATAGCTTCTCCTTCGGGCATTTTGAGGCGCGTCATAATATTGGCAACACGGTCTGACGCAAATATACGCAGCAAAGGATCCTCAAGTGAAAGATAAAAACGACTGGATCCTGGATCCCCTTGCCTGCCTGAACGTCCACGCAACTGATTATCCACTCGACGAGACTCATGTCGCTCAGTACCAATAATGTGCAAACCGCCTTTACTCAAAACCATTGCTTCATTTTTTTCTTTCGCCGTACGAAACACCTGGTCCATACGATCATCACGAATCATTGGGCGATGCGTCGGAATGATAACAGTCTCCAATCCGTAGATTTGCTGGAATTCAGCCGCTTCGGTATCAGCAGTACCGGTCATTCCGGATAATTTCTGATACATGCGAAAATAATTCTGGAAAGTTATTGAAGCGAGCGTCTGATTCTCTTTCTGAATTGCAACACCTTCTTTCGCCTCCACTGCCTGATGCAAGCCATCAGACCAGCGGCGGCCTGCCATGAGGCGACCGGTAAATTCATCAACGATAATTACCTCACCATTCTGCACGACATAATTCTGATCGAGAAAATATAAGTTATGTGCACGTAAACCTGCATTCAAATGATGAATCAAATTGATATTAGCTGGATCATAAAGACTGGTTCCTTCCTTCAGCAACCCAGCTGTTGCCAACAGTCGCTCTGAATGTTCAAAGCCAGCCTCGCTGAGAGTAACCTGGTGAGTTTTTTCATCCACACTATAGTCGCCTGGGCTATCTTCTGTTTCCTGGCGCGTCAACTTAGGAATCAGGGCGTTAATACGCACATATATTTCTGTATCGCCTTCAGCTTGCCCCGAAATAATCAATGGCGTGCGTGCTTCATCAATCAGGATCGAGTCCACTTCATCAACAATTGCAAAATTGAGCAAGCGTTGCACACGTTCGTAAGCATGAGTCACCATATTGTCACGCAAATAATCAAAGCCATACTCGTTATTCGTGCCATAGGTAATATCTGCAGCATAGGCAGCCTGCTTATCACTATGCGGCATTTGCGCATAAATCACACCCACGCTCATTCCGAGAAACTGATAAATTTTCCCCATCCAATCAGCATCACGCTTTGCCAAATAATCATTCACAGTGACGACATGAACACCTTTACCTGCCAATGCATTCAGATATGCGGGCAAAGTTGCCATGAGTGTTTTACCTTCACCAGTGCGCATCTCAGCTATCTTACCCTCATGCAATACCATGCCGCCGATGAGCTGCACATCAAAATGGCGCATTTCCAGAACCCGTTTACCCACTTCACGCACTACCGCAAATGCTTCTGGCAATAACGCATCCAATGATTCCCCATTATCGATACGCTGCTTGAACTCGTCTGTTTTGGCGCGCAATTCAATATCCGACAAACCCGCGATGGCTGCTTCCTTTTCGTTAATAATTCGCACGGTTTGAGAATACTGCTTCACCATCCGGTCATTACGGCTTCCAAAAATCTTTTTAAGTAGATTGCTTAGCATAAGGTCTCTAGAAATTCTATTTAAACAATTAGTTTAAAAAACAAAGGGTGAGATTTTACCTCACCCACAAAAATACTTTAATGAATTATGGATTAAATTTAAACCATTTATTGGGCGGATTAAATTCACTTAGAATAAAACAAAACGCACCGCCAAAAGCTACACTATGTTTAAGATGGACAACAACTATGAAGTGAAGAATACTCAACAAACAAGATTCATGCATGAATAATCAGCAGTTCCTTAAATTCGGTTTAGCTCAGTTTTTTTAAAAATCTGGATGGATTAAGCGGTTTGTCTCTATGTCTGATCTCGAAATGCAAATGCGGTCCTGTAGAACGTCCCGTATTGCCTACTTCGGCTATTTTCTGCCCTGGCAATACGACTTGCCCCAGTTCCACAAAACGTTTCGACGCGTGCGCATAACGACTCACCAAATCATCTCCATGATCAATCTCGATCATATTACCATATTCAGCGTGTCGATCTGAATAGACCACTACACCACCGGCTGCTGCTTTTATCGCCGTACCTATCTCAGCAGAAAAATCCACGCCTTCGTGAAACGCTTTCTTCCCCGTAAATGGATCAATCCGATATCCATAACCAGATGAATACCAATCTGTTTCAATTGGCATCTCAGATGGCAGAACATATTTTGCCAGTCTGTCATGACGCAATAAAGAATCTAATGCGCCCAGTTTATCTGTCCTTTCATCCAACATATTCGATAATTCCTGGAGCTTATGATTAAATTCCGTAAAGGTTAATTCTTCAGATGAATGATCAGTTCGTGCGCCGCCCTGCCCCGGTACTTCATTAAATAAAAGATCTCTCGACTTAATGCCAGAAGATTCTGCCAAACGTTCACCCAGGGCGTCTAAGCGTAATAATTGCGCCTGCATTTGTCCCAACTTAATGGCCATGATATTTAAATTATCTTGCAAATGCGTTTGAATTTTCTGATGCCTTTCCTCTTGAGGATTGACTAATACCGCTCTTAAAACTGGCGCATCGATCCGATCAGCGTAGCGCAGTGAAACAAAGTTTAAACTCAGTGCTAATGTTACGATAATGAATAGAAAAGCGCTTATTAATAATGTAATGTGTAGCCTTGTTAATGTAATTTTTCTCGCTCGTTCTGATTTATCAGAAATAAAAATAATATTCATATTTTTTATTCATTGGATATTTTTTAAATAACCACATGACCTCTTATAAAGTTAATTCTTATCTTAATCTTCTTGGCAAGACGCCTGAATATGAAAACTTATTCACTTTAGCTCATCAATTATATGCAGATCAATTAATATTCTCTAAACTAGTTCCAGCACAATTGGCGCAGCACTGCACCCTGAGTCGAACTTCGAATGGCAGGATAACCATAATGGCCGAGAATGGGGCCATAGCTTCAAAACTTAAGCAAATTTCACCATCGGTGCTGCTCAAGCTACAGGAGCTAGGATGGAAAGTTACTTCAATTCAAATTTTGGTGCAAGCACCTAGCTTTGGAAAAAGCACTAAAACACTTGCGGATAAAGGATATGCAAAAGAAAAATTAAAATTGAGTAAAACCGGAAAAGATTGTTTAAGTCAGTTAGCCATAACATTGCCTGATTCCGAGCTAAAAAAAACCATCCAGTTATTTCTAAAAAAACACAAAAACGATTAAATCACGGACAAAAGCTTAAGAAACCACATTCAGAAACCTCCAATCAAACTCACTTTTTCAGAACCTTGATGCAGTCAAACTAACATCCGCATTTTGCCATGCCCTGTCAAACTCACTCTGTATCTCACTAAAATCTTTATCCTGCGCTTGCAAGCTTTGTTTCAAGCCATACAAAGCCCACCCATTCCTCGGATAATGCTTGAGATTATCGAGATACACCATTTCCGCCTGAGCATAATCGCCCGCTTCTAATAAAGCTTTACCTAATGAAAGCTGCGTCGGGTAATACCAGTAAGGTGGTTCTGTGTATGGCAATTGATTCTGTATCAAAACAGCTTCTTTAAAAGAAGCAATAGCTTTCGCAAAATCTCTTCGCGCCATAAAAATTTCACCTTCAACCAGCTTATCTGCGATTTGTAATAGCAAAGTTGCCGGATAGTCTTGCGCGTCTAGCAAAGCTAAATTGGCAGTCTTGCGCAGAGTCGCAAGCATAGAATATTCTGCACGAGCAGCATCGAAATCACCCAGCCTGGTATTGGCTATTGCACGAGCATAGCGCCAGATTCCATGCGA
The DNA here is from genome assembly GCA_016721865.1 of Nitrosomonas sp. GTDB lineage: Bacteria > Pseudomonadota > Gammaproteobacteria > Burkholderiales > Nitrosomonadaceae > Nitrosomonas. The sequence continues at coordinate 79,664 of JADKHF010000001.1, read as the reverse complement.
AAACTCCATATGATCTGCTGGAGGCGGTTGCATCAGCACATCGCTCCACTGTCCAAAATTAATGAGCGAAAGCAAGGGTATTGTTTTAAAAAACTCAACAGCCGGGAAATTTTTACGATCATTTCATCCGAAACACTTGCAGCGACTTTCTGCGCTGTTTCAATAGCTGCCTGGCTACGGCCTTCCATACTATATGCCGCCCATAGAAAATGTAGATTATGTGGATAATATGCCGCCGCATAATAGCTCTGCACATGACAAGCAGCGATATACGCCTCATCAATGGCTGCCGCTTTGAAATTCGCTTCCACTGCATCGTTATACCGTCCAACACGCCAGTATATGTGCGAAGGCATATGCACCAAATGGCCTGCGCCAGGTATTAGATCACGCAAGGTATCCGCAGCACGTTCGGCACGTTCAGGCTTTGACGATGCCTCAACGGCATGAATGTACAAATGAAGGGCCAGTGGATGCCGTGGCGAGCGTTGCAATACCGTCTCTAATGCATCAATTACCTCGACCATCAAAGCTTTGGGTGTCTCCGGATTCACCCAATAATCCCAAGGCATGGTATTCATCACAGATTCTGCTAACAATGCAGCCACATCATCATCTTCAGGATATTTCCGGAAAAGCTTAAGCATCGCATGCATATAGGCCATATCCAAATCACTTCTGGATTTTGAAGCATCGCTGCTATAGCGCACAGCCAATGCATCAATATAATCACGTTCTCTTACACTCGCTTGAGCTTTCAAGCTGATCGCTTTCTGAATCGCCTTGTATGCTTGATTATGCGCTTCCTCATCCATGACAACTTGTCCATTGCTTGTCACATTGATATTTGGGCCCAGCGCCAAAGCTTCGCCCCAGTAACACATTGCGCAATTCCCATCGAACATCTGGGCTGCATGAAATGAACGTATTGATTCGCCGTGATTAAATGCAAAGCTCATCACCAATCCTTGATCAAAATATCGCTGCGCTGCTGGATTCTGCGTTGTCACGGTATGACTGTACCCGCCCAGATCAGCCAGCAACGGCACACCGGTTTTGTCTGACCAATGTTTGAGAGCTACCGGCAAATCCGGATTAGAAGGGATTTTTATAGGGGTACACGCAACGAAAAACAGAAATACAATCGCAAAAAATAAAACAACACGAATAAATCCCATAATTTCCTCTTTTAATTTACCCGCAGCATTCTGAGGCCCTGTCAACAGTTCCGGCGGTTCCTTGAAGAATGCTGGCACTATTTTTGCCAACAATTGCCTTCTGCTTTTTATTTTTAGCAATCGACTCGTATATAATGCAGAATTGTTGATCAGGTTTATACATTACAAAGATTATATGTCAAAACCTTTAATTTTCCGATGATAGCTCAATCTCTCCCGATGCAGTCCTGTTCTGACTTTCCGACCGTAATTTTATAAAAACAACCTCATGAATGTTTTTTTCGAAGAAGCTGGAACCTTTAAGGTAGGCGCCATACTGGCTGACAACAATACCTCGTTACAAATAGAGGCTGTGCATGGCAAGCGTTCAAAGATCAAAGCAACGTCAGTGCTATTCCGGTTTGATGCGCCTCCTTTATCCGAGTTCATGAATCATGTACAAAAAGTAGCCGACGAATTGGATCCGGATTTTCTCTGGGAATGTTGCACACAGGATACTGAATTTGCCAGCGATACCCTTGCAGCCGATTACTTTGGCCATACACCCAGTCCGATTGAAGCTGCTGCTACTTTGCTGCTGCTTCAGAATGCGCCAATGTATTTCTATAAAAAAGGGCACGGACGCTACAAAGCAGCGCCACCGGATGCACTTAAAGCGGCTTTAGCCGGTCAGGAAAGAAAACGCCTGCAAGCAGCGCAACAAGCATGTTATGTTGAACAATTAAATCACTCTAAGCTGCCAGAGGAATTTAAACCGCACATCCCTAATTTACTCTACAGGCCTGATAAAAACTCGATTGAGTGGAAAGCCCTCGAATCAGTCTGTACAGAAAAAAAACTCACCGTCGCAAAACTGATGGAAAAGTGTGGCGCCATTCCGTCCTCACACGATTACCATTTTAATCAGTTTATCTCGGAACATTTCCCTGAAGGCGTCGGGTTTGATGAACTTGAGCCGCATCCAACACTTAGCGATTTTTCCGATCTACCCATCGCAGATGTCGTTGCATTCAGTATGGATGATGCTACAACGACAGAAATTGATGATGCCTTTTCTGTTACACCATTAGCATTTGGCAGTTTTCGCATCGGCATACATATTGCAGCGCCAGCATTGGGAATCGACCCCGAGTCAGCGCTTGATAAAGTCGCTTCATCGCGCCTATCGACGGTTTATCTGCCTGGAAACAAAATCACCATGCTGCCGGATGTAACCATTAATCATTTCACATTGGCAGAAAACCGTTTGTGCCCTGCACTCTCCTTGTATCTTGATGTATCAGATGATTTTACAGTCATAGGGACAGAAAGCCGGATTGAGAAAATAAAAATTGCAGCAAATCTACGTCACAATTCACTGGAGCAGTATTTCAACGAAGCCACATTAAGCAAAGGAAATTTTGAACACCCCTTCAGCAAGGAATTGAGTCTTTTGTGGAAATTTTCCTGCAAGATGGAAAACCAACGCGGCAAAGCCAGTGATACTAATAATGACAAAATTGATTATAGTTTCGAAATCAAAAATGACTCCATCACAATTAGTGAACGTCGACGCGGATCACCCATTGATAAAGTCGTATCTGAGCTGATGATTTATGTCAATACGGAGTGGGGAAAACAATTGACCGCTGCAGGTATTACCGGCATCTTTCGCAGTCAAGCCAACGGCAAGGTGAAAATGAGCACCTCACCTGCTCCTCACCAGGGACTGGGTGTCTCGCAGTATGCCTGGAGCAGTTCCCCCATGAGGCGTTATGTTGACCTGATTAATCAGCGGCAAATCATTGCCATGCTGCGCGCGGAACCGCCACACTATAGCAAGGAGAACAACAGTCTTCTAATCGCGATACGAGACTTTGAAACAGCCTATGGGATTTATAGCGAATTCCAGCGTGCAATGGAACGTTACTGGTGTTTGCGCTGGTTATTGCAGGAAAAAATTCAAATCATTAACGCACAGGTCATTAAAGAAAATTTAGTGAAATTGGATCATATTCCATTCCTCACACGAGTACCCTCACTACCAGAAATGGCGCCTAGCACTTACGTCAAACTTAAATTATCTGAAATAGATCTGCTGGAGCGCAGCTTGCACGCAGAATTCATCCAAAAACACGATGTATAAGAAGCCAATCTCCAGATTTATGATGAATCATGTGACAAGTGCATGCTTGTTGCCTGGCAGACCGTTGAAAAACGTTTCCGAGGTAGCCGATGCAAGGCAAAAACAGGCGGAAAATCGCAGTTTATGCTTGATAAATTAGCATCTTGAGTCTGTTTTTAAAACCGCAGCGGCAATACAGATAGTTTTTCAACAGCCTGCTAGAATAATATAATTGCATGAATTAGCTTAAACTTAATTTTCAAGGTTTGACCTTTTGGCGATTACCATTCAAATACACAAAACTCCACCAGCAGCAACGGGCAGTTATCAATCATCCCAGACCAATCGCATTTTTGTGGCGATGGTCGCTTCCCTGCTGTTGCATGGAATCATTTTTTTTGGTGTGACTTTTCAGTTTCATCAACCGAAATCAGACAAAATTGCATCATCCCTGGAAGTTGTACTTGTTAACAACAAAACACTGACAAAACCAAAAGAAACTGAGTTGCTTGCGCAGGATAATCTGGACGGCGGCGGTAATACGGATGCCAATCGCCGGGCAAAAACACCATTCCCGGTACTGCCAAGAAGCAAGCCGGTTAACGATGCCAACGTAGCCCAGAAAAAAGTAAAGCAACTGGAAGAGGAAGCCAAAAAACTGATGGCTGCTGTCAGCGAAACCCCGCAAATCGAACAACCCAGTGAACACAAGAGCGAGGCCGAAAGCGAACAAGTCACAGCGGATCCTTCTGACTTATTGCTGCGCAGTCTTGATATTGCCCGCCTGAGAGCACAGATTGATCAGGATCACGATAGCTATCAAAAGCGTCCGAAACGCAAATTTGTAGGGGCGCGCACCAAGGAATATCGCTTTGCGCGCTATGTCGAGGATTGGCGCATGAAAGTAGAACGCATCGGCAATTTGAATTACCCCGAAGCCGCCAGAAAAGATAAACTCTATGGCAACTTACAGCTTACCGTCAGTATCCGGGCGGATGGCAGTGTGGAGTCGATTGAAATCAATCGCTCATCCGGAGAAAAAATTCTGGATGAAGCCGCCATCAATATTGTAAAACTCGCCGGGCAAAATGGATTTTCGCCTTTTCCACCGGACATCAGTCAGGATACGGATATTCTGCATATTACCCGCACCTGGGTATTTGCATCTTCGGATATGTTGCTGAGTCAGTAGTTACTGTACTGACAGGCAACCGAACTGGTTTTTATTCAACCATAAGGGCGCCTCTAAAAATTCAAAGTTCTAAACATAATGGGGGTGAACAAAAATGGTGACGCAGCATATGTCTGATAGAAAGAAAACATTTTTGCGAGCAACAATGTGTTGTAACGAAATTGGGATTTTCAGAGATGCCCATCACTAAAGATTTTACTATCCATGCTTGATTCATATGCCGTGATTGGCAATCCCATATCACATAGCAAATCACCCCTGATCCACAAAACCTTTGCGCAACAAACAAAACAATCCATGCAATATGACGCCATCCTGGCGCCATTGGAGGGATTCCAGGCGGCTGTGGAAAGCTTCCGCCAGCAAGGCGGCAAGGGGTTGAATGTTACTGTGCCGTTCAAGCTGGAAGCTTACCGGCTCGCCACCCGTTTAACCGAACGGGCAACCATCGCACGGGCAGTCAATACACTTAAATTTGAAAACGATGAAATTCTCGGTGATAACACCGATGGCGCAGGATTAGTACGCGACATCGAGTGCAATCTGGGCATTCCTCTTGCAGAAAAACGCATATTGCTGCTAGGTGCTGGCGGCGCCGCGCGGGGCGTCATCCTGCCGCTGCTGCAACAAAAACCTTCACTGCTGGCAATTGCTAACCGCACCCCCGCAAAAGCAGCGGCACTACAGGAACAGTTTAATGCTTATGGCAATAGCATCGCGGGCGATTTTATGCATTTCGCCGATGCACATTTTGACATCATCATCAATGCAACTTCCGCCAGCCTGCACGATGCACTACCCGAATTACCAGCCAGTGTTTTGGCGCAGGCTACCCTCGCCTACGACCTGATGTATAGCCATGAACCCACACACTTTCTTGAATTTGCACAGCAAAATGGTGTGCATCAGTTGGCTGACGGCATCGGCATGCTGGTGGAACAGGCGGCTGAATCCTTCTTCTTATGGCGCGGCATCCGGCCTCAAACAAAACCTGTGATTGCCATGCTGAAATCACCAATCTGAATGCATTCTGCATCGACAGATACTTTTCCAATTAAAAGCAGTTCTGTAGAAACTCCTTAAGGAAGCTCTGATTAAGTCCTTCGACATGCTCAGGACGAACGGCAATGTGTTGATTACGTTCGTAGCGAGCTTGTCGAACTATGGGTGTAATCAACTTATTCGGAGTTTCCTTAATACAAAGATAGTGTTACTGTAATTCCAAGTTAATGATAATTACATGCGCAGTAACAAAAAGGTATTCTGTGGTCTGTACATCGTGATCTGCCAATTCACTATGCACTCTGCAAGCATTTAACAGGCCTGCTAAAGTTTCAATCTATTTAATTGGATTTACAAGAGGAAGGATCTCATCATGACTATTGCCCTGATTGCTTTCGATGGTTCGGAAAATGCGGAGCGCGCCATCGATGAAGTACTGGATACAATGGATACAACCAAGCTGCATGTGCATCTACTCTACGTGCACGAGCCAGTTCAAATCAACGAAGTCGCTTTCAACACAGAGCCGCTTTTAGACATGCTGCGCATCAATAAAGCGCGTGAAGAAGCCGGGTTGGCATTACTGACGCCCGCGAAGGAGCGCCTCGAGAGTGCCGGCATCGCATTCGATGCGCATATACGTAGTGGCAATCCCGCCGAAGTCATCAACGACTTTTCGCGCGAATATCACTGTGATTTGATTGTGATGGGTACACGCGGCATGGGTACGATAAAGAATCTGCTGCTCGGATCAGTGGCAAGCAAGGTTGTTCACCCTTACCGAGAAGCCCCTGCTGCTCGTCAAATAGTCGTATCGGCGCGGCGGAAGCCAGACCGGGGAACAGTCCAACTGTTCTATATTATTGATTTTATTTGGGGCAATCATGCAGGAAATAAAAACAAAAATAATGGAGTCTTCCTGGCACGACATCGGCATTGATCCGGTATTGGAAAAACTGGGCGCAACGTCTGCAGGCCTGAATCAACAAGAAGCTGAGGAGCGCCTGAAGACCCATGGTCCTAATCGGCTGCCGGAGCCGCAGAAACGCAGCAACATCACCCGTTTCCTGCTGCAATTCCACAATATCCTGATTTATGTGCTGCTCGGTTCCGCAATTATCACGGCGGCTCTGGATCATTGGATCGATACTTTCGTCATTCTGGCGGTGGTGCTGGCCAACGCAATCATCGGATTCATCCAGGAGGGAAAGGCAGAAAAGGCAATGGATGCCATCCGCCAGATGCTGGCACCCCATGCCTCGGTACTGCGCGGCGGCGAGCGTTACAGTATTGATGGAGGAAAGCTCGTGCCTGGTGATATTGTTTTACTCGAAGCAGGTGATAAGGTTCCGCCGATCTGCGGCTGCTGAAAACACACGGTTTGCAGATTCAAGAGGCGATTCTTACCGGCGAATCCGTGCCGGTGGAGAAGCATACCGAGCCAGCTCCCTTCGATGCGCCGTTAGGTGACCGTTCCTGTATTGCGTTTTCCGGCACGTTGGTCACCTCCGGCCAGGGCAAAGGCGTGGTGGTGGCCACAGGCGCTGCCACCGAAATCGGACGCATCAGCGGATTGCTGTCGGAAGTAGAAACACTGACCACGCCGCTGGTAAAGCAGATGGGGGCATTCGCTCAGTGGCTGACCATCTTCATCCTGTTGATTGCCGCGATTTTACTTGGTTATGGTTATTTTGTCGGCCACCATGAATTCACCGAGATGTTCATGGCAGTGGTGGGACTTTCGGTCGCGGCGATTCCAGAAGGCTTACCCGCTGTGCTAACTATCACGCTGGCGGTGGGTGTGCAGTCGATGGCACGACGCAATGCCATTGTACGGCGATTGCCCGCGATTGAAACCATCGGATCCGTTTCGGTTATCTGCACCGACAAAACCGGCACACTGACACGCAATGAGATGATGGTTTCCTCGGTGCTGACGCACCAGCATCTCTTTACATTGCAAGGCATCGGCTATGAACCACAAGGCACACTATTGCTGGCAAATGCCGAAGTTTCTCCCGCCGAATATGCCGTTCTGGAAGAACTCGCCCGTGCTGCAACCCTGTGTAATGACGCAGCGCTGCATGATCATGAGGGTGTTTGGACGGTGGAAGGCGATCCGATGGAAGGTGCATTGCTAGCCTTTGCAAGCAAAATAGGCATTGAAAGTCGCAAGGAACAGGCGACCTGGACGCGCACTGACACCATTCCTTTTGATGCCAAACACCGCTTCATGGCAACGCTGAATCACGACCATGAACACCGCGCATTTGTGTTCATCAAGGGCGCGCCGGAGCAGATTCTTGCCATGTGCAAAACTCAAAGGGTTGCGGACGGGAATGTGGAGCCATTGAACAAAGCTTATTGGCAAGAAAAGGCGGATAGCATCGCCGCTCTCGGTCAGCGCGTGCTGGCATTCGCTGTCAAACCCGTTCAATCAGAGCATACCGTGCTGGAACATACAGATATTGAAAGCACGCTCACGCTACTCGGCATGGTCGGGATGATTGATCCACCGCGTGCAGAAGCCATTGCCGCTGTAGCAGAATGTCACACAGCCGGTATTCGCGTGAAAATGATCACTGGCGATCACGCCATGACAGCGGCAGCAATCGGCAAACAAATTGGCCTGCTGAACCCCGGCAAGGTTCTCACCGGAGCTGATCTTGATGGAATGAATGATGCCTCACTGAAAGAAGCTGTATTTGAATGCGACATCTTCGCCCGAACAAGCCCGGAGCATAAATTGCGGCTTGTCATGGCACTGCAATCACACAGCATGACAGTAGCCATGACAGGCGATGGAGTGAACGATGCCCCTGCACTAAAACGTGCCGATGTAGGCATTGCGATGGGCAAAAAAGGCAGCGAAGCCGCCAAGGAAGCAGCGGAACTCGTGCTGGCCGATGATAATTTCGCCTCCATTGCCAGCGCCGTGCGTGAAGGGCGCACGGTCTATGACAACATCAAGAAAGTTATCAGCTGGACGTTGCCTACCAACGCAGGTGAATCGATGACCATCATAGTGGCTCTGCTGTTTGGCATGACGCTTCCGATAACGGCCATTCAAATTTTATGGGTCAATCTGATTACTTCTGTTACATTGGGTATTGCACTTGCTTTCGAGCCAACCGAGGAAAACACCATGCGCCGCCCGCCGCGCCCAAGAGGAGAGCCGCTGCTCAGTGGCGAACTGGTGTGGCACATTGTGCTGGTATCCATTTTGTTCCTGTGTGGCGTGTATGGAATTTACACTTACGCGATAGACCGTGGCTACAGCATAGAACTGGCCCGCACGCTTGCGGTGAATACGCTGGTGATAATGGAAATTTTTCATCTGTTCTTTATCCGCAATATTTACGATACATCGCTCACCTGGAAAGCGGTGCGAGGCACCAAAGTGGTGTGGCTGACAGTAATTATTATTACCCTGGCACAATTTGCCATCACCTACCTGCCGCCCCTACAGGCGATATTTGCCACAGAACCAGTGCCCTTTCTTGATTGTTTGCTGGTAATCGGCATTGGTGTCGCGCTATTTGCCATCATCGAGACCGAAAAACAGCTCCGCCTGCGTCTTAAGACTATCAAATCATGATTGAAAAAACATTAAGGAAACACTGAACCAGTGTCATTTCGAGCAAGTGCGAGAAATCTATTGCATTGATTATTAAATATTCCTCACTGGGTTCGGAATGACAAATGCGAGTTACTTAGGGTTTCCTTAAGGCGGTTTGTATTCCGGATTCTGTTCAAACCACCCTACACAAGAGCTTATGCGCAAATGCTGACCTAGGGAGGCTTTTATGGCTAGAAAATTGACCTGGTCAAGTAAAACCGGACACCTTAGTTACAAACTTTCATCGTTTTTGCTGCTTCAGCTTCATATTGGTTCGGACTTTTGTAATCCAGGTATGAATGCAGTCTTTGGTTGTTATAAAACACGGCGATATACTGCAAAATGTCCTGCTGTGCTTCATAGCGGGTTTGGTAATGCCGCCATTGGCAACGTTCCTGCTTGAGGCTGCAAAGAAGCTTTCCGCAACTGCATTATCCCAACAATTTCCCAGACGACTCATGCTGCCAATAAAACCATATGCTTTCAGTAGATTGCGGTATGCTTTGCCGGCATACTGCGATCCACGATCTGAATGCACAATCAGGCCTGGCGGTGGCCGGCGCAACCAGATAGCCATTCGCAATGCATCACAAACCAGTGTTGCTTTCATCCGTGAGCTCATGCTCCAACCGACCACTTTTCTGGAAAACAAATATATTACGATTGCCAGATACAGCCAGCCTTCTGTGTCCAGATGTATGTGATATCGCAAACATAAACTTGATCCGGTTTGGCAACATCAAATTGCCGATTCAATTGGTTTTCAAATACCGGCAACTGGTGATTGCTGTCTGTCGTCACCTTGTATTTCTTCCGATGCCTGACAGTGACGAAAGCCTCACGCATTAGTTTTCTCGTCTTCCAGCGGCTAATCGAATAGCCTAAGGCATTTAGTGCTTGTTTCATTCGGCGACTGCCATAGGTGTAATCGCATGATTTTGCAATATTCTTCACAGCATCAAGCAGTTGTCTGTGATGCAGATCATCCGGGCAATTGCGACGGCGTTGTTCATAGTCATAGTAAGCACTGCGACTGACACCCAATAGCCGACACATTAGGCCGACCGGGCAGGTCTTTCTCTTTGGGTGATGAACGAATACTTCACTTCGTTTCTTTCGCGAAAAGACCGCCGCCTCCTTTAATATTTGCCGCTCCAGCTTTAATTGTTTGTTTTCTATCTTAAGTCGCCGAATTTCTCCCTGATCCGGCGTCAGTTTCCATTACCCCGGAATGCCTGGCCATTATTATCCGCCTCGTTCTCCTTGATCCATCGCCCAAGCATGTTAGCCCTGATTTCCAAGCTCCTGGCAGCTTCTGCTATCGTCAATCCCTGATCCAGAACCAGACTGATTGCATCCAGTTTGAATTCCTTTGTATATTGTTTCCTCGTTTCCATTTCTTCCTCCAATTAAGATTATTTTCTCTTAACTGGAGTGTCCGAGTCTATTAGACCACATCAAACTGCCCTCCTGTTAGACTTTCAACGATTTAAGACAACCATGAAGGTCAACGCCTGAGCGCCAATGCCATGAACACCGAACCGCGGGTCACAGCCGAACAAATTGCCCAGCACCTGGGCGTGGTGAAAGACACCGTCTACCGCTGGCGCGATCGCAAGACCCTGCCTGCGCACAAGATTGGCCGACTGTGGAAATTCCAGTTATCCGAGATCGATGAGTGGGTGCACGCGGGCGGCGCAGATAAATATTGGGAACGCAGAAACGTGGATTACACAGCTGCAGTGTGGGATGGATCAATCAAAAACTGTGTTTACCAGAACCATTTTATTCGGGTTCGGGTTGATTCATCCCAAAAGATGCCTCTCTACGCCAGTTTATTTATCAATTCGCCTGGCGGAAGGCAGCAGATGTTTCGAGCTGGGGAAACCACTTCTGGATTAAATACCATAAGTAGCAAAAACGTGAAAGAGACTATTGTAGCGATACCACCGCTTGGACTCCAAATCCAATTCACCGCCATCGTCGAAAAGATCGAAGGCATCAAATCCCGCTACCAGCAAAGCCTTACTGATCTTGGAAAAATTTATGGCGCGTCGAGCCAGCAGGCATTCAAGGGCGAGCTGGATTTTTCGCGTGTGCCTTTAACCACGGAGTCTAGACAATGATTCTGGCTGAATACCACCGTTTTTTGCAGACGCTCTCAAACGCTCATTTACAAGAATTGTGCAAAGTAGCAAACCTTGTATTACAGTATTTTGATGAATTAGTGCCACTCACCACGGCACAAGGTCAGCGAGTCAAGAAGTTCGTCGAATTGGCGCAAGCTAACTGGGAAAGCATCAGTGCGGATATTCAACCGGTACCTGCCCAAGCATCAATCAACAGTAACGCAATTCGCCAGCTAAAAAGCCTTCGCGTCGGCCCCTTTCGCGGTTTTGCTAAACAAGAAGATTTCGACCTTGCCAGTTCATTAGTGCTGATTTATGGCCCCAACGGCACCGGAAAATCAAGCTTTTGTGAGGCATTGGAATACGGATTACTGGGCAGCGTCACCGAGGCCGAAAGCAAACGCTTTCGCGAACAAAACGACTATCTGAAGAATGCCCACACCAACACTTTTACCAGCCCTGAGATTTGGGCAACGGATAGCCAAGGGCAGGAAGTGGCGGTGCAGGCCAACGAAGCGGCGTATCGCTTCTGTTTTGTAGAAAAGAACCGTATTGATAGTTTTTCGCGCATCGCCGCACAAACGCCTGCCAAGCAAACCGAGCTTATTTCAACTTTGTTTGGCTTAGATTCCTTTAATGAATTTGTGCGTAACTTCAGCCCTGAGATTGGCAAATACATTGATCTAGTGGGCGTAAAGACGGAGGAATTAATACGAAAGCGCCAGTCTCTTGCGGGTTCTGAGCAGCAACGAAAAACCAATACCGAAGAATTGAGTAAGTTGGATGCTGAAGAAATTGCTCTGGCAGGCCAATATCGAGAAGGCGTCACCTTTTCGCAAATGGTAATGGAGCTGCGTGGCGATGACGAAAATACCGGGCAAATCAAAGCCATTGAAAGCGAGCTACAGCAGCCACTCGCCACCAAAAGCCAATTATCTAGCACAAGCTTGCAAGCGCTGCAACAAAGTATTGGCAAAGATGTCGCAAGCATTAGTGCCATACAACAAGCACTGTCAGAAGCCGGCCAGCAAGTATCGTTTAAGCAGTTGTACGAAGCTGTTAGCCAAGTGCAACCCAGCAGCCCAGCACATTGCCCCGCTTGCAAAACCTCATTGCAGCAAGTCGTCGTAAACCCTTATGCGCACGCCAGCGATGAGCTGAAAAAACTTCAGTATTTGGCACAATTGCAAGAGGAACTGCGACAACTCAATAACACGATCCACCAATCGCTGAGTTCACTTTTACAAGTAGTGGTCACCTGTACTGCGCGCTTCCCGTCAAATAACGCGCTATCCGCTTACCATGTTTCATCAGTTAGCTCCGCCAATGGCGGCTGGTGGGATTCTTTGCATCAAACTTTGAATGACGGTTTTACCCCATGGCAGCACCTGAAAACCCAAGTTCGACAACTCGAAGAAGCCGACCAAGCGATAGAGCAAGCCGCGCAACAGCGCACAATTAAGCAGCAGCAACTTACAAAATTACGTGAATTTGACACGAGAATCACCCAACTGCAGACACGCCGAACCACCGCCAACGCCGCCATCACGTCGGCAAATGAGGTTATCGCCAATTTTGAAACAGCAAACGCGAAACTGATTGCAGAAGCAGCGGCAGAAACTACGGTTATTATAAAAAACAAAACCATCGCCAATGCCTATAGCAGCTTTGTAGTCAAATTAAACGATTACAAAAACAACTTGCCAGCGCGGTTGGTTGCTGATTTGGGCGAAAAGTCGTTGAACTTTACAATGCCTTTAACCGAAACGATTTACCCAGTGAAAAGTTGGCATCTGTCCGGCTGCCCTTGGCGCAAAATGAGCGCTTGAAAATTTCATTTCAAACTGATGCGACTCGTTATTTCGATGCCTTGCATGTTTTTAGTGAGGGGCATATTCGCTGTATGGGCCTGGCGATACTGTTGGCGAAGAACATCAAAGAAAATTGCCCTGTTTTGATTTTTGACGACCCGGTGAATGCCATTGACGATGAGCATCGCCGAGCGATCCGTGAAACGCTGTTTGTCGATGATTTCTTTAAAGACAAACAGATTATTCTCGCTATTCACGGAGAGGAATTTTTCAACAGTACGCATCAACTCATTGGCAAAGAGGCAGCAAACGAATCTGAGTCGTATATTTTTGGTGCAAAAGATGGCCAGCATCATATTCAGGTTAATTCCTTGAAAAGACCAAAAAATTATGTGTTGGTAGCTCGGGAACTATACGGCACAGGAGAATATCGTGACTCGCTTATGTCCGCTCGTCGAGGTCTAGAAAACTTATGTGAAAAAGCGTGGCATCACTACGGCAAGCATAGCGATAAATCTGACAAGCTAATAAGCGTATCTAGGCGAGCACCAGATCAGCCTTGGGATTTAAGGTCACTTGCTGACAATCTGAAATCGAAGTTCAATTCCTCAAAAGCAGACATTCCAAACAAAGCACAAATAATATGCTCACTCTCAAAGGTGTTGGGTACGGAAGCCAAGCAGCCCCCATGGATTTATTTCAATAAAGGTACGCACGATGAAACTGATTTGCCTGAATTCGATCAGAAAACAGTAAACGAAATCGTGACCGCTCTCGAGCAGCTTGACGCTGCTCTTTCGTAGAGTCAGTAGCCGCGCCATGAGTAACGATAGCCGCAAGCTCATCCGCACCAGCACTGCCGAGTTCCTGATCTTCACCAGTCAAACCGGTGAGCAGAACATCGAAGCACGCAATAAAAGCAAAACTGTTCTGCACACAAGGAAAAGATGGGGGCTTGAATATCTGACTTTTGTCGCAGCCAGCTGCCATGGCGGTGTGGAAGCGGTTTACGCTGATGAAAACGTATGGCTAACCCAGAAGAAGATGGGGCTGCTCTATGACGCTGAAACCCACACCATCAACTACCACCTGAAAAAAGTGTTTGACGACAATGAGCTGGAAGAGAATGCAGTTATTCGAAATTTTCGAATAACTGCCGCAGATGGAAAAAGTTACGACACCAAGCACTACAAACTCGCCACGATCATCGCCGTTGGCTGCAAGGTCAATTCCGAACGCGCGGTGCAGTTTCGCAAGTGGGCCACCACCATCATCGAAGAGTTCACCATCAAGGGTTACACGATGGGTGACAAGCGCCTGAAAAGCGGCGGCTCTTATACTCAGCGGCCAATATTTTGAAGAGCAGTTGCAGCGCATCCGCGAGATCCGTCTCTCCGGGCGCAAGTTCTACCAGAAGATCACTGACATTTACGCCACGTCAATTGATCAGGGTGCCTCCGTCGCTAAGGTCTTATGGGCAACAAATAATCTTGCCATTTCATGGAAGATATTCCATTTCAGCAACCAGTTTTACCCAAAATAAAGGACTCCAACCGGTATCGGCGAATATCCCTGCCCCCAGCGTCACAGCAGCGGTGACAACAGGGGGGATCAGCAGGAGTCCATGCGTCTCCCAACGGCCCCTGGCGCGAATACGTTCCTGTAACCATTTCTGCGGCTGATTTACAAACCAGAGCCGGTACAAAATGGGCAAAAAATAAGCCGCATTGAGCAGGCTCGAAGCAGTCAACATCCAGCTTACCCATGCCATTTCCGCCATCTCCGCACCTTGATTAAGATATAGCTTGCTGACGTAGCCCGCTGTCAGCGGCGCACCCATCATGCCAAATGCTGCCACACTGAAAGCTATTGAAGTCCATGGCATGCGGCGCCCGGCGCCGTTCATCTCGCTTATTTTATGAATGCCCAGCGTTTCGGCATAATTTCCGGCACAGAAAAACAGCGTAATCTTCATGATGCCTTGATGGACAAGGTGCACGACACCGCCAATAGTACCCGCCGGGCCAAACAAAGTGACTCCCAGGATAATATAGGACACCTGGCTGATAGTGGAATAAGCCAGACGGCGTTTGAGGTCGTCCTGCCAAAGCGCGCGCAACGACCCCCAAATGATGGTGATTGAAGCGACTATGGCCAGTGGCATAAGCAAATTCAGAGTCTGGGCGAATTCTATTCCGTAAACTTCGTATACGATCCGTATGATGCCAAAAGCGCCTGCTTTCACGACTGCTACCGCATGGAGCAGAGCGGACACCGGCGCCGGTGCTATCATCGCTTGCGGCAACCAGCCATGCAAAGGCACCAGAGCAGCTTTCACACCCAATCCGGCAATGAGCAGCAGGAAAATCACCTGCAATTGTGACGCGTATTCCAACCCCAATGTGGCCGCCACACCGCCAGGGGTAAATTCCACCTGTCCCAGCAAACCATACAGCCAGACGATGCCAGTCAGGAATACCGCGCCGCCGGCAAGTGTATAAACCAGATAAATATTTCCGGCACGTATGGCTGCTTCCGTACCGCGATGCACAACCAGGGGATAAGTCGATAACGTCAGCAATTCATAGAAAACGAAAAAGGTAAACAAGTTTCCCGCCATCGCCACACCCACGGTAGCGGTAACGCAAAAACTGAAGAAGCCAAAGAAGCGGCTGCGGTGTGGTGAGCCTTCCAGATACCCGATCGCATAGAGGGTGGTCAAAAACCACAGCGCCGCGGATAGCGTAACAAATAGCAATGCCAATGCATCGGCCTTGAATACCAGCTCCAGGTCAGGCAACACATTGTAACGAAAGACATAGCTTTGATCGTGCTGAACACCCCACAGCATGTAACCGATCAGCAGCAGCTTCAGTACAGCCCCCGTCAGATTCAATGTTGTGCGCAGGCGGATGCGTGACTCCGGCAGAAAGAAAATAATCATTCCCGGAACCAGGGAACTGGCCAGCACCAGCAGCGGTAAAATTCCGTTAAAATTCACCCGGCCCCCAGTAAGTTCAACACCTCTACAGACCGGAAACCCAACAACAGGCTGATTAGCGCAAGCAGAAAAGCCGGCCATTCCAGCATCCGTATTACCGGTTTGAATTTTATCCCCGCTACCGGCGGCAAAAAAGCTTGGCGCAATACCTTGAACACATACGCCGCACTCAACAATCCGCCTAGAATCATCACCACTACCCAACCCCACTGACCACCGCTCACTGCGCTGTCAATCAGCAGCCACTTGGCGATAAAGCCTCCGGAGGGAGGGAGGCCCATCAATGTTATCCCGGCCAGCGCAAAAGTAAACAAAGTCAACGGCAGATGGCTGGACATCCCCCCTAATAATGCAATGTCGTCCTTCCCCGCAGACAGCACCATCACTCCGGCGGCGGCAAACATGGCCGCTTTGGCTAAAGCATGCGCCACCAGCTGCATCACGCCGCCTTGCAACGCACTCTCGGACGCTCCCGGAATAGCGGATGTCATCAGGGGAAACAATAAGAAGAGATAGCCAATCTGGGCTACGGTTGAATAAGCCACCAACATCTTTAATCGTGTCTGGTTAAACGCCAGGATTGAACCCCACAGGATGGCAGCGGCACCCAGCCCCCCCAGCAATTGTGCTGCTTGCGTTGTCACCAGCGGTGCGAACAGATCAAACCACAGGCGCAGAATAAGATAGAACGAAGCTTTGATGACCAAGGCGGAGAGCAGTGCAGATACCGGCGCCGGTGCGCCGCCATGAGCTGGCGGCAACCAGAAGTGAAAAGGAAACAGAGCTGTCTTGAGTAATAATCCTGCCAGCATCAGCATTGCCGCCAAACATGCCGCAGCGGAAATTTCGGTAGTGGACAATAGCGGCCCCAGCACGGCCAGCGACACACTGCCATAGGTTCCATACAGCAGTGCAACACCCATTAAATAAGCACCCGAACCCAGCAGCGTAACCAACAGATAGCGTATGGCCGCCGCAACCGGTCCTGCGCTGCCTGCAGCGGCCACCAGCCCCACCGCCGCCAGACCCAGTAACTCCAGCGTAACGTAAATATTGAAAATGTCGGCAGACATGAACAGCGCATTCATGGCCGCCAATAAAAAACAAGTCAGCGGCCAAAAATAACTGGCACCCTCGGTCTGGCTGGAAAAATAAGCGCGCGCGTAAACAACCAGCGGCAATGCCACCACGTGCGTGAGCAGCAGCATGATACCGGTCAGGCCATCCACATACAGATCAACACCCAAGGGAGCGCCCCAACCGCCCACCGCATAATGTCTGGCGCCTTCCATGACAATCTGCCTTGCCAGTATTATCGTCAATACCAGTTGAATTATCAGACCTGCAAGTACTAAACGCCCGCCTCGCCCTACCCCGGCCAGGAAAGTCAGACAACCCCAAACCAGAGGCAGCAGAATCAACCAAGGGACAGGATCAAACATCCGGCTCTCCCACGGCATTCTGCCTTCGTTATTTGTTTTTCCAGCATCGGCCCGAACCTTCCGGTTCTTCCGGGAACTGTATCTTGCCGGTAAGGCGCAGTAAACGCCGCATCAGAGCCAGAGCCAATGCCGTAGCCGCAACAGCCACAACGATGCCGGTCAGAATCATGGCCTGGGGTACCGGATCCGGCGTACCGTCACGCTGGCCTAAACCCACCAGCACCAGAAAGACGCCGCTACCCATGATATTGAAAGCCAATATTTTGCGCAGCAAATGCGGCAGCAGAATCAATCCGGTTACACCGGAAACAAACAGTACAGCACCTGCACAGGCATAAATGAGCGCGCCGCTCATTTATCCGCCTCATCATCAATCGCGTCACCCGACAGAAACAAAAACAAACCCGCCAGAATGAGACCGAGTGACAGAGTAAGCCCCGTTTCAACAAGCAATATCAACATTCCTGCCGAAGCGGGCGGATATTGCAGCAACAGACCCGGCGACGCAGTCGTCATTACCGCTGCGGCTATTAGCAAAAAAACCAGCAAACCGGATACCAATCCAGCGCGCAGATTCCACGCCGGCCCCATCCAGGAAGGCAATAACCCGGACAGGTTCAGCAATACTCCGGCTGCCGCCAGAACGGCACCGGCCTGAAATGCGCCTCCCGGCTGATGTCCTCCCGCCCATAACAAATATCCCGCTACCAGAACCATCAGCGGCACAAGCACTCGCGCCAGCCACAGCAAGACCTGCATACGAGGTTCGTTGAGATAGAACCCGGCAGGCGGGTTTTCCCGCTTTTGTTTTCCCATCTGTGCCAGTACGCCCAGCAAAGCCAACAGCAATACCATTACCTCCAGCAACGTGTCGTAACCGCGAAAATTGAGCAGCACCGCCGTCACCGGATGCGTCACGCCACTGGCGCCGATCTGCATCAGAACTTCTTCGGACAATCGAACGCGCGCGGGGGACGGCGATTCCAGAATAACTCCAATCAGCACCAAGCCAAGCGCAGCGGATAAAACAATAACCAGCACATTGAGCAGATTTCTCATGGAAACGATTCCCGCTGCTTCTTGCGCAAATACCCCACGGTATCCAGCAGCAGCGCCCCGGTAAGACCGGCACCGATAGCAGCTTCCGCCAAAGCGATATCCGGCGCATGGAGCCGTGCCCAAACCAACGCCATGAGTAAACCAAAAACGATGAATAACACCACTGCACGGAATAAATCCCGAGTCATCAGTGATCGCAAGGCACTCCACAGCAAGGCAATCACCAATAACAGATCCAGAATCAGACTGCTCATATTTTCTGCTCCTTCGCTTTCCAGGGCGCAACTCCTCTGTTCAATGCTTGCCTGGCAATCAGGAAACTCACTGTGGAGCTCGCTGCCAAGGCCAGCAACCAGATCACAATAATTTTCAGGGCAGCCATCAGTCCAGGTGCCTGGAACAACAAACCGAGAATGATAAAACCCAATCCCAGGTTATCCACTTTGGCCAGGACATGCAATCGGGTATAAACATCAGGAAAGCGCAACAATCCTATCGTGCCTGCCATAAAAAAAGCAGCGCCAGTCACCAAAAAAATAATGCTGAGCAATTCAGGAATTTCCATCTTTTTCCTCTTCCGGCCACCAGGCACGCCGGGCAAATACCGCACCAGTGATAGCAGCAAGCAATGCAAATACCAGAGCGATATCTATTAACACCAAAGTATCTTCCGCAGATGCCAGCAGCAACAAAATCGCCACGCCGGTGGTGCTGAACAGCAAAGCCACCAGCAGCCGATCCGCATCGGTGGGACCCCGCGCTACCCGCATCAGGGCAATCATTAAATTAACCAGCAGAAACACTGCCAAGAGCAAATTGAAATCGTTCACGATTCCTCCAGTTCCACGCATAGCATATGCGCAATCAGTTTTTCAATATCCCGCACCTGTGCCTCATTGGGTTGCCGTTCATCCAACACATGCAGGCACAAACTGCTTGAAGTCAGATTCGCGCTCAATGTGCCCGGCAGCAAATTCAGCGTATTGACCAAAATCACTCGACCCAGGCCTTCCGGTAAACGTAAAGAAATTAACTTTATACTGGGGTGGAGATCCGGGTTAAGTCGAACAGCCATCAAGGCTACCTGAATACCCGCCTTCAGAGACTGGCTCAGAAAATAGTTCAAGAAAAAGAATAACCCAGCGAAGGAAAACCGGAATAGACCAGGTGGCAGCAAAATCAGACTGACAATCAACGCTGAAGCAATGCTGATCAGACCAACACCCCAGCTATCTGTCCTGCCCTGCGTCAGTACCCACCAAGCCGCGACAAATAGCACAATTCGCAAAAACACAGTCCGCAAGATCATATTCTTGTCTCAAACATATTGGACAGCTTTGGCAAGTCGGCAAAACCCGCCAAGTCAAGCAAATTACCGGCCTCGCACGACCATGGTATCGCATTCCAGAAGGTGCAATAAATTTTCGGCTGTGCTTCCGATCATGGCTTTAAGAAATCCACTGCGACCATTGGTACCAAGCACTACAAGATCGATCTCCTCATGGCGCACGTAATCGCACAACAGTACTTCCGGATGACCTCTATCAATGACACGATGAAGACGGTGCGCAACTGACGGTTCAAGTGCCATTTCGGCAATAAATCTGTCGCACTGATCGTTGGCGATAGTCCTCCACGCATCATTCGTCAGGGCATCCCCTCCTAAACCACTCCCTCCCTCATAAGCATGGAACAAGGTCAGTTGTGCATCGCCAAACCAACGCATGGCAGTCTCCAAAGCTGGCTGCGATGCTGGCGAAAAGTCTGTTGCCACTACCACATGCCGATAGGGACCGCGCACCCGGCGCCGCACGGTCATTAATGGAACCGGCAGCTCTTGCAGTAGTTTATCAAGGGTGCTGCCCAATTGAATACGCGCGAGAGATTCATCGCGTCCGATACCCGTGATAACCAGATCGCTATTTTCCCGGCATGCGGCCTCAAGCACGATTTCGTGGGGCATACCTTCGGTTACGTATACCTCAGCGTCTATCTTATCGGACGCCAGATCCATATTCAGTCGACGTGCTGCAACAGTCCGGTATTCTTCCGGACGGCGCCACGAAGGCAGCTCTTGTGTCATCTTCGCATAGCAAACTGCATAGGCAGGATCTATTGCATGTACCACCAATAATTTAGCTTTCCAGGCCTGGGCCAATTGCCCTGCACGATCTGATGCGCGATCGCATCGACTGCTGAGATCAGAAGCAAGTAACAGGTTATGAACACCAGAATTTTCAATCATAAAGTTATCTCCTTCAAAAATAGTCAGAGTACGATGCCAATAAATAATTCCACTCCAACTGGCGAGAGATTAATAGGTTCTGGCCTTGGGCGGGAAGGATTCCACGGTTATCGGTTTCAGACGCACCGGTTTGTAATCCAACCGGTTGTTCTCACTGAAAAACAACGTATGTTTTAACCATTTAACATCGTCGCGGTCGGGATAATCATCCCGTGCATGCGCGCCACGGCTTTCACGCCGGGCTTCTGCAGAGATCATTGTGGCAGTGGCAACCTCTTTCAGATTATCCAGCTCCAGCGCTTCGATACGTGCGGTATTGAACACTTTGCTTTTATCCCTGATTTCCGTATGCCCGACCCGCTCACCGACTTCAAGAATTTTTTCGACACCTTTTTGCAGCATGTCTTCAAAACGGAAAACTCCGCAATACGTCTGCATTGTTTTAGCCAAGGCAGCACCCACCTGCGCTACGCTCTCACCGTCTTTTTGATTTTCCAGGCGATGCAGACGAGCCAGTGTTTTATCGGCGGCATTCTCTGGCAAGGGTTTATGGTGCGGTGTGGTTTTTAAGTCTTGAATAATTTGATTAGCCGCGGCACGGCCAAATACGACAATATCGAGCAGCGAATTGGTTCCCAAGCGATTCGCGCCGTGCACGGATACACAAGCGCACTCTCCCACCGCGTAAAAACCGGAGACAATTTCTTCCGGACCGGTTTTATACGGCGCCACCACTTGACCAAAGGAATGGTCGGAATGCCCTCATTGATCGGATCGGCATGGGCAAATTTAATCGCCAGTTCACGAATACCCGGTAACCGGGTTTTGATAATCTCAGCACCCAGATGATCGAGTTTTAACAGCAAATGATCACTTTCCGCGCCGCAACCGCGCCCGTCTTTCATCTCCGTCGTCATCGCACGTGAAACCACGTCACGGCTGGCCAGATCCTTGGCGTTGGGCGCATAACGCTCCATGAAACGCTCACCGTTCCTATTCAGCAGATACCCGCCTTCACCGCGCACAGCCTCGCTGATCAACACGCCCACGCCATAGACACCGGTGGGATGAAATTGCCAGAATTCCATATCTTCCAGCGGAATGCCAGCGCGTGCTGCAATGCCGAGGCCATCGCCGGTGTTGATCAAGGCGTTGGTACTGGCCTGAAAAATCCGCCCGCCGCCACCGGTAGCAAACAAGGTAGCTCTGGCCTGCAAGACCAGGACTTCGCCCGTTTCCATTTCCATCGCGGTCACGCCCAACACATCGCCCTGCTCATCGCGGATCATATCCAGCGCCATCCATTCAATGAAAAATTGCGTATTAGCGCTGACATTGCGTTGATACAACGTATGCAACAGCGCATGGCCGGTGCGGTCAGCCGCCGCACAGGAACGCGTTGCCTGCGCGCCGCCAAAATTCTGCGACTGTCCGCCAAACGGGCGCTGATAAATTTTGCCGTTTTCCAGGCGATCGAATGGCATGCCAAAATGTTCCAGCTCATAGACGACTTCATTGGCCTGGCGGCACATGAATTCGATGGCATCCTGATCGCCCAGGTAATCCGAACCTTTTACCGTGTCATACATATGCCAGTGCCAGTTGTCTTCCGTGACATTTCCCAGCGAGGCGGCAATCCCACCTTGCGCTGAAACGGTATGCGAGCGCGTGGGAAACACCTTGGACAGCACCGCCACTTTCAATCCCGCTTCGGACAACTGCAACGCAGCGCGCATCCCGGCACCACCTGCACCAACTATGACTACATCAAATTTTCTTTTGGTTATTGCCACATCAACTCCACAATATGTCAGCAGTCCACACCAGATAAAACAGCAAGATGGTAATCACCAGAATTTGCACGGTTAAGCGGATTGCCACGGGATGCACATAATCCATCAGGATATTACGCATCCCGATCCAGGCATGCCAGAAAACGCAAATGAAAAATACAAAGGTCGCGATGCGCATCCACTGGTGACTGAATATACTCTTCCACGCCGCGTAATCCTGCGGTGCAGCAACCAATAAAACAGCGGCCAGCCCTATGAGATAAAGCGTCATCAGAACGGCTGTCGCACGTTGCACCAGCCAATCCTTCAAACCGTAGTGTGCGCCCGTTACGGCACGCCTGTATTGCTTTACCATAGTATCAGCCCTACCAGCACGGTTAAAGTGATACCCGCCAATAATACTAATTTGCTGCTGGTTCGCGCCTGCGGCAGCAGGACGCCGATATGCAAATCCAATGCCAGATGGCGAATGCCCGCGCACAAATGATGCAGAAAAAACCATAGCGGAAGCAGCAATACCACTTTAATAACCGGATCGCGCAAACAATCCTGTATAGCTTCAAAACCTTGTGGCGATTGCAACAGCATTTGCAGACCATACAGCACTAATGGGATACCGGGAAAAACAGCAAAGCACCACTGATGCGGTGCAGAATTGAAATCACAGCCGGTAAAGGCTGCCTGATCTTGAAGAGATTCAGATGCTTGGGGCGTTTATTCTGCAATTTCGCTTCCATGCGGTATAGATTCTTGAGTGAAAAATGCTGTCGTCAGAATTTGGCTTTCAAGCCACAAATACCGGAACCAAGTTTAGTCTGTTATATCGCACGATACAAGCCATAACTCGATCCATAACTTGATCCAACAATCAATTTGATTTGCTCGGCACAGTTTCTCTTGAAATGAAAAGATAGGAAACTCGCTTACAAACAACCCAATTCCTTAAATCAAAAAGACTGACGACTCTCGGAGAAACAACATTGAAAAATTTCCACCTTGGGATGTTAACCCGGATATTCTGTCAGATATCTCTGATTGTTATTGACACACCGTTTTGACCTCAACACAAATCTTTGTTACATTTTCCACTATCAAGAAGATTGTTATCTTGTCTACCCGCTGCGGCGTTATTCCTTCAACTTAGGCATCAAAAATGGGCCAAGAGATTACCCAGACGCACTTCAACGAAGAGACTTTCAAAGTATATCAGCGCCGCCTGTTTGATGAAGCAGAGCTGCTGCAAATTCAGCTTTCGGAAGGTCGCTTTTCAGATATCGGGGACATTGGCGGATATGAACTGGAATCCTGGCTGGTGGATCATAATTATTTTCCATCGCCGATTAATCAATCATTTTTGACTCGCCTCAACAATCCATTGGTAGTGCCCGAGCTCTCGCGTTTTAATGTGGAACTTAATGGCGCACCCTTGCGGCTCCAGGGAAATGTTTTATCAGCCTTAGCCCGGGAATTGGGACAGAATTGGCAACAATGCCAGGATGTCGCACATGCAATGGACAGCGTGTTGATGATGGTTGGCATTCTGCCCACTGTACGGCAAGCGGATCTCTGCCTTGCCAACATGTCAGATTCCAAGCGCTATCGTGCTTTAAACGAGCAGGTGTTGAAACAACGTGCTGGGCGATCGCTTCACATCCGTATCGACGGGCGTGAAATTCTGGATATCGATCATCCGGATGTCATGCTGGAAGCGGCCACGACATCGTTTCAAATTCACCTGCAAAGCGCTCAACGTGATGCAGTGCGCTATTTTAACGCTTCCATTATTGCGGCTGGACCTTTGCTAGCCGCAGCGGGGAATTCCCCATTGTTGTTTGATGCCGATTTGTGGGATGAAACACGCATCACATTGTTTGAGCAATCAGTTGAAATCGTAGATGAATCAAGTCTGGAAGATCACCGGGTCAGTTTCGGACAAGGTTATGCGAGAGAGTCTCTGTTCGAGTGCTTTGCGCATAATCTTGCAACCCATCCCGTTTTATTACCCATTCTGATGGATAGTCCACCCCAGCAGTTCGCGCACCTCAGATTACATAACGGCACTATCTGGCGCTGGGTTCGGCCCTTGATTGGCTTTGATCCGGATGGCACTCCGCATCTGCGCATTGAGCAACGCGTACTGCCTGCCGGCCCGACGATTGCCGACATGATGGCAAATGCCGCCTTGTATTTCGGTCTTGCCCGTTTTCTTGCCAGCCTGAGCGATACGCCCGAATCCAGACTTGGTTTTGAGCAGGCCCGCAATAATTTCTATGCTGCGGCGCGTGATGGATTGCGCGCGCCGATGACCTGGCTGGATGGCAGCACCACTGATGCAAAAACATTGCTGCTGCAAGAAATTTTGCCAATGGCGCGGCACGGCCTGGAAGCATTGAATATCAACAAGCCGGACATCAATCATTACCTCGGTATCCTGGAAACACGGATTCAAACCGGTCAGACCGGCGCCGTTTGGCAACGGAGTTATCGCGAGAAACATCGGGCGGACAGTTTGTGCCTTGTTGCAGCTTATCTTGAAAGGCAACGCAGTGGCGCGCCTGTTCACGAGTGGGAACTGTAAGCATGTTAACTGAACTGGATTATTTACCCGATGGATTGCTGCAAGTCGAAGCCAGTAAGCTATATACCATTTTACCCGGGCCCACTTTGATTCATCTTCCGGGGCGGCGGGATACACCACTGTTTGTATCTATTTTACTGCATGGTAATGAAGATACCGGTTTGAAAGCGATGCAGGCGTATTAAAGAAATATCAAAATACTAACTTGCCGCGCGCCCTTTCACTTTTTATCGGAAATATTGAAGCTGCGCGTCAAGGTCTACGCCGGCTGGAGAATCAGTTGGATTATAACCGCGTATGGTCGGCAGATGCCGATGCAAACGCTTCAGAGCATCGGATGACACGAAAAGTAGTCAAAATAATGATGCAACGCGGTGTGTTTGCCAGCATTGACATTCACAACAACAGTGGATTAAACCCGCACTACGCTTGCATCAACCGGCTGGATGATAATTTCCTGCACTTGGCCACAATGTTTTCACGCATTGTTGTGTACTTTACTACGCCCAAGGGAGTTCAGTCTGAAGCCTTCGCTCATCTTTGTCCCGCCGTTACGCTGGAGTGTGGCAAGCCTGGAGGCGTAGGCGGAATAGAACATGCAGCTGCTTTTGTGGAAGGTGCATTGCATTTATCCAGATTTCCTGCCCACCCGGTTCCCAAACATGATCTGAATTTGTTCCATAGTGTAGCTGTTGTTACTGTTCCGGAAACGATCAGTCTAAGTGTGGGCGCCAGTTTATCGAACCTGTGCTTGGAAGAAACCATAGATCATTACAATTTCCGCGAGCTTGAGCCTGGTACCCGCCTGGGCTTCGTATCAGAGACAAATTTGATGCCCCTGCAAGCCCGTAATGAAACAGGCCAGGATATCAGCGGCTATTACTTCGAAGTCAAAGCGGGTGAGTTGATAACACGGCGTCCGGTCATGCCTGCCATGCTGACTCGGGATATTCCGATTATTCGTCAGGATTGTCTGTGCTATCTGATGGAGCGTATGGCGCTGAAATCCTAGGAGGCTGTCCGAGAATAGTGATCGTAGCGAGGAGAAGCCATTTTGAGGCAGATTTTTCGATCATTTTAGGCGAATAGTTGCTCTATTTAACGAAAATAATCGGAAAATATGACCAAAATGGCTTCTCCGCAGTAGATTACTCTATTCTCGGATAGCCTCCTAGAGTCAATGAATCAATCCCTTATGACACAATACGGCGGCTATCAAGACTGTAACCCCCTGCACCATGAACAGCCAATAGTATGAAGCCCCCCGCTAGCGCAACATTCTTCATGAACATGATCATCTGCATCTGATCGGAAAAATTATTGTGAAAAATCACTGCAGCAACAACCGCAAACACTGCCAGTGCAATCGAAATTATTCGAGTTTGCCATCCCGCAATGATCGCCAAACCACCGCCTACTTCGAGCAATATCACCAGCGGCAATAGCATACCCGGCACACCCATCGCATCCATATAGCCCTGCGTGCCTTCGTATCCGCTTATTTTAAAAATACCGGAAAGCAAAAAGATCTGCCCGAGAAATAGCCGTGCTACCAATTGACTGATTTTTTCCATTTGAATCTCCTTAAAAATTGGTTAATCATTTTTTATCGCGCTTGATCCACGCACGATCACGCACAAAATTATTAGACTGAAAATCTTTCATCGCCTGATCAATTTGCTCTCGGGAGTTCATCACAAATGGTCCGTATTGAACAATCGGTTCATGAATCGGTTTGCCGCTCACGACGACAAAACGTGCATCCGTTTCTCCTGCGATAAAGTCGAACGAATTGTGATCTGTCTCCAATGTAACGAGGGAATGCAGCGACACAATTTGTTCATTGAGCTGCCCCCTACCCTCGAACACATACAGAAAGCTATTGTTTCCATCCGGCAAGTGATGCTGAAAACGCTTGCCGGGCTGTACCTGCACATCAAAATAAGACACACCGGTAATGTTATCCACAATCGGCGCACTCACATCGGCAAAATGGCCGATTAACACCTTCAGTCTATACTCCGGCGTTTCCACCACAGGAAATGCCGCTGCGGAAAATTCCTGATATTCAGGATGATCCAGCTTATTCGCTGCGGGCAAGTTAATCCACAGTTGAAATCCGCGTAACAAACCGTTTTCCTGTTGCGGCATTTCGGAATGGATAACGCCGCTGGCGGCTTTCATCCACTGCGCGGAGCCGGGCCCCAGGTCGCCGGTATTGCCCATACTGTCCTGATGCGCCATATGACCATCGATGAGGTACGTGAATGTACTGAACCCACGATGCGGGTGAGACGGGAAACCGGCAATATAATCCTCCGGGTTATTGCTGCTGATGTGATCCAGCAACAGGAATGGATCATAATTGCGCAATGCCGGTGTTCCGATCGTGCGATGCACTGTAACACCGGCGCCTTCCGGTACTGCCACAGCGGGAATTAATCTTGTCGCGCTAACGGGTGTATTCATCATTTTCTCCTTTTCCGGTAAAAAATCTTTATGACAAGTTTGCTGGAAGCATTATCATGGTTGCAATAATAAGAATAAATAGCTATCAAAAGAAATAACTGTTCTGATATAAGCAACAATGAGACAATCCAATGGATCGATTTGAAAATATGAACGCGTTTGTGCGCGTCGTTGAGGCCGGTAGCATTAGCGCCGCCGCCGATCACATGGACGTAGCCAAATCAGTGGTTAGCCGGCGTTTGAAAGAACTCGAGGAGCATCTCGGTGTTGAATTATTTCATCGCACCACCCGGCAAATGAATTTGACCGACTGCGGACGCGCCTTTTATCAACAATCCGTGCGCATCCTTGCCGACATCCTCGAAGCCGAGCATGCCACATCGCAATTTCATGGCGCCTTGAAAGGCAGTTTGAAAGTGGCTGTGCCGCTGAGTTTTGGTTTGATGCATCTGGGACCGGCGATTAATGCGTTTTTACAGGCGCATCCAGACATTGAATTCGACCTGGATTTTAATGATCGCCAAGTGGATATTCTTGCAGAAGGTTTTGATCTGGCCATTCGTATCGCCAGTTTGCCAGACTCCAGCTTAATCGCGCGCCGTCTTGCCCCGATCCGGGCCGTTATGTGCGCCAGCCCGGCTTACCTCGAACGCATGGGTACACCGCAATCGCCGGAAGAACTCATTAATCACCGCTGTCTGGTGTATAACCTGATCAGCAATTTTGAAAACTGGAATTTGTACGACGCTGAAGCTCAATTGATCAAAACCAAAATAACTCCCTGCTTAAATGCCAGCAATGGCGAATTTCTTCGTGATGCCGCCGTCGATGGTCTGGGAATTGTGCTGATGCCAACTTTTCATCGTGTATAAAGAAATCAAAAGTGGCGCATTGATGCCACTTTGACTGAATACCAATTTCCACAACTCGCCGCCTATGCCATTTATCCGCAAACACGCCACCTCTCGCAACGCGTCAGGGCATTTGTCGATTTTCTCATCAAGCGATTTGAAGGATTGCCTTATTGGGATTTGTGTTTGCAAACGCAAAGCATGCGTTAAGAAGCGCCGATTCGATCACGCTGCATGACAATAATGATCGGTTTAATATACCAAACTAAAAGGGGGCTGGCTTTATTGGATCGCATCCCCCGTTTATTTTCTCAATTCGCGACCCTATGTTTGCTCGATTTGCCTTAACTCTGTAATTGAAGCTGCAACATGCCATCTCCTGACAACCGCAATCAATACGTACACCGATAGGGTATGTTTTAGCGAACAAGTAGTGTGGTATAAGACACAGGTGCATTACTGCACCCGATAAGCCATAAAGTAATCATCAGGAACTTAAGGGAAGGATCTGATCATGCGTGCACAGATTAAAGTATTTGTTTGTTGCTTGGGTTGTGTTATTTCATTTCCTGTATATGCGGATGAGCGGAGGGTATCCACCTGGCTGCACGAGGTTAAGTTCGGCGTGCTTGATCATGACACGGGTGATTTGTGGAGTGGCTTCCGTCGTGAGCGCGGCGTTGATCTCAATCTGGAAGGTATTTTCTCGCCGCAGATCAAATTTCTCGGCGGAACCGTTCGTCCCGCTTTAGGCGGATCGGTAAATACCAACGGTGATACGTCCAAGCTTTATTCCGGCCTTCGCTGGCAATATGAGCACGCGAGCGGTATGTTTTTTGGCATTGGTTTGGGCGGGGCGATCCATGATGGCAAGCTCCATCCGCAGCACAATGACCGCAAAGCCCTTGGATCAAGGGTTCTGTTTCACATTCCGATCGAAATCGGCTATCGCCTCAGTAGCAAAAGTTCATTATCCGTGTACTTTGATCACGTCTCTAATGCCTATCTCGCTAATTCCAATGAAGGGATGGATACCTTGGGCGGACGTTTCGGTTACCGATTCTAGGTAACGGAATGGACGCCCACTACACAAAACGAAATCAAAATGCCAAAGCAGGGATGCTGCAATAGCCACTTAAAAGAAAGGAGCGTCCAACACAGTCGTTGGGGTTAAAGCCGTTGGGGTCTGCCATCGTATTTTTCAGGATTACACAACTGTTTCTTTTCTGCGACGTGCCATGAAACCGAGTGCGCATAAACCAACCAGTAGCATGGCGTAGGTTTCCGGTTCTGGAACCGCACTTGCAATGGCTGAGGATATGAGCGCATGTGCATGGGTAGTCGGATGAAATCCATCCCAAAACACATACTCATCTGGATTGGCGCATGCATCCAGTGAAGAAAGACAGGCAGAATGCGAATCGGTAATACCAAAACCACCCGGATTGGATACAACATTATTCAAAAAGGTGAAGGTATCAAACTCAATAATATTGACACTCGGAAACAGCAAATTCAATCCATCAATTTGCAAAGCCAACTCGGCATTGAAGCTTAGTGAAAATGCCTGGGCCTGAGGAATCAGGCTTGCATCCTGTACAAAAGGGGTAAGGCTTAGATCAGGAAGATTGGGAATAAGAATACGGGTTGCTCCGATATTAGCCAGTGCGCCAACATAGCTCGCTATATTTTGTGCGGCGGTGATGGGTGAGTCGAATGTCAGAAAATCATTTGCACCTCCCCACACAAAATACAATGCATTGGAGTCGGCACTACCTCCCGAGAGTGACAAATAATGTCCCAGTTCCTGATACATGCCAGGAAGCCCATATAAACCAGGGGCAGTGGCTGATCCTCCGTCACCATAATTACCGATACCACTGGTTGCACCGGAAACAGCGAAGCTGAAGAAATTGGTCGGATTAGCGCCACCCGAAAGTATGGAATTGGCAAGATATTCAGGAGCAGTTGGACCATTCGAATAATGGCCATTCACATAAGGCGGGCAAGGATGAGCGGGATCGCAGTTGCCTCCCAGCAGATTGTATATACTCAAAACTGCAGAAGGATTACTGCCTGCATCCGAAAGGCTGTCGCCGAATACATAAATACTGCTTAAAGTAGTGGCAAGAACATTGACGCTAAGTAATAAGCCGGATAATAACGATGAAAGATAGACGAGATTTTTTTTCAAGATTAACTTCCTTTGAGGATGTAGAGCATATAAATAAGCTATTTGCACTATTATTGAGTGCCGCCATAGTTTATGAATGTCTCGTAATAATTTGATATATAAAGAAAATGGAACTATTTGAATGAGACATTTATAGGAAAAGTATACTCTGCATAAGTTTTAATGTCGAAATTCCTGGCTATTCGTATACGCAAAGCGATGGGATCAGAATCACAAATCCAATACCGGCGACACACACAACAAGGTTACAAAAAAATCATACTGAATTCATCAGCCATATGCTCAAACTCAATTCGCGACCTGGCCCATGCTTCCAGATAGATCAAAAGGTGATCGCTACCACAGGCAAGGCAAGTGATAGCGGTTTGTTCAGTTTGCATTATCATGTTTGTATATTTCAGAAATGTTTTGAGGTAATTGGATTTCTGCGCTGATAATTGATGACGCTGATGTTTTCATCAGATAATCTTCAAAATCACCAAGCCGGGTATAAGACAGGGATGGCTCCCAGTGGTGAAGCAGGTGTTTGTTAAATCCTGCGCCACCAAATGTTTTTGAGAAAAGGTCGTTACCAAAAACGCGTGTCATCGCACCATGACTGATGGTTTTATAGTCGATGGCTGGGTTCGATTTTTCAGAGCGATGCTCGAGGATTTGTCGTAGCGCTCCAAAAAAGGGAAAAACAATACCCATTCCGCCAATCCACGCAAGAGCCGAAGGCCATGCCCCGCAAGCCAGAAGTGTAATAATCAATACGGCGTGAATAGCAATACCGCGCAATAAGGGAATATTTCCTGCAGATTCTGCATGATTTGAATCGGCTTCAGGTTTGATTTTTGATCGGGACAAGATGACCTGCAGGGCATAAATCCAGAGCAGCATTGAAAAAATAAAACGTGGGGTCAGCGCATTGAAGTAGGATGCTTCTGTATCGTCATGTTGCCCGAGTTTACGATGATGCTGAAAATGCTTGACGCGATAATCTTTAATTGATGTGCCGACCATCCAGGTAATCGCATATTGCGTCATTGATTTTACGATTAGCAGCCAGATTATAATGTGCCCCTTCATGCAGAAAAAGTTGAAGATAAGCCACCCAATAGCCAATCACCAGAGCACCGAAGGGAATTGTCAACAAAATCCAGATGAGTGAAGTACTCAGGCTGATGACATAAAGACAAATGATCAGAATGAAATAGCCCAAAGCAATATCGCGCCATACTTTTTTATAATCAGCGGTCAGGCTTTGTAGAAAAGTTCTATACTCGCCCATGGTTTCGGACATGAGGCGCTCACGCAGCGGGCTATACCCATTTGAATAATCCTGGTGCATGTCCATAATCTCAATTTCAGCTTTTGTTGAATGTCCAAAGCGAACGCGGTTGGGGTTAGATACAGTATCACGAATCCAACACCGGCAACGCACACAACAAGGGCACAAAACAAAACCACACTTAATTCATCAGCTATATTCTCAATTCGCGACCTGGCCCCAGGCTTCTGAACTGGCTGTATTGTCCAGCATGTGCCTGACACAACGCATTCCAGACAAAGATCATCTACGCCGTGAAGTAGAGGCAAATATCAATGCCCGCAATGCCAAAGCTGCTCCCGTCAATTGGCGCTTCACCTCTCAGGATGCTCGTCGCAAAATGGCGCGTTTGTATCCTCGTTTTTCAAACTGACTGACTACTAGATACTTGGCCTGTGGCTAGCAGTTACCAAGGCGAGATTCACACCCGCTCGATTGTGCGACATTGCCAAGCCGCAACCGCGACATGACCCTATGCTTCGGACTCCATGCTTCGACCTGGCCCCAGGCTTCTTTTGAAATCTTTGCAACCAGAACCCGAAGGAATCCTTACGGTCACACGCCGTCTCCACCAATTAAGTGTTTTAAGAAGGCCAACAAAATTCTTAAACTCACCTACATGCATGTTTTTTATGCATTATTGCGGCCAAAGTTGAATGCGTGTAAACTTCAATTCCTTGTTAATTAATCAGAAGGATTATACCATGACGAGTCCAAATACCTCCGCATCGACCAGCAGTTTTAACCTTAGCAGCAATCTCAAACTTGATCCGCTACTTGATGAAACTCATATTAAATGGGGAGGAGAGCTTGGTACTGGGGCGAACTTATCTTTTAGCTTCCCATGGAAAAACGGCAACTCGGCCTATTTTCAATCAGATTATAGTGCTAGTAATGAACAATCAGCTACTGAACATTTCGTCTTTAATGACACACAAATAGTCGCAGCAAGAAATGCTCTTCAAGAATGGGCTAATGTCGCCAATCTAAGCTTCAATGAGGTTTCTGAAACAAGCTCAAATGTAGGTGATTTCCGTTTTGCATTTTCTTCTGCTTTACCTTCTAGCACTTGGGGGTGGAGTGTTCCCCCAAACGATTATTGGGCAAGTGCTGCAGATGTCTGGGTAAATTCCACATATGGAATTAGTTCTGATTGGTCTGTCGGCACATACAATCACGAAGCTTTAATGCATGAAATAGGCCATGGTTTAGGGTTAAAACACCCTGGCAACTACGGAGGCAGTCCTGGGCCATACTTGCCATCTCCCCTTGATGTTAGAAACTATACGATTATGTCGTATAACGATACGGTCGATAATTGGTATTGGGATAGCGATCAAAACATATCAGTTTTTGTGGCTCGAGAGAGGCCAATGGTTTATGACATCCAAGCTATTCAATACATTTATGGAGCAAACAACAAATACCAAACTGGAAACGACACTTATACCTTTTCTCCAAATAACCCATTCTATGAAACCATATGGGACGCAGGAGGGAACGACACCATTGATATCCGCACTTTTAGTTTAGGTAGCACTATTAACCTGAATCCCGGAAGTTATTCCACTATTGCTTTCCCTGCGCCTGATTCTTCCTGGTTCAATGGCACCAATGATCTTGGAATCGCTTTTAACGTTGTTATCGAGAATGTAATTGGGGGCAGTGGCGACGATACGCTACTCGGCAATAGCGCCAATAACAATCTGGATGGTGGTGCAGGTACCGACACGGCAGTGTTCTATGGTAACAAAACGATTTTAGCATCATAAAAACAGCAATGGCATTTATACAATCAAAGATAACACTGGTGCCGAAGGAACCGATACGCTTACCAATTTTGAACGGATCAGCTTTGCTGACATGATGTTCAATCTCAGTGATGTAAATAGTGGTAGTGGTAGTGGTAGTGGTAGTGGTAGTGGTAGTGGTAGTGGTAGTGGTAGTGTAAATTGGATTCCCCAGTAAGTCAGCATGGCGGCAAATCCGGGAATGTTAGTTTTTATGGTGGAAACAATGTAGATACTGTTTCGTATGCTGTTCCATACAGTCAGGTTTCTTCTATCGTTCAAAGTAAAGATGGATCTTGGGCGATTAACTATAATATTATTTCTACAAGTGGCAGTAAGGATGGTAGCAAGAGTGGTAGTACTGCTGCAACGGATTCTCTGCATGGTATTGAACGCGTCAGTTTCTCGGATGGTATCTACGTGGCTCTAGATATCGCTTCACCAAATCAAGTTGCTGGCGCTGCACTTGCGCTTTTGTACGCGGGATTTAATTCTCTCCCGGATGCTAAAACCTTTGGTCATTGGATTGCCAAAGCGGATGATATAAATGACAGTCCTACCTTCGATAATTTAAAGATTGAAAGTCTTGCTCAAACTATGCTTAAAGAATATGTCCCCGAGGGTATAAGTGACTCCAGTCTTGTAAATATACTGTATACCAACGTTGTCGGTCATGTTCCAGATGACAGTACTCTTAATTATTTTACGCAATTGATTGCAGATAATACTTATACTCAAGCGGGTTTGAGTGCTTTGGCTGCCGAAAGTAGCCTGAATACAGATCAGTATGCGAATCTGATCGGCAATGGATTGCAGTATGTACCCGAACATGGAAAGGTAGGCTGATGAGCTTCCAATTGGATATTTCATTGCTGTTTTATTTAGGCTATGTCATCGTTAATTGTTGGTCACTGTAAATAAACACAAGTTATCATTTATAAACAAGTCACTAACCAATAATTGATATTTTTCTTCAATTCACTGGGTTACATTACCACCACTAACTAACGATGACATAGCCTTTATTTAACCGCGATAGCCCCAGCTTTTAAAAGCGCAGAGCTGCGTTTTTAAAAAATCAACCTTCCTCTATTTCTCTAATTGAATCTCAACCAATTCTATAGATCCGGCCAATAAATAGTTTGAATTTTTGGTGATTTTGCATGTCATAGAAGGATGGAAAAAATAGATGCAAGAACCTTAAAAGATGAAGCGCTGCATGAACGTCGTCGGCAAGTGATTCGTCTTCACAAGCGAGGCGGCAAACCTGGGCAAATAGCGCAAGTTACGGAGCTGAGCGGCACGGCTATGAAGAAGATTATTCGACTTTATGAAGAAGGTGGTGCAGCTGGGCTAAAAGCCTGGTAGACGCGGACGACGTACGGGTGACAAACGCAGCTTAAGCGAAGAGCAGGAGTTGAGATTGCAACGGCTATTTGTGATAAACGTCCTGAGCAACTGAAGATGGATTTTTGCGTTGTGGAATCGTGGAGCGATAAGACAGTTAATCGAGCAGGAATGTGGCATATCCATGCCGATACGCACGGTGGGACACTACCTCAAGCGTTGGGGATTTACCCCGCAGAAGCCGATCCGACGTGCTTATGAACAACGCCCGGAGGCGGTAAAGCAATGGCTCAATGAGCAATATCCGGATATTGCCAAGCGCGCTAGAACTGAAGGCGGGGAGATTCACTGGGGTGATGAGACAGGATTAGTCAATACGGATGTGCGAGGACGTGGCTTTGCACCCAAGGGAAAAACACCCGTGACCTACGCTCCTGGCACGCGGCAACGGCTGTCAATGATTGCCACTGTAACCAACAAAGGCTGTGCACGCTGGCAGATTATTGATGGAAATTTCAATTCAGATAGACTCATTGAATTTCTCGAACTACTGATCAAGGATGCAGGGAAGAAAGTGTTCTTGATCCTGGATAATTTGAGAGTGCACCACAGCAAACCAGTGAAGGCTTGGCTGGAAGAAAATAAGGAAAAGATCGAATGCTTTTATTTACCCAGCTACAGTCCGGAATTAAATCCAGAAGAAAGATTGAACTCAGATTTGAAGCAGGCTATCGGTTCGAAAGTTCCGGTGCGTACCAAGCGAGAAATTACATGCCGCTGTCGATGATCATATGTTGATGCTGCAGAATAATCCAGAGCGCGTTGCTTCTTACTTCCAAGATCCGTATGTAAAATATGCCGCTTAAAACTATTTAATGGCCGGATCAATAATATTCATTTGCCATGGCAGCACAGGAACAAGTTGAACTCACCGCTCTTATCCTTGCAAAGGATTGGCAAGCAATTAAGAAAATCTTGGATTCAATTCACCCAGATAAACTTGATGCGCAAGGCTACTTCGCAAAGGGATTTCTTTTAGCTTTTGGGCCTACTTCCCAGAGAAAACTTGCTGACGCAATACCTTATCTTGAAACAGCGCATCGTCTTGTGCCAGCCAACATTCAGTATTTGAACACACTATCAGAAGCTTATCTTCGAGCAAACCGTCCAGCTATTGCATTACGCGTCGCTACACAGGCTAGCAATTTAGTACCCGGAAATCTATCCTCAACCATTGCTTTAGGTCGTGCTGCATGGTTTTGTGGCGAGAAAGAACTGTCTCTCAGTGCTTTTGCTGATGCTTACCGATTGACTCCACCAAATTTATCTCCCCTCAAGGAGCATTTGCAGGCGATCTCATTCAGCTTGGCAACTTTCTGGCGAGAGTCATGTTATGGAAAAAGGGTCGCGCTAGTTAGGATGGTGCCGAGGCATCGTGACTTTCTAATTTCTTGTCGGCGCAATACCAAATTCCAGCATCATTATCATCTTTTCCAGGATAGCTCCAATGAGGCAATTGAACGTGATTTACAATCAACCAACCACTCACCGTTGGAGACCAAACGAATCGCCTGGATAGTGGAGAAAGACCGGAATCCAATAGGATTGGCCGAATTGGTCGATCTAAATTTAAATAACTCGAGAGCTGAGATTCTGGTCGGTTTCCCTGAAGAACAACCATTCGGCATCAGCCTTGAAGCCACATTGCTTATCATGGAATTCGCATTCTCAAAGATTGGAATCCATAAATTAATCAGCTATGTATATGGGGATAACCCAAAAAGTCAACGCAATACTCTGCATTTAGGTTTTCAACAAGAGGGATTATTAAAGTCGCATGTTGTTGATCCTGCATCTGGAGAAAGATTGGATCTTTATATTAATGGGTGTCTATCTACTGAGTTTTTTCAGAACAAGACTATTATGAAACTTGCAAATAGGTTGTTGGGAAGAGCTCCAGAACAAAATAATGCCAAATTTAGTAGAAACCTAAGATATCAATTGGATATCTCTAGCATGATAATAAATCTGCCACTGATAGTAGCGAAAGATAGTGGAATAGAATAGTGCGTATGCTATCAGTATGGTTGAAAAATAGTCTGATTTATAAATTCCTGTTGGCGCTGCTTTAAAAATGATCAAATAAATCAGTTTATGTTGATTGAAATTTGACCAGATAATCCATATATCCTACTTAGCCCGGATATTGCAATTCATGCAATATCCGGGTTAGATGTGCCTTTGGGATCAGATACCGAATCACAAACCAATACCGTCAACGCAGATTGTTTTTCAGCCGTCTGCTAAGTAGAACTGAACCGACTCAAAGTAATATTCATAAATTTCTCAAATTACCCAATCCCCACATGATAAAATTCACCCTGATTTTTATTGTTCATCTGGCTAACCTGAAATATCAATCCCAGCTTTAACATCCATGATACAACTCACCATTAATGGACAACCGCAGCAATTTGAGTCGCCGATTAACGTGACGCAGCTTATCGATCATCTTGCATTGCACGGCAAACGCATCGCCATCGAACGCAATGGCGAGATTATTCCGCGCAGCCAATTCTCGGAACAAATTCTGGTTCATGGGGATCAACTGGAAGTTGTTGTCGCAGTGGGCGGCGGTTAAATCCCGCGCTATTAAACAAATATACCTCTGATAAAAGAAGAATTTCATGGATAACTTAGTCATTGCTGGCAAAACATACACGTCCCGCTTACTGGTCGGCACAGGCAAATACAAGGATTTCAGCGAAACCCGCGCAGCCGTTGAAGCCAGCGGTGCTGAAATCATTACTGTCGCGATCCGGCGGACGAATATCGGGCAGAATTCTAATGAACCCAATCTGCTGGATGTTTTGCCGCCAGTGCAATATACCTTGTTACCCAACACGGCGGGCTGTTATACCGTTGAAGATGCGGTGCGCACACTGCGCCTGGCGCGTGAATTACTGGATGGGCACAGCTTAGTCAAACTGGAAGTACTGGGCGATCCCAAAACACTGTACCCGAACATGGTGGAAACGCTTAAAGCGGCGGAAATCCTGATTAAGGAGGATTTTCAGGTGATGGTTTACACTTCGGATGACCCGATTATTGCCAAACAACTGGAAGAAATGGGTTGTGTCGCCGTCATGCCGCTGGCTTCGTTGATTGGCTCGGGGATGGGTATTTTGAATCCGTGGAATCTGCAGATCATCATCGACAATGCCAAAATCCCCGTATTGGTCGATGCGGGTGTCGGTACGGCATCCGATGCGACCATTGCGATGGAACTGGGTTGCGATGGCGTACTGATGAACACGGCGATTGCTGCAGCGAGAGATCCGGTATTGATGGCATCCGCGATGCGTAAAGCCGTAGAAGCCGGACGCGAAGCGTATCTGGCCGGACGCATGGCGAAGAAACTCTACAGTGCCAGCCCCAGCTCGCCAACGGATGGCGTAATCGCTCGCTCAGATACCCCTGCAAAGCAATCAGCAGCAGCTAAATCGGCCTGATCACCCTCATTCACTGCCGCCAATTTTATCTGCCAATGCAACAAGCCATCCGCAGCTTCGTTCTTCGTCAAGGCCGCCTCTCCAATGCACAACGCCGTGCCTGTGAATTATTGCTGCCCCGATACGGCATCCCATTTGGCGAGAACCGGCTGGATCTGGATCAGGTTTTCGGCCGCCCTGCACCTAAAATCCTGGAAATCGGGTTTGGCATGGGAGAAAGCACCGCGACTATTGCACAAGAGCATCCTGAAAATGATTATCTGGGAATTGAAGTACATACGCCCGGAGTCGGCAGTCTGCTCAATCAAATCGAACATCTCGAATTAACGAATTTGCGCATCATCCAACATGATGCCGTCCAAGTACTGGAACACATGCTGCCCGCAGAATGCCTGCAGGGCATTCACATCTTTTTTCCTGATCCCTGGCCCAAAGCCAGACACCACAAACGCCGATTGATCCAACCGGTGCTGGTTTCTCGTTTGTGCGCACATTTAAAAACGGGCGGGTATATCCATGTCGCTACCGATTGGGAAGACTATGCCGTACAAATTCTGCAGGTTTTAAGTCAGCAACAGCAACTCGCCAACACCGCGGCAGATTATGCACCTCGACCGGAATACCGGCCGTTGACCAAGTTTGAACAAAGAGGGATCAAGCTCGGGCATGGCGTATGGGATTTGATTTTCCAGAAAAACTGAATATTGATCCGGCCATTAAGAACATTGGTTGGAATCTGCGTATTCCGGCCTTCGTCGCCATGAAAAATCGCACTTTGTTTAAGGAAACTCTGAATAACTGTCATTTCGAGCGCAGCGAGAAATCTATCGTATTGATTACCAAAGATTCCTCACTTTGTTGGGAATGACACATGAGGGTTATTCAGAGCTTCCTAATGGCCGAATCCCTAACCACGCGGCCCAGGAAACAGCTCTCCCGCAGCAGATTGATCTATTCCTGGAGAGCTTCCTAGTGTTTTTTTTGCTCAGTCCGATGAACTTCCGTTTCTTCAATAATCTGCGCATCTTCGATGATAATCGTCTGATCCGCTTCTTCCCGCCGGTTTATATCATCAGGTTGTTGCATTGCGTTTTCAAATTTTCTGCGCAGCCACCAGAAGCGTATTCCAACAACCACAACAGCCACTGCGAGTAAAGCAAGGAAAGCGGCAAAAAAGAAAACGCCTAAAACAGCCATGAGCGCTATAACCGGGATAAGTATTGCAATGGTAATCCAGCGGTTTACGGGAGAAACCGGCACCCGCTGATATTCTCCCGATTCGTTCTGACGGTATTCAGAAACCTTGCTGATAATAATTTTCCTTTCTTCATCGTTCATTGCATCAACTCCTCTATTTCGGCTATGGTTTTGGGTGCTGCGAAAGTCAAAAGTTCATAGCCCGTTTGGGTGACAATCACATCGTCTTCGATTCGTATCCCGATATTCCAGAAATGTTGCGGAACATTATCCGCCGGGCGGATATAACATCCTGGCTCAACAGTCAGCACCATACCGGGTTGCAGCAAACGCCAATCGCCTTTTTGCTTGTACTCACCGGCATCATGCACATCCATTCCCAGCCAGTGCCCGGTCCGGTGCATATAAAAACGTTTGTAATCTCCCGACTCCAGCACAGCATCCACACTGCCCTGACATAGCCCCAGATCAATAAAGCCCTGCGCCAGCACATGCAATGCAGCCATATGCGATTCATTCCAGCTATTTCCTGGTTTTACTTGAGAAATAGCTGCCGCTTGTGCTGTTAGAACTAGTTGATATACATCCCTCTGCACAGCGGTAAATTTTCCATTGACCGGGAATGTCCGCGTAATGTCCGAGGCATAGCCGTCCAGCTCACAACCGGCATCAATCAGTAATAAATCTCCCGATTTCAGCTCGGCATTGTTCTCCACATAATGTAACACACAGGCGTTGGCACCGCCTGCAACAATGGATGTGTAGGCTGGTGCTTGTGCACCGTGCCGGTGGAAGGTGTAGAGCAATTCCGCTTCAATTTCATACTCACGCATTCCGGGGCGGGTTGTCAGCATCGCACGCTGATGTGCCTGTGTCGAGATATCTGCCGCGCGCTGCATAATTTGCAATTCGTCGGCACCTTTAATCAGACGCATTTCATCCAGCAATACGCGGCAATCATGAATCTCACCCGGCGCTGCCACGCCCGTGCGCGATTGTTCCCGCACCCGGTTTAACCAGCCAACAATGCGTTGATCCCAGGCATGATCCTGACCCAATGCGGTATAAACTGCAGGCTGATCCGCCAATAGTTTGGGAAGCAATTCGTCCAGTTTGGCAATCGAATACGCTTCATCAAAACCAAAAGTCTCTTTGGCAGCTTCCGGACCATAGCGAAAACCATCCCATATCTCCCGTTCCATGTCCTTTTCGCGGCAAAACAAAATATGCTTTGCAGGAGATTTTTCTGTCGCGGCCATGATCACCAGCACTGATTCTGGCTCGCGAAAACCCGTTAAATAATAGAAATAACTGTCAAACCGGTAAGGATAATGTGCATCACGATTGCGTAGCCGCTCCGGAGCTGTTGGGATAACAGCGACTCCAGCTGGCATCCTGGATGCCAGAAGCTGCCGCCGCACGATAAAAGGTTGAGTGTGTGTCATAACTGCATACTTCGAGTTTTTAAACTGATCCTGTCGTTGATAATTCTGATTGGGAATTGAGTTGCTTATCGAGTAACTCAAGACGCTCCGGTGTTCCCACGTCAACCCATCGCCCGGAAAAATATTCACCGCTTACTTTTCCTGCCTGCATTGCCTGCCGCAACAGTGGCGCCAGTTTCCCCGCCAAGCCCGGTTTTAATTCGTTAAAAAGCCGTGGTTGATAAATGCCAATACCGCTAAAAGTCAGTCTATTGACTCCTGTCAGCATCACCTGATCTCCCTGCAACGCAAAATCACCTCCGCTATGATGCGACGGATTGTCGACCAAAACAAGGTGTGCAAGCCGCTGATTAATTCTCGATTGCATCGCACGCATTGCCGGTAGTAGCGATGCATAATCCAATTCACAATAAATATCCGCATTGACGACCACAAAGGGCAAGTTGCTGGATTGATCCGTCAAGAGTGGCAAGGCATTGGCAATCCCGCCAGCCGTTTCCAGAACCACTTTCTCGGGGGAATAATGAATGTTAACACCATATCGCTCACCATTTCCCAAAGCATTTTCGATCATTTCACCGAGATACGCATGGTTGATCACAATATCGATAAAACCCGCACGCGCCAGATTTCTCAATTGATATTCGATTAACGCATGTCCACCGCTCTTAATAAAGGCTTTGGCAAAGCATCCGTGAGCGGACGCATGCGCTCCCGCGCCCCGCCGCGAGAATCATGGCTTTATAGGGAATAATATTAGAAGGTGTAGCCAATTTTCTGGCCTGAGTCAGCGGGATTCAACTCATCCAGCAAGTTAAGCAGCAGATGAAGTTCCCGATAGCGTTTACAAGTTTTGCGTAAATATTCCATCACCAGTGGCATATCACTCAGATAAGTCGTCTTACCATCGCGGTAATTCAGGCGGGCAAATATCCCCAGGATCTTAAGATGCCGCTGTACGCCCATCCATTCAAAATCCCGGTAAAATTCTGCAAAATCAGCAGTTACAGGTAGCCCTGCCTTGCGGGATTTTTCCCAATAGCGAATCATCCAATCCAGAATCCGCTCCTCGTCCCACCGAATATAAGCATCCTTGAATAACGACACCAAATCATAAGTAATCGGGCCAACCACGGCATCCTGGAAATCGATAATGCCAGGATTGGGAGATGTCACCATCAGATTGCGGGAATGATAATCGCGATGCACCAATACTCTCGGCTGCGCAAGATTGTTTTGTATAATTCGCGTGAAAATCGACTGTAGAACTGCTTGCTGTTTTTCCGACAAATCTTTCTGTAAATGTTTCGCGATATACCAATCCGGAAACAGGTTGAGTTCCCTCCGTAATAATGCCTCATCGTAATTGGGCAACCCTTCCACCTGTTGCGACAACTGCAGCTTAATGAGCGCATCAATGGCATCACCATAAAGCTGATTGGCGCTATCCATTTGATTATTGAGCGCCTGCAAGAAAGTCGTACTGCCCAAATCAGAAAGCAATAAAAAACCCTGATCCGGATTTTGCGCTAATACTTTTGGCACATGCACCCCGGTCGCAGCCAGAATCTCCGCCACTTGTAAAAATGGCCTGCAATCCTCATGTTGAGGTGGCGCATCCATAACAATGAACGTCTGATCCTTGAAGGAAACACGGAAATATCGCCGGAAACTGGCATCAGCAGACGCTGGTTGCATGGTAAACGGCTTTGCCGGGAATTGTTCCTTCACCCAATTTTCAAGTTGTTGTATGCGTTCCATTCATATATCCGGACAATTAACCGTTAATCAGAAAGTAAATTCTCCAATGCATTATTGATCGAAGCATGTAGCATGACAAAACAACCCTGCTTCTTAATACTGGAACCCTTCTCAATAACAGTGGATAATCAGATCTTGTAAAGCGATATCGCATTACGGGCGCCTCTAAGAATTCAAGGTTTTAAACAACACGAGGCACGAGAAAAAAATGGTGACGCGGCATATATCTGATATGTAAGGAAACATTTTTTCCGAGCAACAAAGTGTTGTGACGAAATCTGGATTTTTAGAGATGCACTAATGAGATTTTATCACGTCACTATCATCAGCTGATCAGGTGCTGAATCAGTCAACAAGGAGAACAACAATGCTTAATAAAAATGTAATCGACGAAATCAATGCCAAAGTCAGCGAAGTACTGCACAACAGTCCGGCCAAAGACATCGAAAAAAATGTGCGGATGCTGTTAGCGAGTGCTTTTACACGGCTTGATTTAGTCACACGTGATGAGTTTGATGTACAACAGGAAGTTTTACAACGTACCCGCGAGAAATTAATGATCCTCGAAGGTAAAGTTTCAGAATTGGAAGCATTGTTGAAAAA
This sequence comes from Nitrosomonas sp., assembly GCA_016721865.1. GTDB lineage: Bacteria > Pseudomonadota > Gammaproteobacteria > Burkholderiales > Nitrosomonadaceae > Nitrosomonas. The sequence continues at coordinate 36,030 of JADKHF010000001.1, read as the reverse complement.
ATCTACCCATCTATCGATTGATAGTCATGCATCATCTCATTCAGCAAAAGAAAAACTGGATAATGAAGATATGCATGAAAAGTAAGTTTATTTAACTTATCTTTTGTTATCTTTAAGTTAATTCCTGTTCGTTCCAGCACACCCAGGATTACTAATTCTCAAATGTCACTTGCTGTCCTGTATAGCCGCGCACTTTCAGGGATACAAGCGCCGTTGGTAACGGTGGAAACGCACATCGCCAACGGCTTGCCCAGCTTCACCATTGTCGGACTCCCTGATACTGAAGTGAAAGAGAGCAAAGATCGCGTCAGGGCTGCATTGCAAAACGCGCAATTTAAAATTCCCGCACAGCGTATCACCATTAATCTGGCACCCGCCGATCTACCCAAAGAAAGCGGACGTTTTGATTTACCCATCGCACTGGGCATTCTGGCAGCCACCGGACAAATTCCCAAAGATAAACTGGATCAATATGAATGGGCTGGAGAGCTGGCTTTAACCGGGGAGTTGCGCCCGATCCATGGCGCACTGGCGATGACTTACAATGCATCCCAATCAGGCCGGAGTTTTGTATTACCCCAACAAAATGCTGCAGAAGCTGCCCTCGTAAAAAAAGCCACCATTTATGCAGCCAAATCACTGTTACAAATCTGCGCACATCTGAGCGGACACGAACCCTTACAAATCTACAAAAATCCAATCGAAAATGATACTGCAACGGATAATTCAGCTTATCCTGATTTTGACGAAGTCAAAGGCCAAACCCATGCAAAACGCGCACTGGAAATTGCCGCTTCCGGAGGTCATAGCCTTCTGATGATCGGTCCGCCCGGCACTGGAAAATCCATGCTGGCCGCACGCTTTCCCGGTATTTTGCCACCCATGACCGAAGCGGAAGCACTGGAATCCGCGGCGATACAATCGCTCAGTTACGGTAGCTTCAATATTGAGAACTGGAAACTCCGGCCTTTCCGCTCTCCGCACCACACCGCTTCTGGTGTTGCATTAGTTGGCGGTGGCAGCCACCCTCGCCCCGGTGAAATTTCACTGGCAATGCACGGCGTATTATTTCTGGATGAATTGGCAGAGTTTGACCGGAAAGTTCTGGAGGTACTGCGCGAACCACTGGAATCCGGAAAAATCACCATCTCCCGGGCAGCACGCCAGGCTGAGTTCCCGGCACAGTTTCAATTGATTGCCGCCATGAACCCATGCCCCTGTGGCTATTTGGGGCATCCCTCAGGAAAATGTCACTGCACACCCGACCAAATCGCCCGATACCGTGGCAGAATCTCCGGCCCACTGCTGGATCGCATTGATATGCAAATTGAAGTACCGGCAGTACCGCAAGAAGAACTCATGCATCAACGAACTACCGGTGAGAAAAGCAGCGTAATCAGAACGCGTATAACAGAATCACACCAGCGGCAACCTCGATCGGCAGGAAAAACCAACAGCCACCTGAGCGTTAAGGAAATCGATAAATTCTGCGCGCTCGATACCACTAGCGAAAATCTTCTGAAACAAGCAATCAATCGATTGAATCTGTCTGCACGTGCGTATCATCGCATTCTGAAAGTTGCACGAACCATTGCGGATTTATCGGGTACTGAAAGAATCAATAATCAGCATATTGCGGAAGCGATTCAGTATCGCAGGTTGGATAAGAAATAAATAATCCCACACCAAGCTGAAAAACATTAATTTATCTCACCCTATCAGATTGTTTAATAACATCTTTCACCCATAAATGCGGGGAATTAAACTTACAGTAATTAAGAAGCCAGCAACCACCAAATTTTTACACAATTTTTACGCCCCAGCCATTCAATTCAACTCCATTTTACACAAAATTATTCATACTGCACAAGTAGATAACTTTTGGAGTAAGCACATGGATCTTATCTATTATCTCTGTTTTGTCATTTTGTCTGTAATATTGGTCATAGGGTTGATTGCCAACTACTTTCATGAGGAATAAAAGATGAATTGGATTTATTGGCTAACCGGTATTCTTGCTATCTTATTGTTCATATACCTGCTCTACGCATTATTCAACGCCGAGGAGGTTGCATGAACACATCACCTTGGATACAAATCGGTTTATTTCTTACTGTTCTCTTTGTAGTCGCCTGGCCTTTAGGCCGTTATCTCGCCAGCATATTTGATGGGCAGCTAACACGCCGCTTCATTTGGCTGGATAAATTTGAGCATGGATTCTGTCGTTTGATTGGCACTAATCCGGAAGAAGATATGCCATGGCAACGTTATGCAACAGCTATTGTGCTATTCAATGTTATAGGCGTGGTTGTTGTGTATGGCTTACAACGTTTTCAGAGTGAATTGCCTCTGAATCCTCAATCACTTGGAGATGTTTCTTCAGATTCAGCCTTGAATACAGCAATATCCTTTGTCACAAATACCAACTGGCAAGGTTATGGTGGCGAATCGACGATGAGTTATCTGACGCAGATGCTCGCTTTGACGGTACAGAACTTCACATCAGGTGCAACTGGTATCGCAGTTGTTATTGCCTTGATCCGTGGTTTTACGCGAAAGAATGCTACTGGTATCGGTAATGCCTGGCTCGATTTATCACGTTCAATATTCTATGTGCTATTGCCACTGTCTTTTGTATTCGCATTAATACTGGTGAGCCAGGGAGTCATTCAGAATTTCAGTGCTTATCAAGATGCCAAGCTGGCAGAACCGTTTGAATATGCCGCCCCCAAGAAGGATCTTGATGGTCAGCCGTTGCAAAGATGATCAAGGAAACATGATCACGGAGACGATAAAAATCGATAAGCGTCAATTGCGATGGGGCCGGTTGCCTCCTGCAGGAGGCGATTAAACTGGATCGGAACCAATGGTGGGGCTTCTTCAACGCAAATTCTGCGCATCCTTTTGAAAATCCGACGCCTCTCACTAATTTCTTGGAGATGATCAGTATCTTTCTAATTCGAACTGCACTCTGCTTTGCTTTTGGTCAAATGGTTAGAGACCAGCGGCAAGGTTGACGATTCTTGCGCGATGACCGTGCTATTCATTACGATGGCAACCGTAGCACTGTGGTCCGAAACTCACTCGAATCCGCTCATAACGCAATTAGGTGTTAATGATTCAATGGGTAATCTCGAAGGTAAGGAAATCCGATTTGGCATCATTTCTTCTGCATTATTTGCGACGGTCACGACAGCCGCCTCCTGCGGAGCGGTTAATGCGATGCATGATAGTTTTCTGCCATTGGGCGGTTTAATTCCGATGATTGATGATGCTGGGTAGTTGTATTTGGTGGTGTTGGTGCGGGGTTATGGGATGCTCCTTTTCACCGCCTCGCCGTTTTTTTATCAGGATGATGATCGGACGTACACCGGAATATTTAGGTAAGAAGATCGGAGTATTCGAGATGAAGATGGTGTCAATTGCGATTCTGGTTGTACCATTGCTGGTGCTCGGTGGTACCGCAATCGCCGTTGTTACTGAAGTCGGTAAGGCAAGTATGGCCAACCCGGGCGCACATGGACTCTCCGAAGTGCTGTATGCATTCACTTCGGCTGGAAACAACAATGGATCTGCCTTCGCGGGACTCTCATCTAATACACCTTTTTACAATATTCTGCTTGCTATCGCAATGTGGTTTGGGCGATTCGGCGTCATTATTCCCGTACTAGCCATTGCCGGCAAATTGGCAGCACAACCAAAACTCGCTGTAACCGCTGGAACGCTACCGACCCATGGGCCGCTGTTCGTCATCTTACTCATTAGTACAGTACTCATATTTGGGGCACTCAACTATGTCCCAGCGTTAGCGCTTGGCCCTATCATCGAACACTTGCAGCTATTCTCACACTAACAGGCAGGAGTATTCATGAAAAAATACGAACCCTTCCGTTATTCGACCCGGTATTGGTTAAACCGGCACTCCTCAATGCGTTCAAGAAACTTACCCCAAGCGCAATGGCGTAATCCGGTTATGCTTGTCGTCTGGGTTGGTAGTGTTCTCACGACAATATTGGGTATTGATGCCTCGTTGGACATGGCGAAGCACCAGCAGAATTCATTTTTACGATAGCTGCATGGCTATGGTTTACCGTTTTATTCGCCAATTTTGCGGAAGCACTCGCTGAAGGCCGAGGCAAAGCTCAGGCAACAGCCTTGCGCGGTGCGCGGAAGAATATTATCGCAAGAAATTGGCTGAACCTCGCGCGATGCAAAATTACGGCTATTGACTCCATATCGCTGCGAAAAGGCGATATCGTGCTCATTGAAGCGGGCGATTTCATTCCGGCTGATGGAGAAGTCATCGAAGGTGTCGCTTCTGTCGATGAATCCGCCATCACTGGCGAATCTGCCCCTGTTATCCGCGAATCGGGTGGCGATTTTTCCGCAGTTACTGGCGGTACGCGCATCACCTGTCGGATTGGCTGGTAATTCGCGTGACAGCAAATCCAGGAGAAGCATTCCTGGATCAATGATTGCAATGGTAGAAAACGCCAAACGTAAGAAAACACCCAATGAGATAGCGCTAACTATTTTGCTCGTTACGCTCACACTGATATTTCTATTCGTATGCGCAACGCTATTACCGTTTTCAATCTATAGTGTTGAGTCAGCAGGATCGGGCTCACCGGTATCCATTACCGTTTTGGTAGCACTCCTGGTTTGCCTTATTCCGACGACAATCGGCGGCTTGCTGTCAGCGATTGGTGTAGCTGGAATGAGCAGGATGATGCAAGTGAACGTGATTGCTACCTCTGGGCGTGCAGTTGAAGCCGCTGGCGATGTGGATGTATTACTGCTCGACAAGACGGGAACAATCACACTGGGTAATCGGCAAGCATCTGCCTTCTTGCCAGCACCCAATGTTCAGATTTAAAGAACTAGCTGATGCCGCACAACTCGCCTCACTCAGCCGATGAAACACCGAGGGCTGATCCATCGTGGTGCTTGCAAAACAAGATTTTGGGTTGCGTGGTCGCGAATTGCATAATGCAGTTTTCGTTCCCTTTACTGCGCAAACGCGCATGTCCGGTGTAGACTTTGGTGATCGCAAGATCAGAAAAGGCGCAGCAGATACGATTCGTATCTATATCGAGAATCTGGGAGTACATTTCCTGAAAGCGTTGAGTTCTGGTTGACCAGGTATCACGTCGTGGCAGCACACCTTTAGTCGTGGCCGATGGCGCTCGCGTGCTCGGTGTCATTGAACTCAAGGATATCGTTAAGGGCGGTATCCGAGAGCGCTTTAGCGAATTGCGAAAAATGGGCATCAAAACAGTGATGATCACCGGTGACAATCGCTTAACTGCCGCTGCGATTGCTGCCGAAGCGGGTGTTGATGATTTTCTCGCCGAGGCTAAGCCGGAGGATAAGCTTAAATTGATTCGGGAGTATCAGGCACAGGGACGATTGGTTGCCATGACCGGCGATGGCACTAACGACGCGCCTGCGCTTGCGCACTGATGTGCAGTTGCCGCGAACTCTGGTACCAAGCAGCAAAGAGAGGCAATATGGTTGATCTTGATTCCAACCCAACCAAGTTGATCGAAATTGTTGAAACCGGTAAACAAATGTTGATGACACGCGGTGCGCTGACAACTTTCTCAGTCGCTAATGATGTCGCCAAGTACTTCGCAATTATTCCCGCAGCATTTGCCACCACTTACCCACAGTTAAAGATGCTCGATATCATGCATCTAAACACGCCCTCATCGGCAATTCTCTCGGCTGTGATCTTCAACGCAATCATTATTGTGTTTCTGATTCCACTGGCGCTTAAAGGTGTGAAATACCAAGCATTGGGTGCTGCTTCGCTATTACGTAAAAATTTGCTGATTTACGGTCTAGGCGGTTTGCTCGTTCCATTTATCGGCATCAAACTGATTGATGTCCTATTAGGTCTTTTAGACCTCGTTTAATCGCAATTCAGGAGCTATGATGAAAAATCTCATCCGTCCGGCCATCACATTATTTATTTTGATATCGCTCGTTACCGGCTTACTTTACCCACTTGCAGTCACCAGCATTGCGCAAATCGCTTTTCCGGAACAAGCGACTGGGAGTTTGATGAAGCGTGGTGAAGAAGTCATCGGCTCTTCTCTGATTGGACAGAACTTTTCTGGGCCAACCTACTTTTGGGCCGTCATCCCGCAACTGCTCCAATGCCTATAACGCGGCGAATTCAGGCGGCTCTAATCTGGGGCCAACCAATCCCCGTATTGATGGGGCAGTCAATGAGCGTATCAAAACCTGCATACGAGCCATCCAGGTAATGAGAAAAAATCCCAGCCGATCTCGTTACTGCATCGGCGAGTGGATTAGACCCATATCTCACCGCCGCAGCGTATTACCAAGTCGAACGCGTTGCTGCGGCGCGCAACACCGATACGGCTATAGTCAAATCACTGGTTGATCAATCGATTGAAACGCCGCAGTGGGGTTTATTGGGTGATTCGCGTGTCAATGTTTTACGCCTAAACTTGGCCCTTGATGCATTGGAAAAATAATGACTGATGAGCGTCCTGATCCAGATCATCTGTTAGCGGAAATCAAGAAAGAGGAAATTGCTGCGCAGCGTGGCAAGCTAAAAATCTTCATCGGTGCTTGTGCTGGAGTGGGCAAAACATACACCATGCTTAATGCCGCTCAACAACGGTTAGCTGAGGGGATTGACGTCGTTATCGGTGTGGTTGAAACCCATGGACGCAGCGACACCATGAAGCTTCTGGAAAAGCTTCCCATATTGCCACTACATGAAATTAAATATCGAGGAAAATCACTGCTTGAGTTCGATATCGACACTGCATTGCAACGGGCACCGCAGTTAATTATAATCGATGAGCTTGCGCACACAAATATCGAAGGCTCGAGGCACACGAAACGCTGGCAGGATGTTGACGAGCTCTTGGCGAGTGGAATTGATGTTTATACTACGCTGAACGTCCAGCATCTTGAGAGTTTGAATGATGTTGTTGGCAGCATTACCGGCATCCGCATCTGGGAAACGGTCCCGGATCGCTTTTTTGACAGCGCAGATGATGTGACCTTGGTAGATCTGCCACCTGACGAGCTGTTGGAGCGGCTTAGGGAAGGCAAAGTCTATGTACCCGAGCAAGTCGAACATGCTGCCAAAAATTTCTTTCGCAAGGGTAATCTGATTGCTTTGCGCGAACTTGCTTTGAGGCGCACGGCCGATCGTGTTGACTCACAAATGCGTGCTTATCGTGCAGATCATGCAATTGCCAATGTTTGGCAGACGCGGGAACGCATCATTGCCTGTATTGGTCCGGGCCCTCTGGGGAATAAGCTGGTGCGCAGTGCCGCTCGCCTGGCGAAAGAGCTGAAAGCTGACTGGCACGCAGTATATGTTGAAACACCAGCACTTCAGCGTCTATCTAAGATTGACCGGCAACGTATTCTTGATCATCTTACATTAGCTGAAGAACTCGGTGCAGAAACGGCAACGCTCGCTGGCAGTGATTTGATTGCAACATTGATTGCTTATGCACAAAGCCGGAACGCCAGCAAGCTAGTCGTTGGCCGCCCGGTGGATTTACCCTGGTTTCAGCATTGGCGTCCACGTTTTATCGATGCACTAGCTCGATTTGCACCCGATATTGACATCTATGTAGTTGTCGGCAATGAGAAACCTACTCGAATTAAGAACCGGGAAATCAAACCTGGTAGGATCAATTGGTGGAACTATGCTTGGGCCACAATCGCGTGCGGGAATAACGACCCTATTAGCTGCAGCATTGTTACGTATTTTCGATTTATCGAATGTCGTCATGATATTGTTGTTAACCGTTGTGGGCATTTCGATCAGATTCGGTCGAGGTCCCGGCGCATGGGCCGCAGCACTGTCAGTTATGTTGTTTGATTTTTTCTTTGTACCGCCACGATTCTCATTCTCTGTTTCCGATGTGCAATATCTATTCACTTTCGCCTGATGCTACTTGTCGCCTTAACCATCGGACAGCTTGCAGCAAAACTACGGTTTGAAGCGACTATTGCCAATTTACGCGAACGGCGCGCCCAAGCACTGGCAGCCCTTTCCAAAGAGTTGTCTGGCGCATTAACCGTTGAGCAAGTAGTTGAGATTGCAAACCGGAATGTAAGTGGAACATTTAATTCCCCGGTAGCGTTGCTCCTGCCCAGTAGTCAAGAGAAAACCAAAGTAGCTGGCACATCATCCTCTCAACCAACAATTGATATCGCTGTTGCGCAATGGGTTTATGATCATCAATTGCCTGCTGGTCTTGGCACACATACATTGTCTGCAGCCGCTTCACATTACCTTCCCCTTCAAGCCCCGATGCGCACTCGAGGAGTACTCGTTCTGGAAGCCAAGGATTTGCTTTTTCTTAATGAGCCGGAGGAAAAACGCCTACTCGATACCTTCGCGGCACAAATTGCACTGGCTTTGGAGCGTGTTCACTATGTCGAGGTTGCACAGGATGCGTTAGTCTCGATAGAGGGGGAACGGTTGCGAAATTCATTACTTTCAGCGATCTCACATGATTTGCGGACTCCTTTGACCACTTTGGTAGGATTGGCCAGCACACTTACCGACAGCAATCTCCCAGAAAATACCCAGAAAGAACTTGCTCTTGCTATCCGGAATGAGGCGCAACAAATGACTGAGTTGGTCACAAATCTACTCGATATGGCTCGATTGCAGGCCGGTGGTGTGAAGCTGAAAAAGGACTGGCAGTCGATAGAGGAAATTGTTGGTAGCGCATGCATGCAACTGCATCGTGTAATGTCCACAAAGAAACTGATTATTTCGATTCCTCCCAACTTACCTTTATGTGAGTGCGATCCAATTTTGATACAACGAGTCATTGTCAATTTGCTCGATAATGCTGCCAAATTTACACCTACTGGCAGTACGATCTCGGTTTCTGCCACTGCCGGAAATAATGAGATGACTATTGTGATTGAAGATAATGGGCCTGGTTTACCTCTCGGCCAAGAAGCCAAGATATTTGATAAGTTTTCACGTGGAGAAATCGAATCGAACAAACCAGGCGTTGGTCTTGGCCTGGCTCTGTGTAAAACAATCGTAGAAGCCCATGGTGGAAAAATTTCCGCAGAAAATCGAGTCGATGGTGGCGCCCGCTTTACTGTGACGCTGCCACTCGGTATTGCTCCCATACCAGAAGAATTGCTATGAAAGCGCCTCGCATTCTAATTATCGAGGATGAAAATCAGATTCGTCGGTTCGTACGTATAGCGCTGGAAGCAGAAAATTTTGATGTCATCGAAGCGGATAGCGGTACGCGGGGTTTAATTGAAGCCTCCACTAGACAACCTGATCTTGTCATTATTGATCTTGGTTTACCTGATCTCGAAGGAAAAGAAGTCATTCGGCAAATTCGTGGTTGGTCGGAAATACCTATTGTCGTGTTGTCCGCCCGTGATCGCGAAGAAGAAAAAGTCGCAGCGCTTAACATAGGAGCTGATGATTATTTGACAAAACCATTCGGTATGCCGGAGCTGGTTGCGCGTGTTCGGGCTCACTTACGTCGGCGTCAATCCAATGAAAATCAAGGTGATCCAAAAGCACACTTTGGTGATGTAATCGTTGATCTTGCAGCACATACAGTAACGCGTGCTGACACAGAGATTCACCTCACACCGATTGAATACCGATTATTACTGACTTTCATCAATGCGCGCGGGCGGGTAATTACGCATAATCAACTTATGCTGGCAGTGTGGGGACCTAATTATTCAGAGCGCTCACATTATTTACGTATTTACATGGGACACTTGCGACAAAAACTAGAGGCGTAATCCAGCTCAGCCTGAATTTCTGCTTACTGAACTTGGGGTAGGTTACCGGCTGGTATAAGACAATGGCCTCAGAATCATTTTAATTTAGCGTGAATATGAATTAAAGAAAACATTGAAAAACCTGAATAATAGTGGTTTGACTTCCCGTGCAAATTCGCTGCGAAGCCTCACTGATTCTATAGCGGTTTGAAGTTTCCACTGACAATATTCGAGTTAGATAAGTACAACTTTTGTAAATTAGATCCATAATGACCACTAATACTTCAGATCATACTGTCCGCCATTTCCGCGAAGTGCTTTTCTGGCCAGTGCAAATGATACCGCTAGCGGGTGTGGGAAACGCACAACCCCACTGGGAATTACTGGCACAGGGCGGAAAAGACAATCCATGGCGCAGGCTGAAGGACAGGTTTCAGGTGGATGAGCTTGATTTTGATGAACGGCACTACAAGGAATTCGTTACCTTTTTGCCTTATGTCCAGCGCTTTATCTATGGCGAAACCTCCAGTCATATGTCCGATAATGCGTCTGATCCGCCCGGAAGTTCGGCAATCAAGATATTCCGAAGATGCGGGGTTTCCGCCTTACGACTGATTCTGCGCGAGGGCGAAGCACCCATCACGCTGACTGTGGAGCATATCGAACTCTGGTTTTTCGACGACATCAACGTGGCTTTCCTCAAATTCGCTTGGGTATGCGACTTGCTGTATCGCTTTGGCCGCGCCTACCCTACAGGCTGGGATGAAAACGGGCATGGCAAGCACAATGTACACCGAGCCGAGTGGCTGTCTGCAGACGGCGCGGTGCTCGCCGTGTCAGATTCAGATAACCAGGAAAAATTTCTCTCCTACACCCGCAAGCATCGTTCACCCGGTATTTCAGAACACTGGGATTTTCTCCTGCGCCCCTTGGTGCTGGATCCATCGAAGGAAACTGGCATCCTGCGCTACCGTCAGATCGAATACCACCGAATGCCATTGATGGCCTTCCTCGCAGTGGACAATCCGCGCGTCATAAGTCGGGAAAACTGGCTGCGCCTCGGCCTGGTCGCCACCCTCCCTCCCGATGAGGCGTTGCCAAGGTATGATCCAGACGTGGCCGAGTTCGAGTCACGCTACTGCTATGACCGCTTTTGGACCGATACCGAGGCTGGCCCCAACACGCGCTTCCTCTGCACCGGCCGCGCCTTCCTTGTCGTCGGGGATGCACATGCTGATTATTTTCATGACAAGGCGCGCGGCATCCTCGCCCAGTTCCGTCATCAGTACGTATTACTGTTCCTGATCGCACATTTCCATCGTGCTTCGCTATTGGTATTTTCCAACCGGATGGTGGATGCGGTACATGATTTGGATATTCGTGTACCCCAGTCTATAAATTATTTCCGGCGCAGGATTTACGCCGGTTTCGAGGCTTTCCTGCGCTTTACCCACCGTTACTGGTATCACGAGATTTCCGAAAGACCGCACGTACAGGCGCTCTACCGCTTGTGCAGCAAACATCTGAGCAACGATTCCCTGTACCAGGAGATGAAAGAAGATCTACGGGACATGAGCCAATATCTCGACAGCAACACGCAGCGCCAGCAATCCACCACAATTGTCCGCCTCACCGTGGTGACCACGTTCAGCATGATTGGCACTGTGGCTACTGGCCTGCTCGGCATGAATCTCATTGCCGAGGCCGACGCACCCCTCTCCACTCGCCTGACTTATTTCTTAGTCACCGCGCTGATCACGGCGCTACTCATGTTGTTGGCCATTCTCAAGTCGAAGCAGCTATCGAGCGTGATGGACATACTGGCTGATGACCAGAAAAGCTTGCGCACCCGCTTGGCAGGACTGGGCAAGGCATGGCAGCGCAACCCGCCCAAGCCTTGAATGATCAATGTCCTGCTACCTTTAGGTGTCATCTGCTTATTACTACTTTGAGAAACTCGGAGAAAGATAATTTGCGGATTCCACTGGCCGTTTTGGTGGGATTGCTCGGCATACTTGCCGATATTGTACTGAGGTTATTTTCTTAATAATGCTTCCATGCTGTTTCCATTTTTTTCTTCTCTGTATCTCACAAGTGACACCGCAGGTTATGGGTCTTCCGTGAGCCATGATGTGGCGGATATGATTAACCTGGTGCTCTGTTCCACATATTGGGCAGTGATGTAAATAAGAATCCTTGCTGCCTGTCCTGTTCACGCCCGAAGAGATACTCTCGATCTTCGCTGCATGCGCGGTGGAAAGAATAGCGGAAAATACGCTGTCATATCGAGTGTCTTCGGACGTAACTTCCAATCGCATATGATCTTCACGCTGGGCGATGCGTGTCCCACAGTACCAGTCGCCGAGTTCAGCGATACATGTTTGATGTGGCACCTGGGCAATTACCAATTTATTCGCACCTGCGATAAAAACCACTTTACGTATTGCCGGCATATCCGATGCGCACACTACGATTGTGATGCGTTTCATGTTATTACTCCTTCTCTAACAAATTTTACAAAACACAAAACAAATGTTAGAAGAAACAGTGTAAAAACGTTGTAAATTACTAGCTACCGCCTGCAAAGAATTCGTATATAAATAGTGGGAATGGGATGGACGCCACCCTCGCCCCGGTGAAATTTCACTGGCAATGTACGGCGTGTTATTTCTGGATGAACTGGCAGAGTTTGACCGGAAAGTTCTGGAGGTACTGCGCGAACCACTGGAATCCGGAAAAATCACCATCTCCCGGGCAGCACGCCAGGCTGAGTTCCCGGCACAGTTTCAATTGATTGCCGCCATGAACCCATGCCCCTGTGGCTATTTGGGGCATCCCTCAGGAAAATGTCACTACACACCCGACCAAATCGCCCGATACCGTGGTAGCATCTCCGGCCCACTGCTGGATCGCATTGATATGCAAATCGAAGTACCGGCAGTACCGCAAGAAGAACTCATGCATCAACGAACTACCGGTGAGAAAAGCAGGGTAATCAGAACGCGTATAACAGAATCACACCAGCGGCAACTCAATCGGCAGGGAAAAACCAACAGCCGCATGAGCGTTAAGCAAATCGATAAATTCTGCGCGCTCGATACCGCTAGCGAGAATCTTCTGAAACAAGCAAGCAATCAATCGATTGAATCTGTCTGCAGTGCGTATCATCGCATTCTGAAAGTTGCACGAACAATTGCGGATTTATCGGGTACTGAAAGAATCAATAATCAGCATATTGCGGAAGCGATTCAGTATCGTAGGTTGGATAAGCAGTGAATTACATATTGCATCATCATTTAAACTAAATTAGAAAACCTGATATTGGTTTTTGATTCTTCATTCTGTACCTGACACTGAATCCAGTTCGAATCCACTTCTATCAACCACTTACAAACCTAATTTTAGATGAAATAGCGCACGAGCAATAATATGTACTCACCCGGCGATGCTAAAGGAATGCAATCCAAACCACTTTAACAATCAAACCGATTGCTACACTGATTGCTAATATAGCAAAACTTTGCTGCAATCTTTGTCCCGCTAAACGATCGGCGAATAATCTACCAAGCAGCATGCCTGCGATAGCTCCACCACAAAAGGGAATAGCAATTGGCCATTTCATAGCACCAATCAGTATTGCTGAAACTACACCAGACAGAGAAATCAAGGTAATAACGGCAAGTGATGTAGCCAATATGGATTGCATGTTCAAATTGGTGACTTTCCTAAGTGTCGGCACGATTACAAATCCACCACCTACACCTAGTAAGCCTGACAAAAAACCTGCCATCGTGCCTGAGAATGCTAATGCTCTAAAGCAAGGGATGTTCCAAACCAAACGCTCACCGATATCATCCATCCGACAAGGTGGATCAGCCAATATTCTCACGTCTTTGTCATTTTCATGCAGGCTTTGGTGAAACATGCGAATAGCAACATAAATTAACACACAAGCAAACAACAAGGTCAGCGGTGTATTTGGCAATTGCTGTGCAGCCCATATGCCTATTGGGGCAGTCAATGCACCTGTCGCTGCAATCAGACTGGCTGCCCGGTACCTGACTATTTTCTGCCTGAATGCCAACAATGCTCCGATTGCTGCTGACAAACCGACCGCAAGCAAACCAATGGGAGCAGCTTCTGCAACCGTAAGATGCAAGCTGAACATGAGCAGCGGCACCGCAATGATGGCACCACCTGCTCCTGTCAGCGCAAGCACGATGCCTGTGAATGAGCCCAGTAGAATGCTGATTAGGTTTGGTTCCATGCTACTCAGCTCACACCAGTTGAATGAGTGAGCCATTCACGGCCTTTCAACATGGCAATGCGAAGGGCAGGTCTGCGATGCAGGAGACTGGCAGTCACACCGATTCCTGCCGCGCCACCACCTATCACGACAATATCAAATGCATTACACAAGTTACATGCAGCTGTCACTGAAAGTGACCTGTCTTGGGATGCGTGTGGAATGTGAATTGTTTCAAGTGCTTCACCTGTCCAACTGCAAGCGGCTATGACAGATTCATCTTCATCTTCGGACGCTTGTTTTTGCTTGATCAGTTCATACAATGCCTTGGCCCGATTACCGGTATTACAGAAAGCAAGGATTGGTTTGGGCAATTCAGTCAGTAGTTTGTTGAATGATTCAATCTTTTCGGCGGAGACTGGACCAATCTCAATGGGCAAATAAATAAAAGTGATCCCAAGCGAGCGCGCCGTTTTTTCCAGTTCCAGACTGATAGGCTGGGTTTCACCTTCTTCATGATCGGGGCGATTGCAGATAATGGATTTATAGCCTGCTACTGCAATTTCTGACAAATCATCAATGCTGATCTGACTGGTAACAAACAGTTTCTCATTTAGTTTTGTTGTAACAATGCTCATTTCTCGTTCCCCTGTAAAGACTGGTTTTACTCCATTTACCAACTATTCTTCACGGAAAGCGGTAAATTGTTGTTCTTGTTCAACAGGCAGATTCTCATCATTTATTCCGATTTACTTACTTTTTTGTTAAGAGATCTGTAAAAAAGAATACATGAATTTTATGTTTTGGCTTATTTATTAGAAGTGGAATGATTTGCTCGGTAACGTTCCAACAACTCAAAAATACCCATTCCAATCAACATTGCCACTACAAAAACAATGCCGTGAAGACTACCTGTTCCAACGAGAACAAGCCCCGGGCCTGGGCAAATACCTGCAATGCCCCAGCCTATGCCAAATGCCAGGCTTCCAAAAACCAGACGTCTATCAATTACGCGCGAAGTAGGTAAATTAATGGATGTGCCCAAATAGGTTTGGCCACGGCGGCGTGCTAAGTTGAAAGCAATCACGCCGATACTGATCGCCCCAAGCATGACAAATGCCAGTGATGGATCCCATGAACCGGTCATATCGAGAAATGATAAGACTTTTGCTGGATTTGCCATTTCCGATAAAATCAGGCCGATACCAAAGATAAGGCCGGATATCAATGCAATTACAATAATGCTCATGGTATGTTCTCCTCGCTATAGTAATTAGCTCAATAGATGTCTTATGACATAAACTGTGGCAACACCGGTCGTAATGAATATCAGGGTTGCAACGATCGAGCGTGGTGACATGCGCGATAATCAGCACACTCCATGGCCACTGGTGCAACCGGAGCCATAACGTGTACCGACGCCCACGATCAGCCCAGCCAGTGCTAATAGCCCGTAACCAGTATCAATTTGGATGAGCGGCAATTCACTAAATAACTGCCAAACCAAGGGCGCCATGATAAGCCCTGAAACAAAAGCAATCCGCCATCCCATGTCGTCACCGCGCAGCTTAAACAGACCACCAACAATGCCGGAAATACCAGCGATCCGACCGGCAAGCAATAACAATACTGCAGTTGCAATACCAATTACCATACCTCCAGCCAATGCAGATCCTGGTGTGAAATGTGTCCAATCAATGATCATGATGTTTTTCCTAAACTGGAATAATATTTAAAGTATATATTACATGTTATGATATATTATAGTCAATGAATATAATATATTTAATTTATAAAAGGAGATAAACATGCATCCGAATATCCAGGCATTCTTTGATCCAGCTACTTGGACGGTAAGTTATGTTGTGTTTGATGAACCAGGAGGAAGTTGCGCCATTATTGACCCCGTGCTTGATTACGATCCAAAAGCAGGTAGAACTAAAACCACCTCCGCAGACAAATTGATCGCATTCATCAATGAACAGAATTTAACTGTAAGCTGGATTCTCGAAACACACGCTCATGCCGATCACCTCTCATCTGCTCAGTATCTCAAAGATAAACTGGGAGGCAAAACAGCCATCGGTGATCATATTCCTGTAGTACAAAAGGTTTTCAAAAAGTTGTTCAATATGGAGGCGCAATTCACAACAGATGGCAAGCAATTTGATCACTTGCTGTCAGATAGTGAAATATTCCATGTCGGAAAGCTAAGTGGCAAAGCTATTTCAGTTTCGGGACACACACCAGCGGACATGGCTTATCAGTTTGAAGATGCGATATTTGTGGGTGATACAATGTTTATGCCGGATGTGGGTACTGCGCGCGCCGATTTTCCGGGTGGCGATGCACGCCAGCTTTATCGCTCTGTTCGTAAGCTTTTGGATCTTCCACCTGAAACGAGGCTGTTCATGTGTCATGATTATCCGCCCAACGACCGCTCTGCTCAGTGGCAAAGCACGGTAGCACAGGAACGCGCGCATAATATCCATGTCCATAACGGTGTAAGTGAAGATGAATTTGTTGCCATGCGCACCGCACGCGATGTCACATTGGAAATGCCGGTACTGATGCTACCTTCCGTACAAGTTAATGTGCGCGCAGGTCAAATGCCTCCAGCGGAAGATAACGGGGTTATCTATTTTAAAATACCGATCAATGTAATCTAGGAAGGTCAAGAAGTAGTTACAACGAACTCATGGATGGCCACTACTTCAAACAGCATCAAGTGAAAAGAATCTACCGGATATTGCCAGAAACAAATGCGAATTAGGAATACAATGGAATTGCCAACTGTAATTCTGGAATTGATGCAATGGGAATTTAACAAGCTTTTTCCCTTTAATCCTTTTTAGAGCTAGATTTTTTATTTGGTGATATAAAAGAATGGTGAATGGTAAATGCTCTGTCTATTAATATTATTAATGGAGTAAAAATGAAAGTATTCTTATTCCTAACGCTTATACTCAGTTCTTATAGTTATGCTCAAAGTGGTCATGATCATCAAGAGGACACAAAGAAGACTGACCATCATGGCGGAATGCACGATGGCGATCATCACGGCGGAATGGGCGGCATGCATGGTGGCCACCACACACTAGATAAAAATACCTTAAAACAATTTTTTGAACCATTACCTGCATCAATTATTGATGAGAAAAAGAATGCAGCTTTGATCAAGCTTGGCAAAAAGCTATATCTGGATCCCCGGCTTTCTATCAATGATCAGATTTCCTGCAATTCTTGTCATCGACTGGATAATTTTGGTGTAGACAGTCAACCCACATCACCAGGCCACGAAGGAAAACGCGGCGGTAGAAATTCGCCAACCACGATGAATGCGGCGCTGCATATCGCACAATTCTGGGATGGACGGGCAAAAGATGTGGAAGAGCAAGCACTTGGTCCCATTTTGAATCCCATCGAAATGGGTATGCCCAATGAAGCTGCTGTCGTCGATAAATTAAAAAAATAGAGGAATATAAGGCACTCTTTGCAGAAGCTTTCAAGGGTGAGAAAGATCCATTCCAATACAAAAATATTGGTAAAGCAATCGGTGCTTTTGAACGCACACTGTTAACCCCTTCCCGATTTGATGACTATCTCAAAGGCGACGAGAACGCTTTGAACGATAGTGAGAAAAGAGGTCTGACAAAATTTGTTCATATGGGATGCGCTACTTGTCACAATGGAGTAGTGATTGGTGGGAATTCATACAAAAAAATAGGTGTTGTTGAACCCTATGAAACAAAGGATATGGGACGATTTGAAATAACCGGGATTGAAACTGACAAGAAAGTGTTTAAAGTGCCGAGTCTTAGAAATATCACCAAAACAGGTCCTTATTTCCATGATGGCTCCGTTGGAAACACTCGATGAAGGATTCGATTAATGGCAAAACATCAACTTGGTCGGCAAATCGGCCCTGGATTTGTTGATGATGTAAAAGCGTTTCTGGGTTCCTTAGCGAGTAAAAATAAGGAATAAACTTAAAAAATATAGCTGGGGGTGTATACCCCCGGCATGAGGAGTTTAAATGCATTACGTTATTTCTACGACTTGGGGCCCAACCGATATCACGCGGGCTGCGCTACCGTTCATATTTGCCGCCTCTGCCCTACAAGCGGGAGATACGGTAATGATCATGCTTTTTCATGATGCTGTAACTATTGCTATTGAAGGAACCCATCAGAAAATGATTCCTTTCGGTCCCCCTTCAAAATTTGCTGAAGTATTTTCCAATCCGAATGCTAAGGTTCTCGTGTGCAAACCTTGTGCTGAGGCGCGTTCCATCAGAGAAGATATGCTGGTGAAAAATGCTGTATTTGGAGGAATGAACGATCTGCATCAAGATGTATCCCGTCCGGATGCGAAATTCATCAGTTTTTAATGCGCTCCACATTCTTAATCGCCAGATTGTCTATGTTCGGTGCATTTGTCATTATCTTTGATCCGATATTCAGTTGAACTTAACTCAGATTTTCTGTTAGAACCTTATCAAGAAACAAATCTCCGAACAGATGAAACGAGAATAGTATATTTGTTATGAGATCAATTGCAGTATCGGTTATTTTGGTTATCTTCATTGCCTTGCTACCAGCATTAACGGTCATTTCTTCATTGTCATTGAATGTACTCGGATTTAGTCTCTTGTCGGGTTGGCTAGGAACTGGATTGATTGCAGCGAGTTTGCTGTTAATGATTCGAGATCCATATTGGGCATCTTGGTTTGGGGGCCTGCAACAGATGTACCGATGGCACCATGGAATGGGTGTGCTAGGTTTTGTATTGTTACTAGCGCATCCTTTATTGCTAGCCGGTCATTACTTGCCATTGGATCCCGATATTGCATGGGAATATTTATCCCCACTTAATCCGCAATCGATTAATATCTTGGGCTGGTTGGCATTAATCATTTTTACGCTTGGCATGGCAGCAACCTTTGTTCTACATCTGCCTTATGGTATGTGGCGGCGCTTTCATATGTTATTGGTCATAGCGATAGCATTAGGTTTGGGACATATTTGGTCAGTGAGCGGATTCTCCATCAGCCTAACAGCGGCTTTGCTTTCTGCGGCAATATCCGTTGGATGGCGATTATTGCGTGCTGATCGAGGTATTGGCGCTCGTCCTTATGAGGTCAGCGCAGTCGATCATCCAGCGGAAGACATCACTGAGGTAAATTTACGGCCGTTGGCAAGACCCATATCGATTGCACCCAGCCAGTTTGTAAGTGCGGCTTTTTTTGAAGGGCCACATTTTCAGGGTTGTGGTGATTTTCATCCGTATACCGTAAGTCATATCGCAAAAGATGGTAGTCTGACGTTGAGTATTAAGGCATTGGGAGATTGTACGCAGCATATACAGTCACTTGAACCGGGTGTTGCTGTTCGCTTGCAAGGACCTTATGGTAACTTTCTACTTGATCGTCCAATCGCGCCAGAAGTATGGATCGCTGCTGGTGTTGGCCTAACCCCTTTTCTAGCATTGCTGCGAAGTCAATCACTCACGCAGCACACCGAGATGTTTTATGTTCATCGTGAAAGTGAGAGCGTTCCTTACGAAGAAGAACTGCAGAGGTTTGCAACCAACCAAGCGCTCCTATGTTTTCATTCTTTATCGATGACGAATGATTTAACACTTTTATTCACGTGGTTGGAGAACATTGATAATCTCAATAAGAAACAAGTGTATCTGTGCGGCCCACCGCCATTCATGGCTAAGGTTACCAAGTGGCTACGGGAACATGACATGCCCGGGCAACAAATTCATTTTGAACAATTCGATTTCCGTTAACAAAACGATAGGGTACAGAATCACGAATTCAGTACAAGCAATGCGCACACCACAAGGGCACAAAACAAAAATCTGCAGTAAAGTAGGCCATCAAGACACTTCCTTCGCATGAATCGAGTTGTGACGTCAGGTTGATGAAAGGATCGATTTTTTTCACATTCGCTTGAGGACTTCGAGACGGGTCGACCGGGTGAGTTTTGCGACTTCATCAATGGCGATGCTTGCTGCGGCTGGATTGGTTTGTACAAGTTGCTGCAAGACCTCGAAGACCGTCACGCGCTCGAAGCGGGGATCCGGGCCGGGCTGTGGGATGACACTGTGTGTAGACTCGCTGAATCTATCGTTGATATCGTGAAACTTCTTCCAGCACCTGGCGGAGTCGGCTACGTAGTTTGCATCCCAGTCAATTCGGAGATTGTCGAACCCGACTGATGTCCAAACTGTTTGCTCCGGATAAAGGTTTTGGAGCACGCTATGCGATATCTCGTTCGCGGATGCACGTACAGAGATATTCATGCCGGCAAAAGGCGCTGAGGTCACCAATTCCAAACGGTTGTTCGCGACTCGGAAACTGAAATTCACAGGCTTTGTTTGAGCCGGCAGCAGTTGCCCTGCATCAGCCTCACGAACTTGGATATCGAGTGTGATGTTCCCTCTATCAATGAGGGACTGATCGTTAACGAACCAAGTATAGCCCGGTTCCTCGAATCCGTATGAAGTCGCAATCATCACGATTGTTGTTGTATTGAGGTGGTACCGGAACTGGTAATCGGCCTTAGGCCAGATAAAACACGGAGCAACATGCGCAGTAGTCCATGGCGACACAGTAAGCGGTTGTTCGTCGACATGCGGCACGTCGAAGTCACTCCAAAGTGCTTCCAGTAGTCACCGCCACCAACCAGAGGTCTACACTGCCGAAGTCCGCATCGACCGTGTTCATCCGAACTGTGAAAAAGCCGCGGAAGGAATGAAAATCACGATCTCCTGGAGCACCGGAGAGTGCGATTCGCCCCTCGTACTTGATTCGGCCGGTCGTCGCATTGTGGGAGTAGATCGTAATGGCCGCTGGTGATTGACCGCCTGTTTCGGGTTGAATGCCCTGGTCATATTCTGTGCCACGCCGACGGAGTTCGAGGAAAAAGCGGTCACCGTTCTGTACGAGCGGCGGCAGCACGGCAAGCACGCGTTTCCGTTGCGGCCAGGCGGCCACACCCTTGTCCAGCGCATCGAGACGGAAGGCCGAAGGGCTTGTTGCAAAAGATTGTGGCACCTCGATGACTGAATCGGGATGCTTGAAAGGACCAAATCCTGCTACATAGAAGTGAACAGACGGGATGTATGGCCCCACGATCCGCTGGGGATCGTTGGTTGCCACGCCGAACGGCGACGCCCCGGGAACCATGGTACCGGTCGGCAACCGGCTGTCGACTGGTCGTTCGAACGAGCTACCTTGACCGGATGAGCTTCATGACCGAATAAGGACAACCATATTCTTCGCCAAGAACCCCCATCTCGGTCGAACCCGAAGCCGTGGCCGACCTCCTGACAAATGCTGTCGAATGGACTCATGATATCGACGACCGCACCAGTGATCCAAGCGCGATCGCTGCCCGGACGCGTTTTGAGCCGAAATGCGCCTCCGCCGAACATGTCTGTTTGTTGGGCGAAACAAATCAGGAACTGATCGAAGAGATCCCAGTCAGGATCGAACGCACGGGTCACCCTCATCAAGTACGGCCTATCACGAGACGGTCGCGTTGGTCACCACCGAGTGAAGTATCGGCACGGTTGTCGTTCACCACAACGGATGGAAAAAGGTTATAACGCATATCCGCGCCACCAAACGATGTACGCGTCCAATAGTGCGCCAGGCTGAACGGAATATTGGGATCGAACCAGGCGTGCATGGCAGCGTCTGACCAGATTGCGGGGGTGATGCTGATGTGTCGGAAAAGCGTGCACGGATGACCGCAAGCTAGGAGCGCCCTTTAAAGGTAAACACAAATGAACCGGGGCATCATATTGAAAAAACGCCATTTCTCACTACTCTGCTGAACGTAACAGGGAACGACCTCGTCGTCAACCATATTGACGCTAACACCCTATCGTCGCCAGCATCCTAAAAAAACTTGACACCCAACTCCCATTTATGTAGTCTGCGCCACACTTGCTTCAGGTGCCTTCAGGTTTTCCTTCCTGAAGGTTAAACGGGAAGCTGGTGCGCTCTGATTGAATTCAGGCAATGCCAGCACTGCCCCCGCAACGGTAATTGAGTTAACAATCTGCATCATGCCACTGTGTAGCAACACGGGAAGGCGCAGATCTGGGATTTATTCCGCTCATGAGTCCGGAGACCGGCCCGAAGTGAACTTTACTACGGAATTGCGGAGGGCAATCAGTGGCATTTTGACCAGCTTTTTTCCAGGCTGGTTCGTTTGTCCATTCCAAATCTCCCTTCTGCATTCCTTATCTATTGAATTTATCAACGCGCGGGTGGGCGCGAAGGAATCAGATCATGCAAAAACGCCGTTTACCGGCGATGGCTGTGATATGGCTTGGCGCAACTACGAATGTGTTTGCAGCCAATGCGGATCATCAGGAGAAACCCGTTATTGTCACGGCAACGCGTACGGCGCAGACTGCCGATGCTTCACTGGCTTCGGTGACAGTGATTACGCGCAAGGATATTGAACGTCAGCAGGCGCGATCGATTCAGGATTTGTTGCGTGGTGTGCCTGGGGTAAGTATTTCCAATAGTGGGGGATAGTGCGGGTTGTTTCTCAAGTAACCCTGATCCTGATCGAGACGGTTATCGTAATGTGGCGGGTTCCATTCGTGCAGGTTATCGTTTCCAGAACGGACTAGAAATCGATGGAAGTTTTTTGCATTCGGCTGGCAAAACTCAATTTGACGCAAGTGATCCTGCCCCCAATTTCATTTCTCCTAATAAAGTCGTATTGGCACAGCAGGTTTTGGGTGGTACAGCGCGATATTCTCCGCTAGATTTCTGGCGTATTAATCTGATTGGTGGCCGCAGCCGGGATGATTCAGATAATTATCTGGGTGCTACCTTTGCAAGCCGGTTTAATACCATACGCGATACGATTTCCGTACTGAATGACTTTACCGTGACTCCCAATCACTTATTGACCATTGGTATGGATTATCAGAAAGACCATGTCAAAAGTAACGAGGCTTTTACCGTGCATTCGCGTAATAACTGGGGCGTTTTTGCGCAACACCAGGCAACTTTGGGCAAACTTGAATTCCAGCAATCTCTGCGTCACGACGATAATCAACAATTTGGCAGCCGGGTAACCGGCGGGATTGGTTGGAGCTATCCAATTACTGGAAAATATTCGCCTGCTCGCCAACTTCGGTAGCGCCTTTAAAGCGCCGACATTCAATGAATTGTATTTCCCGGGCTTTAGCAACCCTAATTTGCGCCCGGAAGATTCACGCAGTTATGAGTTGGGCACACGCGGCAAGACTGATTGGGGGAATTGGTCGTTGAACGCCTATGAAACCCACATAGATCAACTGATTGCATATGATTCCAGCATCTTTGCACCTGCTAATATTGATAAGGCACGTATCCGCGGCCTTGAGGGAGTTCTAAGTGCACAGATTAAAGGCTGGCAATTCAATACTAATCTGACGCTACTTGATCCTATAAATCGCTCATCCGGGCCAGATCGCGGTAATATACTGCCACGGCGCGCCGAACAATCATTTCGGCTGGATGCGGATCGTCAGTTTGGTCAATATTATAAATTGGGCGCCATGCTTCTGGTCGAAGGCGAACGCTATGATGATCTGGCTAACTCCCGTAAGCTGAACGGTTACGTCAAATTTGATCTGCGTGCTGAATATATCCTGAATAAAAATTGGCGCCTGCAGGGGCGTATTGAAAATTTATTTAATGAGCACTATCAAACAGCTGCATTCTTCAATCAACCAGGGCGAAATTTCTTTGCCATGGTACGTTATCAACCTTAACAAGGAGTTAAATATGTTAACTTTATCCACCCGCAATCAAATGGCTATCGGATTGTTGCTTGTGTCATTGATGATTCTGACACGCAGCCATCACTTCGCCTCGATACATAACCTGGCGGATGCCTCCTGGGCAATTTTTTTCCTGGCTGGCGTGTATCTGCGTTCAGCATGGCCATTGCTGGGTTTCTTTGTATTGAGCTGGTGGCTGGACTTTGCAGCTTACACTTGGGGTGGCGTCAGTGATTTCTGCATCACACCGGCTTATGTATTCCTGCTACCTGCTTATGCCTCGTTATGGCTGGCTGGCCGTTGGTATGCCAAACGCCACCAATTCTCATGGCATACCGTGATGCCGCTTTCTCTCAGTGTCATGACGGGTTTGGTTTTGTGCGAATTATTTTCCAGCGGCGGATTTTACTTCTTCTCCGGCCGCATTGCAGAAACGTCCTTTAGCGAATTCGGCGAACAACTGATCAAATATTTCCCGCTTTATATCGAGACATTCGTTTTTTATTTGGGCATCGCTGTGGTGATACATACGCTATTCACTTTGATTATTCAGCAATTCAGTCCACGCAACACCACGACGGGATAGCAGCATGGTTGATTCCGAGCGTTCTGAACGCCACCGCACGCGAATGCAGCGAAAAAAAGTGGTGGTCGATGCAGCTATCGCACGAGCTAGCCGTGAACAAGGTTTATTATTGGTTCACACCGGCAATGGCAAAGGCAAATCCAGCTCAGCATTTGGCATGATTGCACGGGCATTGGGCCATGGCATGCATGTCGGAGTAGCGCAATTTATCAAAGGACGTTCGGATACGGGCGAAGAAGCCTTTTTCCGCAAACAGGAAAATGTTATCTGGCATGTTCTGGGTGAAGGATTCACTTGGGACACGCAGAATCTGGAGCGCGATACAGAAACAGCGCAACGCGGCTGGGCCATAGTACAGCAAATGTTGCGCGCCCCATCGCTCGATTTGATCATACTTGACGAACTGACCTATCCACTCAAATTCGGCTGGCTTGATTTACCCACGGTGCTGAGTGATCTGAAGAACCGCCCGCCCATGCAGCATGTCGTCATTACCGGACGCGGTGCACCCGATGCGCTGTGTGAAGCAGCAGACACTGTCACCGAAATGACGGACATCAAACATGCTTTCCGTTCCGGCATCCAGGCACAGAAAGGCATTGATCTGTAACATCATGAACACACAAACATTGATGATCCAGGGCACCACTTCGGATGCAGGGAAAAGTACGCTGGTGACCGCATTATGCCGCTGGCTGGCACGTCAGGTGTTAGTGTTGCGCCGTTTAAACCGCAAAATATGGCATTGAACAGTGTGGTTACTGCCGATGGCGGAGAAATCGGTCGTGCACAAGCAGTTCAAGCATTGGCCGCCGGATTGGCACCTCATACCGACATGAATCCAGTATTACTCAAACCCAATACCGACAAATGTGCGCAGGTAATCATTCACGGCCATGCAATTGCCAACATGGATGCCTGTGGATTTCATGATTACAAATCCATAGCACTCAAAGCGGTGCTTGAATCGCATTCGCGACTCATCGGAAAATACGACAAGATTATTGTTGAAGGTGCCGGCTCACCGGCTGAAATTAATCTGCGCGCCAACGATATTGCCAATATGGGTTTCGCGGAGGCCGTCGATTGTCCAGTTATTCTCATTGCCGATATTGATCGTGGCGGTGTTTTTGCGCATCTGGCGGGCACACTGGCGTTATTAAGGAATGTGAACAAACACGCATCCAGGGTTTTATTATCAACCGCTTCCGCGGCGATATGACACTGCTCAAATCCGGACTGGATTGGCTGGAGCAATACACCGGCAAACCGGTATTGGGTGTCTTGCCTTATCTTCAGGGCTTACATCTTGAAGCGGAAGATGCTTTGCCCCGCACCTCTGATTTTGCAATACCATCGGGACAGGAATATTTACGGATTATTATTCCGGCCCTTCCACGTATCAGTAACCACACCGATTTCGACCCGCTGCGCCTGCACCCGCAAGTACATCTGCAATTTATCGGCCCCGGTGAAACAATCCCACCTGCCGATTTGATCATTTTACCGGGCTCCAAAAGTGTACGCGCTGATCTGGATTGGTTACGCGAGCAAGGTTGGGAGCTGGCGATCCGTCGACATTTACGCTATGGCGGCAAATTGATAGGCATCTGTGGCGGTTTCCAAATGCTGGGAAAGCTTATTCATGATCCCAACGGCCTTGAAGGCGCCGCTGGCAGCACACAAGGATTTTCTTTCTTTGATATGGAAACAACTTTAGCACCTGATAAACTGCTGCGTAACACGCAGGGAATGCTTTCATTTAATGATACAGCTGTAGCGGGTTATGAGATCCATGCAGGAATTACCACTTATCTAACGCACTATCAGCCTGCCGTTCATCTGATGCATGGTGACGATGGTGCAATCAGTGACGATAGATTAATACTGGGAACCTATCTGCATGGCATTTTTGAATCTAATCCAGCTCGTAGCGGATTATTAGCCTGGGCCGGATTGGATGATCAAAGCAGTGCGCCTGATTACCATGCAATACGTGATGCTCAAATTAATCGTTTAGCGGATTGCGTTGATCAATATCTGGATACTGCACATCTGCATCGTTTACTCAACTTGCATGTGAACACAGCATGAAAGCAACAAGAACGTTAATTCTCGGCGGCGTCCGTTCAGGAAAAAGCCGGTTGGCAGAACGTTTAGCCACGGAAAGCCAGCTTCCGGTTACATATATTGCTACGGCCACCATGGAAGACGAGGAAATGCGCACGCGAATTGCTGCGCATCGAGTGCGGCGCCCTGATCATTGGCAAGTTATTGAAGAACCTCTGCAATTGACTTCCGTTCTGATTCAGCAAGCAAATAATGAACACTGCTTATTGGTGCATTGTTTGACGCTCTGGTTGACCAATCTATTGACTCACCCAGACACATCACTTTTTGATACCGAGCGTATGGCATTCCTTAAAGCTTTGCCGCATTTAATGGGAAGACTCATCTTGGTCAGCAATGAAACCAACATGGGAGTCACGCCAATGGGTGAACTGAGCCGGCGCTATTGTGATGAAGCCGGTAAATTGCACCAGGAAATTGCGCGCCACTGCGAGCAAGTTGTGTTAACTGTTGCGGGTTTGCCATTGATGTTGAAAGGAGCGCATGTATGATCCGGCCAGCTGCACTCAACTGGCTGAATGCGCCATTGGCCGCCCCTAACTTAGAAATGAGTCAATTGGCACAGCTACGCCAGACACAACTCACCAAACCACCTGGCTCTCTTGGCCGCCTTGAGGAAGTTGCCGTTCGGCTCGCCGCATTGCAAAATACTTCGCTACCTTGTGTTGAAAAAGTGCAAATCACCATTTTCGCGGGGGATCATGGTATTGCTGCGGAAGGGGTCTCTGCATTTCCGCAATCGGTCACCAGTGAGATGATCCGGAACTTTTCGCACGGCGGCGGCGCAATCAATGTGCTTGCTCGCGTCCTGAAATGCTTCGCTGGAGATCATTAATCTGGGAACAGTACAAAATACGCAGTCATTGATGGATGTGCAACATTTACACCTGGGACCAGGCACAACCAATTTTCTCCATGAATCCGCGATGACCTGGGATCAATTAAGCCGGGCAATAAATGCAGGTTTTGAGTCCATTGAACGCGCTCAAAAAAATAACATGCAACTGTTTATTGGCGGTGAAATGGGCATTGGCAACACCACGAGCGCCACTACGCTGGCGTGTCTCTTGCTGAATGAGGAACCCATTCTGCTTACCGGCTCTGGTACTGGCCTTGATAGTAATGGTATCGCCCACAAGATCAACATCATTTCACAAGCTTTGTCTTTGCATAAACCGCAGATCAATTCCCCCCTGGATGCGCTTCGCCGTGTCGGTGGATTTGAGATCGCTGCTTTGACTGGTGCGTATATTCATGGTGCACAATCAGGATTACCGATTCTGATTGATGGTTTTATCAGTACAGTAGCTGCATTAACCGCCGAGCATATTTTTCCGGGATGTAAGAATTGGTTTTTATATTCCCATAGATCTGCAGAATCCGGGCACGATATGATTCTCAAAGCGCTCGATGCAGAACCTTTAATTGCTCTGGATATGCGATTAGGTGAAGGCAGTGGCGCAGCAATCGCGTCCAACCTATTACGCATGGCTTGTAAGTTGCATAATGAAATGGCCACATTCGCGGAAGCACAGGTTTCGCAAAAAAATTAATCTCCATTAAACCATGACAACCTTTATTGATCTTCTCCGACATGGTGAAACTGAGAATAGCAATCGCTATTGCGGCAGTACAGATTATCCATTGACACAGCATGGCTGGACACAATTGTGGAATACCATAGAAAAAAAACCGCTCCAGTGGCAACAAATCATCACCTCCCCTTTAAAACGTTGTGCAAATTTTGCGCAAGCATTGGGACAACGAAATTCCATTCCTGTTATGCAGGATGCGCGCATTCAAGAAATACATTTTGGTGATTGGGAAGATCAATCAGCGGCAGAACTGATGCAAGCCAGTGCCGATGATTTATCCCGTTTCTGGCACAACCCTCTCAGCTATCCACCTCCTAACGCCGAACATTTGCTGGATTTCGAGGTTCGCGTTTTATCAGCCTGGTATGAAATCCAGCAACAATTTGCCGGTAAAAGAGTTTTACTGATTACGCATAGTGGCGTAATTCGAGTCATTGTCTGTCATATTCAGCGACACCCCCTTGCGCGTTTGCTGGAATTTGAAGTTAGCCATGCAGAAATTAAGCAGATCTCCATAGAACACTCAGAACCTGCTCAGGCAACGCTTATTTCCGAACCTTGCGCATGATCAAACCATTTCTCATTGCCATACAATTCCTGACTCGATTACCCGTATGGCTGACAGCGCAGCCCAGCGAGAAAGATCTTGGATATTCCTTACTCTTCTATCCACTCGTCGGCTTGATCATCGGGTTTATACTCATTGGATTAGGCTGGCTATTGAACAGCACACCGCCGCTGGTAACTGCAGCGTTACTGGTTACTTCTTGGATATTACTGACCGGTGGATTACATCTGGACGGTTTAGCGGATAGTGCTGATGCCTTGATTGGCGGAATGAGCGATCGAATAAAAACACTGGCGATTATGAAAGACCCAAATTGCGGTCCGGCTGGTGTGGTGGCAATCGTATTAATCATACAGCTCAAGATTGTAGCGCTCTATACCTTGGTCATTGCTGGCGAATGGATTCCGCTATTATTAGCCATTACTCTCGCCAGAACGTTATTGCCACTGTTGTTTCTGACCACACCGTACGTCAGAGACAATGGATTAGGTTCATCATTGGCTGCAAATCAGCCACGCCGATGGAGTATTTTTATCATTGCTGCAGTATTTTTGCTCATGTTCCTGCTAACCGATACCCGTTATTTATTGCTAGCGCTGACTGCAATCATTACATTCCTGTTGTTGCGTAATATGATGTTTCATCGTATAGGCGGTACAACAGGTGATACGGCGGGTGCATTAGTAGAGATTACCGAAACAACTGTATTATCGGTCTCAGTGATAGCTCTAAACACAACTATTTGAAGTACTATAGAATAATAGTTACTGTGCAATAATTTCCAAACTATCCAACAAAATCAATTAAACGCTAGGGGGCGTTAACAATTAAGCCAGCCATATCATCGAGCTAGCCAAATATAGCATGGCTTGATAGTTTGTTTAATCGTTCATACCGTGTTGCAATTCGGCGAAATTGCTTAGCTTGAAACAGGCGTTCGACCAGGTTTCGTTCTTTATAAATTTCTCGATCATACTCCCGCTGAACTATACGGTTTTGTCGAGGAGAATTACCGCTACTGCACCTGACGCTTCAATGTTATTAATAAGCTCGCACCGTCATAGCCTTTGTCCGCCAAAATATAATCGGCTTGAATCTGCTCAATCAGTGCGTTTGCCGGCCGACCCGAGGCTTGTCCTTCGTCAGTCGCAGTCAACAGGATTGCCCAGAGCATCAACTGCCGCATGTATTTTGGTACTCAGACCGCCTCTTGATTTTCCAACCGCCTCTTCCTGTTGTTTTTGGGGCACCATGCTGATGCAGTCGAACAATCGAACCGTCATCATTAAATATTCAAGTCGCTGGCCTCTGATAAGGTCTTGAATATCGCTTCCCAACGCCCTTTTAGACCATATTATAACGTACTGGTATGCCAGCTCCCAGTCTGGCAAGACGCGCCATGGTGCGCCTGTGCGGCAAACCCACAGTACGGCTTCCAGAACAAGCGGTTATTTCTCCCGTACCCCGCAATCTGGTGCCCGACAACAAGGGTTCTTTGTCCACTGCTCACAATCAACACATTCCTGATCATCTTAATTCACCTTCATATTCAATCTATTGGTAAATTATTGCAGAAATTACGTTAATTGTTAACGCCCCCTAGATTAATGCAGGAATTGTCCGATTCTTCCCGGTACGCTTCGCCTGATAAAGCGCTTTGTCAGCACGACTTATGACAGAATTCTGATGTTCCCCAAATGAACGTAATGCTATACCTGCACTGAACGTTACCGGCATTGATTGTTTATCCACCTGAATTGAGAAATTTTTTGCTAGATTATTCTGCAACCTGTGAATAATAGTTAATGCGTCTTCCATCTCAACATCAGCCACAAAATCACAAATTCCTTCCGCCGAAACGCGCCACAATATCGGAGGACGTAAAGTTTCTGGCTGTATTGACCAGATTTATCAGCACACTATCCCCATATTGATGGCCAAAAATGTCATTGATCTGTTTGAGTTATCCAAATCGATCACAACCACCTAAAGACTGCGCATTCCGATCGGCGCGAGCCGCTTCGCGTTTGAAAACATCGTCCAATCCACGGCGATTGAACGCGCCTGTCATTTGGTCAGTTTGTACGAGCCCTCTGAGTTGTTCCAATTCACTTTTCAATGATTCAATCTTTTGTTCCGCGCGTTTTACTTGTTCCTGCGCAGAAAAAACTTCATCACTGAATCTCAGGCCTCTGGTCTCAGACAACACAATATCAAGAATTCTAATGATCTCATCAGCGTTGCTTGTATTGCGGATCTGTTCGGCGTAACGTTTTACTTGCTTATAATAGTCCTCAGAATCAATCATGGTTTTCTGCTCACTTTTAATAGCATCTGTCGATTTTACCAATCTCAGCATTCTTTTCTGTTTTTGTTTAATAGCTTCGTGCATCGCCAAACTCCTCAATTGACATCGTAAGATGCCAGACTATTCCAGTTCTGGGGGTAATTCGTTGGATTGCGAAGGAGAACCCACTCCGGTATAGACTGCCATGTAAACAACGTTAACAGAGCAAACCAGGAATGGATTTAATGAATAAAAAGGGAAATCGGCACTATTTACCGATAACTATGATATATCTTTTAATTAACAGATGGTTGCTCAGAAGTAAGAATTTGATTCTTACCACCTCTTTTCGCACGATACAAAGCCTCATCGGCACGTTTGAAAATACTTTCTTGTGATTCTCCCGGCTGGAGTTGAGCAATACCGGCACTAAAAGTGATTAATAGACGTTTATTTTCATGCAAAAAAAACTTCTTGGTTAAATTACGCCGTATCCTGGACAAAATATGCACAGCTTCTTCAAGTGTTGTGTTTGGCAAAAGAATTACAAACTCTTCACCGCCATACCGTGACACAACATCTTCAGGGCGCGTTGTATCCTTGATTGACTCAACCAAGTATACCAGTGCATCGTCACCCACTTTATGGCCGTGCGTATCATTAAGCATTTTGAAATTATCAATATCCAGCAGTGCATAACATACGGGAATCTGATGACGCATTGAACGCGAAGTTTCGCGCTCAAAAGCATTATCCAAACCACGCCGGTTTAGTATCCCTGTTAGGTGATCTTCATGCACTTTCTCACCCATTTCAAGCAACTCGGTTTCTAGCTGATTGATTTTATTCTGTGCCAAACTAACTTCTGCTCGAGCAGCCAAAAATTCATTACGGTAATTTGATGTGCTTTTTTGCATCTGACTGGTTTCTTCCATAATCAGCACGAGCAGCTGATTAAGCTCTTTTATATCATCAGTACTACTGATCTTTTCCGAATATTGCTCAAGCTTATTATGATATTCACCCGTCGTATCGGTGAGTTCTTCAATATTAGTGATTAAGGAAGTTACCATCTGCTTCAGGGTCACCTTGGCTTCACTTAGGCTACGCCCGATTATTTCTTGCCTTTGCGTTATCTCTTCCAGATAATGCTCAGCCTGTGCTATTACCCGCTGGTCTAGGGGTCTGGAAATTGTTTCACGCAACTTACTGATCCGAACTCCAATCCATTGATCTTCGCCGAGTAATTCACCCGTACTATCCATGAGCATATTAAGTAATTTAAGCAAACCCTGTTGCAACCTCAGACCGCGCTCACCATACGCATCAAATTTACGACAAAACTGTTGAAAACCAGCAGTGAATTGTTCCATTCCCGGTTTATCTTGAATTTTGCGTACTCGATGCGCTAGCGTTCTGGCTTCTTCAGCTAAAATTACATCATCAATCAGTCTAGCAACAACATGTTCAAGTATTTGTGCCAGCAATTCCAATAGCTGATCAGTATGCCCGGCTATATGGCTCTGCTCTCTAATTACATCCTTTGATTGATAGTCTTGTATATCCGAATCAACTTGTGGTACTTGCGATGAAGGATTTTGCACTTGCCCATCTGTATTTGATTCTTGAGTTGCGCCAGCAAACATCTCCCATGAATCTACCAGCGCCTTTAGCTTGCCATGCAGTTGGTTTGAATCTTTCGAGAATTTGGCAAGAACCCGATTGATGCCCTCCCGTTTCTTTGCAATTGTCAGGGCACCTTGCTTTTTTTCCAGTTGTTTCAACAGTGCTTCAATTGTATTT
This sequence comes from Nitrosomonas sp., assembly GCA_016721865.1. GTDB lineage: Bacteria > Pseudomonadota > Gammaproteobacteria > Burkholderiales > Nitrosomonadaceae > Nitrosomonas. The sequence continues at coordinate 3,234 of JADKHF010000001.1, read as the reverse complement.
CCCCAGGCCACAACGGATTCTGGTGTTGGATTATCTACAGGTTTTAGCTGATTTGTTAATGTTGCAACTGCAGAATCCACACCATCTCCGGAATTACCGGAAATCCGATGATACAGTTTGTAATAATTATCTGGTGTTGGAGGAATTCTGAGCGATGCAAGTTGCCGCAATGTTTCACGGGAAATATTAGTTGGATTCGAATCTTTAAGTTGCTTCATAAAAAATGGTTAAAAAAAATTGACAGTTTGCAAGCAGATCTGGAGTTAAAATTATTGACCAATCTGCACGGTTCTTAATCTTATAGAATATTTTTTAGGCTAACTTACAGAGCAATTGTAAAATTAGTCGACTAATTTATTCCTTATAGCATAACGAATTAGTTCTGAATTATTTGTCAACCTGAGTTTCTCCAGTAAACGCGCACGATAAACACTGACCGTTTTCGGGCTTAAAAACATCTCGGCTGATATTTCCGACAATGTTTTACCTGCGGCAATAAAACACAGGGTCTGATATTCCCGGTCGGATAAAGTGGTATAGAGCGGTTTATCTAAATCGGAGTTAACAATATTCGCAAGTTCCTGTGCAACGACCGGACTCACATACTTATCTCCCATTGCCACTTGACGAATAGCCACTACAAGTTGAGCTGGTGCACTTTGTTTATTCAGATATCCAGAGGCTCCCGCCTTTAATGCACGAATTGCAAATTCGTGTTCATTGTGGTGCAATTTTGACTGCTTGAAACCCAGTCTCTGCTTCACCAGTCACTTTAATGTCATCCGTTTCACTGAGTATCTGTTTCAAACCTTGACGAACAATTGCATGATCATCCGCAATCATCACACTTATCATGCGTACCTCCGGCTATTCAGCACCGAGAACCCTTATTTTCCTTCATAGGCACAGACTGCAGCGATTCTCCAAACTCACTTTTAGCCCAACCACATACCCGGGTTGACATTCCAAGTCGTCCATTGGAATCAAAATAGTCACTTTGGTACCTCTTTCCGAATCTCCTGAAATATGAAAATTCCCCTTCAATTGCTGGCAACGCTCGCGCATCCCTCGAATTCCAAAAGAAGCCTGTTTTTCCATATCGATATCGGTAATACCACATCCATTATCAATCACTTCCAGAAGAATCAGTCCTTCCAGCTCCACAAGTTTTACCTGAACACTGGAAGCATTAGCATGTTTGGAAATGTTCGTTAATGTTTCCTGAAAAACACGAAAAACCGCAATCGCCAAATCAGAGTCTAAGTCTATTTCATCGTTTCCACATGATACTTTACAAGCAATACCTGTACGATCACTAAATTCTTTTGCCTGCCATTGAACCGCCGCAATGATACCGCAATCTAGAATACCCGGACGCAAATCCAGAGAAATACGACGTGTACTGTCAATTACACGGTCTACCAGAGATTCTATCGATCTCGACTTCTGCTGATAAAATTCAGGTTTTCTTGCCGTTGTGTCCATACAGGGAAACAGCTCGCATTTAATAGCAGTTAGTGTTCCCCCAATATCATCATGAATTTCACGCGCAATTCTAGCGCGCTCTTGCTCTTTAACTTTTTGCAAATAAGAAGATAATTCTGCCAACTGTTCACGAGAACGCGCAATCTCTCGTTCAGCCAGTTTATTTCGAGTAATATTGATCATGATGCCATCCCATAGCGTAGTACCGTCTGACATTCTCCTGGGCGTTGCACGCAAACTGATCCACTTGATATCACTATCACCTTTTACTTGGATACACCCTTCCCAGTTCCAGGTAGAAAGTTGCTCCGCAGACGTAATCATCAATTGACGATAAGACTCTCGGTCATCCGGCAAGATCAATTCTGGAAATAGCTCGGGTTTATCCATCAGCTTCTGGGGCGGCAGCCCCAGCAATGTCTCACTGGCATCACTGACATAGGGAAAACTGGTTTTGTTATTGACTGATAACAGAAACTGAAAAACCACCCCGGGAAGATTAGATGTAATCGCTTGAAAAAGCGCTTCACTCTTTTGCAATGCAGTCTGTGCAGTAATAAAACGCTGATAGTTTCCTACTTCATGCAAGCTACGCCTTATTGCTGGCACCAGTCTGGCAAGATTTGCCTTCATCATGAAATCATAGGCTCCTAAAGCCATGATATGCTCTGCCGCTTCCTCACCGACATGACTGGATACAATGATCAAGGGAGTATTCAGGTATTGATTTCTTATCGCTTTCAGAACCTCCTGCGCATTAAGCTGCGGCAAATCATAGTCAGACAGAACCACATCCCAATCCCGGATCAACAGGGCATCGTGCAATGCAGCAACCGTGCTAACGCACAAACATTCAGTCTGGAAGCCACCCTGCACAAGTATTTGGAGTACCCGGTCTGCATCCTCTGCAGAGTGTTCGATCATTAATATTTTTAATTTCTCTTCATTGACCATCTCAGCCCCCACCAGTTGAAGCCGATATAACCTCTAGAATAAACTTCCTGATTAAACTGTCTGAATATTTATTTAATTTTACAAGATAATTTTTAAGCTAAAAATAATTTATAGCATGAATTGCCAATATTAACTATCCGATCAGATAAAAATCATGAAAGTAAATTCCTAAACTTTTCAAACTGGTATCCGATAACTGCAAACAACGGCGGTTACAAACCCTCTTGGATTGCGGGGAAAACCAACGGAACTGGCAATTATGCCAAAAACAAATAGTTATCAAAAAGGAGAGCCCAAATGGCACAAGTAATTAATTCTAATGTAGCCTCATTAAATGCACAACGTAATTTAAACACATCACAAAATTCATTGAACACATCCTTGACACGTTTGTCATCTGGTCTGCGTATTAATAGCGCCAAAGATGATGCTGCGGGTCTAGCGATCTCAGAACGGATGACTTCACAAATTCGTGGTTTAAATCAAGCCGTACGTAACGCGAATGACGGTATCTCACTGTCACAAACTGCTGAAGGTGCGCTGGGTGAAATCGGCAATAATTTGCAGCGTATTCGCGAACTGGCTGTGCAATCTTCCAATGCGACTAACAGTGCCAGTGATCGTGCTGCACTGCAAGCCGAAGCGTCACAATTAATTTCTGAAATTTCTCGCGTTGCCGGCCAAACCCAGTTTAACGGCACAAATTTACTCGATGGTTCTTTCCAAAATCAGAGTTTCCAAGTTGGCGCCAATGCTGGTCAAAGCATCGACATTACAAAAATTAATGATGCACGC